>JBNMLP010000001.1:0-169985 GCA_050874905.1 Lachnospiraceae bacterium
CTTACAGACGGCATAGAATAGCGAATATTTATGATTTTATAGAATTTGAAATGACTAAAAATTGAAAATGATAAAAAATACCTCCACAAAGCAATGCTTTGTGGAGGTCGTTTGTCTACAGTCTGGAGGATGCGAAATAACGCATCCTTTCTTTTTTGTCGTGTTTTGCGATATTTAACTTGTGAAAATTCTGAAAAAAGGTAGACAAGAAAAGCAGGAATATGCTAAAATATCAAAATGTTTAGCGTGGATAATTGTGTGATTTTTTATCCGCCAATATATAAGTTATAGTTTTAGGAGGAAACGCAAGATGAGTTTAACGGTTGAGAATTTGGAAAAGAATATGGCAAAACTTACGATTGAGGTGTCTGCCGATCAGTTACAGGATGCGATCAAGCAGGCTTACTTAAAGCAGAAAAAGAATATCAGTATTCCAGGTTTCCGTAAAGGAAAAGCTCCACAGGCATATTTAGAGAAAATGTATGGTGCCGATATTTTTTATCAGGATGCTGCGAATATTTTAATTCCGGATGCGTATGCTGACGAAGTAGAGGCTAGTGATTTAGAGATCGTTTCCCAGCCGGAGATCGATATTGTACAGTTAGAGAAGGGAAAACCATTTATCTTTACTGCAACAGTAGCATTAAAGCCAGAAGTTACGTTAGGCGAATACAAAGGTGTTACCGTTGATAAGATCGAAGTAGAAGTAACCGATGAAGATATCGAAGCAGAGATCAAGAAGGATCAGGAGCAGAATGCAAGAACGATCACAGTAGAGGATCGTCCGGTTGCAATGGATGACCAGGTAACGATCGATTTTGATGGTTATGTAGATGGTGAGCAGTTTGAAGGTGGTTATGCAGAGGATTACCCACTGACGATCGGTTCTCATTCCTTTATTGATACGTTTGAAGATCAGTTAGTAGGAAAGAACATCGGAGAGGACGTAGAGGTTCAGGTTACTTTCCCAGAAGAGTACCATGAGAAATCTCTTGCCGGAAAACCAGCTATGTTCAAGGTAAAGATCAAAGAGATCAAGAAGAAAGAGTATCCGGAGCTTGATGACGAGTTCGTACAGGATGTATCAGAGTTCAAGACGGTAGACGAGTACAAGGAAGATGTAAAAGCTCGTTTGACAGCGAAGAAGGAATCTGAGGCAAAATCCAAGAAAGAGGATGCAGTTGTAGACAAAGTGATCGAGAATGCAACGATGGATATTCCAGAGGCAATGATCGAGCAGCAGCAGAACCAGATGCTTCAGGAGTACGCACAGCAGTTAAGCTATCAGGGATTATCTTTAGAGCAGTATATGCAGTTTACCGGTATGACACCGGATGTCATGAAAGAGCAGATCAAGCCACAGGCATTAAAGAGAATCCAGTCCCGTCTTGTATTAGAGGCTGTTGTAGCTGCCGAAGGAATTCAGGTATCTGATGAGGAATTTGATGCAGAGATGAAGAAGATGGCAGAAGCTTATCAGATGGAAGAGGACAAACTCAAAGAGCTGATGGGTGATCGCGAGAAAGAGTCTATCACACTGGATATTGCAGTACAGAAAGCGGTAGAGCTTATTGTAAATGAGGCAAAAGAAGCATAAAGAAAATAACCAGTAAGTGCGGTGAAGGAGGAGTCAGTATGACCGATTTTTTGAGAAATAGTTTAGTACCTACCGTTGTGGAGCAGTCCAGTCATGGAGAACGTGCGTATGACATCTACTCCCGCCTGTTAAAAGAGCGTATTGTATTTTTAGGAGAAGAAGTGGATCAGGTATCTGCGAATCTTGTGGTTGCACAGCTTCTGTTTTTAGAGTCAGAAGATCCTTCTAAGGATATCAATTTATATATCAACAGTCCGGGTGGTTCCGTGACTGCTGGTATGGCAATCTATGATACGATGCAGTATATCAAATGTGACGTATCGACTATCTGTATGGGAATGGCAGCCAGCATGGGCGCATTTTTACTTGCAGGTGGAACCAAAGGAAAACGTATGGCACTGCCAAATGCAGAGATCATGATCCATCAGCCTTCCGGTGGAACACAGGGACAGGCAACCGAGATTCAGATCGCGGCAGAGCATATCTTGCATACCAAAAAGAGATTAAACAGTATTTTAGCAGCAAATACAGGAAAACCATACGATGTGATTGCTGAGGATACAGAGCGTGATAACTGGATGACTGCAGAGCAGGCATTAGAATACGGATTGATCGATAGTATTGTAGAAAAACGTCCAGACAGCAAATAAGAGTAGTTAGAGGTGAAGGAATGGCAGGTCGCAATGGAGAGGACAGAAAACAGCTAAGATGTTCTTTTTGTAACAAAAATCAGGATCAGGTAAGAAAGCTGATTGCCGGTCCGAATGTATATATCTGTGATGAGTGTATCAGTGTGTGCGCAGAGATCATAGAAGAAGAATTTGATGATATGCCGATGGAAGGTGGCATCAATCTGATGAAGCCAAAAGAGATCCGGGAATTTCTGGATCAGTACGTCATCGGACAGGATGAGGCAAAAAAGGTGCTTTCCGTTGCGGTATACAATCACTATAAGCGGATTATGTCCGAAACAGAATTTGATGTAGAACTCCAAAAGAGTAATATCTTGATGCTTGGTCCTACCGGTTCCGGTAAGACATTGCTGGCACAGACGCTTGCAAAGCTTTTAAATGTTCCATTTGCAATTGCAGATGCGACGGCGCTGACCGAAGCAGGATACGTGGGAGAAGATGTGGAAAACATTCTCTTGAAACTGATCCAGGCAGCAGATTACGATGTGGAAAAAGCAGAATATGGTATTATCTATATCGATGAGATTGATAAGATTACGAGAAAGTCAGAAAATACATCCATCACGAGAGATGTTTCCGGAGAGGGTGTACAGCAGGCTTTGCTTAAGATTTTAGAAGGAACGACTGCATCGGTTCCACCACAGGGTGGAAGAAAACATCCGCATCAGGAATTTATCCAGATCGATACGACGAATATTTTGTTTATCTGCGGTGGTGCGTTTGATGGATTAGAGAAGATCATTGAGAACCGGATCGGACAGAAATCGATCGGATTTAATGCAGATATTATTGAAAAGCGCAAGGACAATGTAGGAGAGCTGCTTCGTCAGGTGCTTCCACAGGACTTTGTGAAATTTGGACTGATTCCGGAGTTTATCGGGCGTGTTCCAATCAATGTTTCTTTGGATCTGCTTGATGAAGAAGCACTGGTTCGTATTTTGACGGAACCAAAGAGTGCGATCGCAAAGCAGTATAAAAAACTGTTCGAGCTGGATGGCGTAGAGTTAAGCTTTGATGAAGATGCCTTAAAAGCGATTGCCCACAAAGCAATTGAACGGGAGACCGGAGCACGTGGTCTGCGTGCGATCATGGAATCGGTTGTGATGGATCTGATGTATGAGGTTCCGTCCGAAGAAGATGTGGTTGCGTGCCGGATTACGAAGGAATGTGTGGAAGATGGTGCAGCACCAGAGCTGACACGCACAGAAGAAGGCAGAAAGCCAGTGGCAAGAAAGCATGCAAAAAAGAATAATCATGGCGGCGAGATCGCCTGAGCAATGACACAAAATGGGGGTTCGTGAAAGATCATGAGCCCTCTTTTTTTGCAGCAGACCAATGTTTGTGGTGAGGAAATCAGAGGGACTGCTGTATTTGAGAGACAGATCGTTTCAGATCTCTCAGAGTTTATCGTTAGTATAGGAGTGTAATATGCAGGAAATAATTGATGTATTGGCAGTGAAGGATACGGTGTTGATGCCGGGACAGCTTACCAGCTTTGATCTGGGAAAAGAACAGTCTGTGGCGGCTGTGACACATGCGTTAAAACAGGAGCAGCCGGTCTTTGTGGTACTTCAAAAAGATGCTGCAAAAGAGGGTGTGATCACATCCGAAGATCTTTATACGGTGGGAACAGTTGCGAAGATCACAAAGATGCCTTCCGATCATACGGGGGTGGTGCGCATCCGCCTGCTTGGACTTTATATTGCAGAAGTGCAAAGCTATGATACCGCAAAGGATCAGCTTCATTTAGAAGCCTTTGTCACAGCACGGACAGAGGATCGCATTTCCCTGATGGAATCAGAGAGCTATCGCAAGGAAATCTTAAGCCGTGCGCGTGCATTTTTTTCCATGGAAGATAAGACTGGAATGCGTCGTTTTCAGGAACTGGAAAATATCCGTTCCTTGTCAGAGCTGATTTATGAAGTGCTTCACTATGTGGATTTTGACTATAAGGAAAAACAGAAGATCATTGATGAGCCGGGATTGTTAAAACGGGCGGAGCTTTTGGGACAGGTGATGTCCGACTTCATTGAGATTGGAAAAATGCGGTATGAAATCTCGGAAAAAATGCGCACACGTATTGATGAACAACAGAAGCAGAATCTTTACCGGGAGCAGATTGACATATTAAAAAAGGAGCTGGGGGAAGAAGGCGACGACGAAGCATCTGATGCAACTTCCTACCAGAAGCAGTTAGAAAAGCTTTCTGCGCCGGATCAGATCAAGGAAAAGATAGAAAAAACAATCAAACGGTTTTCCATGTTATCACCAAGGAACAGTGAAGCAGCCGTGCTTCAGGAATATATTGAGATCATGTTATCCGTTCCGTGGGATACGTTAAAGAAGGAAAATAAAAATATCAAAAAAGCGGAGCGGATCTTACAGAAGGATCATTACGGTCTTACCAAGATCAAGGAGCGGATCGTGGAATTTTTGGCTGTTCATATGGCGGCACCGGATGCAGATGCGCCGATCCTTTGTCTGGTTGGGCCTCCTGGAACGGGAAAAACAAGTATTGTAAAGTCGATCGCACGGGCATTAAACCGGGATTATGAAAGGATCTGCCTGGGTGGTGTGAAAGATGAAGCAGAGATCCGCGGACACCGTAAAACCTATGTAGGCGCAATGCCAGGAAGGATCGTGGCAGCGATGCGTCATGTAGGCAATTCCAATCCGGTGCTTTTGTTAGATGAAATTGATAAAATGGGAACAGACCAGCGCGGTGACATCAGTGCTGCCATGCTGGAGGTGTTAGACCCGGCACAAAATTCCGGCTTTTATGACCATTATCTGGAAGTGCCGCTTGATCTAAGCCGTGTATTTTTTGTGGCAACCGCCAACCGGAGAGATCAGATCCCGGCTCCATTGCTTGACCGTATGGAGATCATTGAGGTAAACAGTTATTTAGAGCAGGAAAAATTGGAGATTGCGAAGCAGTATCTGATCCCGAAACAGTTAAAACGGCATGCGCTTACCAAAGAGGAGGTTCGCTTTACGAAAAAAGCAATCGTAAAGCTGATCCGGGAGTATACCAAAGAAGCAGGTGTGCGTAATCTGGAGCGGACGATAGAAAGTATCCTCAGAAAGATCGTAAAGGAACGGTTAGAAGATGGCACGGATACTTTGGTAAAAATTGATGAAGAAATGGTAGAGTATTATCTGGAGGCTCCGGTTTATGAAACAGAAAAAGAGAGCAAACGGGCGCAGACCGGGCTGGTTCATGGACTTGCCTATACCAGTGTGGGTGGTGCAACTCTTGATGTAGAAGCCATCGCCATACCGGGAAAAGGAAAGGTGACCTTTACCGGAAATATGGGGGATGTCATGAAAGAGTCAGCGCAGATCGCAGCACTGACGGTGCGCTCTTTGCTGACCAGCGAGGAAGAACAGAAATTTTTTGAAACACATGATATTCATTTACATATTCCGGAGGGGGCAGTGCCAAAGGATGGTCCGTCCGCAGGAATTACGATGGCTACGGCTGTTTATTCTGCGGTGACCGGTCAAAAGGTGGACGGTCGTATTGCAATGACGGGAGAGCTGTCCTTATTAGGCAGAGTGCTTCCAATCGGTGGATTGCGGGAAAAGGTTGTTGCTGCCAAGTCGGCAGGGATCAAAAAGATCATTGTCCCAAAGCAGAATGAGAAGAATATTGCCATGCTTCCGGAAACGGTCAGACAGGATATGGAATTTTTCTATGTAGATACGATCACAGAAGTATTAGAGCTTGTATTGATAAAATAAAAGTCAGAGAAGGAGGACTCTCTCATGGTAATAAAGAATGTGAACCTTGAAACAGTGTGTGGAGTAACATCCAAGCTGCCACAGAATGATAAGCCGGAATTTGCATTTGCAGGGAAATCAAATGTGGGAAAATCATCCCTGATCAATGCTTTGATGAACCGGAAGTCTTATGCGCGTATCAGTGCGCAGCCGGGAAAAACCCAGACGATCAATTATTATAATATCAATGATGCACTTTATTTTGTGGATCTTCCGGGCTATGGCTATGCGAAGGTCGCAGAGCATGTAAAAGAGCAGTGGGGCACGATGATTGAAAATTATCTGCACGAAAGTGAGCAGTTAAAAATTGTATTTTTGCTGGTGGATATCCGGCATGCTCCGTCGAACAACGACAAAATGATGTATGACTGGATGGTGCATTATGGCTACCAGCCGGTTGTGATCGCAACCAAGCTGGACAAGATCAAGCGCAGTCAGGTGGCAAAACAGGTGAAGATCTTAAGAGAAGGTCTGGGTATGGGAAAAGAAAGTAAGCTGCTTCCATTTTCTGCACTGACCAAGCAGGGACGGGATGAGATCATGGAGCTTTTGGATTCCTGCTTAGATGATTAAATGACAAGAAACAGACGGATCAGGCAGAAGGAAAGGAGGACGTATGGAACAGTTACAGCATAAGGTAAGACAGGTAAAAGAGGAAATCCAGAAAGTTGTTGTAGGAAAGGAACAGGAGATTGATCTTGTTTTGATGACCATTTTAGCGGGAGGTCATGTTTTATTGGAGGATATTCCGGGTGTCGGAAAGACGACGCTGGCACTTGCATTTTCTAAAACGTTATCATTATCTTATCGTCGGATGCAGTTTACCCCGGATGTACTTCCTGCGGATGTGACAGGATTTTCGATGTACAGCAAACAAACGGATACCTTTGAATACCGGGAGGGAGCGGTTATGTGCAATCTGTTTCTGGCAGATGAGATCAACCGTACTTCACCCAAAACGCAGTCAGCTCTGTTAGAGGTAATGGAGGAAAAAAGAGTAACGGTAGATGGCGTGACACATGCGCTTCCCGATCCGTTCTTTGTAATTGCAACCCAGAATCCACTCGGTTCTGCTGGTACGCAGAAACTGCCGGAATCCCAGCTTGACCGTTTTATGGTAAAACTTTCCATGGGGTATCCGGATAAAGAAAGTGAGATACGGATCCTGAAAGAAGAAACAAAGGATTCTCTTTCCCTCATTCAGCCGGTGCTTACGATGGAAGAGTTAAAGCAGGCACAGCAGGCCTGTGAGCAGATCCATGTGGAAGACAGTATGTATCAGTATATTGCGGATCTCATGGCAGCCAGCCGTTCCTTTGAAGCGTTTCAGACAGGGATCAGTCCGCGTGGAGCAAAGGCATTGCTTCGTATGAGCCGTGCATCCGCCTTTTTAAAGGGCAGAGCCTATGTGGTGCCGGAGGATGTACTGGAGACATTTGTTCCGATAGGGGCACACCGGGTACAGTTAAGTCCTTTGGCAAAGGCACAGGGAAAGCAGGAGGCAGAACTTTTGACGGAGCTTTGTGGTGAGATTGCTATGCCAAAACCATGAACCGGACAGAGATAGGAGAAGGTCTATGAGGAAAAATCAGATCGGCTATGGGATCATATTGGTCTGTGCCTTGTTTTTGTTATTGTTTTATCATAATTATTTTTTTCTGGTGTTTCTGATCGGGATGATATTGCTGCCGGGGGTAAGCTATGGCGTGACCAGATATACGGCGGCACGTTGCGAAGTAGAGGTTACGCTTGCCCCTGCAATGCTTACAAAAGAACAGACGGTAACCGCCTCCTTTCTGGTAAAAAATCCCACCGTGTTTGTGTTGCCGGCGGTGCATGTCTGTTTTCAGTGTCACAACGATTTTTATGAAAATGAAGAAAGTCAGGAAATGATCTTTGCAGTGGCACGGGGAAATCACTGCTATGAGTGGGAGCTTTGCTCTATTTACGCGGGAAATGTTTCCCTGCGGGAGGAGCGGATATTTTTCTATGATTATCTGGGACTATTCTGTTTTTCTAACAATGTGCAGCAGCAAAAAAAGGTTGCTGTGTTCCCGAAAAGAATGGAGCTTATTGTCACTATGCTGGATGAGTCGCTTTCTATCGGTCAGGAAGAAGAAGTAAACCGATATGAACAGGCGGAGGATGTGACTTCCCTTCGTGATGTCCGGGAATACCAGCCGGGAGACCGTCTGCAAAAGATTCACTGGAAGCTTTCTACCAAGCAGGACAAGCTGATGGTAAAGGAGTTTGAATGGGAGAGTAACCGTACAAGAACACTTTTGCTTGAGCTGAATGAGGTGTGTGAACAGGGGGGACTGGATGCGCTGATCGAGGTATGGTATTCGGCCGCCTGTTATTTTCTGGAACAGGAGGTAAGTTTTTTCGCCTGTTATTATAATGCACACACCAACACCCTTTGCACCAGCAACGTGGAATCGGGGGAAGATCTGAACAGGGTGCTGTTTGATATTTATGAATGTACGGCTTATGAGGGACAGCGCGCCTATGAAGCATATCAGCAGGAAGATCGGAAGGAACAGGATGTGACAGTATATGTTGCCCCATATTCGTATCTGGTAGAAGGAAAAGAACAGATTGTAACGTACAAAGAGCAGGTGAGAGTCGTATGCTTATAAAACGAATGAGAGAAAAAAGGCAGGAGAAAAAGCGAAGGGCAGAGGAGGAAGCCAGACAGCAATTCATTCAGGCAACCGGACTTTCGTTTTCCGAAGAGGTAAAAGGAGAGCAGGAGTCATTTGCATTTATGAAGTATTTCATGAATGCGGTGACGTTATTTGGTGCGGTATATGGAAGTTTATTTGCGCTTATTTCTTCCTTTCATCTGGAGGTAAATACCCTTATCGTAACCGTGGTGATCCTGTTTTTCAGCCTGCTGTTTTCCTTTATGTATGCCAATCAGAAGCTGAAAATGACAGTGTATGTGTTGATCCTGGTCGGCAGCTTTGCTATGGTAAGCGGTTTCTTTTTTGTCATCAACAGTGGAATGAGTGCAGTGCATAACACGGTACTAAAACGGATCGATGGTGTGATGGAGCTGCCACAGCTTCGGGAATATATGGAGTATTATCCGGATCGCAATGCGGCAATGACGGTGGCATTTTGTGTACTGGCGCTGGCATTTTGTCTGCTGCTCAATATTTTCATCTCAGAAAATATGAACTTTTTTATGGTGTTTTTTCTGACTTTTCCGCTGGTGCAGTTCGGTATGTATTTTTCTTTTGACATGAGCAAATGGGCAATGCTTTGCTCAATGGGCAGCTTTGTTCTTGCGGCGTCGATCCGGTATTCCAATACCTATCGCTCACAGGGGCAGAAAAAGAAAAAACGAAGGAGACGAAACCGACATCATCATGTCTACGATACTTCCCGGCAGTCGGATCATGCAGCACATGTCGCGGCAACCATTCTGGCAGGCGTCATGCTTTTGTTTGGAAGTATGTTTTGGCTGTTTCCGCAAAATGAGTTTGCCTTTTCTACCCCATTTGATACCTGGAAGGAAAAGACCAACCAGCCGGTAAAGAATTTCCTGTCTTATGGATTTGCTGCATTTTATCATCAGAACAGTGAAAAGGCAGCACCGGGGCAGATTGCGAACCAGTCCTCTATTACATTTGACGGACAGGTAGATTTGAAAGTAACGCTGGCAAATACTAATGATGAACAGCTTTATCTACGAAATTTTGTCGGTCAAACCTATCTGCCTTACAATTATAAGTGGACGGATACTACACTTGTGGAGCAAGAGCGGAAGGAAGAACAGGAAAATGGCAGCACCAGACGGGATCTTTTTAATCAGACTGGAAACCGTCTTGCTTATGATTATACGCATGCTAAGAGTGTGACAAAGGCCAAACGCAAAATGAAGATTTCTGTGGAGGATTACCGGTTAAAGCAGAAGAAGGATCTGTTTGTCCCATATTACACGGTGCTTGAGGAGCAATCCGGCATCCAGGTGAAGACGGACGGAAGGATCAGCAGTTCTTCGCAGAAGGCCCAGACTTTTACTTATTATTTACAGGACACTGCGGCAGATACCAGTCATGTTTCCGGAATCTATTATGAAAATGGAAAGCTGCGAAGTGGGGCGGCGAAGCTTAAAAATGGGGAAAAGGACTATTATGAGAAGATAAAGGAACAGTATCTTACAGTTCCGAATGCAAATCGTTCGGCAATCCAGTCCTTTTGTGAGAAGCATGGATTAAAACAGGGACAGAAGGATCTTGTAAACAAAGTGATCAGGATTCTTGAGCAGGAATATGACTATACGCTCAAACCGGGGAAAGATCCCGCAGGAGAGGATTTTGTAAATTATTTTTTAACCAGTAACAAAAAAGGCTACTGTGTACATTTTGCTTCCGCGGCGACATTGATCTTCCGCTATCTTGGCATTCCGGCACGCTATGCGGAAGGGTATGTGATCCACAGTGAGGACTATGATTATGCCACGGAAGAAACAGAGCCGGTATCCTCTTATATGGAACAGGAGGAGAGTAACAATAATACGGAAGTAGTCACTGTACCGCTTTCCGATTCCAGTGGACATGCATGGGTGGAGATCTATCAGTATGACTTTGGCTGGACTCCTGTGGAGGTAACCAATTCCGCCTCGATCGATGATGAGGGGGGCGGTTTCTTTTCCGGGTTGTTTTCAGGAAGGAATACCTCAGATACCGTGCGCGCTGTCATGAATCAGGTCAATCAGAAAAATGTAGAAAAAACGAAATTTTATGTCATTAGAATGCTCGTACTTTTACTGCTTCTGCTGGCTGCCGCTTATCTTTGTCGTATGGCAGTCATCGTGGGAAAAAGAAAGTATCGTTTTCTGACCGGATCAAAACAGCAAAGGATCTACTACCGGGAAAACAATCTTAGAAAAATCTGTGGAATGATATGCGGGAAACAGGTGGAAAACTTGTCATATCTTGCATTTTCTGGTATTCTATGTGATATGTGTGATCTGACAAAGGAAGAACAGATGGAATTTTTAAACCGGTTAGAAGAGATACTATTTTGTGGAACACATGTAAAACAGGATGCTTATGAATATGTAGTCGGGATGTGTAAAAAATGCAAACGGTTGATGGTGAAACAAATGTCATGGACTATGCGCATGCGATATTACCTGATTACAATGTTATGGTAGGAGTGGCTTATGCAGGAAGAAAGAATGGAACAAAAGAATCAAAAAAACGGAATCAGACCGCCGATGTGGATACAGTTTTTAAATGCCTTTCGTGGTCCTAAAAATTATCCGCAATATTTAAAGCTATCAGGAGGACGTGTCACAGGCTATTATTTCTTTCTGGTGATGATCATTACGCTGCTTGCGGTCTGCGTGCCGCTGACGGGATTTCTGGTTGCCAAGTCCGGACTTATGACGTATCTGAACTCTGCTATTCCGGAGTTTGAATTTGTAGATGGCGAGCTTACGCTTTTGGAACCATACGAGTATCAAAATGGAGATATGCTGATAAAGGCCGATACTTCAGCAGCTTCTTATGACTCCGGTGATCTGTCCAAAACGAAAAGCATGGAAGTGCTGATCAGCAAAAGCAATATGCTTCTATATAGTCAGGGAATGACGCAGCAGATCCGTTTTTCTGACTATAAAATGGTGACATTGAATAAAAAAGCACTGCTTCAAAGTGCAGTGCCTTACTATATTTTGTTAGGATTTTATGTGATATTTTCCTATTTTGGCCAGGGGCTCAGCTTGTTTACTACTGTGATCCTGCTGGCATTGATGGGAACCTTTACGAATCGTTTATATGAGAAACGGCTTCCTTTTTCTGCATTGTTAAAACTTGCCGTATATGCAAGCACGCTGCTTGGTATCGTGGAGGCTGTCAATACCGGATTTTCTCTGGTTTCCGGAACGGCTGCCAGTATTGTTGGAATGCTTTGGACGGCATTTGTTTATTTTTCGGCAGTTGCAATCAGTGTCAGCCTTCTCAATCGTTCAAACGGGTAAGCGCGGCACGGGCAACGAGTGCGCTGCATTGTTCTTTGGTGAGACGGCTCATATGGCTGTTGTGAAACTGTCCGTCGTAGGTGACTTCCTCAGAAAACCATGCCGGTGGGACAAAGGCATCGGCAGCTTCTTCACTTAAAAACTCCACTTCTGCCAGATAGATGCCGGAAAAATCCTTGTGAAATTCGTCCAGCTCGATGGTCAGGGCAGTATCTTTGATCGGGATCAAATATCTTGTTTTGTCAATGATAGTGCCATCACATTTTGGTAAAAGATGTTCAAATGCCTCTTTCGTAAGGGGCATTTCTTCTTCTATGCGGCTTCTTAATCCGCATGATTTATAAGTTAAGATGTAGTTGTCATCTTCCCGCCTGATACGGACAACTGGTGCAGTGTTTAAATAACCCTGTGTCAGTTGTTTTTTTTCGTAGTGGGACAAGTGCTCCGGGAGCTTTTTGATTAAAAATTTACGCTCAATCTCCATTTGATAACCTCCTGGTCTTAGTTGTTTTTCTTGCCATATACTTAGTATAACGGATGGTTTTTTCTCCGTCAATCTGCTATACTCTAAGAGAAAAATGTCTGGAAAGGAGACAAACAATAATGGTATATATTTTTTTAGCAGATGGATTTGAAACAATTGAAGCATTGACCGTGGCAGATATGCTGCGCCGGGCAAAAATAGAATGTGAGACGGTGTCGATCATGCAGACGAGGGAAGTGACGAGTGCGCAGGAGATCACAGTGACGGCAGACCGGATGATTGATGAGATCAAAGAACAGGAGGCAGAGCTTTTGGTTCTTCCGGGTGGTATTCCAGGAACTCCAAATTTAAAGGCAAATGAAACCGTGATCCACATGCTGCAAAAACAGCAGGAGGCAGGACGCTATCTGGCAGCGATCTGTGCTGCCCCTAGTATTTTGAGCAGCCTTGGTTATTTAAAGGGAAAAGAGGCAACTTGTTATCCGAGTTTTGAAGAGGAACTTCAAAAGAGCGGAGCCATCGTAAAGGGACAGCCTGCTGTGACAGACGGCAAGATCATAACCGGACGCGGTATGGGATGTGCGATCGCATTTTCGGCTGAGATCATCAAAGCGTTAAAGGATGAGCAGACTGCGCAGCAGGTAAAAGCATCCATTGTATATGAAGAGTAGGAGTAGAAAAATGGAACAGGTGTATGTAAAAGATTTGCTTTTGGCAACAGGCGGAACACTTTTATGTGGGGAGGAAACCACTCCTGTATATGACATAGTGACGGATTCCAGAACGTTAAAAAAAGGGGATCTGTTTGTGCCGCTGAAAGGAGAAAAGGTAGATGCACATCACTTTTTAGGTCAGGCAGTTTCTTCGTGCAGTGCAGCATTTACCATGGAACCGGTAGAGGATGCATGGTGTCAGGAGGACTGCGCCCTGATTGCAGTGGAAGACACCTTAACGGCGATGCAGCAGGTGGCAGCGATGCTTCGCAGCCGGTATCAGATCCCTGTGATCGGAGTAACCGGAAGCGTGGGAAAAACAACGACCAGAGAGATGATCGCCAAAGCGTTATCCAGTGAAAAAAAGGTATTTGAAACGATCAAAAACTATAATTCCCAGGTAGGGGTTCCACTGACGCTTGCCAAGCTGGATTCCTCTTATGAGATTGCGGTGCTGGAGATGGGCATGAGCAATTTTGGAGAAATGCAGCGCCTTTCTGATATGGTAAGACCCAATACTGCCGTGATGACCTGCATTGGAGTGGCGCATATTGAGCAGTTAAAAACGCAGGAAAATATCCGGGCAGAGAAGCTCAAGATCATTTCTCACATGAAGAAAGAGGATGTGATCTACCTGAATGGAGATGATCCGTTACTTTATGCTTGCAAAGATCAGCTTCCTTGTACGATCGTGTGGTATGGACTGGGTTCACATAATGATTTCAGGGCGGAGAACTGCCGCATCGAGGGAGAGAAGAATGTATTTGAACTGGTGCATGAGGGACAGCGTGTGACTGTTCGTCTGCAGGCAATGGGCGAACATAATGTGCGGAATGCACTGGTTGCACTGGCTGTTGCCGGTCAGTATGGAGTAGCATTAGACAAAGCGGCAGCAGCACTCAGTGATTTTGCGGGGCAGCGGCAGCGGATCGTAAAAACTTCCCGGTTTACGATGATCGATGACACGTATAATGCCAGTCCGGATTCGATGAAGGCTTCCTTAAAGGTGCTTTCTGATTTTCGCACAACGGGAAGAAAGATCGCAGTGCTTGCGGATATGCTGGAGCTTGGTCCGGATACGGAGAAATTTCACCGCCAGGTGGGAGACTATGTAAAAGAAAATGGGGTCGACTATTTGATCACATATGGGGAGTTATCCCGTTTTATTGCCCGGGAGGCAAAGGTGGATGGTATGCATGCGGAGTCTTTGGAACAGGTGGCGGACTATCTGAAACAGGAAACAAAACCGGAGGACGTGGTGCTGCTAAAAGGCTCGAATGGAATGAATTTGAAACAAGTGGTAAAACAGTTTGACAAGTGATAGGCAACCATATATAATAAACACTGTTTTATTTGTGAAAAAAAGGAGGATATTGTAATGAATAAGACTGAATTAATCGAAGCAATGGCAGCAAAATGTGAGCTTTCCAAGAAGGACACAGAGAAAGCATTAAAGGCATTTACTGATACGGTTGCAGATGCACTGGCAAGCGGTGATAAGATCGCTTTAGTTGGTTTTGGTACATTTGATGTAGTAGCAAAGGCTGCTCGTGAGGGACGTAACCCAAGCACTGGCGAGACGATCAAGATCGCAGCATGCAAGGCACCAAAGTTCAAAGCTGGTAAGGCATTAAAAGATGCAGTGAACAAATAAATAGAAAAGATTCGAGCAGGAGTGATCCTGCTCGTTTTTTTATCGGGTGGAAACAACCAATGTTTCATAGCCGCTTCTTCTGAGATTTTTTGCCTGTTCGGCTGCTTCATCCAGTGTGGAATAAGGTCCGACTCTCACGGCATAATAAGGGCCGCTTGGCATGATCTGGGCAGGATAGCTGTCGGCTAAAACCTTTTCCAGTTCCCGGCTTGCATTTTCATAATTACGGTAAAGGCCGACCTGTACACGGTATTGGATGCCGTTGGTCATAGATGCATTTTCCTGAATGGTTTCATTGATTGCCTGTGCGATCGCGGCTGCAATTTCATCAAATTTCGCATCAAACAGAGCATTGTCGCTTTCCGTATTGATAAATCCGGTTTCCACTAAAATGGCAGGCATTTTCGTGCGGCGCAATACGGTGAGATTCGGACGCACGCTGATCCCTAAGTTGGAAAATCCGAGTGCGGAAAGTGCGTCGGAAACATTGCCTGCCATCTGAGCTTTGATGCCGGAGTCATCATAGACCAGTGTCTGTACGCCCATATACTGTCCCGGCTCTGCACTGGAGTTCCGATGCAGGGAGACAAAAAAATCTGCACCGGAAGTGTTGGCGATCTGTGCCTTTTCGCTTGGTGACTGGTAAATGTCATCCTCTCTTGTAAAATACACATCGTATCCGAGTTTTTTCAGATCTTCTCCTACCTGTAAAGCCAGCCGCAGGTTATCCTCTTTTTCCAGCCGTCCCTGATAGGAGGCACCATTATCATATCCTCCGTGTCCGGCATCTACTACAATTCGTTTTGCCATGGTATTCCTTTCCCTTGTGATTCTTTTCGTTTTAGCATATGTAGATTTGCACAAAAGGTGTCAATATGGTAGAATATTGTTATCTTTGAAACGATAAGACCGAAGGTAAAAGAACACAGTAAGGAGGAACTAGTTTTATGGTTAAATTGTATGATGGTGGTGCTTATCTGGTAGACGGTTACCAGATCGTTGAGGATGGGCCGGACGCTTCTAAGGTGATTGCTTCTATGGTGGGAGAGGATCGTGTCCTTCCCAAAGAAGAGGCAAAGAAGAATACGATTGCCTATAATATTTTAAAAGAGCATAATACTTCTGATTCGATGGAAAAGCTGAAGATCAAATTTGACAAGCTGACATCCCATGATATTACATTCGTTGGTATCATTCAGACAGCGCGTGCGTCTGGATTGGAGAAATTCCCAATTCCTTATGTATTGACCAACTGTCACAACAGTCTTTGTGCTGTAGGTGGTACGATCAACGAGGATGACCACATGTTTGGATTGTCCTGTGCAAAGAAGTACGGTGGAATCTATGTTCCTCCTCATCAGGCCGTGATTCATCAGTATGCGCGTGAGCAGCTTGCAGAGGGCGGTAAGATGATCTTAGGTTCTGATAGTCATACCCGTTATGGTGCGCTCGGTACGATGGCGATCGGAGAAGGTGGCGGAGAGCTTGTAAAGCAGTTATTGGAGCAGACTTATGATGTGGACATGCCGGGAGTTGTCGGTGTATATCTGGAAGGAATGCCGGAGAAGGGCGTTGGACCGCAGGATGTTGCATTAGCTATTATTGGAGCAGTATTTAACAATGGATATGTAAAGAATAAAGTGATGGAATTTGTTGGTCCTGGTATTGCCAATTTAAGTGCAGATTACCGTATTGGGATCGATGTCATGACGACAGAGACAACCTGTCTTTCTTCTATCTGGAGAACGGACGAGGAGATCCGCCATTACTATTCTGTACATGATCGTGTAGAGTGTTACGACCATTTGGAACCGGGTGAGGTAACTTATTATGATGGTATGGTGTATGTGGATCTTTCCAAGATCAAACCGATGATCGCGATGCCGTTCCATCCAAGTAATGTTTATACGATTGAAGAAGTAAAAGCAAACTTAAGTGACGTGCTTCATGATGTGGAAGAGCGTGCAAAGGTCAGCTTAGATGGCAAGATTGAGTTCAGCTTAAAAGATAAAGTACGTGACGGTAAGCTTTATGTGGATCAGGGTATCATTGCCGGATGTGCCGGCGGTGGATTTGAAAACATCTGTGAGGCAGCAGACATTTTAAGAGATCACCATATTGGTTCGGACGAATTTACATTAAGTGTATATCCGGCAAGTACACCGATTTATATGGAACTGGCCAAAAATGGGGTATTGGCAGATCTGATCGAGACAGGTGCGATCGTAAAGACCGCATTCTGTGGTCCGTGCTTTGGTGCGGGAGATACTCCGGCAAATAACGCATTTTCTATCCGTCATTCCACCAGAAACTTCCCGAACCGCGAAGGTTCTAAGATCCAGAACGGTCAGATTTCTTCCGTTGCATTGATGGATGCCCGTTCCATCGCTGCTACTGCAGCAAATCAGGGATTCTTAACCGCAGCAGATGAGGATATTCCGGTATTCAAGCATCAGAACTACTACTTTGATAAGACGATTTATGCAAACCGTGTATACAATGGATGGGGGGATCCACATCCGGAGACAGAGATCCAGTTTGGTCCGAACATCAAAGACTGGCCGGAGATGAGTGCACTTCCTGAAAATCTGTTACTGAAAGTGGTATCAGAAATTCATGATCCGGTTACAACGACCGATGAGCTGATTCCATCCGGAGAGACTTCTTCTTACCGTTCTAACCCACTTGGTCTGGCAGAATTCACACTGTCGAGAAAAGATCCGGCGTATGTAGGACGTGCCAAAGAGGTACAGAAGGCAGAGAAAGCCAGAGTTGCCGGAGAGGATATCTACGAGGCATTCCCTGAGATCCAAACGCCATTTGAGCAGATCAAGGAGAATTTTGATCAGGTAGATACAAACAATACCGGAATCGGAAGTACGATCTATGCAGTAAAACCGGGAGATGGTTCTGCCAGAGAACAGGCCGCATCCTGCCAGAAGGTTTTAGGCGGCTGGGCAAACTTTGCACAGGAATACGCTACCAAGCGTTATCGTTCTAACCTGATCAACTGGGGTATGCTTCCATTCCTGTTTGAGCAGGAGAAGCTTCCATTTGCCAATGGAGATTATTTATTTATTCCGGAGATTGCATCTGCGATCAAAGAGAAGAAGGAAGCCATTGATGTGTATGTGGTAAATAAGGGCTTTGAGAAGTTTACCGTGACACTCGGCAGCTTAACAGACAATGAACGGGAGATCATCCTGAAGGGATGTCTGATCAATTATAATCGTAAGTAAAATGCCCGGATAACAAAGAATGGAAGAGGTGGCGTGGTTTGAAAAAAGAAACCTCAAACGGCTCTGGAAAAAAAGGAGCCTGGACGGTCATGATCCTTTTGACCGTAGCCATAGTGTGCATGATCATTGTGCTTTTGTATCTGATCGGAATTGCTGTTTCCGAACATTTTGCCAGACAGACCTTAAAGATTCCGGTTCTGTCACAGGTGACTAGAATAGTCACAGGTAATATTTATGATATAGATGATACAAATGAGGAGATCAGTGTGCGAAAAAAAGAAACCGATTCAAAAAAAGAAGTGGTGTCGCAGGATGCCAGTGAGAAAAGTACCTTGCTTGCATATCAAAGCGATGCACCGTGGGATTATCTGAAAAATTGTTATTTTATTGGAGATTCCAGAACGGTGGCACTTGCTGCGTATGATCTGATCGCAGATGAGAATACGATCGCAGAGGTAGGGCTTTCCCATATTGATGCCATGCAGCATGTGTATACCCAGAAATCCGGGATGCAGTATGATGTGGCAAGCTTCTTAGAAGCGAAGCAGCCGGACATCCTCTACATTGCGTTTGGGGTAAATGGTATTGCTTTTGTGGAGGAAAGCCGGTATAAAGAGGAATATGAAAATATGATGGATCAGATCCTTTCGATGGCACCAAACAGTAAGGTCGTGATCGAGGCGATCGGGCCGATCAAGGAAGGGTATTCCATGACAAGCCGTATGACGAATGCGGATATTGATCATTACAATGAGTTTCTTTACGATCTGGCAGAGAAAAAGGGAATCTATTATGTAGACAGCAACGAGTGTCTGAAGGATGATTATAATTCTCTGAAGGATGAGTACAATAGTGGAGACGGACTGCATTATACACAGGATGGATATGCACAGGTGGCAGAATATATCCGTTCTCATCCGGTAACCGATTAAAGGAAGAAAACAGGAAAGTGCGCCAGCATACGGCGCATTTTCTTTATGGAAAATGACACTTGCCAAAGAGAAAAAGGATGCTATAATCAGTTAGGGTGATATTATGGGAAAACAAAAGGAAAGTAAGACAAATGCGATGCGTATATTGGATAAAAACAAGGTAGCGTATGAGGTACACACTTACGAGTGTGAGGAATTTATAGATGGTGTGCATATTGCAGATCAACTGCACCAGCCATACGAGATGTCATTTAAGACGATCGTTACGGTCGGAAAAAGCAAAGAATACTATGTATTTGCTCTTCCTGTCGACAAGGAGCTGGATTTAAAAAAAGCGGCGAAAGCAGTAAAAGAGAAATCACTGGAGCTGCTTCATGTCAAGGACATCAATGCCGTGACCGGGTATATCCGTGGCGGCTGTACACCAATTGGAATGAAGAAACAGTATCAGACCGTGATACATGAAAGTGCAAAGGAACTAAAGAAAATGATCGTCAGTGGAGGAAAACTTGGAGTACAAATTGAGCTTTGCCCGGATGATCTGATCAGGGTGACAAGAGGGACATATGAGGACATTATCATTCAATCAATTTAAACATGGTGTGGTGAAAGGACTTCCCATTTTCTTTGGGTATATTCCGGTTTCTTTTACCTTCGGTATTATGGCAGTCCAGAGTGGTCTTCCGGTCTGGCTGGCTATTTTTATTTCAATTTCAAATGTGACTTCAGCGGGACAGTTTGCAGGCACCAGTCTGATCGCAGTGGGAGCCGGTTATTTTGAGATCGCACTTACGACCTTTGTGATCAATATCCGCTATATGCTGATGTCGGTTGCACTTTCACAGCGCATTGATGAGAAGGTATCTTTACCGTCCCGATTGTTGATCGGATATGGAATTACCGATGAAATATTTGCAATTGCAATTACGGAAACGGAGGAGGTTACCCCTTCTTATATGTATGGTCTGATCTCTGTTCCTGTGTTTGGCTGGACGCTTGGTACGGCACTGGGAGCTTTGGCGAACGGATTGCTTCCGGCAGCGTTATCTGATGCGATGGGGATTGCCCTTTACGCGATGTTTATTGCGATCATTATTCCACCGGCAAAAAGATCAAAGGCTGTATTGCTGGCAATCGTGATTGCTGTACTGGTGATGTGTGTATTCCGTGTTGTGAAGCAGTTATCTTTTATCTCTTCCGGATTTCAGGTGATCATCGCAACCATTGCAGCTGCCGGGTTAATGGCATGGCTGGCTCCAGTGAAGGAAGAGCAGGAAACAGGAGGTGCCTCATGAGATATGCAGTGACAGCCGTGATCATTATGGCACTTGTGACTTATATTCCGCGTGTATTGCCGATCACTGTGTTGAAAAAACCGATCCGGTCTACCTTTTTAAAATCATTTCTTTATTACGTGCCGTATGCAGTACTTGCAGCATTGACATTTCCAGGAATCTTTTTTGTGACTGCAGAGCCGGTTACCGCTGTTTGTGGTACGGTGGTTGCCGTTCTTTTGGCATTATTTGACCAGAGTCTGGTCGTGGTTGCGCTGGGAGCGATCGCAGCTGTCTTTTTTTCCGGACTATTCTTCGGGTAGCAGTGCATAGAATAGAACGAAGAATGCGAGGGTGATATGGTTTTTTCTAGTTTAATCTTTTTATTTGTGTTTTTGTCGGTGCATTTGCTTTTGTACCGGTTGGCGGGGAAAAAATATAAAAATGCAGTATTGCTGATTTCTTCCCTGCTTTTTTATGCGTGGGGAGGTCCCCGGTATCTGCTTTTGCTTTTGTTTGAAACAGCGGTGAGCTGGTTCTTTGCGAAAAAGATCGACGAGGCCAAAGACTTAAATCCATATGATAACCGGATACAGAAGGTGTATCTTGTTTTGACCTGTGTGATTTTGCTGGGACTGCTTGCGGTGTTTAAATACATGGGATTCTTTTTGCAGACGATCAAAGATCTGACCGGTGCACCGATCAAGGTGCTTTCTCTTGTGCTGCCGATCGGTATTTCCTTTTACACGTTCCAACTTTTGTCTTATGTGGTGGATGTCTATCGCGGGCAGGTGCCGGCACAGCTGAAATACTGGAAACTTTTGCTTTATTCCAGTTTGTTCCATCAGTGTATTGCCGGACCAATCGTGCGATATGAAACCGTGAGAAATGAGATCGATGAGCGAAAGGTAACGAGCAATGATGTTTATCTTGGCGTGCGCCGTTTTAGTGTTGGACTCGCTAAAAAGGCAATTCTCGCTAATTCCTGCGCAGCGCTTGCGGATACCTTTTTGGCTGTTCCAAAAGAACAGCTTATGACACAGTCTGTACTGGGACTGTGGCTTGGTGTGGGATGCTATATGCTACAGATCTACTTTGATTTTTCTGCCTATTCAGATATGGCGATCGGTATGGGGCGTATGGTAGGATTTCATTATATGGAGAATTTTAATTATCCTTATATTGCAGCTAGTGTACAGGAATTCTGGCGCAGATGGCACATTTCCTTAAGCAGCTTTTTCCGTGACTATGTGTACATTCCACTGGGCGGAAGCCGGGTGGGAGCTGTAAAGGTGATACGTAATCTATTTGTTGTCTGGTTTTTAACAGGTTTGTGGCATGGGGCAAGTGTGAATTATATTTTATGGGGGCTATACTATTTTCTGTTCCTGCTTCTGGAGCGTTATGTGATCAGGGGACGGATGCCGAAAGTGCTTGGACACTGTTACACCATGCTTGTGGTATTCTTTGGCTGGGCAATCTTTAAATTTGAAGATATAGGAGCTCTTTTCGTGGCAGTAAAGGGAATGTTCGGATTAAATGGGGCCGCCTTTTGCAGTATGGAAGTGAAAACACAGTTCCTTTCTCATGTTTTCTTTTTATTGTTTGCCATGATTGCTGTGACTCCGTTTGGTAAATTGATCAGAAAGACATTGCTGCAAATGGGAAAGCGCAGACCGAAAATGCTGATTTTTGTGTCGCTGCTTGATATGCTGACACCGACCGCATTGTTTGTTCTTGCTGCATTGGCACTGGTGGGAAACAGCTATAATCCATTTTTATATTTTCAATTCTAAGCTTGGGGTGTAGAAACGTGGAGAACATGAAAAAAACATACTATTCTCAAAAACAAAAACAAATGATACTGTATTTTCGCAAAATAAGTATTGTACTGTTCTTTTTTGTGATGGCAGCAGGAACGATACTTGGATCACTTCTTTTCTTGCGGCCGGAAAAGTCGGAGAAGGAAAAACGCAGACTGACGGAATTTCCTTCCTTTACAGTTGCTTCTTTTTTGGATGGAAGTTATTTGGAAGAGGTGGCATTATGGTATTCTGATACATTCCCCGGACGTGATGCATTGCTGACTGCCGATCAGACATTAAAAGGGTCTTATGGGCTTGAACCGGATGTAAAAATGGTGGGAGGAAATCAAAAGGCAGATCAGATCCCGCATAGCCCTAAAAAGAAGAAAAAAACAGTATCTGCCGATGCGGTAACCGAAGCACCGGCAGGGGACGAAACACTGTCAGAGAAACTGGTCAATCCGCCAGACTCTAAAAAGATGGAGCAGGAGATCCAAAAACAGGTACAGGATAATCTGTATGTAAAAAATGGTGCAGCATATAGTATTTATTATTTTAATCAGGAAGGCTGTGAGATGTATGCTGACATGTTAAATCGGGCAGCACAAAAGTTAAGCGGTATTACGAATGTGTACTCCATCTTAGTGCCGGATAATTCCGGGGTGATGTTGTCGGAGCAGGAACTTAAAAAACTTGGCGGCTCCGATCAGGTGCAGACGATTGATTATTATTACAGCCTCTATGATGGGGTAACGGGAATTGATACGATTCATACTTTGCGGGAGCATCAGAACGAATATCTGTATTACCGGACGGATCATCACTGGACATCACTGGCCGCTTATTATGTATATGAGAATTTTTGTCAAAAAAAAGGGCTGACACCGAATCCACTTACTGCTTATGAGAAAAAAACGTATCAACCGTTTCTTGGAACTTTTTATGATACGCTGCATGACAGCAAAATGAAAGCAAATCCGGATTATGTGGATGCCTACCTTCCAATGGGAACCAATAAAATGAAGTTCCGTGATGCAAAAGGAAAAAAATACGACTGGTATGTTGTATCGGATGCCAGCAAGAGTGCGGAAAATGCAAAATACTGGTGTTTTATTGGCGGAGATAATCCATTTTCCACGATCCATAATCCGAATATAACAGATGGCTCGTCCTGCCTGGTATTAAAGGAATCCTATGGAAACTGTTTTGTCCCATATCTGGTGGATCATTATGAAAATGTGTATGTGGTAGATTTCCGCTATGCGGATATTAACGTATTGAATTACGTGAAAAAGAATAAGGTGGATGATCTTATTGTGATCAATAATATATCTATCTGTTCGAGTCCTTCCGTAGTGAAAACCATGGAAGCGTTACTAGAATAGTTACTACAATAAAAAACCTCCTGTTTTTATCCCAAGGTAGGATAAAACAGGAGGTTTTTCTTTAGGCATCCTTTAAAAATGCTTTGTAGCATTTGTAGGCTTCATAGACATCCGCCTTGCTGGTTACTTCGTAAGGCGCATGCATGCTCAATACGGCAACTCCACTATCGACGACTTCCATTCCATAAAGGGAAAGGATATATGCGATCGTTCCACCACCGCCAATATCAACCTTGCCGAGCTCTGCGGTCTGCCATGCAACGTTGTTGTCATCCATGATCTTTCGGAGGGTGCCAAGGTATTCTGCATTGGCATCATTAGAACCAGATTTACCACCGCGGCCTGTAAATTTATTAAAGACGATACCACGGCCGAAATAAGCAGCATTGCGTTTTTCAAATGCAGAGGCATAGAGTGGATCATACGCTGCACTGACATCGGAGGATAACATCCGTGAATGGGAGAGGCAGCGGCGAAGAGAAAGCTCCTGGAAGCCTTCGGTCAATTCCATCAGCTCTGCTACGGTATTTTCGAAGAATTTGGACTGCATACCGGTAGCACCGACACTTCCAATCTCTTCCTTATCTACGAGCAGGCAGCAGAGTGTCTTTTCCTGTACTGACGGATCAAACATAGCTGCTAAGGAAGTGTAAGCACAAACGCGGTCGTCCTGTCCGTAGGAGAGGATCATAGAGCGGTCAATCCCTGCTTCCCTGGCACGTCCGGCAGGGACGATCTCCAGCTCTGCTGAATAGAAATCTTCCTCTGTCAGATCATATTTTTCCTTGAGCAGGGAAAGAACATTTGCTTTGACTGCATCTTTTTCTTCTCCGGCAAGCGGCATACTGCCAAACAAAAGATCCAGCTGCTCGCCTTCGACTACCTTGCTTCCGGTTTTTTTCTGCTGCTCTGCAGCAAGGTGGATCAAAAGATCCGTGACACAAAATACCGGATCGTCTTCCGCTTCACCAATTGTAATTTCTACGAGAGAACCATCCTTTTTCGATACCACACCGTGAATTGCAAGGGGAAGTGTTACCCACTGGTATTTTTTGATACCGCCATAGTAATGGGTATCCAGATAAGCAAAATCGGTGTCTTCGTAAAGTGGATTCTGTTTCACATCCAGTCTTGGGGAATCAATATGAGCCCCGAGGATCAAAAGACCATCTTCCAGTTTTCCGGTTCCGATCTGGAACAGGGCGATGGATTTTTTCATGTTGACAGCATAAACGCGATCTCCCGGCTGTAACTTTTTGTTTTGCTGGCGGATCGTTTCGATATTTACATAGCCATGTGCTTCAGCCAGACGGATGCTTTCTTTGACGCATTCCCGCTCTGTTTTTCCGGTATTCAAAAAAGAAATATAATTGTTGTTTAATTCATTTAATTCTTTTTTTTCTTCCGGTGTATAGCTGCTCCAAACGTTTTTACGTTCCATTTTATCACCATTCTTTCTTTTATTTTAAAGTATGAACCATAGACGTTCAAAATATATTGTAACGCACTTTGAAAAAATTGGCAATTACAGCTCTAACAGTCCGCGTGGATTGATCAGCCCCCAGCCTTGCTGATTTCTGGTCAATCCAAGATCCAGTGAGGTTTCGTAGAGCTTGAGTTTTAATTCTTTTGGGGTCAGATCGGGAAAACGCTGCAGTGTGAGTGCCAGGATTCCACTGACAAATGGAGTTGCCATGGAGGTACCGCTTTTTTTCACATAGCCGTTTTTAGAAGCGGCAAGAGAACGTATTTTGGAACCCGGTGCAACAATGTCTGGTTTCCGGATGCAGTTTTTGGTTGGCCCTCGTCCGGAATATGATTTGGGAAGGTGGGGATCTGTCCGGTCGTCACAAGCACCTACGGTGATCACTTTGTGGCTGACTCCCGGAGTTGTGATCGTCTGAGGCAGAGGCCCGTGATTTCCGGCGGCAGTCACGACTGTAATGCCATGATCCCAGGCGCGCTCGACGGCACTGATCAAGGGCTGATCCGGTGTCTGCCGGCGGCTGATCGTACCAATAGAAATATTGATGATACGGATGTTATAAGCGAGGCGGTGCTCAATCACCCAGTTGATTGCCTGCAGCACATGCGTGGTTTTCCCTTCTCCATTTGCATCAAGCACTTTTAAAATGATCAGATGACAATCAGGAGCAGCTCCTAATTTTTCTGCTCCTATGATTCCTGCTACATGCGTGCCGTGACCACTATCATCATAAAAATCGTGCCTGTGATTGATATAATCCTGAAAAACAACGAGATTTCGTAATTCCCGATGCGGGTAAGCTCCGGTATCTAAAACAGCGACGCCGACTCCTTCTCCAGTGATGTGGTGCTGATGGAGATAATCGAGCATAAATATATCAGAAAAATTCATTAGGGATCCCATGCCATTACATCCTGTGATTCGTTATAAGATTAGCATATGCAAAAACACGATATATGACCATATTTTGTATCCTTGGTGCGAATTTAGTCTGTTATGGTGGGTTGAATAAACTTTTTGCGTGTGATATAATTTGAGTGAACATTGAAAAGAGGGGTGTAAATATGAATGCCATTCTAGTAGAGGATGATGCAATATCGAGGGATATGCTTACGTGGATGATAGGGGAAATGAACCGCGTAAATCAATTGATTTCTTTTGCAAATGCAACGGAAGCTTTGCGTTTTCTTTCAGAGAAAAAGGTGTCAGTTGATCTTGCAATCTTAGATATACAGCTTCCGGATCTAAACGGTCTTGAACTGGCCAAACGATGCCGCCAGATCTGTCCACAGATGCAGATCATGTTTGAGACAACATCAGAAGAATATGCCATGGAGGCACTTCGTATGAAGGCTGTTGGGTATATTTTAAAACCATACTGCAAAGAGGATATCGAATACGCTCTGGATCTGGCGCTGCTTTTGCAGAAAAATCAGAGACCAAAGGTATTTGCAAGAACATTTGGACATTTTGATCTGTTTGTAAATGAGAAACCGGTTTGTTTCAAAAGCGCGAAAGCAAAGGAACTTCTGGCTCTTCTTGTAGACCGCCAGGGCGGAGTGGTGACATCGGAGCAGATCATTGCCACACTTTGGGAAAATCGTCCGAAAGATGAAGCTACGTTGAATCTTGCCAGCAAGATCAGCCGTACACTCAGAAAAGAATTGAAACAGGCAGGGATTGAAGATATTGTTTCTTTTTCCAGAGGTGTAAGAAATTTAAAAACAGAAAATTTAGAGTGCGATCTGTACGATCTGTTAAAGGGAAGTAAGGAGGCGGCATCCAGCTATTACGGAGAATATATGTCTGGTTATGAGTGGGGAGAAAACCGTGCGTATGCACTGGATCGACTGGTAGAAAATATGAATTAGATTTTTAGAATTCCTGTTTGATTCCTGTTGAGTTCCATTTGAAAGCAGGATGTTATGTTACAATTTGTAAAAATAAGGAAAGGGGTGTTTTTTATGAAACATGTGCTAAAGGTTATGATAGCAGATGCGGATGAACAAATGGGGAAACAATTAGCAAAGTACTTAAATGAAAAAACGGATGTGGAGGTACTTCCAATCCAGACAAGCGGAAAGGGAGTGCTTCGAGCCATAAAGACCGTGGAACCAGATGTACTATTACTTGATCTGGTACTTCCGGGAATGGACGGATTATCTGTTTTGGAGGAGTTGATGCGTGGAAAATGCAAAAGCAGTATTATTGTGACGTCTGCATTGGACAACTCCAGAATGATCACTTATGCCTGCCAGCTCGGAGCGGATTTTTATATCTGTAAACCATATGATGAGGAGCGGGTCTATCATCGACTCAGACAGCTATATATGTATCGGCAGCAGGAGTCAGAGAAACAGGAAGAGGTGGAGCTGTTTCTTGCTCATGAAGAGGAAGAGGATGAGGCAAGGCAAAGAATTTCATTGGAATCCAGGATCACAAGAGAGATCCGGCTGCTGGGCATTCCGGCTCACATCAAAGGATATCAATACATAAGGGCAAGTGTCCTGTTATCATTGCGCGACAGCAGTATGCTTAATTTTGTCACGAAATCACTCTATCCGGAGGTGGCTAAGATTTATGGTACGACAACGGGGAGTGTGGAACGTGCCATTCGCCATGCGATCGTGGTAGCATGGGAGCGTGGCAACAGGGAGGCCATCAAACAGCTTTATGGCTATGACTATGGTATCCATTCGAGAAGACCAACCAATTCCGAGTTTTTATCCTTAGTGGTAGACAAGTTTCGGATGGAAGAAAAAAATCACGTACAGGCAGCTGGGTAAGCTGCCTTTTTTTATACCAAAAAAACGCTCCAAAAATTGGTAAAAATCACAAGAAAAGATTGACATTTTATTATCAATCAAAGTATAATGTAAGGAATTTAAGGAGAAGAAGGTGAGAAAATGGAACACTTGGGAGAAGAGGTAAGTTCGCATCTTGCGCCAGCCACGGTTTTTTCCTTTCAGATCGGGGGATACACGGTCAATATCACAAATTCTATTGTGAACACGTGGATTCTCATTGTGATCGTAGGTGTGGCATGCTTCCTCTTGACACGTAACCTGAAGGTTGAAAAACCCAAGGGACCACAGATCGTTCTGGAAGCAATTGTTGGTTTTGCCAATAATTTATTCCGTTCTACACTGGGCCCTGAAGGGAAGGGTTATTACCCGTATCTGGCATCTGTCCTGATCTTTCTGGCAGTGTCAAATACCATTGGATTTTTCGGATTAACTCCACCGACCAAAGACATCAATGTCACGGCGGGATTAGCGATCATGAGTATTATTCTGATCCAGATCAGCGGAATCCGGAAAAAAGGTGTTGGCGGATGGCTGCATTCTTTTTTGGAGCCGATCGCTATTGTAACTCCGATCAATATTATGGAGTTAGGTATTAAGCCATTGTCATTATGTATGCGACTATTTGGTAATGTTTTAGGTGCATTCATCATTATGGAATTGTTGAAAGCTGTATGTGCTCTGATCATTCCGGTACCATTTAGCTTGTATTTTGATATATTTGACGGCTTGATCCAGGCATATGTATTTGTATTTTTAACATCCTTATTTATGAATGAGGCAATGGAATAAAAAGTAAAGGAGAAAAACAATTATGGGAACTATCGCATTAGGAGCAGCAATCGCTGTATTAACAGGTATTGGAGCAGGTATTGGTATTGCACTTGCAACAGCAAAGGCAACCGAGTCAATCGCAAGACAGCCGGAGGCAGCAAGTTCGATCAACATGGCACTGATCTTAGGATGTGCGCTTGCTGAGGCAACAGCTATTTACGGTTTCGTAATCGCACTTTTGATCATCTTGTTATTAAAGTAATACACAATTGATACATAACAACAATAGAGAAAGAGAGAAGTTTTAGGAGGTAAATTATGGGAACTATCGCATTAGGAGCAGCAATCGCTGTATTAACAGGTATTGGAGCAGGTATTGGTATTGCACTTGCAACAGCAAAGGCAACCGAGTCAATCGCAAGACAGCCAGAGGCAGCAAGTTCAATCAACATGGCACTGATCTTAGGATGTGCGCTTGCTGAGGCAACGGCTATTTACGGTTTCGTAATCGCACTTTTGATCATCTTGTTACTGAAATAAGAGCGACAGATTATAGAATGATTAGGAGGCGAAGAACATGGGTTTAATGTCAGTTAATCCTGCAACCGTGATTATAAATATTGTGAATGTGTTATTGTTCTTTGCTGTGATTCGTGCATTTTTATGGAAACCGGTTATGGCGGTAATGGAAAAACGCCAGAAGATGATCGATGATGATTTAAATGCAGCGAAGGAAGAGAACGAAAAGGCGGCTGAACTTAAGGCAGAGTATGAAAAAGCCCTGGCAGAAGCGAAGGATGAGGCCGGATCAATTATTGAGAAAGCCAGAAAGACAGCATCTGCAGAACATGAAGCAGCTGTGATGAAAACACAGGAAGAAACTGCAAAAATGGTGGCAGATGCCAAGGCTTCCATTGAAGTGGAACGCAGCAAGGCAATGAAAGATGTACAGTCTGAAATCGCAGGTCTTGCAATGGCTGCCGCAGCAAAAGTTGTTGACAATAACCTTGATGAGAACGCAAACAAAAAGTATTTGGATGAGTTCCTGAATGAGGCAGGTGGTAAGAAATGACAGAGCGTGCAACGCAGTATGGCAAAGTGTTATATGAATTAGGGCTTTCTTCCTCTGTGTTGGAACAGACAAAGGAGATCTTAGAGGATAACCAGCCATTATTGGAGGCATTGGATAATCCGTCGATCAAGGCGGCAGAGAAGCATAATGTCATTGACAAACTGTTTGATCATAGTGCGGCAGGCTTTGTAAAGGTCGTGACCGATCACCATATGATCAGCCAGATCGCTGATATCTTTGAAGCATATGAAGATTATGAAATTGAGCAGAAAAACTGGGTAAAGGCAGTGCTTTATTATGTCACAAAACCAGACGAGGCTCAGATAGAGGGCATCAAAGAGAAAGTAAAAAAAGAATATCAGGCAGATGGTGTCAGCTTGAAGTTAGTAAAGCAGCCATCGTTAATGGGCGGCTTTGTACTGAAGGTGCGTGACTTTGAAACGGATCGCAGTGTCAAAGGCCGGTTAGAACAGTTGACAAAGAATCTTGTACGGAGGTGAAATAGGTGAGTAGTGTGAGTCCGGAAGAAGTAATTTCCGTTTTAAAAAGCGAAATCGAAGGATATGATGCGAAAACACAGGCATCAGAAACCGGTTCGGTCATCTCGATCGGAGATGGAATCGCTACCGTTTATGGAATTGAACACGCTATGTACGGCGAGCTGGTAGAATTTGCCAATGGCACGACCGGTATCGTACAGAACCTGAATACAAAGACGGTAGGTGTCGTATTGCTGGGTAGTGATAAAGGAATCCAGGAAGGCACAAAGGTAAGCAGAACCAAGAAACAGGCAGGTATCGCAGTAGGCGATAAGATGATCGGACGTGTTGTAGATGCACTGGGTAAGCCGATCGATGGAAAAGGTGCGATTGAAACAACCGATTATTATCCGGTTGAAGCAGAGGCACCAGGTGTATGTATCAGAAAGTCAGTATCAGAACCAATGGAAACTGGTATCATGGCGATTGATACGATGTTCCCAATCGGACGTGGACAGCGTGAGTTGATCATCGGTGACCGTCAGACTGGTAAAACAGCGATCGCAGTCGATGCGATCATCAACCAGAAAGGCAAGCATATGATCTGTGTGTATGTTGCAATCGGACAGAAAGCATCTACTGTTGCCAAGCTGGTAAATAACTTAGAAAAACATGGTGCTATGGATTATACGGTAGTAGTAAATGCATCTGCAAGTGATCTGGCACCACTTCAGTGGCTGGCTCCATATGCCGGAACTGCAATTGCAGAATATTTCATGCATCAGGGAAAGGATGTCTTGATCGTATATGATGATCTTTCCAAGCATGCGGTAGCATATCGTGCAATGTCATTATTATTACAGAGACCACCTGGACGTGAGGCATATCCGGGAGATGTATTCTATCTTCATTCCAGATTGTTAGAGCGTTCCTGCCGTCTGGATGAGGCACATGGCGGTGGTTCGATCACAGCCCTTCCGGTTATCGAGACACAGGCCGGTGATGTATCTGCATACATCCCGACAAACGTAATCTCTATTACCGATGGTCAGATCTTTTTGGAGAGTGAGTTATTCTTTGCCGGTCAGAGACCTGCGGTAAACGTTGGTATTTCTGTATCCCGTGTAGGTGGTGCAGCACAGACCAAGGCAATGAAGAAAGTATCCGGTACATTAAAGATGGATCTGTCCCAGTATCGTGAGATGCAGGCATTTACACAGTTCAGTTCGGATCTTGATCCGGTGACAAAACAGATGTTAGATCATGGTGACCGTCTGATGGAGCTGTTAAAGCAGCCACAGTACCGTCCAAGATCTATGGCAGAGCAGGTTATTTTACTGGTTATCTGCAACAACAACCTGTTACAGGATGTAGAGCTTGAGAAGGTAGGACAGTTTGCAAAAGACATCTGGGCACACTTTGAAAATGAGCATGCTGACATTATCAAGGAGATCACAGAGAAGAAAGTGATCACAGAGGAACTGGTAGAGAGCATCAAGAACATAACGATTGAATATAAAAAGTAGGTGAGAATGCATGGCAAGTATGAAAGAAATTCGCTCCCGTATCAAGGGTGTCGATGATATCATGAAAATAACCAATGCCATGTATCTGATTTCCTCAACCAAGGTGAAGAAAGCCAGAAAAAGTCTGGATGCCACCGCACCTTATTTTAATAAAATGCAGGAAACGATTCTTGATATCTTAAATCATTGCGGCGAGGGCTTTTCGCATAAGTATTTTGACGAAAGACCGGCCATTTCAGAGGAAGACAAGAAGCGTGGATATATCGTGATCACCGGTGATAAGGGACTTTGTGGTGCTTATAACCATAATGTGATCAAGATGACGGAGCAGATCGTTGCAGAGCATAAAAATTCCAAGCTCTATGTGGTAGGAAGCGTGGGACGAAGCTATTTTGTCAAACGTCACTACAATGTAGATGAGGATTTCTTATATGCAGCAGCCGATCCAACCTTCTATCGTGCAAGAAGTATTGCCGAGGAGGTTGTAGAAGCGTTTGAACAGGGTGAACTGGATGAGGTATACGTCATTTACACGAAGATGGTGACCTCTTTGTCGGCAGAACCAAAAGTGATTCCAATTCTGCCACTTGTCCGTTGTGACATTGAGGATCGCGTGGAAGAAACCTATGCTTCCTATGCGGTATTTTCACCAACACCGGAAGCGGTTATGGACATGGTTGTACCGAATTATGTAAAAGGTATTGTTTATGGTGCAATGGTGCAGGCATTTTGTAGTGAACAGAATGCGAGAATGATGGCGATGCAGTCAGCAACAGACAGCGCGCAGGAGATTATCACAGACTTGAATCTGTCATATAACCGCGCGCGTCAGGCAGCCATTACACAGGAGATCACGGAGATTGTGGCAGGTGCAAACAGTCTCAAAAAATAAAGGAAAGGACTAGATAGACATGGAAAAGGGTAAAATTGTACAGGTATTAGGACCCGTTGTGGATGTACAGTTTGATAGCGACAGACTTCCGGGAATCAAGGAAGCCCTGACGGTTGATAACCATGGAAAAACACAGGTGATGGAAGTATCACAGCACATGGGAAATAATGTCGTGCGTTGTATTATTCTTTCTTCCTCCGATGGTTTGACCAAGGATATGGAAGTCATCGCAACAGGAGATAGTATCAAGGTCCCTGTTGGTAAATCGACATTAGGACGTATGTTTAACGTATTAGGTCAGAACATTGATAATGAAGAACAGGTAAAAGGAGAGGATCAGTGGAGTATCCACAGAGAGCCTCCGAAATTTGAGGATCAGACTCCGGCTGTTGAGATCTTAGAGACTGGTATTAAAGTTATTGACCTTCTGGCTCCATATGCCAAAGGTGGTAAGATCGGTCTGTTCGGAGGTGCCGGTGTAGGAAAGACCGTATTGATCCAGGAGCTGATCACAAACGTTGCTACAGAGCACGGTGGATATTCTGTATTTACCGGTGTTGGAGAGCGTTCCCGTGAAGGTAATGATTTATGGACAGAGATGAAGGAGTCCGGTGTTATTGAAAAGACTGCTCTGGTATTTGGACAGATGAACGAACCACCTGGAGCACGTATGCGTGTAGCACAGACAGGACTTACGATGGCAGAGTATTTCCGTGATGTAGAGAATCAGGATGTGCTGCTTTTTATTGATAACATTTTCCGTTTCGTACAGGCAGGTTCCGAGGTATCCGCATTGCTTGGACGTATGCCATCAGCCGTAGGTTATCAGCCAACGCTGGCAAATGAAATGGGTGAGTTGCAGGAGCGTATCACTTCAACAAAGAGTGGTTCCATTACTTCTGTACAGGCAGTATATGTGCCAGCCGATGACTTAACTGACCCGGCTCCGGCAAACACCTTTACACATTTGGATGCAACTACAGTATTAAGCCGTAAGATTTCTGAGCAGGGTATTTACCCGGCGGTAGATCCACTGGAGTCTACTTCCCGTATCTTAGAGCCGGATGTGGTAGGCGAGGAGCATTACAAAGTAGCTCGTGCCGTACAGGAGGTATTGCAGCGTTACAAGGAATTACAGGATATCATCTCCATTCTTGGTATGGAGGAGTTAAGTGACGAGGATAAGGTAACAGTATACCGTGCCCGTAAGATTCAGAAATTCTTATCACAGCCATTCCACGTTGCAGAGAACTTTACCGGTATGCAGGGCAAATATGTGCCACTGAAAGAGACAATCCGTGGATTTAAGGCTATCTTAGATGGTGAAATGGATGATTATCCGGAGGCAGCATTCCTGATGGTTGGTACCGTAGAAGATGTGAAGGAAAAAGCAGCAAGTATGACATCAGCAGAATAGAGGGATGACGTATGGGAGACACATTTTTACTTGATATCGTTGCAAGCGATCATCAATTTTATAATGGGCCATGTGAAATGTTGGTGTTTCGGTCTTCGGACGGTGAACACGGTATTTTGCCTGGGCATGAGACCATGGTCTGTGCGTTAGATTCCTGTGAACTGCGTTATCAGGTAGACGGTGAGTGGCGATATGCTGCTACCAGCATCGGATTTGTGGAGATCACCGGAGAGAAAGTTATTGTGTTAGCAGACACGGTAGAGAATCCGGATGAGATCGACGAAAAACGTGCGCAGGAAGCAAAACAGCGTGCGGAAGAACGTTTGAAGCAGCGTCAGAGCATGATGGAATATGCAAGATCAAAAGCCGCATTGAACCGTGCAATGGCACGTCTGAAAGTAACAGAGCGGCGCGGCAAACGTATATGATCATAGAAAGATAGAAAACGAAAGTCTGGAATACCAAATGGGTTCCAGGCTTTTTTCTTTTGACAAAGAGGGAATTGCGTGCTACCATAGAAAAAGTTAGTCATAACTAACTTTGAGAAACAAATAATTGATGTTGCATATATTGAAATAAAATGTTTATGTGTGCGATAGAATAGCTGCAAAGAAAGGAGTTTTACATGCATTTAGCAATTGGATTACTGATTCCGTTTTTGGGAACAACACTTGGTTCTGCGATGGTGTTTTTTTTGAAAAAGGAAATGAATAAAAAATTAGAAAAGCTGTTGTTAGGATTTGCTTCCGGGGTGATGATCGCAGCGTCCATCTGGTCGCTTCTGCTTCCCTCCATCGATATGGCAAAGGAGCAGAACGTGCCTGCCTATATTCCGGCGGCAGTAGGATTTCTTCTGGGAATGGCATTTTTGCTGTTATTAGACAGTGTGATTCCACATTTGCATTTAAAGAGCGAAGAGCCGGAGGGAGTAAGATCAGATCTGACGAAGAAAACGATGCTGGTGCTGGCAGTAACATTGCATAACATTCCGGAAGGAATGGCAGTCGGTGTTACCTTTGCCGGAGCCTTGCTTGGGCATACCGGGATTACCATGATGGGAGCATTTGCACTGGCGATCGGAATTGCAATACAGAATTTCCCGGAAGGGGCGATCATTTCCATGCCTTTGTTAAGTGCCGGAAGCACAAAACCGAAAGCGTTCTGGTATGGAATGCTCTCCGGGATCGTTGAGCCGATCGGGGCACTGCTTACGATATGGCTGGCAGGGATCATTGTTCCCATTCTGCCGTACTTCTTATCCTTTGCGGCAGGTGCCATGATCTATGTGGTCGTGGAAGAACTGATCCCGGAATCACAGGCAGGGGCACATTCCAATATTGGAACCGTCGGTGTAGCGATCGGATTTGTGCTGATGATGGTGCTTGATATTGCACTTTCTTAAAGAGAAGATCATTCAGATGCGGATTTTTTGAGAAAACCCGGAATCTGAGCAAGGATAACAGAGGCAAACACGATCGTACAGCCTAAGATTTCCCGCCTGCTTAATACTTCGTGTAATACGATGGCGCCTGCAACTACAGCGATGACGGATTCCAAGCTCATCACAATGGAAGCGACGGCTGGTTTGGTATATTTCTGCCCGACCATCTGCAGGGTGTAGGCAACGCCGCTGGATAAGATACCCGCATAGAAAATGGCAGGAGCTGCAGCGATAATATCTTTGATGACGATCTGTTCTGTAAAAAGGCATGCGAGCAAAGAGAGTGTTCCGGCAGTCAGAAACTGGATGCAGGACAGCTTGATGCAGTCCGCTTTGTTATAGTGGTCAACGACAAGGATATGTCCGGCAAAGCAAAAGGCACAGATAAGTCCGAACAGATCTCCGATGTAGATTCCGGAAAAACCATCCTTCAGGCAAAGAAGATACATGCCGCAGACGGTTCCGATCACAGAGATCACAACAAAGCCCTGCAGTTTTTTTCCTGCAATGGCAACGATCACTGCGACGATCACCACATAGATCGCAGTAAGGAAACCGGAGCGACCTGCCGCTGCTACCTGCTTGGGGTACAGTGAGATGCCGGTCTGTTGTGTAGCCATGGCAAAAAAGAGTACAATGCCGCATAGAATCCCCCCTTTGACGGGCCAGTTAGAGGGTGCTGCGGCAGTACTTGTTTTTGCCTTTTTTCTTTTATCGTTTAACAGTGCAACGATCAGCAGAAACAAAAATCCCACAAAGCTTCTGCTGGCATTATAGGTAAACACGCCAAGATGGTCGGAACCGTTCACCTGTGCGACAAACGTGGTTCCCCAGAAAAATGCTGCTGTAAATAAGATCAAACTTCCTTTTAAATTCTTCATTGTGCTACCTTCTTCTCCGGATCAGATTCCTGTGTTACATATTTTATGCAGTAGAACGTTAAAATAACAGCGATAAAACCGAGGCCTAGTGGAACATATACATTCTGTACAAACCCTGCCACGATGTAGGAAAGGCAGGAGATGACAGCAACGACGATCACATAAGGAAGCTGTGTCGATACGTGGCTGACATGGTTACACTGTGCGCCTGCAGATGCCATGATCGTGGTATCTGAGATCGGAGAACAGTGATCGCCGCATACCGCACCTGCCATGCAGGCAGAGATGGAAATGATCATAAGGGTCGGATTTTTATCCTGGAAGGTATCCACTACGATCGGAATTAAAATACCGAAGGTTCCCCATGAGGTTCCGGTTGCAAAGGCTAAGAATACTGCCACAAGGAAAATGATGGCGGGCAGAGTGCTGACCAGACTGCCGGACATTTCATTTACCAGCCCTGCTACATAATATTTGGCACCGAGACTGTCGGTCATTGCCTTTAAGGTCCAGGCAAAGGTCAGGATCAAAATGGCAGGAACCATCGCCTTAAATCCCTCTGGAATACATTCGCAGGCTTTCTTAAAGCGAAGTACACCCCGGATGCGGTAAAAGATAATGGTGATGATCAGGGCGAAGAAGCTTCCGAGCATCAGTCCTACGGATGCGTCACTTCCAGAAAAAGCGGTGATGAAATCTTTGCCACGGAAGAAATCTCCGGTGTAGAGCATACCGATAATGCAGCAGCCGATCAGAACAAGGATCGGAAATATAAGATCGATCACTTTTCCTTTTTCATTTGCAAAGTTATATTCTACCGCTTCAAACTGGGCATCCTTAACGGTCATTAAATCCCCATTCATGGCATTTTTTTCATGCAGCTTCATAGGACCAAAGTCCACCTTCATCAGCACCATGGTAAACATGGCGGTAATGCTTAACAGCGCATAATAATTGTAAGGAATCGCTTTGATAAAGATGGAAAATCCATCCTCTCCTTCCACAAAACCGGTAACTGCGGCAGCCCATGAAGAGATCGGCGCAATGATACAGACGGGAGCGGCAGTTGCATCGATCAGGTAGGCAAGCTTGGCTCTGGAGATCTTATGACTGTCAGTGACCGGACGCATTACGCTTCCAACAGTAAGACAGTTGAAATAATCATCGATGAAAATAAGAATACCTAATACAATGGCGGCGAGCTGGGCTCCTACCCGTGTCTTTATATGCTCACTTGCCCATTTTCCAAATGCGCCAGATCCACCTGCCTCGTTCATCAGGCAGACCATGATTCCCAGTATCACTAAAAATACCAGAATTCCAACGTTATAAGGATCGGAAAGTGATCCTACCAGTCCGTCCTGAAAAATATGTGTGATCGATTTTTCCAGACTGAAACTGCTTGAAAAAATATCTCCGTAAAAGAAGCCGCCGATCACGATTCCTACAAACAAGGAACTGTAGACTTCCTTTGTAATAAGTGCCAGTATAATGGCAACAAGTGGTGGCAGCAGTGCGGCAAAGGTGGAATACATTTGCGGCACATAGGTAAGAGCCTCATTCATAATGACATATCCTCCGTATTTCAAAGTTTCTCAATCGTATTTTACACAATGTTTCTATTGTAGCATATATACTGCTTTTAAAACAATGCTATACACGTTATAATGATAAAAATAATATTTTTCTATTTTGTGCAAGATTTTCTGTGTTGAATTGTTATAGAGAGTAGAGAGGAAAAAATCTCTTATTTATTGTTTTCATGGAAAACAGACAGGAGGGGTAAAAAATGCTAATGATGGTGCTTGATACACTAGATGCAGAAGACAAAAGCAAGGCGGAACAGCTAATAACCAGATATCAGGGGCTGCTCTATTCCATTGCCTATAAAATGATCGGAAATGAGCATATGGCAGAGGATATTGTCATAGAGGCATGGATCAAAATACTCAGTCATCTGGATTCGGTCGGTGAGGTAGAGGAAAAACGCACGAAGGGGTTTTTAGTTACGATCTTAGAAAATACGGCGATCAATGAATACAATAAAAACAAGAAAAAATTACAAAGAGAGGTTGTGATAGAAGAAACGTCTTCTTACTTTGCAGTGGAGGAACAGGCATTTGATCATATGGAGCTGTTGGAATATATTCATGCGATGGAGCGGAGTTACGCTGATGTGATGCTTTTATATTATGTACATGGGTATAAGCTGCATGAGATCGGAACCTTGCTGGGGATTTCAGAAGCCACTGCATCAAGAAGATTGAAAAAGGGTGAGATGCAGATGAAGGAATATTTTTTAGGAGGGGTGCAGTATGAAGAGTGAAACATTTGAGGAGCGGTTGCAGAACGCATTTACCATGTATCAGGATTTTTGCATGGAACAGATGAATCCTGACGTGGAGCATGTATTTTCCAATTCCTATCAAAAAAAGATCAAAAGGATTTTATGGAGTCAGAAAAAATTTGGAAATCATGTCAAAGGTGGTCTGGTTATAAGAAAGATCGCGGCAGCTATTGTTCTTCTTGCCCTGCTTGGCGTTTCTTCCGTTGGAGCAGTACATGCAGCACAGAAGCTTGGATGGATTGACGGCTGGAATTTTCATTTTATCGGACAAAATGACGATGGGGAATATCAGTTTAAGGCGGAAAAGGGAGAGGATGCAAAAGTCCCTCAGGCGATCAAAAACGTGGAGCCAACCTACCTTGCCAAAGGATTAGTAGAAAAGGAACGACAGGACAAAAGCATCATAATGAGCGGGGTGAGATGGTCTAAAAATGACGAGCAGGCCGTGGAATTAGTGAGATGGCTTATGGATGACGAGAGTACCTTTAATGCAGAGAATATGCCAGAGGAGGTCGATAAATTTAAGATCAAGGGACACGAAATGACCGTTTATGAATTTGAACCGGGGATGCGCACCATTATGTGGGTCGATCAGGTTTCCCATACGGTGGAGGGACAGGAGATTGCGTACGATTATCTGTTTCAGATGACTTTTGATCAGGAGCTTGTCCCACAAAAGGAGATCAAAAAAATGATAAAGAGCATGTATGAATCATAAAAAGGAGGCGGTAGTATGATTTATTTACTTTATTTTGTACCATTTATTATTATTGCAGTGGGCTATGTATACTTTTCCGGAAAAGAAGGACGGGAAGAAAAACAGATGCTGAAATCAATGAGTGAAGAAGAAAAAAGAGAGTATTTCAAAGAGAAAAACAAAGTTCTGGCAGCGCAGCAAAAAGCGATCGCAGCCAAAGGGGCGATACGCAGTGGCGGTGATATGAGATTATAGTGAGGAAAAAGAATGAAAAGCCGATCGTGAAATATTCCTATGGACAGCAAATGCGGATCATTACTGCATTTGCGCTGGCGCATCATCCAAAAGTTCTTTTATTAGATGAGTCGACTGCGAATCTTGATCCGGTGTTTTGCCGGGAGTATTTAGATGATCTTCAAACAATGATAAATGAAGAGGAGGCGGCAGCGGTGTTGAAAAAGAAAAACCGTTTCAGCAACGTGATCTGTGTCGGATATTATCTCACGATGCTTGGAGTCATCCTTGTACAGATCGCCAGTTTTATGATGAGTAAGGGGCAATCTGCCAAAGGGGGCTGGTGGATTTTAATCTTTTTTGGAACGATGTTTGTTGACACCTATACGGCAGCATATGAAAAGAATGGCTTGAACAGTTTTGAAACGTTGTTGCCCTATATTCCGGTTTCTAAAAAGGACTATGACAGGGTGAGAAAACAACATCGACGAAGAGCGTTATATTATATTGCTCCTTTGGCGATGCTTTACTTTGCCGTACTCATTTATGGCATGATACGCTGGCATCGTGTGGTATTTCGTATTTTTTATGTTTTGGTTGTCATTGCGGGGATTGTGTTATTGGAACTGTTTGGTCCGGCCAGACCGGTGCGTTAGTGATGATTGACTTCTGTTTTTCTATACGTTAGGATACGGATAAAGACAGGTAAGAGAATCCTCTTATCAATTACAATAGGAAGAATTTTGAGCAATAGCATAACAAGGAGAAGAACGATCATGTCATACACACCAAACGATATTTACAAGTATATTATGGAATCGGGGAAGGAAGCGGATGTTTTACAGGCGATCCTGTTCCAGAAACAGAAATTTTCCATCGCAGAGATCACGGATAAAAAGTTCCGGATCAAAGAAAATAATGAAGTGACATTTATTTCTAAAAACTATAAGCTCCATGTGCCGGTCACGGATGATGATATTATAACAGCCGTGCTCAATGGTCTGTATGTGAGTGCGTTTATCTCAAGATACAAGGAGGAGTACAACGTACATTTTTTAGTGCATGCTTATCCGGAAACGAAGAAAGCGCAGTTTGAAGATGCAATCTTAAAGGAAGTTGTGCGCTACATGATCATGATGACGATCGTGCGGCTTCGGCTCGACACGCCGCAAAAGGTGAAGGACTATTTAAAGTAAAGGAGAGTACATATGGAAAGCGAGAAAAAAGATATGGTGAAATTAACAAAGGAAGAAAAGCATAAGCAGTGCGTAAAAGAGATCAAAGCAACGCTTATCGTAGTATTTATCTGCTTTTTGTGGCATGTGCTGACTGCCTTTTTACTAAATGGCTCCGGATGGGTGATCTTTCATATGCCGGCATGGTTTTTCGTATCGGTATTTGGAACGGTGGTGCTTGCGATTATTGGAGTGTTCTGGCTGCTGAACGATGTGTTTATCGATTTTTCTTACGAGGAAGAAGAGGAGGATGAGGAAAATGAATAGCAATCAGATCATCATTTTAGCAGTATTTCTCGGGTATCTGTTATTTAATGTCGTTGTCAGTTTAGTATATACAAAACGGGCGGAAAAGAAGCTGCATACTTCCTCCGAGAAGAAATATTTTATTGGCGGAAGAAATATGAACGGGATTGTTCTGGCAATGACGATCATGGCAACCTATACTTCTGCCAGTTCCTTTATTTCCGGTCCGGGGGCGGCGGGGCTTACCTACGGATATGCACAGGCATGGATTGCTGCCATTCAGGTTCCGGTCACCTTTTTGGTGCTTGGAGTTTTGGGAAATAAGCTTGCACTGGTTTCCCGCAGGATCGGTGCAGTGACGGTCGTCGGTTACTTTAAAGCGAGATATAAAAGTGATGCACTTGTTGTAATTACAAGTCTGGGACTGATCGTATTTTTTATTGCGCAGATGATCAGCCAGTTTACAGGCGGGGCGACGCTGGTTGCATCGATCACCGGAATGGATCATATCACTTCCCTGTTGATCTTTGGAACGGTCGTCGTTTTGTATACGGCGGTGGGAGGCTTCAGTGCCGTCGTCATTACAGATACGATTCAGGGAATCGTTATGTGTATCGGAACGTTTCTGTTTCTGTTCTATGTATTGCGTGCAGGCGGAGGACTGGCTTCCATTGATGCCGGTCTTGCCAATAATCTGCCGCAGGTGTATGACGATATTTTTTCCAAATACACACCGGGCGGATTGCTGAGCTATTGGATCTTAGTAGGCTTTGGAACACTGGGACTCCCGCAGACTGCGGTGCGGGCAATGGGATTTAAGAATACCAAAAGCATGCACAAAGCAATGTGGATCGGTGTGCTGACCTGCAGCTTTGTGATCATCGGTATGCATCTTGCAGGAACGTGGGCAGGTGCGCTGGTTGATACGAAGCATCTTCCAACCTCCGATTATTTTGTTCCGTATATTGTACAAAAGATCATGCCGCCGGGGATTGCCGCTATTTTCCTTGCTGCACCAATGGCAGCCGTTATGTCAACAGCAGATTCGCTCCTGATCCTTGCTACGGCAGCTATCGTAAAAGATTTATGGAAAAATTATGTGGTAAAAGACGATCCTCAAAAAGAGGCTTCTTATGAGAAAAATGTAAAGAAAGCAAGTACCATTCTTACCATCTTGCTGGGAGCGGTAGTCATGCTTCTTACGATCAATCCGCCGGATATTATTTTTATGTTAAATATGTTTGCCTTTGGTGGTTTGGAATGTACTTTTTTCTGGCCGCTGGTCGGTGGTCTGTTCTGGAAAAAAGGAACGAAACAGGCAGCAGTGACAAGCAGTGTTGGTGCGGTTGTGACGTATATTTTTGCTACATATTTTATCCATATTGGCGGAATCAATGCGGTCGTATGGGGCATGCTTGTCGGTGCAGTACTATATTTCTCAGTGGGTGTGATCACTGGTCGGAACGGACTGGATCAGGATATTCTTGACACCTGCTTTTAAAAGGCTTTGCGAAAGGATCTGTTTTTTCTGCTGCAAAATAAAAATGGTACATAAAATTGTTTCTAATGAGAAATCCTATCAGAAATAAGTGTTGTGTTTTTATTCTAAGTTATATATAATTAACTTATGTTAGATAAAACTAACTAGAATAAATCATGTGAACTCCTTATATGATCTTCGGGCTGCTTCCCCAGACATGCCGGAAAGTAATTTCCGGTTAAGGAGCTCATTACACCGAAAGGAGATTGTAGGATGAATTATTTAGAGATTGAGAAGGTAGTAGGCCGTGAGATTTTAGATTCAAGAGGAAATCCAACGGTAGAGGCAGAGGTTACATTGCTTGATGGCACTGTGGGACGTGGTACGGCTCCGAGTGGCGCATCCACCGGAGAATTTGAAGCGTTAGAGCTTCGCGATAATGATAAATCACGTTACCTTGGTAAAGGTGTGACAAAAGCAGTTGATAATATTAATACAGTGATCAATGATACGCTTTGTGGCATGGATGCATCTGACATTTATGCGGTGGATCGTGCCATGATCGCAGCAGATGGTACAAAGGACAAGTCCAAATTAGGAGCAAATGCGATTCTTGCTGTTTCGATTGCTTGTGCAAGAGCAGCGTCTATTTCTCTTGACATTCCGTTATATCGTTTCCTTGGCGGTATTTCCGGAAATCGTCTTCCTGTTCCAATGATGAATATTTTAAATGGTGGCGCACATGCAGATTCTGCTGTGGATACACAGGAATTCATGATCATGCCGGTAGGCGCACCATCTTTCAAAGAAGCACTTCGCTGGTGTGCAGAGGTATTCCATACATTAAAATCTCTGATCAAAGAGATGGGAGATGTCACTGCTGTTGGTGATGAAGGTGGATTTGCACCAAACAAGCTTACCTCTGATGAAGAAGCGATTGAGAAGATTTTAGAAGCCATTAAAAAGGCAGGATTTGAGCCGGGCAAAGATTTCATGATCGCAATGGATGCCGCTTCTTCTGAGTGGAAATCAGAGAAGGGGATCGGTTACTACAAGCAGCCAAAATCCGGAAAAGAGTATACGTCAGATGAGTTGATCGCACACTGGGAGGCTCTTGTTGACAAATATCCGATCATTTCCATCGAGGATGGACTGGATGAAGAGGACTGGGAAGGCTGGAAGAAGATGACAGAGAAGATCGGCAGCAAGGTACAGCTTGTTGGAGATGATCTTTTCGTTACGAATACCGAGCGACTTTCTAAGGGTATTGCAATGGGAGCAGGTAATTCGATCCTGATCAAATTAAATCAGATTGGTTCCGTATCCGAGACATTGGAAGCGATCAAGATGGCACACGAAGCTGGCTATACTGCGATTTCTTCCCATCGTTCCGGTGAGACTGCCGATACAACGATCGCAGATCTTGCAGTAGCATTAAATACCTGTCAGATCAAAACAGGTGCTCCATCAAGAAGTGAGCGTGTGGCAAAATATAACCAGCTTCTTCGTATTGAGGAGGAACTGGGAGAGAGTGCTTGCTATCCGGGTATGAAGGCATTTCATGTAAAGAGAGAAGCATAAAGCGAGGAAAATAATATGCCAATTCAGGAAGTATTATCTATGAGTAAATCCGATGATGTTGCGACAAGACTCCGTATCCTGCTGGCGCTTCACTGTGCTCCTATTCTGAAAGGGATCAAGGCAGCCAATATGCTGGCAGTGCGTGTTTATGAGGCAGAATACATTTGCAGGATGCTAGGCCATACCGGGATCTTCTGCCGTATTTTAAAGACACAGGGAGACCGCTGTATTCTTTATGTGTACCGGAAACAGCGGCTTGCCGCCTATTTAAACCGCAGGGAGAACCGGGAGTTTTTAAAGCGGTATGGGTACGATACCGGTGACCTTTATGGAATGCTTGCGTATCTGTCCAGCCGGATTGAAATGTATGCCAATGGAAACGTGGAATTTCCTCACGAGATCGGGATCTTTTTGGAATATCCGATGCAGGATGTCAAAGGATTTGTAGAAAATAAAGGAGAAAATTTTGCCTATTCCGGTTATTGGAAAGTGTATTCCAACGTTGGTGTCGCCAAAAAGACATTTCGTGCATATGATGAGAAACGGGAATTGGTCGTAAGAGAAGTGATGCGGGGCAAGTCGATGGAAGAAATTGCCTCTTAAAAGTGAAAGGAGAACAGATGAGTAACGTAACGATTGTATTTTGGTCAGGAACCGGAAACACAGCAATGATGGCAGAGATGATCGCAGCAGGAGTATCGGAAGCAGGAAAGACCGCACAGGTTGTTCCGGTAGAAAGTGTCAGCGCGGCTGATTTAAAAGAGGAGAAAGCATTTGCACTGGGATGCCCATCTATGGGAGAAGAACAGTTAGAGGAAACCATTATGGAACCGTTTATGGAAGAACTGGACAGCATGATCAGCGGAAAAAACGTGGGACTGTTTGGATCTTACGGATGGGGAAATGAAGAATGGATGCGTGATTGGGAGGATCGTATCCAGTCCGATGGTGCTGCTTTAGTAAACGGAGAAGGCGTTGCATGCAATGGGGCACCGGATGGCGAAGCCGAGGAAGCATTAAAGGAGCTCGGACGCGCACTTGCTGCACTTGTATAAAAGCACTTTTCAAAAGGCAGAGGATGGGGTAAGATAGTGCAAAAGGAGATGATAACATGATAACAAAGATTACAAACAATGATATGCAGGCAGTGCTGGCAAGCGATGTTGCAGTGATTGATTTTTCAGCGGGATGGTGCGGACCATGTAAAATGCTGCATCCTGTATTGGAAGAACTTTCTGAAGAAATGAAAGAGGTTGCTTTCTATAATGCGGATGTAGATGAGAATATGGATCTTGCCGTTTCGATGGGAGTTACCAATATTCCGGCGTTGTTTTTATACAAAAAGGGAGAAAAAACAGGGAATCTTGTTGGTTACCATCAAAAAGATGATTTAAAAGCCTGGATCTGTTCGTAAGACAGATGTGGCAGAACAGGTAGTATGTGAAAAGAGCAGTGAGACGATGCAAAGGCAGAAGCTCACTGCTTTTTTTGCGCCTTTTTTCAAAGCCAGAAAAGAAATGTTTGAATATTATACGAGATATAATATTATTTTGTTGACAAATGATATTATACGGTGTATAGTATTATACGAAGAGGAAAGAAAGGAGTGAGCATATGACCTATCAGTTAGCGGCTCCGCTTTTAGATGCCTGTGTACTTGGAGTGCTGGCAAAAGAGGATGCCTATGGATATACCCTGACGCAAAAGGTGATGGAAGTGGTGGATATTTCAGAATCAACACTGTATCCGGTACTGCGCCGCCTGCAAAAGGAAGAGTGTCTGATGACATATGACCAGCCGTATCAGGGACGGAACCGGAGATATTACCGCATCACAGAACCGGGGAAGGAGCGATTAGCCTTTTACCGGCAGGAGTGGGAGCTTTATAAGGACAAGATTGATACATTATTGGGAGGTGGAAAGACAGATGAATAAGAATGAGTTTTTACGGGAATTGGAGAATCGTTTGAAGCATTTGCCAAAGGAAGACCGGGAAGACGCGCTTCATTATTACCGGGAATATTTTGACGATATGCAGGCAGAGGACGGAGAAGATGTGACGAGCCGGGTAGGAGATCCAAAGGAGGTCGCACGCGGCATTTTAACCGACTGCACAGAGAAACAGATCAAACGGCAGAAAGAAAAGGGCGGTGTGAGAAATGGAGCGGTTGTACTGTGGATGATCCTGCTTGGAATCTGTGCGGCGCCGATCGCGCTGCCGGTTATTTTGGTCGTACTGGTTCTGTTTTTATGTTTATTGATCGTACTGTTTTCCATTGTATTTTCTATTGTGGTATGTGGAGTAAGTGTTTTAGTCGGAGCAGCGGCGATGCTGCCGGGACTGTTCTGGGCTGGCGGTATCGGTCAAAAACTGGTGATCGCAGGATATGTAGCATTATTGCTTGGTGTTGGTGTACTGTTACTGGTTGCAACGATCAAGCTGTCAGAACTGTTTGTACGGTTTGTGGCATGGATATTTCGGAAATGTTTTTCAAAGAAGGAGGAAAAATAAATGAACCGTATGTTGAAGAAATTATCAATATTTAGTCTGATCGCAATACTGGCAGGAATCGTGCTGGTCATATTTGGTGTCGGACTTGGGGGACGTATGGCACTGGCGATCGACCTGGGCAATAAACGTGTGTCCACTGATCAGGATAAAAATGAGAAGATGGTAGAATACAGTGAAAAACTCGATGCCTTTCATACTATCAGCATCGATACAGATGTATATGATGTCGCCTTAGTCGAGGGCGGGGAGTATGGGATTTCCTACTGCCTGCCGGAAAAAGAGAAACCAAAGTATACTGTAAAGAATGACACGTTTAAGCTGAAAAACCGTGCAGGTGGTTCTTATACGCAGGTGAATCTGATCGATCTGTTTCCATCCGGTAAAAGAACAGATACCAAAAAAAATCAGATCAGGATCACGGTGCCAAAGCATACCGTTTTAAAGACAGTATCTGCAACTCTTGATACCTCCGATTTAACTATGGAACAGTTACAGATGCAGACACTGACCCTAACGAGTGATACCGGAGATATGAAGCTGACCGGGATTTCCTGTGACGAGTATCAGATTGAAACCGACACCGGAGATATTAAAATGGAGCAGATCACTGCCAAAACCGGGCAGCTGACCGCAGACGCCGGAGATGTGAAAATGCAGACGGGCAGTGTAGATCATTTTAAGCTGAAAACGGACACCGGAGATGTCAAGCTGACCGGTATGACGTTCTTAAGCTTTGAGGTACAGTCGGAGACTGGAGATGTTACGGTGCAGGACAGCTCGTTGGAAAAGGGTGATCTGGTCAGCGATACTGGTGACGTCAAATTACTGATCTATGGTGACGAGAATGAGTATGCTTATGATATTGGAAGCGATACCGGAGATGTCAACGTCAATGGTCGCAAAAAGGATCATGTACTGATCAATGCCGGACAGAAGAACAAGATAAAGGCACGGTCTGAAAGTGGGGATATTACCGTCCGCGTGCAGTAATTATTTTATCTGCTTATCATATTTTGTAAAATCATATTGTTTAATTACTTCAAGGCATCGTTTGTAATAATAGTCGGGATAACCGCAGTAACCGCCATCCACGATGTAGCGGATCTGTTTTTTGTAATCCTTTTCAAACGGTGCCTTTTTATAATATCCGTTGTTGATGCATTTGAGGTACCCTAAGGTGCCTTTTTTTAATGAGCCATATCGTGCCTGTCCGTTTTTGATTCCCCAGAGATTGTAGCTTTTGCAATGATCTCCCATGGTGCTTTCCACAAATGCCTGGGCAAGACATACACTTGGCAGTACCCCGTATTCTTCATAATTTTTGACGCATACCTTGACAATCTGCTTTGCTCGCTTTTGCTGGTCTTTTGTAAGACTGGATCTGGCGGATGCCGGAAAAGGAAGCTGGAAAAGTAATAACACCATTAGAAACAAACATACATATTTTTTAAACATAACAAATCCTCCGCTTTTTTATTTTGCAAGATCAGTATAAGGGAGGGGGAAAAAGAAAAATGTCAAAATTCGTAACAGATATGAAATATTTTTTTAATGATTTTGTAACAAAAGGAAAAAGTGAATAAAAAACATGGTATTTTTTGTCACTATTTGCTATAATGTAAAAAATAAATGTCATATGGAGGGATGAATGATGAAGCGGTTAGCAGTAGGGGTTATTACACTGTTATTACTGGCAGGACTGGTAGGATGTGGAAGCAACGATGTGATCGTGGATGTGGTCACGAATGATTCGGCAAAAACCAGTGATAAAAGTGCGGACAGTGAAAATGCAGGCAAAGACGAGGAAAAGCAGTCATCAGTACCGGAAACTAATGCAGCAGGATTAAAAACACTTGCTAAAAAAGACATCAAAGTAGGTGTTCTCTATATTGGAAGTGCTGCGGACACTTCCGGTTATACCTATGCACATGAACTTGGTATTCAGGGAATGCAGAGCAACATTGGCTTGTCAGAAGATCAGATCGTGCGAAAGGAAAACATCGATGATAGTGATGAAAAAGCGATCGACAAGGCGTTGAAGGAATGTGTGGAAGAGGGCTGCAACATTATCTTTACAACGAGCTGGGGTTATATGGATCTGACGGAGAGCTATGCTGAGAAGTACCCGGATATTTACTTTGCACATGGAACAGGCTATAAGAGTAATGGAAAAAACTTTACCAATTACTTTGGACGGATCTATCAGTCCCGGTATCTGTCTGGTATTGTGGCAGGACTGAAAACAAAGAGTGACCAGATCGGTTATGTCAGTGCGATGGGAACTGACAACAGCGAGTGTACAGGTGGTGTAGATGCCTTTGCACTGGGTGTAGAGTCTGTCAACAAAAATGCAAAGGTGAAGGTTGCGGTTACGAATTCCTGGTATTCCCCGGAGGATGAGAAGGCAGCGGCGAAGGCGTTGGTAGAGGCAGGCTGTGACGTATTGGCACAGCATTGTGATACAACTGCTCCGCAGGAGGTATCCGAAGAAAATGGAACGTGGTCGATCGGATATAATTCTGATATGAGCAAGGAAACACCAAAGGCTACACTGACATCCGTGATCTGGAACTGGAGTGCGTATTATACTTCCTTTGTAAATAGCATTATGGATGGAAGCTACGATGGTTCCAACTACTATGGTGGTATGCAGGAAAGTCTGGTCAGCCTGACGCCGCTTGCAGATTTCTGTGCGGATGATACGGCTGATAAGGTGGCAGAGGCACAGCAGAAGATCTTATCCGGTTCCTTTGGGGTATTTGACGGCGCATTAAAAACGAACAAGGGAAAAACGGTTGGAAAGGAAGGGGAGACACTCCCTGACGAAACGATCACAGGAGGAATCGACTGGTATTACCATAATGTAGAAGAACTGAATTGGAAATAGGAGGGATTGTCGTTGAAATTATTTAAGAACCTCAAATTACGATACAAGGTGTTGTTAATGGCAATTCTTCCGGTACTTGCCATGTGCGTGGCAGCACTGGTCATCAATGAAACTGTGATCAAAGATACACTGCTTCAGGAGCGGAAGATGGAACTTCGGGCAACCGCAGAAGCTGTTGTTGCCGCCTACAACCAGAACAGCGGAGATTATTTTGTAAATGCCAATGGAGATGTCTGGAAGGGAGCATACAATGTTTCCCTTTCTGAGACATTTATTGATGAGATCGCAGCGAAAACCGGTATGGAAGTTACATTCTTTTACGGAGATCAAAGACTGGTGACCTCTTTAAAGGATAAGAACGGGACACGTATCACAGGCTCCAAAGCAGGTGAGTTTTTAGTCAAGCATGTTCTTACCGACGGAAATGATGTATTTACGAACCGGGTAAAGGTAGAGAAAACGATGTACTACGGATATTTTACTCCGGTTCACCAGAATAACAGTGACGAAATCATTGGTATGGTCTTTGCCGGAATGCCTGTCAGTACGGTGTCCAAAAGTCTGATCATGATCAATCGTGTGTTTGGCATCTGTATTGTAGTCATCCTTGTATTAACGGCTATATTTTGTATCATTGCATCCGGAGAAATATCCGGGGCGATCCGTGAGAGTATGGGTGTGGTACAGGAGATTGCAAAGGGACATCTTACCGTGTCTATCCGGGAGGCTGCCCTGCAGCGGAAGGATGAAGTGGGAGAACTGTCGACGAGCACGAAACAGCTTCTGACAGACCTGTCCGGCGTGATCGGTTCCATTTCCGACAATTCCATGAACTTAAATGCTTCTTCTGAGGAGATGAGCATGGTCGCTTCCCAGGCACGGGAAGCCATGGATTCCATCAATGAGAATCTGGCAAGCATTTTAAATGGTGCGACACTTCAGACGCAGAATGCCCAGCATGTTACACAGAGTATCCAGAACATGAACCAGATGCTTCAGACAGCTTCGGATAAAACGGAGCAGCTTGGACAGTCCGCAACGGAAATGATTTCTTCCAGCCACAAGGTGGAGGATTCGCTTTCTGCATTGGCAGGTTCCAACAAAGAAGTGCTGCAGGCAACCAAAGAGATTGAGGAGCAGACCAGACAGACGGATGAGTCGGTAGAGAAGATCAAAGCAGCCGTAAATATGATCACGGAGATTGCAGAGGAAACGAACCTGTTAAGCTTAAATGCCAGCATCGAGGCGGCACGGGCCGGAGAGAGCGGACGAGGCTTTGCCGTGGTGGCACAGCAGATCAGTAAGCTGGCAGAACAGAGCAATGAGGCTTCTAAGGATATTGCGGTCATGGTATCGATGCTTGACCAGAATTCAGAGCAGACACTTACGACGATGGAACAGGTACAGCAGGTCATCCATGAACAGTCCGAGCATGTATCTAACACGAAAATTGTATTCGATCAGGTAAAACAGGATATTGGATATGTGACCGAGGGAGTAGAAAGCATCCGCAGTACAACCCGTCAGTTAGGGGGAGAAACCGGCGTGATCGCAGAGGAGATCGAGGCACTGGATGCAGTTGCCGTGGAAAATGAATCCCATGTAAAAGATACCCTTGCATCAGGAAATGAAGTGCTTTCTATTGTGTCCAATGTAAATCAGATGGCGGTAGAGGTCAGTACCGCAGCCAATGAAATGGCAGATGCGGTAACGATGTTTGATATTTAAAAGGAATTGTGCTATAATACCTACCAGTAAAGTATGAAATGAATACGTGGGAGGTGACGCAATGAAAATATCGACGAAGGGCCGCTATGCGCTTAGGATCATGATCGATCTTGCCAAGCAGGATCCGGAAGTATATACACCACTGAAGGAGATTTCTGCCAGACAGGGGATTTCGATCAAGTATCTGGAGCAGATCGTTCCGTTGCTGACAAGAGCCGGTTACTTAAAGAGCCTGCGCGGCAATAGTGGAGGATATCGTCTTGCCAAGCTTCCGGCAGAATACAAGGTAGGGGATATTTTACGAACCACGGAAGGAGATCTGGCTCCGATCGCCTGTTTAGAAGGGGAGGAGAATGACTGCCCTCGAAAAGATGCCTGTACGACACTGCATTTCTGGGAAGGCTTAAAAACAGTCATCAACGATTATGTAGACAGTAAAACACTGGCGGATTTTCTGTAGCGGAAAAACTGCAATTTTCGACAAAGATAATTGCATAATAGACCACCATACATTATAATAAGACGAGAAGAATTTAGATTCTTCTCGTTATTTTTTTAGGAGGATTTTATCATGAGCGATTACAGATTGGAAACAAAGTGTGTGCAGTCCGGGTATACCCCGAAGAATGGAGAGCCTCGGTTTGCGCCGATTGTACAGAGCACTACATTTAAATATGATGATGGAGAGCAGGTAGGAAAGCTTTTTAATCTCGAAAAGGATGGATATTTTTATTCCCGTCTTGCCAATCCGACGGTGGATGTGGTAGAGAAGAAAATATGCGATCTGGAGGGCGGCGTCGGCGCGATCTGCTGTGCTTCCGGTATGGCTGCGATCATGCTTGCTATTATGAATATCGTACATGCCGGAGAACATATTATAGCTACAAATGCAATCTATGGCGGCAGTTTCAATCTGTTAAATGTGACGCTTCCAAAGCTCGGCATTGAGACAACTTTTGTTCCGACTGACATTTCAGAGGAGGAGTTACGAAAGGAAGTCCGGGACAATACCCGGCTGATCTATTCGGAAACAGTTACCAATCCGGGACTGGAGGTCATTGATCTTTCCATGTTTGCCAAAGTGGCACATGATAACCGGATTCCGTTTTGTGTCGATAACACCTTTGCAACTCCGGTCAATTGTCGTCCGATTGAATATGGAGCCGATCTGGTGGTACATTCTACCTCAAAATATATGGATGGTCATGCGGTTGCAATGGGGGGCTGTATTGTGGATTCCGGCAATTTTGACTGGGAAGCAAGCGGCAAATTTCCAGAATTTACCGAGCCGGACGAGTCGTATCATGGTGTGATCTATACCAAGCAGTTTGGCAAGGCGGCTTATATTACGAAGGCGCGTACGCAGGTGATGCGTGATACCGGAATGATCATGAGCCCAAACACTGCATTTTTACTGAATTTAGGGCTGGACACCCTGGCACTTCGGGTACAGCGGCACTGTGAAAATGCGCAGAAGGTGGCAGAGTATCTGGCTGCCAATGACAAGGTGGAGCGTGTATTTTTCCCAGGGTTAAAGGGAGATACTTACTATGAGATGGCGCAGAAATATATGCCGCACGGTACGTCCGGTGTGGTTTCCTTTATTGTAAAAGGCGGCCGGGAAAAGGCCATGGATTTTATGGCACAGTTAAAGCTTGCGATGATCTGTGTGCATGTGGCAGATGCCAGAACCTGTATTTTGCATCCGGCGAGTTCTACACACCGTCAGATGTCAGATGAGCAGTTGAAGGCAGCAGGCATTGAAGGTGGACAGATCAGACTTTCTGTTGGAATTGAGAATGTGGATGATATTATTGCAGATCTGGAACAGGGATTTGCAGCAATTTAAACGAAAAAGGGGAGACAGAATATGGCAACCATTTATAAATGTCCGCAGTGCGGATCGAATATGCTGTTTGATGCCGTATCCGGAATGTTGCAATGTGAGCATTGTGCCTACCAGATCCCGGTAGAGGCTTATCAGGAAAAGGATGAAAAAAGAGAAACAGACGACTTTTCTGAAGGAGGAGAAAAGCAGTATCACTGCCCGTCTTGTGGTGCGACACTGATCACAGATCAGTATACGGCAGCAACTTCCTGTGCATATTGCGGTTCTCCGAATATTATCGAGGAACAGGTGGAGGATGATTTAAAACCGGATCTTGTGATTCCTTTTATGGTGGAACGAAAAGAAGCAGAAACCAAATTCCGCAAATGGTGCAGAGGGGGCTTGTTAACTCCGGCGGACTTTTTAAAAAGCGATGTGTTAAAGGCGAAGCTGCAGGGAATCTATGTTCCGTTCTGGGTATATGATATTCAGACAGATGCGGCATTATCAGCCAACTGCGAACGGCGCAGTGTCAAACGAAGCGGAAATACAGAGATCACGACGATCTATAAATACCGGGTGGATCGTGCCGGAAAAGCCTTGTTTGCCAGAATTCCAAGAGATGCGTCTGTTCGTATGGACAATGAAAAGATGGATCTGCTGGAACCATTTGATACCGACAAAGCACAGACTTTTTCTTCGGCATACTTAAGTGGCTACAGTGCGGAACGGTACAGTGAAACAAAGGATCAGGTATATGTAAGAGCAGAAAAAATTGCCAGTCAGTATGCGATCGATGAGTTAAAAAATACCATTCACGGTTATGATTCTGTTGTGGTGACCGGTTCGTCTGTGGATGCGGAAGCGAAGGCAATCCGCTACGCGCTCTATCCAGTATGGCATTATGAATATGAATACAAAGGGAAGCTTTATGAATTTATGCTGAACGGGCAGACCGGAAAAGTAGTTGGAAAACCTCCGGTCAGTATAAAACGGGCTTTGTTTGTGCTGGCGAGCAGCTTTTTGTCGATCGGATTGCTGACGCTTTCCGTCATGCTATGCATATAGGAGGGGAGAAAGATGAAAAGATATTTGATCGTGATGGGATGTCTTTTGTTGATCGCTGCCGGATTTTTTGGAGCAGCCTACCATAAACGGAGTGCAAGAGGCACAGTAGAAACAGTAAGCACACGAAATAATGCAGGCCTGATCGTTACAGAGAACCGTGTGTTTGATCAGGCGGATCTTTTAAGCGACGCAGAAGAACAATCGCTGGAGCGTGACATCAAACAGGTGCGTCAGAAAAAGAAAACAGATATTGTAATGGTAACAACAAATGATGCAGAAGGAAAGAGCTCTGAAGCGTATGCGGATGATTTTTACGATACACATGACTTTGGGTATGAGGATTCTCATGGTACAGGCATTTTGTTTTTGATCGATATGGATAATCGCAACATCTGGATCTCCACATCCGGCGCATGCATGAAATATTACACTTCTGGAAGAATTGATGACGCGATCGACACAGTCTATGATGCGTTAAAGGAAGGACAGTATGCTACGGTGTTTACGGGACTGCTGTCATCCGTGTCAAAATATATGTATGATGATACCGGATTTGACATGGAATATCTAGGCTATGCAGCGATCATTGCGGGTATTCTTGCCGGGCTGGTGCTGCTTTGCCTGGTCGTGAACCGTGGTGGCAGTGTAACGGTAAGTTCTGGAAGCTATCTCGTTGGAAGTTCTAAGGATGTTTACCGTCGAAGCGATGTACATTATGATACTGTCGTACATAAGCGTAAGATTGAAAACAGTTCCTCCGGTGGCGGTGGAGGAAGTCATCACAGCAGTGGTGGATTCAGCCATGGCGGCGGTGGACGGTCGTTTTAACTTGTATATTTCCTATTCTTTTTTCTCATACTGTAAGAAAAAAGAATAGGAGATTTTTTTATGAGTGAAAAAGAAGGAAAAGAACAGGCACAGGCGGTCGGCAGTACCATACGGGAAGAAATTGAAAAATATGGTCAGATCACAATCTATCATAAAGGAGAGGGGGAGCGCACCAAAGCCAATCTTTCGATCATCACGATCATTGGAGAGATTGAGGGACATGAGTGCCTTTCCCAAAGTACAAAGACCACAAAGTACGAGCATATGCTTCCTCTGCTGGCAGGCATTGAGGAAAATGGCGAGATCGACGGCGTTTTGTTTTTGTTAAATACGGTCGGCGGTGATGTGGAGTGTGGCCTTGCAATTGCGGAACTGATCGCATCGCTTAGCAAACCGACGGTGTCGTTGGTGCTTGGTGGGAGTCATTCCATCGGAGGACCTCTTGCCTGTTCAACAGATTATTCCTTTATTGTGCCAACAGCAACAATGATCCTGCATCCGGTCCGGATGAGCGGAACGATCATCGGGGCACCCTCTACCTATGAACAGTTTACGAAAATGCAGGAGCGCATCATTGGGTTTATGGCGGGGCACAGCCACGCATCAGAAGAACGGCTGCTGGAGCTTACGATGAATACCAAAATGCTGACGAAGGATCTCGGTACGATATTGGTAGGAGAAGAAGCGGTAAAAGAGGGACTGATCGATCAGGTGGGAGGCATGAAGGAAGCCTTTCAAAAGATCAATGAAATGTGTGGCTACGGGAAAAATTAGGAAAAAGGCTGGAAAAAGAGAAGAAAAATCGGTAAAATACCAAACAGGCAGGAATGTTTGTCAGAACTGCCACAATAAAAAAGTAAGGATGAAAGTTATGAAGAAATGGTTTGTAATGATACTGCTTGCTACTGTGCTTGCCCTGACCGCCGGGATTGGGACGGCATCTGTGACGCATGCAGAGTATACACAGGAAGAAAAGGAACAGGCGAAGGCATGGCTTTCGGCGCATGGATATGCCCCTACCCGGGAAGGGGCAGCACAGGCATATCAGGATTATCTGAATGGAAAGTTTGATGAAGAATTAAAGGATAATCCTGCCCTGCAGCAGATGGCACCTGCTACAACCGAAGCGGTCACAACAGAAGAAACGACAGAAAAAAAGGAACAGACAGAGGAAGAACCGGCGGCAGAGCAGCAGGAAAGCGATGCTTCTTCACAAAAGGCATCTTCTGATACAGGAAACGAGAGCACAGAAGAGAGTACCAGGCAGACAACACAGGCAGCTACAACAGAAGAAAAGACTGTGAAACAGGAGAACAAACAAAAGAAGTCCAAAAAAGAGGCGGCCAAAGCCCGTCTGGTTGTACCGGGGGTCGGGCTTTTAGTACTGGGGTTGGTTGTGATCTTCTTTTCCTGGAAACGTAAGCATAGGAGATAGCACTTGTAAAATAAAGGACATTATAGTATGATAAAAAAGTATGCAAAAAAGAAAGGAACATTAAGAAAGTAAGCGGGGGTTTGCTATGGCTTCTACAAAGAAGACAACCACAAAAAGAAAAACAACAACAAAGAAACGGACATCCGCCAAACGTCCGGTTAAAGGCAAAAAGAATGGACAGGATGTATTTGAGGAAGGCGTACTGATCGCGATCGCTGCGGCAGTCTGCATTTTCCTTTTATGCTGTAACATTGGACTTTGCGGAAAACTGGGTGGTTATATCAGTGGCTTTTTCTTTGGATTATTTGGACTGGTACAGTATTTGATACCAGTATTTATCTGTGCGGCAGTGATCTTTGCCGTATTATATGATTACAGTGCCAGATGTATCAGAAAGATCACATTAAGCGTGGTATTTGCCTGCTTTTTGTGTGCGCTTTGCCATATGTCTGTCCATATCGACTGGGGCTTTCAGGAGATTGCGAAAAGCTATCTTTACAGTATGGAGCATAAAACCGCAGGAGGTTTGATCGGAGCACTGCTTACCAGTATTTTTTATCCGTTTTTATCAACGGCTGGAACATGGGTGCTGGTATTGCTGGTCTTAATATTATTATTTATCCTGATCGCAGGAACCTCTGTGATCGATGTGGCGCATAATATTTATGACGCATTTTCCCTGGATGAAGATGAAATGGTGGTCAGAGAGGAGTTCTATGCAAAAAAGCAGGAACGTCGTAAGGTACAGCAGCAGGAGCGCAAAGAGGCACGTATACAGCGTTATCAGGAAGCAGCAGAACGGGAACAGGAGCAGCTTGATGAGATCGAGGAGAGAAGAAAACGCTTTCACTCTGGAAGAGTGTTTGAGGTGAACCCAGAGGCAGCTGCGACCAAAAGTGATAATCTGACACTTGGAAAATCCAAAAAGGCAACGACTGTATTACATAATCAGGGACTTCGTTCTGAAAAGGAAACAGAAGAGAAGAAGCGGCCTGTACAGACAGCACGGCAGGAGAAGCCAAAACCATCTGCACCAAAACCAGAAAAGATCAATGAGGTGACCGTGTCATCGGATGGAGAACTGCATATTACCGGACTGGTGGAAGAACCGGTGGAAAGAGAGCCTGCATCGGAGAAAAAGCAGACGAGAGCGAAGAAAGCAGAACATGCGATTTCCGGGACGGCAAATGCTGCCGCCTTTGACAAGCTTCCAACGACCAAAGTACGTGAGGTGACGGCAGAATTTTCGGATGCTTCCTCATGGGAGAAAGAAGAAGCTTCCGGTATGGATAAGGCTGTGCAGGAGCCGGCAAAGCCGGTCAGCCACCGCAGAACGAAGGAAACGGCAAAAGAAGCACAGAGGGAAGCACAAAATACCGCAAACGAGATTGCAAAAACAGATGCGCAGGCGGATTATTCCGCATATCAAAGACCGCTGCTGGAATTATTAGAGCGTGGCAAACGGGTGCAGGGCAATACCAAGGCGCAGCTTCAGGCAACGGCAAAAAAACTGGAGGAGACACTGGACAGCTTTGGGGTGCATGTTACGGTAACGGATGTGAGCTGCGGGCCTGCTGTTACACGTTATGAAATGCTCCCGGAGCAGGGAACAAGAGTGAATAAGATTACCAGCTTAGCAGATGATATCAAGCTGAATCTGGCAGTGGCAGATATTCGTATCGAAGCACCAATCCCCGGAAAAGCGGCGATCGGAATCGAAGTGCCAAACAAGGAGGCACAGCCGGTCAGCTTCCGTGATCTGTTAGAGGGCAGTGATTTCATGGCGAGCCCTGGTGATCTGTCCTTTGCAGTAGGAAAAGATATCAGCGGTGAAGTAGTGATCTCCGATATTGGAAAGATGCCGCATGTGTTGATCGCAGGTGCGACCGGCTCTGGTAAATCCGTATGTATCAATACGCTGATCATGAGTCTTCTTTACAAATCCCATCCGGATGACGTAAAACTGATCATGATCGATCCAAAGGTGGTAGAACTTAGTGTATACAACGGAATCCCGCATCTGCTGATCCCGGTAGTGACCGATCCGAAAAAGGCGAGCGGTGCATTAAACTGGGCGGTGGCAGAGATGGAAGCCCGTTACAAAAAATTTGCAGAGTGCAACGTGCGTAACTTAGAGGGCTACAACAAAAAGGTGGCACAGCTTGACGAAAGAGGAGAAAATCCGGACGGAGAATTTAAGAAAATGCCGAAGATCGTCATTATCGTTGACGAGTTGGCGGATCTGATGATGGTGGCACACGGGGAAGTGGAGGATGCGATCGTGCGTCTGTCACAGCTTGCCAGAGCGGCAGGAATCCATCTGGTGATCGCTACCCAGCGGCCATCCGTAGATGTCATTACCGGACTGATCAAAGCCAATGTTCCGTCACGTATTGCATTTGCAGTATCCTCCGGTGTGGACAGCCGTACCATCCTTGATATGAACGGAGCAGAAAAGCTGCTCGGAAAAGGAGATATGTTATTTGCACCAAGCGGCATTCCAAAGCCGATCCGTGTGCAGGGCGCGTTTATTTCTGATAAGGAAGTGGGGCGTGTCGTAGAATTTTTAAAGGCACAGGAATTAAATGTGCAGTATAATGATAATATTACAAGAGAGATCAATTGCGGACCACGTTCGGTACGGGATGCCAACAAGGATCAGGACCGCGATGAGTATTTTATCGATGCTGCGAAATTCATTATTGAAAAGGAAAAGGCTTCCATCGGTATGCTGCAGCGTGTGTATAAGATAGGCTTTAACCGTGCGGCGCGTATTATGGATCAGTTAAGTGAAGCCGGTGTGGTAGGACCGGAAGAGGGAACCAAACCACGCCAGATCCTGATGACGATGGAAGAGTTTGAGCAGTGGTTAGCGCAGGATAACTAGAAAACATAGATGGATAGAAAGTGGTGAGAAGTATGCAGGAGCAGAATCACAGTACACAGTCAGAGGGAAAGAAAAAGAAGAAGGGGGGGAGCCATTCGTATGTGCCGGCACACCGTGCGTTATACGTGTGTGGCTCGCTGCTTGGCAATACCCTGTTTGGTATCATGGGACTTGGGCTCGGTTTTTTGTTTTTTGTGACCAAAGTGATCGCAACCGGAACGATCCTGTTAAATGTAATGGTATTTGGACTCGGTGCAGTGATCATTGTGATCTACCTTTACATTTTACTATTGATCAACCGCTGGTGGGTAAAGAAATGCTCGGATCATAAAAGCAAACGAAACGACAGCAACCGCCTGTTTTTCAGTATGCTTTATGTTGTGTGCGTGGTGATCGTAAGCATTGCATATTCCTTTTTGCGTGCGGCAATCATGGCAAATGTTGTCGAGTAAAGATTTTTGGAAAGACGATTTGCAAGCCTTGTAGCGGCGAAAAAACTATGCTATACTACACTGTGGCAGTTTTTGCCACAGTGTTTTTGATGAAAAAAACAAGTAAGAGTTTTAGGAGGAATTGGATATGGCAGGTACAGTACCATATAATCACAATGCCATTGAGAAGAAATGGCGAAAGAAATGGGAAGAGAACCCAATCAACGTAGACGATGGGAAAAAGGAGAAATATTATTGTCTGGATATGTTTCCATATCCATCCGGCAATGGACTTCATGTAGGTCATTGGAGAGGTTATGTAATCTCTGATGTATGGAGCCGATATAAGATGTTACAGGGCTACTATCTGATTCATCCGATGGGATGGGATGCGTTTGGTCTTCCGGCAGAGAATTATGCTATCAAGAACGGAGTGCATCCAAGCATTTCCACAGCAGAGAACATAAAGAACATCAAGCGTCAGATCAATGAGATCGCCGCCATCTATGACTGGGACCGCGAGGTCAATACTACAGATCCAAAGTTCTACAAATGGACACAGTGGATCTTTGTAAAGATGTTTAAAGAAGGACTGGCATACGAGAAGAAGATGCCGATCAACTGGTGTCCATCTTGTAAGACAGGACTTGCCAACGAAGAGGTAGTAGATGGCAAGTGTGAGCGTTGTGGTTCTGAGGTAACGAAAAAGAACCTGCGCCAGTGGATGCTGAAGATCACTGCATATGCAGAGCGTTTGTTAAACGATCTTGACAAACTTGATTGGCCGGATAAAGTAAAGAAAATGCAGACAGACTGGATTGGAAAATCCTATGGCGCAGAGGTCAACTTCAAGGTAGATGGAAAGGACGAGGAGATCACGGTTTATACGACACGTCCGGATACCCTTTGGGGAGCTACCTTTATGGTACTGGCACCAGAGCATGCATTAGCACATGATCTGGCAACGGATGAGACTAGAGAAGCAGTGGAAAAATATATTTACGATGCTTCCATGAAGTCCAATGTTGATCGTATGCAGGATAAAGAAAAAACAGGTGTGTTCACAGGTTCTTACGCGATCAATCCGCTCAATGGAAAGAAGACACCGATCTGGCTTTCTGATTATGTATTAGCAGATTATGGTACCGGTGCGATCATGTGTGTACCTGCGCATGACGACCGTGACTTTGCCTTTGCCAAGAAGTTTGATCTTCCGATCATTCAGGTTATTGCAAAGGATGGAAAAGAGATTGAAAATATGACAGAGGCTTATACAGAAGCTTCCGGCACAATGATCAATTCCGGCGACTGGAACGGTATGGAATCTTCCGTACTGAAGAAAGAAGCACCGGAAATGATTGAAAAGATGGGATATGGTAAAAAGACCGTTAACTATAAACTGCGTGACTGGGTATTCTCCCGTCAGCGTTACTGGGGCGAGCCGATTCCGATCATTCACTGTCCGGACTGTGGAGCAGTTCCGGTTCCGGAAGAAGAACTTCCGGTATTGCTTCCGGATGTAGAAAAATATGAGCCAACAGGTACAGGGGAGTCTCCATTGGCAGCCATTGACAGTTGGGTAAACACAACTTGTCCATGTTGTGGAAAGCCGGCCAAACGAGAGACCAATACGATGCCTCAGTGGGCAGGATCTTCTTGGTATTTCTTACGTTACGTGGATAACAAGAATGACGAAGCACTGGTAGATCGTGAAAAGGCAGACAAATATCTTCCGGTAGATATGTATATTGGTGGTGTAGAGCATGCGGTACTGCATTTGTTATATTCCCGTTTCTATACCAAATTCCTGCACGACATTGGTGTGATCGATTTTGATGAACCATTTAAGAAGCTGTTCAATCAGGGTATGGTATGTGGTAGAGACCGTGAGACCGGGGCTGCGACAAAGATGAGTAAATCGCTTGGAAATATCGTGTCACCGGATGACATTGTAAGAGATTACGGTTGTGATTCCTTACGTCTTTACGAGCTTTTCATTGGACCACCAGAGCTTGATTCTATCTGGGATGACAGTGGAATGGAAGGTATCTACCGCTTCTTAAACCGTCTTTGGAATATGTTTATGGAAAACAAGGACAAGGATGTAGCAGAGACACCGGAGCTTGTAAAGCTGCGCCATAAGATGATCTACGACATTACAACACGTCTGGAGTCCTTCAGTTTGAATACCGTAGTATCCGGATTTATGGAGTACAACAACAAGCTGGTAGCACTCACCAAACGGGGTGGCGTGGATAAGGAAACCTTAAAGACGCTGACCATTCTGATCGCTCCATTTGCTCCTCATTTAGGAGAGGAAATGTGGGAACAGCTTGGCGGAACAGATTCTGTCTTCCACCAGACATGGCCGGTTTATGAAGAAGATAAGATGGCAGATGATGAGAAAGAGATCGCTGTCCAGATCAACGGTAAGACAAAGGGTGTGATCAAGATCGCGGTGGATGAGGCAAAGGATGTTGTCATCGAAAAAGCAAAACAGGAGATCAGTGACAAACTTACTGGAAACATTATCAAGGAGATTTATGTCCCGGGAAGAATTGTCAACATCGTAATGAAATAAAAAAACAAAAAACGGAAGATTCGTTCAAAGGATCTTCCGTTTCTTTTTGCTTTTTTTATAATGAGTTAAATTCTTCCTGATCCAAAATGGCATCAAAGGCTTCCGATACGGCCTCAAACTCTTTGTCATCTTCAATGTTGGTGATGTCTAAGTTCTCGTCGTCAATTTCTTTGTATCGGTATAAGAAGATTTCCCCATCTTCGTTGTCAATGTCCTTGGTTGGAAGCAGTGCAGCGTAATCCCCCTCGTAACCCTCTACAGGAAATACACTAAGTACCGCACATTCCAGTTCTGTGTCGTCTTCCAGCGTTAATGTGACAACCGGAGCTTCGATTTCGTATTCTTTTTCAGACATGTTTTTTACCTCCTCGTACAGTCTGTTTTCATTATACTGGATAAGCCCAAAACATGCAATGAAAGAAATTGTCGATTTTAGGGATTTTATACAAATATTTGCCAAACATTTCTTGATTTTTATGTGTATTAGATATAAAATGGAACAGATGTGGCATAAAATGTCAAGAAAATATTTTTTAGGAGGAGTAAGTGTTATGAAAAAGTTTCTTGTAACAATGTCCCTGCTGCTTGGTGCATTATTTGCCAATAGCAATGTGGCATTTGCTGCCAAAGAACATACGGAAAATATTGGTGCGAGTCTTTCTTTAGTCTATGTGATCCCATTTGCCTGTATGCTTCTTTGTATCGCTATTTTTCCATTGGTAGCAGGAGAGTTCTGGGAGAAGAATAAACAGTGGTTTGTCATTCTCTGGTCCTTGCTGTTTTTGATCCCGTTTGCGATCAAATATGGAATGGGTGCGATGTCTGAGAATCTTCTCGAGACGATTGTAGGAGATTACCTGACCTTTATTGTGCTGTTGTTTGGCCTGTTCTGTGTGGCAGGTAACATTACATTGGAGGGCGATCTGGTTGGTTCTCCAAAGGTCAATGCAATCCTTCTTTTGATCGGTACACTGCTTTCAAGCTGGATTGGAACAACGGGTGCATCCATGGTAATGATCCGTCCGTTGATCCGTGCCAACAAATGGCGCAGCAGAAAAGTACATATTATGGTATTCTTTATCTTTTTGGTATCCAATATCGGTGGATGTCTGACTCCGGTCGGTGATCCTCCACTGTTGATGGGCTTCATGCGTGGAGTAGGCTTCTTCTGGAGCCTTCGTCTGGTTCGTATGCTGCTTGTAAATGTTGTACTTTTGATGACCGTATTCCTGATCCTCGATGTACGTGCCTATAAGAAAGATCTGGCAGACGGTTTAAAACCAGAGCAGAGTGATGAGCAGGCTCCACTTCGTCTGGCCGGTGGACACAATATCATTTTCCTGATCGCTATCGTTGGTGCCGTCATCTTAAGTGGCGTGCTTCCGGGCGTATTTGAAAATGCAGGACTTCCTGCCGGAATCCATATTTACGGTGAAGTAACACTTGGTTTCCCGGCAATTATTGAATGTGTCATCATTTTACTGGCGGCATTTTTATCATTCAAGACCACGAAGAAACAGGTGCGTATCAACAATCACTTTACATGGGGGGCAATCGAAGAGGTTGCCGTATTATTCATCGGTATTTTTATTACAATGATCCCTGCCCTGCTGATCTTAAAGGCAAGAGGTTCTGAGCTGGGATTAAATACACCATGGCAGATGTTCTGGGGAACCGGTGCGCTGTCTTCCTTCTTAGATAATACACCAACTTATCTCGTCTTTATGACAACCGCCGGAACACTTGGTGCAACAAGTGGTGTGGCAACTACCGTCGGAACAATTTCTGTTCAGATGTTAGAGGCAATCTCCTGCGGTGCGGTATTTATGGGGGCTAATACCTATATTGGTAATGCTCCAAACTTTATGGTGCGTTCTATTGCAGAAGAAAACGGAATTAAGATGCCATCTTTCTTTGGCTATATGGGATGGTCATTGAGTTGTCTGATACCGGTATTTTTGATTGATATGCTCATTTTCTTCCTGTAGAAGAGAGTGAGATCAAGGTGAAAAGAATGGAGGTTTGATTATGAAATCTTTTGATGGAGCAATCGGTACATTTGAATATGATGAAACGCTTTGGAAGGTAGATGAGGATGGAAGTTCTCTTCGTTATATCGGAGAGGATGCCAAGGTTGTGCTTCCAAAAGGCGTGCGTTCCTTAAATCGTATGTTTGAAGGTTTGGATACGGTTGATCATCTGGATCTTTCTGAGTTTTCGACGGAAGGCGTTGAGGATATGTCCTACATGTTCTACGGATGTGACATATTAACATCACTGGATGTCAGTGGCTTTGATACAAAGGACGTAACCAATATGGCGCATATGTTTGATGGATGTGTGGCAGTGAAAGAGCTTGATGTTTCTTCGTTCGATACTGCTAAGACCGAGACCATGGCAAGCATGTTTGCCAACTGTGCCAACTTAAAAACACTGTCTCTTAAAAATTTCAATACCGCAAATGTAGAGGATTTCTCCTGTATGTTTGCCAACTGCACGGCACTGACTGCAGTAGATGTGAAAGGCTTTGATACGGCAAAGGCAGCAAATGTGGAATCGATGTTTGCTCTTTGCAGGGAACTGAAAGAGCTTGATGTTACGCATTTTGATCTGTCTCATGCAGTGGATATGAGTAACATGTTCAGCGGATGCGCCAGCTTAAAAGAGCTTGATGTGAGCAATTTCAATACGGCGAATATCAAGGATATGGAAGGGGTATTTAAAGGCTGTACCGCATTGTCTGTATTAAATATTGACAACTTTCAGACGACAAAAGTGGAATACATGAATGATCTGTTTTCTTACTGCAGCTCATTAAAAGAGCTTCATATGCTTCATATGAAGACCAATGAGATTGCGATCAAGGGTGATATTTTCACGGGGTGCCATAAGCTGAAGGAAGTTTATATGGTGCCGGAACAGTGCCGCAACATTGTATGTGATCTGCCAAGAAAAGCAGTGATCTGCAATCCGAACGAAAAATAACAAGAAGAGATTTGAGCAGATGACCACGCTGACTGGCCGTCTGCTCTTTTTTTGTGTAAAATATGCACAAAGAAAGAGCGGATTAAAGCACCTGATTGTACATTTTCCCTTGCAATTGTGATGGAAATTGGCTATAATGAAACTATGTGAAATCGTGCAATGAGAATTTTCAAATACAACAAGAAAAGGGGGTACAAAATAATATGTTTGGTATTTATTTTGGACACTATTTATTATCAAATCAGATGATCTCAAAGGAACAGTACAGCGATGTAATGGAAGCCCAGAAGTCTGCTCGTGTAAAGCTGGGACTGCTTGCCGTTGCCTCCGGACTGTTGAACAATGCGCAGGCTGAGGAAGTAAACCAGCTTCAGCAGCAGATGGATAAACGTTTTGGCGATATTGCTGTAGAAAAAGGTTATTTGACCGATGCACAGGTAGGAGAGCTGCTTTCCAAGCAGGGAGATCCATATATGACATTTATTCAGGCAATTACTGATAAAGGTATTTTCAGTCTGGAAGAAGTGACCGCTAAGGTAGATGAGTTTGCAGCAGCAAACGGTTATACAAAGGAAGAAATGGATGCGTTAAAGAGTGGAGATTTAGATGCGATCGTTCCAATCTTTATGAAGGATGCAGGACTTACCAAGATTCACAAAGACTACATTGCACTGGCAATGCGTAATCTGATGCGTCTGATCAGTACTGATCTTCGCATGGAGCCTGTAAAGCCAGTGACAGATGTTTCCTATGCATATGGTGTCAGTCAGAAGTTATTTGGAGATAAGAAGATGTTTACCGGAATTTTTGGTGAATCGGAAGCATTATTAAAGATTGCTTCTGTCTTTGGACGGGAAGCTTTTTCACAGGTGGATCTGGATTCTTTGGATGCTGTAGCAGAGTATCTGAATGTAAGTAATGGCTTGTTTGTATCAGGACAGAGCGAGGCAGGTATTGAGATGGATTTAGAGCCACCGGTAATGTATGAAAGCAAACAACAGTGTAAAGCAGAAAAGACAGCATATGAGATTCCTGTTGTGATCGATGGGGATCCGGTATCATTTGTATTTAGTCTTGATACAGAAGTAACAGTGGCATAGTTGGGAGGAAGTAGCGATGGCTAAGATTTTAATTGTAGATGATTCGAGAACCTCAAGAAAGGTATTACGAGGGATTCTGGAAGCAGATGGACATGAAATTGTAGGCGAGGCACCAGATGGTGCACAGGGAGCAAAGATGTACGAGGAACTGAAACCGGATATGGTAACACTCGATATTACGATGCCGGTATTAGATGGAATTGGTGCTCTGCAGAAGATCAAGGAATACGATCCGGATGCTAAAGTGGTGATGGTAACTGCCGCAGGACAGAAGTCCAAGATGGTGGAAGCTGTAAAGTATGGCGCAAACGAGTTCGTGGCAAAGCCATTTGATCACGATCAATTACTTATGATCATCAAGAAAGTAGTTGGTTAAACGGGATACACAAGAGGCACTCACTGGAGTGCCTTTTTTTAAGGGAGAATGACATGATAGAAACAGTAGTAAAGGTGAACCTTCCGGTAGATGAGACACTTCGCATTAAGAAAAACCGGCTGACTCCAAATGAGATCACAGGGAAGGAACTTCGGCTTTCCGTGGTAACGGGGATTCACGGAGATGAAGTGGGTGGACAGTACGTCTGTTATGAGTTGGTGCGCCGGATCAAAGAAGATTATGCAAGTCTAAAAGGAATTGTCGATGTTTATCCGGCACTCAATCCGATCGGGATTGATATTGCAAAGCGGGAAAGTCCGTTTTCTGATGTGGATATGAATACCTGTTTTCCAGGCAATGAAAATGGTTCGATCGATGAATACATTGCTTCACAGCTCATGAAAGATATGCAGGACAGCACGGTCTGTATTGATGTGCATTCAAGCAGTATTTTCTTAAAGGAGCTTCCGCAGGTGCGGATCAATGATGACGATGTGGATGGAGTACTTCCGTATGCCAAATGTATGAATGCGGATTTTGTCTGGGTGCATCCGTCCAGTACGGTAAAAGAGGGAAGTCTTGCTTATGCCCTTAACGAAAAAGGGGTAAAGGCTATGGTCATTGAGGCAGGAACGGCACTTAAGATCTATCCGGAATATTGTAATCAGTTGATCGATGGCATTTTCTCTCTGATGAAATATATGGGGATCTGGACGGGAAAGACGAGCCGTACCAAGGAGTCGATCATTGCAGCAGATGAGAACATGGAATTTATCAATTGCGAGATGAGCGGAACCTTTGTGGCAAATGTAGAGCATGGTGCTTATGTGAAAAAGGGACAGGTGATCGGACGGATCGTAAAGGTTATTACAGGAGCGCTGGAAGAAGAACTTACGGCTCCGTGTGATGGTCTGGTTGCATCACTCAGAGAATATCCTCTGGTAGAGGAAGGTTCTTTGATCGCCCGCATTTTAAAAATAACATCACAGGAGTAAAAGATGAAAATAGAAGAAATTATAGCAATGAGTACAGATTACCGGGAGGATAACCGGATCAAGTCCTACGTGTTTGGGCATGGCAAGAAAGCGGCTGCTGTGATCGGAGCGATGCGCGGCAATGAATACCAGCAGCTTTATATCTGTTCGCAGTTGATCCGGATACTGACCCGTTTAGAAGAACGGGGTGCGATCGTATCTGGGAAGCAGATTATGGTCATTCCGTCGCTCAATGCACATTCGAGTAATATTGGAAAGAAATACTGGGGTAAAGATAATTCAGATATTAACCGGCAGTTCCCGGGAAATCCGGATGGAGAGGCAACCAGCCGGATCGCGGCAAGAGTGCTTAAGGTTTGTAGTGAATATGCGTATGGCATCCAGTTTCCAAGCTTTTATCTGGAGGGCGAGTTTATTCCGCATGTGCGGATGATGGATACCGGACGGGAGAGCAGCAGTCTGGCCAACCAGTTTGGTATGCCGTATGTATTGATCGCCCAGTCGCGGGCATTTGATCCGTCCACGCTCAATTACAATCTGCAGTTGAATGGCTGCAATGCATTTTCTGTCTATACCAGTACGACCAGAAATGTGGATGATGCACTGGCAAACCAGGCAGTTTCTGCAGCACTGCGTTTTTTGACAAGAATGGGGATCATAAGATATCATCTGCATCCCGGATTTATTGCGACGGTGTTGGAGGAAGAAGATCTGGTCAGCGTGAAAAGCCCGGCTTCCGGTCTGATCCATAAAATGGTGCAGATCAATCAGGAGGTAGAACGCGGCGAATTGCTTGCAGAGATCATCAATCCGTATGATGGTGAGGTGATCAAGGAGGTGCTGGCTCCGGTGGATGGCATTGTATTTTTTGCCAATACAGAGCCGATGGTGTTTGAAAACAGTGCCGTATTTAAACTTATCAAAAAACTACATGCGTAAAAAACAAAACAATTTCCCGTTATGACTTGTTTCATAACGGGTTTTTTATTATAATAAAAACGTATGTGTTGAATCATGCATTTTCCTGCCGGAAAAGGAAGAAAATGCAACATTAAATATATGGAGGGAACAACATGAGTAACGTAAGACGAGTGTACGTTGAGAAGAAGGCAGACTATGCAGTACATGCCAAAGAACTGCTTCAGGACATCAGAGGATACCTTGGTATCAAGGATGTGACAGCCGTTCGTGTACTGGTGCGCTATGACATCGAGAACATTTCAGAACAGACCTATCAGAAGGCACTTCACACGGTGTTTGCAGAAGCTCCGGTAGATGAGTGTTACGAAGGTGCAGAGGTAGCGTTAGGCGAGGGCGATGTAAGTTTTTCGGTAGAGTATCTTCCGGGACAGTTTGATCAGAGAGCAGATTCTGCAGAACAGTGTGTAAAGCTTTTGAACGAAGAGGAAGAGCCGGTGATCCGTTCTGCGACAACGTATATCATCAGCGGCGGCATATCAGAGGAGGAGCTTGCTGTGATCAAGCATCACTGCATCAACCCGGTTGATTCCAGATTAGCCTCATCTGCTGTTCCCGAAACATTAGAGCAGATCTTTGATGAGCCACAGGATGTCAAGATCTTTACAGGATTTCAGGATATGCCGGAGCAGGAATTAAAGCAGTTATATGACTCTTTAGGCCTTGCCATGACATTTAAGGATTTCTTACATATTCAGAATTATTTCAAGAAGGAAGAACAGCGTGATCCTTCCATGACGGAGATCCGTGTGTTAGATACATACTGGTCTGACCACTGCCGTCACACCACATTCTCAACAGAGCTTAAGAATGTCACATTTGAAGACAGCTACTATGGAGCTCCTGTGAAGAAGAGCTATGAAGCATACCTTGACAACTTCAAAGAGCTTTATAAGGATCGGGATGACAAATATGTCTGCCTGATGGACATTGCATTAATGGCAATGAAGAAGCTGAAAAAAGACGGAAAGCTTCAGGACATGGAAGAATCCGATGAGATCAATGCCTGCTCGATCGTTGTACCGGTAGAGATTGACGGAGTAGAGGAAGAGTGGCTGGTAAGTTTTAAGAATGAGACACACAACCATCCGACAGAGATCGAGCCATTTGGTGGCGCGGCAACCTGTCTTGGTGGTGCGATCCGTGATCCGCTTTCCGGACGTTCCTATGTATATCAGGCAATGCGTGTAACCGGTGCGGCAGATCCAACCAAATCTTTGAAAGAAACATTAGAAGGAAAACTTCCACAGCGTAAGATCGTCAATGGTGCCGCAGATGGCTACAGTTCTTATGGTAACCAGATCGGACTGGCGACCGGACTGGTAGATGAGATCTATCATCCAAATTATGTCGCAAAGCGTATGGAGATCGGTGCCGTAATGGGTGCTGCACCAAGACGTGCCGTAAAACGTTTAAATTCTGATCCGGGAGATATCATTGTATTGTTAGGTGGAAGAACCGGACGTGATGGCTGTGGTGGAGCAACAGGATCTTCCAAGGCTCATACGACCAAATCTATTGACACCTGTGGTGCAGAGGTACAGAAGGGTAATGCTCCGACTGAGCGTAAATTACAGCGTTTGTTCCGCCGCGAAGAGGTGGCATCCCTCATTAAGAAATGTAACGATTTTGGTGCAGGTGGTGTATCCGTTGCGATCGGTGAGCTGGCAGATGGTTTACAGATCGATCTGGATAAGGTGCCAAAGAAGTATGCCGGATTAGATGGTACAGAGCTTGCCATTTCTGAGTCTCAGGAGCGTATGGCAGTGGTACTGGATCCAAAGGATGTAGACCAGTTTATGGCGTATGCAAAAGAGGAGAACTTAGAGTCTGTTGCGGTTGCCGTTGTAACAGAGGAGCCACGTCTGGTTCTGAGCTGGCGTGGAAAAGAGATCGTAAATATCTCCAGAGCATTCTTAAATACAAACGGTGCACATCAGGAAAATGATGTATATGTTTCCCTTCCAAAACAGGAAGACAATGATTTAAAGACCAGTGTAAAATCTGGTGATATGAAGCAGGCATGGCTTGACACGTTATCTGGTCTTAACGTATGTTCCAAGAAGGGACTGGTTGAGATGTTTGACAGCTCGATCGGAGCCGGCAGTGTTGTAATGCCTTACGGTGGAAGCTATCAGCTTTCTCCAACCCAGACGATGATCGCAAAGCTTCCGGTATTAAAGGGAACTACCGATACGATCACAATGATGAGTTATGGTTATGATCCATATCTGACAAGTTGGAGCCCATACCACGGTGCGATCTATGCAGTGGTTCATTCTGTCGCTAAGATCGTGGCAAATGGTGGTGATTACAAGAAGATCCGCTTTACCTTCCAGGAGTATTTCAAACGGTTAGGTGAGGATAAGACCCGCTGGGGACAGCCATTTGCAGCATTACTGGGTGCATATGATGCACAGATGGGATTTGGACTGCCATCCATTGGTGGTAAGGATTCTATGTCTGGAACCTTCAATGATATCGATGTTCCACCAACACTGGTATCCTTTGCTGTTGATGTGGCAAAGAAACAGGATGTTGTAACTTCTGAACTGAAAAAACCGGGCAGCAAGCTCGTATTATTTGAAATTGAAACCGATGACTATGATCTTCCAAAGTATGACAAGGTAATGCAGTTATACGATGCGGTTCATGCGATCACAACGAGCGGACAGGCATTATCTTCTTATGCTGTAGGCTTTGGTGGCGTGTTAGAAGCAGTTTCCAAGATGGCATTTGGTAATAAGCTGGGTGTAGCGTTAGATCCTGCTTATTCCGTAGAAGATCTGACAAAGAAATGCTACGGTGCGATCCTTCTGGAAATGCCGGCTGAGGCAGTGGAAAAGATCACCTGTGCACACAAGGTGGTAGGTGAGGTAAATGACAGCAAGACCTTTACCTATGGAGATACCGTGATCCCGATGGAAGAAGCATTAGAGGCATGGACAAGCAAGCTGGAAAAGGTATTCCCTACTTCATCCAATGTAGAGCAGAAGGAAGTAAAGAACAGCCTTTACGATACAAAGACGGTTTATGTTGCAAAGAATAAAGTGGCAAAACCGAAAGTATTTATTCCGGTATTCCCGGGAACAAACTGCGAGTATGATACTGCGAAAGCATTTGAACTGGCAGGGGCAGAACCGATCGTAAAAGTATTTAAGAATATGACGGCAGAAGATATCCGTGATTCCGTAGAGATTTTCAGCAAGGGAATCAAGGAAGCGCAGATGATCATGTTCCCAGGTGGATTCAGTGCCGGTGATGAACCGGATGGTTCCGGTAAATTTATTGCGACCGCATTCCGTAATGCCAAGATCAAGGAAGAGGTAAGCAAGCTGCTGAACGAGCGGGATGGATTGGTACTCGGTATCTGTAATGGCTTCCAGGCATTGATCAAGTTAGGTCTTGTTCCATACGGTGAGATCGTGGAGCAGAAAGCAGATTCTCCGACCCTTACGATCAACAGCATTGGACGCCACGTTTCCAAGATGGTATATACCAAGGTGGTAACCAATAAGAGCCCATGGCTTAAAAATGCAGAGCTGGGCGGTGTGTATGCAATTCCTGCTTCCCATGGTGAGGGACGTTTCGTAGCCAACAAAGAGTGGATCGAGAAATTATTTGAAAATGGACAGGTTGCTACACAGTACGTGGATCTTTCCGGCAATCCAACGATGGATGAGGACTTCAATGTCAATGGTTCCTACTGTGCGATCGAGGGTATTACAAGCCCGGATGGACGTGTGCTTGGTAAGATGGCACATTCCGAGCGTATCGGTGACAGCGTTGCCATCAACATTACCGGAAATCAGGATCAGAAGATTTTCCGTTCCGGTGTAGAGTATTTCCTGTAAATATAAGAAAAATCATGAAAATAACAGAGTTTTTCCAAAAAAAGTAGACAATATCACAAATTTTTTTGAAAAAAACTCTGTTATTTTTTTTCATTTTGTTGTAAGATGTTAATATATGTAGCACAAACGTAATATTTGACTATTTTGTGATACGAATTTGTAACAGTTGACTTAGAAGAATAAAATATGGTGGTGGAAGAATGAGAGTAAAGCGGGGGCTTAGGTTAGTTTCATTTTTTTGCGTGTTGATGATGTTGACTGTACAGTTAGCAGTAGTTGACACCAAAGCTGCAACAGGGACAGTGATTACGATCAGCAGCGAAGGACAGGTAGTGGATACCTTTCAGGGAGTGAGTTCTCTGTATCGTCCGGGAAGCTGGGACGGAACAGATGCGACATATGGATGTCATGCATATGTGATCCGTTATTATCAGGCGATTTATGGAAAGACAGTATATAATCTGTTCCATAAGCAAACCCCTTTGACCTATGGAGATACGTTTACACAGGTAGCAACACCGGCGGTCGGTGACATCTGTGCGCAGATTAAGACAAGCAGTAACCATTGGTCTATTGTAAAGAGTGTGAATACAGCGAAACAGACGGTAACGGTCATTGACCAGAACAATAAATGGACAGTGGCAGGTGTGACTTATGCCTATAGTAATTATACATACAACTGGTCAGAGGTAGCTTTTTACCGTCTGGCATCTGTACAGGCAGGCGTAGCACAGCAGACCACACAGGCAGCAGCCACCACGGCGGCTCCGGCACCTCAGACAACCGAAGCTGTACAGGTACCACAGTCGGTGACCACAGGTGCGATTACAACGATGAATGTGAACAAGGGCGCCAAAAAGAAGATTACGGATAAATGGGTGCCAAACCTTTCCGCTAACCCTGCGGTATCATGGAAGTCTTCTAAGAAAAGCGTAGCAAAAGTGTCAAAGAAGGGCTATGTGACAGGAGTCAAGAAGGGAACGGCGAAGGTGACCGGGCAGCTTTCCAATGGACAAGCTGTATCGATCAAGGTGAAAGTCAAGATTCCAACAAAGAAATTAAAGCTTTCCTCTACGGATGTTACGATTCCACAGAACAACAGTGACTGGAATATCAAGACGGTAGCAGTTCGTACCCCTAAGAATGCCACCGATACATACAGATTTACTTCTTCCGATCCAACGATCGCAACTGTTGATGCCAACGGTGTGGTAACCACTTATGCGAAACGAGGCATGACAACGATCACCGTTACCTCTGGAAGCAAAAAGAAAAAGTGTATTGTGAGAGTTTATTAAAAGACATAGAAAACACTAACAGCAGATTGCTGTTAGTGTTTTTTTTGTTAAAATACGATAAAAAAGCAATGAAAATCCGGTGTTTTTTATTGAAGATGGCAACATAGTATAGTAAAATAGTAATAGTATGTTGGGAAAGGAGAAGACATGCATGGCAGAGATAAAAACATTCCGGGCAGTGCGTCCGGCAGAAGGAATGGCACAGAAGATTGCGGCACTTCCATACGATGTATATAATCGTCAGGAGGCGAGAGAACAGGTACAGGGGGATCAGGATACATTTTTGCGTATTGATCGTCCGGAAACGCAATTTGCACAAGATTATGACATGTATGCACCGGAGGTATATCAAAAAGCAAGAAGTTTATTTGAGGAAATGGAGCAGGATGGCCGCTATATAGAGGACAGCGACGACTGCTATTACATTTATCAGCTTACGATGGAGGGCAGAGTGCAGAATGGAATTGTTGCCTGTGCATCCATTGATGATTATATGAATGGTGTCATAAAAAAACACGAGAATACAAGAGAGGAGAAGGAACAGGACCGCATCCGGCATGTGGACTGTATGAATGCCCAGACGGGACCGATTTTTCTTGCGTATCGTGCAAATGAAACGCTGCGTAAGGTAGTGGCAGAGGTATGTGAGGAGAAGCCTCTTTACGATTTTACTTCGGAGGATGCCATTACGCACCGTGTATTTAAAATTGGCAAAAAAGAGCAGATCGATACGATCCGTGAAGCTTTTCATAACATGAGCCAGATCTATATTGCAGACGGACATCACCGGGCAGCTTCTGCCGTAAAAGTCGGACTGCAGCGAAGAAAAGAGCATCCGGATTATGATGGAACGGAAGAGTTTAACTATTTCCTTGCGGTATTGTTCCCGGATGAGGAGCTTAAGATATTACCGTATAACCGTGTTGTGGCGGATTTAAACGGACTTACCAAAGAAGCCTTTTTGGAGCAGGTAGCACAGTCCTTTGAAATAAAGGAATGTGAACGGCCGGTTGCACCAAAGGAAAAAGCAGTATTTGGTATGTATCTCGATCAGAAGTGGTACGAGCTTCGGGCAAAGGAGTCTGTAAGGAGTACAGATCCGGTAGAGGGACTGGATGTTTCCATTTTACAAAATGCCCTGCTTGGTCCGGTACTTGGCATCCAGGATCCACGTACAGACAAGCGGATTGACTTTGTGGGAGGAATTCGTGGACTGGCAGAGCTGGAACGCCGCTGCCGGGAAGATATGGAGCTTGCATTTTCCATGTATCCGACTTCCATCGGAGAGTTGTTTGCTGTGGCAGATGCCGGACGGTTGATGCCGCCAAAATCTACGTGGTTTGAACCAAAGCTGAGAAGTGGATTATTTATACATAAATTGGAACGGGAAGAATAAGGAGGTAGCATCATGCGAAGAGATAACAATATATTTATCAACTGGGAAGAGGTACATGCGATCAAACACGGTCTGCATGACAACCCACATCATATTTTAGGACCTCATATGGACTGGGACGGTGTTGTGATCAATGCCTATGTAAAGGACGCCTTAAAGGTAGAAGTGGTACGCCGGGATACAAAGGAAAGCTATGAAATGCGTGCGTCCGGTATTGCCGATTTCTTTACGATCGCTACCGGGGAAAGTGCTGTATTCCCTTACAATCTGCGTGCTACTTACCGGGATGGCAGTACATACGAGTATGTGGATGCCTATTCCTTTGAGCCTGTGATCGACAATATGGAGCTGGCAGAGTTCTCACAGGGAATCGGTTACGAGATTTATAAAAAGCTTGGTGCACATCCGATGACCGTCGATGGTGTAGACGGTGTGCTCTTTGCCGTATGGACTCCGAATGCACAGCGTGTCAGCGTGGTTGGAGAGTTCAATCTGTGGGAAGGAAGCCGTGGACTGATGCGCCGTCTGGCGAATTCCTCAGTATTTGAGTTATTTGTTCCGGGTATTGCACTTGGTGCAACTTATAAGTTTGAGATCCGTACCTATGATGGAGAGATCTTCTTAAAGTCGGATCCATACGCACAGCGCAACGAGCATGCTCCTTCAGATGCTTCTGTTGTAACTGATGCAGCACACCGGTTCCGCGATGGCAAATGGATCAAAAACAGGGATGCGGCATGTAATAAAGAAAAACCGATGAATATCTGTCAGGTAAATCTGTTCTCTTTCGCAAAAACACTTGGAACAGAGGAGACCTATAAAACGATCGCCAAACCTTTGATCACCTATATCAAAGAGAGAGGTTACCGTTATGTGGAATTTACTCCGGTAATGGATTATGCCAATGAGGCAGCAGGCGGTTATATTACGCGAGGTTTTTATGCAGTGATGAGCACCTTAGGTTCTGCTGCTGATCTGAAATACCTGATTGACCAGCTGCATCAGAATGAGATCGGGGTACTGCTTGACTGGGCTCCAAATCATTTTTCCAAAGAGGATAATGGACTTTACCTTTACGATGGAGCGGCTGCTTATGAAGACAGTAATCCGCTGCGGGCAGATAACACTGCATTTGGAACAGTCAACTTCAACTATGGCAGAAAAGAAGTCAGCAATTTCCTGATCAGCAATGCCTTATACTGGGTGGAAGAATTCCATGCAGACGGTCTGATCGTATCTTCGGTTGCATCCATGTTGTATCTGGATTATGGAAAGAACGACGGAGAGTGGCTGCCGAATATATATGGAAGCAATGAAAATCTGGAGGCAGTGGAGTTCTTTAAGCATTTAAATTCCATTATGAAGCGTAGAAACAAAGGCGCGATCATGATCGCGGATGATGTCAGCCTGTGGCCGGATGTAACAAAAGATGTGGAAGAGGAAGGACTGGGCTTTGACTACAAGTGGAATCTTGGCTGGTCTGAGGACATGATGGATTATATGTCACTTGATTTTGGTACACGCAGAAGCAATTACAATGCTCTGACTTTCAGCTTGCTTTATGCATACAACGAACAGTTTATGTATGGATTTTCTGCTAAATCAGGTGCGAAAGATCTCTATGCAAAACTGACAGGAAATGAGATCCAGAAACAGGCAAGCCTTAAGGTACTGCTTGGTTATCTGATGATGCAGCCGGGAAAGAAATATATGAGTGCAGCCATTGAGGAGGCAGTGACAAATGAAGCAGTAAAGCAGTATATCAAGGATCTGCAGAAACTTTATGTGACAGAGCCTGCACTTTATAAGGAAGATTATGAGGATACTGGATTTGAGTGGATCAACACGATGAAGGCCAAAGAAGGTATTCTGGTATTTGCCAGAAAGACAGAAGACAAAAATGATACTTTAGTGATCATTTGTAATTTCTCTGCTGAGGAGGAGGAAGCCTTTGCCATCGGCGTACCATATGCAGGCAAGTACAAAGAAATCTTTAACAGTGACCGCAAGGAATATGACGGGGAAGGCAATGACAATCCACGGATGCGCCAGAGTAAGGCACAGGAATGTGATGCCAGAGAGAATTCTATCGTAACTGTAGTACCGGCATTTGGTATTTCGGTATATAAGTATAATGTGGCAGGAACAGTAAAAGAAAAGACTGAGCCGAAGAAAGCAGCCACACCAAAGAAAGCGGTTGTAAAAAAGCCAGCACCAAAGAAAACGACGGAAGTAAAAAAGGAGACAGCTCCAAAGAAGCCTGCAGAAGTGAAAAAGGAAGCAGCCCCAAAGAAGCCTGCAGAAGTGAAAAAGGAAGTGGCTCCAAAGAAGCCTGCAGAAGTGAAAAAGGAAGCAGCCCCAAAGAAGCCGACAACAGTGAAAAAGGCGGCTTCAAAGAAAACAAAATAGTATAGAGTGAGAAAGGAAGAACACAGATCATGCTGTTACGGACACAGAGCGTGAGCACATCCTGGTCACAGGATACATTGGAACAATTGATGACACATGCGGTGAATACAGTCACCAAATATGGAATTAAGATCATTCTGGCATTATTATTTATCTGGATCGGTTTTAAGCTGACGAACATTTCCATTCGTCTGGTAAAAAAAGGATTTGAACGTCATAGTGTCGATCCTAGTGTAGTGGGATTTTTAGCTTCTTTATGCAGCATTTTATTAAGGGTGTTGATCCTTTTGACAGCAGCATCCGGGCTGGGAATTCAGGTGACGTCTTTTTTGACGGTACTTGGTTCCGCCAGTGTGGCTGTTGGTCTTGCTCTTCAGGGAAGCTTGTCTAATCTCGCGGGTGGTGTATTGATCCTTATTTTACGACCGTACCAGGTTGGTGATTATATCAAAACGGAAACAGCGGGAATTGAAGGTACGGTAAGCTCCATTGATATTTTTTATACGAGACTGCAAAGTATTGATAATCAAACGATCGTAATCCCGAACGGAAAGCTTACGAGCAGCAGCATTACCAATGTGACAAAGGCAAATGACCGACGCATTGACCTGACGGTGGACATTGCCTATGAGGCCGACATTAAAACGGCGAAAGAAGTCGTACAGCGTGTTATTCTGAAGGAGGAACGGGTGCAGAAAGACCAGCCCATGGATATCTTTGTGGACACATTGGGAGAGAGCAGTGTTGTACTGGGAATTCATGTATGGGTACGTACAGAGGATTATTGGAAAACAAGATGGGATTTATTAGAAGCGATGAAATATGCGCTGGATGAGGCATCAATTGAGATCCCATATCAGAAAGTAGATATTCATGTAAAGCAAGAACAGAATTGAGGAAGAAAGGTAGAGTACAATGAATATTTTGTTTTTTTTGACACCGAAAAGTGAAGTTGCCTATATTCACAGTGATAATTCGCTTGAGAAAGCATTGCAGAAGATGGAGCAGTTTCAGTATTCTGCGGTACCAATGATCGATCGGAAGGGACATTATGTCGGTACGATAACCGAAGGAGATGCCATGTGGTATATCAGAAACCGTGAATTGTGGTCGAAGGATCTTCATAAAATACCGGTAATGGAAGTACACCGCCGTATGGACAATAAGGCGGTATCAGTGGGAGCGGATATTGAAGATCTTGTAGCGGCTTCCATGAATCAGAATTTTATTCCGGTTGTGGATGATGACGAAACCTTTATCGGTATTGTAAAGCGTCGGGACATTATTGAATATTGTTTTAAGCAGATGCACAAAAACGGGGAGAAATAAGACATTCTTTGCGGAAACGGGGGATGGGGCATGGATATATTAAAGACATTACAACAAAAAAGAGAAGTCAATCGGGGGCAGCAGCACCCGTTGTCTTCTCTTTCTTTAAACGATCGGTATCTTTACTGCTTTGGACTGGCGATCCTTGCCAAAGGAAACATCAAGACAATGGAGGAGCTGGCGATTCCATTTGAAACGATCTGTGAGGCTCTTTCGATACCGAAGGATACTGTTCAGGAGTATGCGAATGAAGTGCAGCAGCACTTTGATGAGATGCTTGAGCGCCTGATTGCTTTTCTGATGGTGGAAAAAAAGCGGCGTTTCTGCTTTTTTATTGATCTATTAAAGCTAAAAGAATATGCGAATCTGGGGCATTATTACTGCGAAGAAGTGATCTCCTATTTTTTAAGTATTTTAAAGCTGGAACCGGAATACAAACATTTTTTTATCCGTTTTTTGCAGATGGCGGAGCAGGGAAACAGCGAAGCGGCACATCAGCTTTTGGCAGAGCTGGAGCAAAATTATGAAAAAGTAGGAGTAGAGCTGCTTCAATATATGAACCCGCTCTATGTGGAAACAGAGGAGTATGAGGAGCTTCATTTAACGGATGGCGGCATTTTCAGAATGGAGTGCCCGGTGAAGGTGCGTGGTGATATCCGGGTTGAAAATGGGAGCCGGTTGTATATAAAAAATGCGCATCTGACGCTGGGTGGGACGTTGTATGTTGACAATGCAGTTGTAAAAATTCATAATTCCACGGTGGAAACAACAGAGGATAGGACAGGAACATATTTATTTCTGCTTTCTAACATCCATCAGTTTGAAGTGACAAAAAGCAAGTTCCTTTTGCAGCATCAGCTTGGTGGAATCTGTCAGGATTCCGGACAGCTGCGGATTTGTGACAGTGAGATCATGGATGCGAAAAGTCAGGCGGCACTTCAATTTTCAGGCGAACAGATGCTGTTAAAGAATGTGCGGTTTTCCGATTGTAAAAATGGGGGCATAAAGCTTTTGCAAAAAGCGGCTGCTATTATTGAAGATTGCCGGTTCACGGACTGCTTTTGTGAACAGGGTGGTGCAGTCTATGGTGCGTCCAGTGCGCCGGTTACGATCACAGGATGTGAATTTGAACGGTGCAGGGCAAAGTATTTGGGGGATGCCATTTACTTTACCTATAAACGATATGGGCAGGAGGTTTCCAACTGTTATTTTGATGAAACGAAGCGGGCGTTGTTTAATGTTTGTGACCGAAAGAAGCTTTTATAAAAGGGAATTGGGATGGTAGTATGAAGTCAACTTTAATGCGCTTAAAAGAAAAAACAAAAACACTGCTTTCTCCAAAGCATGCTTTTTTGATGCGCCCTTTAGCGTTCCGGCGCTGGTATGCGGCGGCAATCCTGCTGCAGACACAGCTCAGTGAAGAGATTAGTCCAACGGATAATTTTGAATTGCTCCGTTTGTTTACCTTTGGTCTGCATTTGCAAAAAGAAGATGTAAAACAGGTGATACTTCTTGCTTCACAGAGGGAGAAAGTGCTAAACCATATTTTGGAGATGCTTACGACACCGCTGGATCAATTGTTATTTTTGCTCGATCTTTTTACGATGTCCTATACCGGAATACAGTTTGGTGAGAAGGAAGTGCAGGCGGTAGAAATTTATGCAGAGTTGTTTCATATTCCGTCCGTTCAGGTGATGTTGCTGCGGCAGCTGATCAAAGCGGCAATGGATGGGGATTGTGAGACATGCATGAAATTGTATGCCAATATGAAGCAGTTGAAAATGGAGCTTACCGTAGAACATATCCGCTACTATATTCCGCAACTTTCCTATGTAGTTGTGATAGAAAATGATTTCTTTGCGCCGGGGAAGGATGTGGAACTCAGTGGACAGTGCGAGATCAGGAAGCCGCTTACAATCCCAAGGGGATGCCATGTAACGATTCACGATGCCAGAATTTTGTGGAGTGCTCCGCTGATATTTGAAGGAGCGTCATTTACGTTGTCAGATTGTGAGATAGAAGGAAATGCTTCGATGAAAGCACCTCTGCTTACGGTAACATCAGAAGCACAGGTAAGACTGGATCATGTGAAAGCCTATTGCCATAACTATTGTGGAGTACTTTGGCAGGAAAAGGGAAGCCTTACCGTTGAAGCGTGTGAGTGTTATGAAACAAACCGGGAGAGTGCAATTTATTTCCGGGGGAAATCTGCGGTGATAGAGAATTCCCACTTTGAAGATTGTTATACAGCAGAGGATGGGGCGGCCCTTCGTTTGCTTGCGGAGGAAGAGGGGCAGATTGCGGACTGTCGTTTTTTACGCTGTATGGCGAAACGTGGAGGGGCAGTATTTACGATGGCTCCGGTTATGGTGGCAAAATGTGTGTTTGAGCAGTGCCATGCGATGGAACTGGCAAACAGTTTATACTATGTAGGACTGGCAGAACGATACATAAAGCTGCCTTATACGGCGAAAGAGAGGTCAGGCTGCAAAGAGGAGATTGTACAGGAAATCTGGGAGCCGGAAGATCTTGCAGCGTTAGGAGAGATTCATTACCCGGTATATTTTGCAAAGGGGGCTTCGTTTGCCCGGCATCAGTCGATCACTGCACAGCATGTGACATTTTATCTTGGGGAGCCGCTTCATTCCACTGGAGAGGTCAGGCTTCTGGACGTGACAGTTATTCCATATGGGTTGAAAGGAAAAGATCTTTGGGATATTGCAAACGGCAGCCAGTTTTATGCCGAGCAGTGTGAGTTTGAAGGAGGAGAAGAACATGGCATTTTTTATGCCACGGGTACCAGCCTGACACTTACGGATTGTCTGATCCGTGATACGGGCGGAGGAAGAGCGGTATACAATTCTTTGGATCTTTCTTGTGAACGCACAGTGTTTAGCAATTGTATGGGGGGAGCGGTATATGGAAGCCGTGCCAGGATCAAAGACTGTATCTTTTTAAATTGCAGGGAAGATAAGGGGGCTGGTGTTTATCTGGCTGGCAATAAAGGATATATTAAAAATTGTGTGTTTGACCGCTGTATTGCAAGTTTTAGCGACGGGGGCATCAGTACCTTTGGAAATTATCAGGTATATGACTGTCGTTTTATCGAATGTGAACCATAAAAAGAGGAAGCCTCATAAGCTTCCTCTTTTCTCTTGGTGGTTAATAATGTTCCCCTTCTAAGATGGTGATCTGAACTCGTTGGATGCGGTTTTTCTCCATCTGTGTCACCTTAAAGATCAAATTACCTTCGGTTGCAATCTCGCCAACTTTTGGAAAATGATCTAATAATTCAATGATGTGTCCTCCCAGAGAATCGTATTCGTCGGAGTGCAGATCGATATTTAACGCATCGTTGACATCATCTAAACGCATACTGCCCTCTACTTCGTATTGGTTTTTGGTCAGCACGATAATATCATTTTCTTCTTCCTTATCGTATTCATCCCGCAATTCACCTACGATCTCTTCCAGAAGATCTTCTATTGTGACCAGACCGGAAATGGCTCCATATTCGTCTAGTACGATCGCCATATTGCTGTCTGCATTTCTCAAGATTGCCATCAGATCAGAGGTTTTCTGATATTCTGTGGTGAAATAAGGTTCCCAGAGCAGCTCTTTGAGCGGCTTGTCAGAATGTTTGTAGGAAACTTCGTAAAACAGGTCTTTGATATTTAACACACCAATGATATTGTCAGACGAATCTTCATAAACTGGCATTCTTGTATATTTATGTTCCGCATAAAGAGCGATGATCTCATCATAGGAATCTTTGACATCCACGCAGACCATATCCACGCGTGGTGTCATGACGTCACTGACGGTGCGGTCACCAAAATCAAACACGTTGTTGATCATCTGACGTTCTTCTTTTTCAATGACACCTTCCTCATGGCTCTCATCTACTAAAAGTCGCAGCTCTTTTTCTGTCATGATCTGCCGTTTGGACGGATTGATATGAAGCAGGAATAGGATTCCGTCTGTAATTTTATTTAAGATCCAGATGACCGGTGTCAGAATATAAAATAAAAATAAAACGACTGGGGCATAAAGCAAGGAGAGTTTCTCCGTATACGTGGTTGCCAGTGTTTTTGGGGTGATCTCTCCAAAGATCAGGATCAAAAGTGTCAAAATTCCGGTTGCAATACCGGTGGCGTAGCCGCCAAGCTGGCTTACCAGTACCGTGGTAATGGAGGAAGCAGACAGATTGGCAATATTATTTCCAATCAGGATCGTGCTCAAAAGCTTGCTTGGGTTGTCGATCAGTTTCAACACCCACAAAGCCCGCTTGTTGCCATCCTGTGCCAGTGTCATCATTTTCGTACGGCTGACCATGGTAAGGGCAGTTTCCGCAGAGGAAAAGAAGCCGGATAAAATAAGCAGAAATACTAAAACAACGAGTAACGGAATGGAACTTGCGTCCAAATAAATCAACTCCCTTATAAAATATATGTGTGATTAGTCATCTTCCTCGTCAGAAGCCATATTCATGACCTGACGTTTTCTGGCCAGCTCATCATTTTCCAGATATTCATCATAAGTGGTTACCTTGTCGATCAGTCCCTGAGGAGTGATCTCCATAATACGGTTTGCGGTTGTCTGTACAAACTGGTGATCCTGACAGGTGAATAAGGTTACTCCTGAGAATTTGATCAATGCATTATTTAACGCGGTGATGGATTCCATATCAAGGTGGTTGGTCGGCTGGTCAAACAGCAGAACGTTGGCACCGCTGATCATCATTTTGCTTAACAGGCAGCGTACCTTTTCTCCACCGGAGAGTACTTTTACTTTTTTCACACCGTCATCTCCGGCAAATAACATACGACCTAAGAAGCCTCTGACATAAGTGGCATCCTTCTCCTCCGAAAACTGGGTGAGCCAGTCTACGATCGTGTCGTCACAATCAAAATCCTTTGTATTATCCACTGGGAAATAGGCCTGTGTCGTAGTAACACCCCATTTGTATGTTCCACTGTCCGGCTCTAATTCTCCAGCCAGAATCTTAAATAATGTAGTGGTTGCGATCGTGTTTGGACCTACAAAAGCAATCTTGTCTTCGCGTCCTACGGTGAAGGAAATATCATCAAGTACCTTTTCTCCATCGATTGTTTTGGAAATGTGCTCTACCGTTAATACTTCATTTCCAATCTCACGGTTCGGACGGAAATCAATATATGGATAACGACGGCTGCTCGGGCGCATATCATCAAGCTGGATCTTTTCCAGCGCACGTTTTCTGGAAGTAGCCTGTTTGGATTTGGAAGCGTTCGCAGAGAAACGCTGGATAAATTCCTGTAATTCCTTGATCTTTTCTTCCTTTTTCTTGTTGGCATCTTTCATCTGCTTGATCATCAACTGGCTGGATTCATACCAGAAATCGTAGTTGCCGGCATAGAGCTGGATCTTTCCGTAATCAATATCCGCGATCATGGTACATACCTTGTTCAGAAAATAACGATCGTGGGATACTACAATTACAGTATTATCAAAGTTGATCAAAAATTCCTCTAACCATGCGATGGCGTCCAGATCCAAATGGTTGGTCGGCTCGTCCAAAAGAAGGATATCCGGATTGCCGAATAATGCCTGTGCCAGCAAAACCTTTACTTTCATATTACCGTCAAGATCAGCCATGCTGGTGTAATGAAAATCAGTAGGGATTCCAAGACCGTTTAACAGGGTAGCAGCATCAGATTCTGCTTCCCAACCGTTCATTGTGGCAAATTCTCCCTCTAACTCACTGGCTTTGATACCATCTTCCTCTGTAAAATCTTCTTTGGCATAGATGGCTTCCTTTTCCTTCATGATCTCATAAAGACGTTTATTTCCCATGATGACAGTGTCGAGTACAAGGTAGTCATCATATTTGAAATGATCCTGCTCCAGTACGGACAGACGCTCTCCAGGATCAATGATCACATCTCCATTTGTTGGCTCTAATTTACCGGATAAAATTTTCAAAAAGGTTGATTTGCCGGCACCATTTGCACCGATCAGACCGTAGCAGTTTCCGGCTGTAAATTTAATATTTACATCTTCAAATAACGCCTTTTTTCCCAGACGCAGGGTGATGTTGTTTGCACTAATCATGATAAAACCTCTTTCTATTGCATAATCCTCTCCATTGTATCGTATGAAGTCCCTGTTGACAAGGCTTTTTGCGAAAAAGAGAGGGCATTTTTCCACAAAAAAAGAGGATCCATAGCGGAGTATGAATCCTCTTTTTTCTTAGAGTTGTTTTACGATCTCGTCATAAAGATCCAAACGGCAGTGTTCATCTGCTGCAAAATGTGTGCAGGTCTCACAACTTCTGACACAGCCGCAGCATGTGCTGTTTTTTGCGCTTTCTTTCTCAACCGGGCAGTATTCACTGCAACGGTCGGCGACTTTGCAATAGGTTTCTTCTGAACTTCTCATTTCGGCACCTCCCTATATTGTGTAGCAGATTGCTACAACACTTAGTATGCGGGAAAGTGTCCTGAAATATGCATGGTTTATTCCGGATAGAGAAGATTTTTTTCTGTGATATGATAAAGCGTTTCATCAAGGAAACGTTTGGCGTGGAATTTGGCCATAGAGAGATTTAAATCTAAATAATTGCCACAATCTCTTGGAGAAGCCCCAGGAACCTCACCTTCAAAATCACGGATAAATTCGTACATTTCTGTGATCAGTCCGACAATATCGCGGGATTCATAGTCGCCGGACAAAATGAGATAAAATCCGGTACGGCAGCCCATAGGACCAAAATAAATGGTTTTATCTGAAATTCCTTCTTTATTTCTTAGAAATGTTGCGCCTAAATGCTCGATAGTGTGGATTTCTGCGGTGTTCATAACCGGCTCTTTGTTCGGTCTTGTCATGCGCAGATCAAAGGTCGTTACCACAGTATCACCAACACGGTCTTTTCGCGATACATAAATGCCGCGGAGTAAGTCTAAATGATTTACTGTAAAACTGGCTATTTTTTCCATGAAAAAGCCTCCCTTAATTTAGTATTTTAGTTCTACGCACAAGTATACCCCAACAGAAAAAAGAAAACAACTATACAGCTGGAAAAACCAGGGCAGAATTCCGTGGAATGCATGAAAATTCCTTGAATTTATAAGTGCTGTATGGTATAGTAACAATGATTATGGAAGAAAAAGGCTGGTACTGCGGATTATTTTGATATTATGAATTCAGCCCGGAGGCTAGTGATAGTCTTCGGTTTTTTTATGTGTTAGGAGGTTGAACAAATGGCAAACGTGATTTCAGATGAAACCATTGAGTACGTTGGCATTTTAGCCAAGCTGGAATTAAGCGAGGAAGAGAAGGAAGCAGCGAAAAAAGACATGGGAAGTATGCTCGATTATATCGATAAGTTAAACGAGCTTGATACATCCAATGTTGAGCCGATGTCACATGTATTTCCGGTACAGAATGTATTTCGGGAAGATGTGGTAACGAACGGGGATAACAGTGAGGCAATGCTGAAAAATGCACCGGAGCGCAAGGACAATAGCTATCAGGTGCCAATGACCGTGGAATAGGAGGAATGAGACATTGAATTTGATGAATCTGACAGCGGTAGAGCTTGGAAAGAAGATAAAAAATAAAGAAGTTACGGTAGAAGAGGCATGCAAGGATGCCATTTCCCGTATGAATGCGATGGAAGACCGGGTACATTCCTATGTAACTATACTGGAAGAAGAAGCTATTTTAGCACGGGCAAAGGAAGTACAGAAGGGAATCGAGGATGGTACCTATACCTCTGCTCTTGCAGGAGTTCCGGTTGCGATCAAGGATAACATGTGTACCAAAGATATACTGACAACATGCAGCTCCAAAATATTAGAAAATTTTGTTCCAACCTATACTGCAGAAGCGGTATGTAATTTAGAGCGTGCCGGTGCGGTGATCATTGGAAAGACCAACATGGACGAATTTGCAATGGGAAGTACCACGGAGACCTCTTACTATGGTGTGACGAAAAATCCATGGAATGAAGAACATGTACCGGGAGGATCTTCCGGTGGTTCCTGTGCGGCTGTTGCGGCAAAGGAATGTTCTTATGCATTAGGTTCTGATACAGGTGGATCGATCCGTCAGCCGAGTTCATTTTGTGGTGTGACAGGTATTAAGCCAACCTATGGAACGGTGTCCCGTTATGGTTTGATCGCATATGGTTCTTCTCTCGATCAGATTGGTCCGGTTGCGAAGGATGTCACGGACTGTGCAACGATATTAGAAACGATTGCATCTTATGATCCAAAGGACAGCACGAGCGTAAAACGGGAGTCTTATGATTTTACATCAGCGTTAGTGGATGATGTAAAGGGATTACGCATTGGTATTCCAAAAGATTATTTTTCAGAAGGTCTGGATGAAGAGGTAAAAGCATCGGTACTTCATGTAGCAGAAGAGCTCAAGAAAAAAGGTGCGATCGTAGAAGAATTTGATCTGAGTCTGGTAGAGTATGCGATCCCTGCTTACTATGTCATTGCCAGTGCAGAGGCAAGTTCTAACCTGGCACGTTTTGACGGTGTGAAGTACGGCTATCGTACCGAGGAGTATGAAGGACTTCACAATATGTATAAAAAGACACGTTCCGAGGGCTTTGGAGCAGAGGTGAAGCGTCGTATCATGCTGGGGTCCTTTGTGTTATCCAGTGGTTACTATGATGCCTATTACTTAAAAGCACTCCGGACAAAAGCATTGATCAAAAAGGCATTTGACGAGGCCTTTGAAAAATATGATGTTATTTTAGCTCCGGCTGCACCAACAACCGCACCGAAACTGGGACAATCCTTAAGTGATCCGATCAAAATGTATCTTGGTGATATTTATGCCATTTCTGTCAACTTAGCAGGATTGCCGGGAATCAGTATTCCTTGTGGAATGGATTCGAAAGGACTTCCAATCGGAGCACAGCTCATTGGAAACTGTTTTGACGAAAAGACGATTATCCGTGCTGCCTATGCGTTTGAGCAGACTTATAAACGTCCGGAATTGGATGCATAGAGGAAAGGAGTGACAAACATGGCAAAGCAATATGAGACAGTCATTGGACTGGAAGTGCATGTTGAGTTAGCAACAAAGACAAAAATTTTCTGCGGTTGTTCCACTGCATTTGGTGGCGCACCGAATACCCATACGTGTCCGGTGTGTACCGGAATGCCAGGTTCACTTCCTGTTTTAAATAAGCAGGTGGTAGAGTATGCGATGGCAGTAGGACTGGCAACGAACTGTGAGATTACAAGAAATGGAAAATTTGACCGGAAGAATTATTTTTATCCGGATAATCCACAGAACTATCAGATTTCCCAGTTATATCTTCCGATCTGCCGCAATGGACATGTAGATATTGAAACAGAGCAGGGAACCAAAGCAATTGGAATCCATGAGATCCATATGGAGGAGGATGCCGGTAAGCTGGTGCATGATGAGTGGGAAGACTGTTCTTTGGTAGATTTTAACCGTTCCGGTGTGCCGTTGATCGAGATTGTTTCTGAACCGGATATGAGAAGTGCAGAGGAAGTGATCGCTTATTTAGAGAAGCTGCGTCTGATCATTCAGTACCTTGGTGCATCTGATTGTAAATTAAATGAAGGTTCCATGCGTGCAGACGTCAATCTCTCCATTCGTGAAGTGGGAGCCGAAGAGTTTGGTACAAGAACTGAGATGAAAAACTTGAACTCTTTCAAGGCGATCGCCAGAGCCATTGAGGGCGAACGTGCCAGACAGATCGATCTGTTAGAGGAAGGCAAGCCGGTCATTCAGGAAACAAGACGCTGGAATGATGAGAAAGAATCCTCCTACGCAATGCGTTCCAAAGAGGATGCACAGGATTATCGTTACTTCCCGGAGCCGGATCTGGTTCCTATCGTGATCAGCGAGGAGTGGATCGAGAAGATCAAAGCACAGCAGCCGGAATTCAGAGATGAGAAGATGGCTCGATATAAGAAAGAATATGAAATCCCGGATTATGATATTGATATCATTACCAACTCCAAGCATCTGGCAGATCTGTTTGAAGCCTGTGTAGCGATCTGCGGAAAGCCAAAGGAAGTATCGAACTGGCTTATGGGAGACACGATGAAGCTGTTAAAAGCAGAAGGAAAAGATCCGGAAGATATTTCTTTTGCACCGGAGCATCTGGCAGAACTGATCGAGCTGATCGATGCCGGAGAGATCAACCGTCCGGTTGCCAAAGAAGTGTTTGAACAGGTATTTAAAGAGGATGTCAGTCCAAAAGCTTATGTAGAAGAGCATGGATTAAAGCAGGTAAATGATGAAGGTGCACTTCGTACCACTATCGAAGAGATCGTTGCCAATAATCCACAGTCTGTAGAAGATTACAAGGGTGGAAAACAAAAAGCAATCGGTTTCTTAGTCGGACAGACAATGAAGGCCATGAAAGGAAAAGCAGATCCGGGAATGGTAAATCAGATTTTAAAAGAAATTCTCGATAAATAATAAGAGAAGATAAGATAATAAGAAGGAAGATGCCCCAAAAGCATCTTCCTTTTTTGACTATGAAAAAGAGGCTGTTTTGCAACAGCCCCTTTTTGTGATTGGGAATTATTTTACTTTTAAGGTGTAGGTCATCTTGTAACCGTCTACCGTTGTTGTAATCTTTGTAGTTCCCTTTTTCTTGAGTTTGATCATTCCCTTGTCGTCAATAGAAGCAACCTTCTTTTTGGAAGATTTGTATGTAACTTTTAATGCGACCCAACTTGCTGTATAGCGGGAAGAACAAGTACCTAATGATTTCTTTACTGTAATAGTCTTTTTCTTCAGTTCTCCAGCACTATTGCTAACAGAAAGCTTTTTCTTTGCGGTCTTATTAATCGTAACATTCAGTATAGTGCTGACACCGTTGGCGGTCACAGTTACAACACCGCTTCCTATTTTCTTTTTGCTCTTATAGGTGACTTTACCTTTTGAATTTACTTTAATATACTTGCTGCCCTTTGTTACTTTATAGGTTACAGTCTTATCGTTACCATTGATAATTGGTTTTATCGTGTAGGATCTTCTCTTTGCAATTTTTGTATAAAGAGTTACATTTGTGTTTTCTAATGAAATGGTAGGCTGTGTCACTGTAACACTAATGGATGCCAGCTGTCTTCCTGAAGCATTCTTTACAATGATATTGGCAGGACCGGCTTTCACTGCTGTGATCGTTGCACCGGTTAATGATCCGCCGGATACAGTAACAATTTGTTCATTGGAGGAACTCCATGTAATACCGGTATCTGCTGCTGGAAAAGATTCATTTTTCTTTGTGATTTCCAGTTTTAAAGATTCCGATGCACCAGGATAGAAAGGCTTTTCCTTGGTTCCAATCGTGGTAGGAGTGATAGTTGCAGCTGTAATTGTGTTATCTGCAGTAATTGTAAACTGTGCAGATTTACCAGTTCTGTGACAATATACAGTGATTAAAGCAGTTCCTGGAGAAACCGCAGTAACAACACCTTTTTCTGTTACCGTTGCAACGGAAGTGTTATTACTTTCCCAGGTAAGTGTTTCATTATGGTTGACTGGATTGGATTTTACAAACTTGGAAAGATCCTGTGTTTCTCCTAATGAAACGGTTTGTTTCTGGTCTTTTTCATCAATCGAGATGCTGTTTAATGCTGTCTTTACACGAATGGTAATATCTGTTGTAAATTTCGATTCTGTACCGGTAATAGTAAGTTTGGTAGAACCGGTGCCTGCAGCCGTTACAGTCAGACTGGTGATGTTATTTACTACAGTAGGGGTCCCCGCTGTAGCAACACCTGGGCTTGTAACAGCAAAGTTCAGTTTATCCGTGCTTGCCAGTTTTGGATCAAGTACAGAACTTTCAAAGCTTAAGTTGATCGCTTCCCCTTGGAAGATGTCAATAGTACTGCTTTTTGCTACCGTGGTTGGAGTATTGTTTGCTTCTGTTTTTGTAATGGCGACATCTTTGATCGGATTACATACAGTTACTTCAATTTCTGTCTGGGTAGCTGTTTCGCTGGAACTAACAGTAACGATAACTTTACCAATTTTATTTGCTGTCAGATTACCAGATTTATCAATCGTTGCAATGTCCTGTTGGGCTTCAGGAATAGAGTATAGCAGCGTTTCTGTAGAAGTTGCAGGCTCCTTTTTGATTGATGCGATAGTATTAATGTTTACATTTTGTTGATGTACTTGTACACTTATTTTTTGAGTTGCAGAAATCTGTTGTACTACTGGTTTAATAGCAAGTTGAGCTGATTTACTGGTCTTCTCTTTGGAAGTCGTTACTTGAATACCTATTGTACCGTTTTCTGCAGTTGGTGTTACTTTAATTAATGAACCTTTATAAAGTGTTTTTTCACACTGAACAACAGTGGTGTCATTTAATGCCTGAATGTCTGAAATTTTAACAGAACTATCTTGGCAGGACCAGTAGAGGGCATCCTCTGTAGCACTACCTGGTGTTTCCAGAGTGGCTGTTGCATAAAGTGTTTTAGAAGTAGTCTTTTTATTATTTTTGTCATAATATATGGTGCCAGATGAAAGTGAACTGATGTTATGCTTCGTAATGGCGGCTAAAATGCTTTCATCAGATGCCAGTTCACTATCGGAAAGAGTGCTTACATCGAATATTTGAGGTTCAGTTACATATGGATTAGTAATTGCGTTGTTAGGATTTGGGACAACATATGCGGTAAATACTATTTTTTTGTCTGTATCGTTTACTTCGCCGATCAGTGTTGTTTGACCAATTTTAATTCCTTTTACAGTTACTTCAGAGCCAGACTCATTTTGTGTACATGATGCTATAGTTGTATCAGCAATACTCCATGTAATAGAATTAGTTGCCTCTGCTCCAGAGGCATCTTTTATATTAAAAGCATCACCTTTCTTTAGGGTGACTCCGCTATCGGAGATCGGAGCTTTAAATGAGTCGTACTTTGTTGTAGTTCCTTCGGTAGTACGTTTTAATCCGTGGAAAACATCTGAGTCAATTGTAATGCCATATTTACCAAAAAGTTTTTGATACTCTTCGATCAGGTTTTCATAGCACGTTAAGTAAGTAAGGTTTGTGGCAGAAAAATTAAATGAAGTTTGATTAATCTTCATTACATTATAAGCATTGAAGATTATTTCCTTTAATGGTACATCTGAAAATGCCTCGCCATCAATAGTATTAACATTTTCTCCTAAGTTAATTTTGGTTAATTTACTACATTTGGAAAATGTTCCTTTTTGAATAGTATTTAGTAAGGCTGTCGATGTCAGTTCCGTGATATTGGTACATTCTGAAAAAGCGTATTGTCCTAATGATGTGACATTGGCAGGAAGTGCAAGTTTATTTGTTCCATCAAATCCAGTGAATGAAATACAGCCTTTAAAAGCCGATCCACCAATACCAGTTAGCTGACTTGTATTACTTACTGAGGTCAATGAGGAACAACCGTTAAATGCGTCATTATCAATTGAGGTACATGTTTTGGACAGAGTGAAACTCTTTAGTTTTGCACAGTTAGAAAATACCGTTCTGGAAAGGGTCTTATATGTAGAGTGATCCGTATTATTTGTTCCAATTGTGACACTTTGTAAATTTTCACAATTTGTGAACACACCAGTTCCCAAAGAGGAAACACCATATGGGATAGAAACGGATTTTAATTTACTACAACCTCTGAATACCTCTTTTCCAATAATATAATTTTTGTTTGCAGTATTTGTAGCAGCAAAAGTAAAATTGCTTAATTCGCTGCATCCGGAAAATGCACAATCAGATAAAGTGGTGACTGCTTTGGGAAGAACAAAACTTGATATACCAGAGTTAGAAAAAACATTAATTCCTATGGATTCAATACTGGAATTCGTAAGATCCTTTTCTACTGCAGCACCCTCATTTTCTGTATCGGCGGTAAGTTTTCCTGCGCGTAACTGTAGCGTGCTAAATTTTTTGCAATTCTGAAATGCGTAATCATCAATTTGAGTTAAGGTCTTTGGAATAGACACAGCCTCTAATTTTTGACAGGTATCGAACATCTGTTTGCCAATCTTTGTGATATTATCTGGTACAACAAAACGAGAGAGGTTACTTCCAGCAAATGCCAGATCTCCAATTGACTGGATGTTGGTGTTATACTGGAAATATGCAAGTTTTACCTTAGAACCATTAAAAGCAGAATCTCCTAATTCTGTAATACAGTTAGCGAATACAACTGGTGTAGCAATATCACTTGTTTGGCTGAAAGCATACTCGCCAATAATCAATGCAGTATCAGAATTGTCACAGTCAGAAAAATCAAGACCCGTTAAGCTGGAACTTTCAAAAGCATGTGCGCCAATTGTTGTATTTGTTTTGGAAAAACGAATCGTTGCAAATTTTGTATTTTTAAATGCAGAAGCTCCGATAGTCTCGACGTTAGTAAGTGTTTTTGCAAAATCCAGATCAGTACGATCGACGTTGCTGGTGGCTGATGTAACACTTTCTGCATTTATGGAACAAAGATCAGTACATCCAGAGAATGTTTCGTTAGGAATATTAGCCTGATTTGGAATATTTACGGCCTTTAATTTTGGGCAGTCCTTAAAAATACCACTTCCTGCTAATGTTTCTGTATTACCAGCTTCATTAGGTGGTAATTCTTTTGGAAGAACAACAGCAACCAATGCTTTATCTAAGGTGAAAGCTGATGCTCCAATACTTACATAAGGGGAAGTAAAAGTTACTTTTTGTAACTGCTCGCAGGATTCAAACGCTGATGCGCCTAATTGGCTTAATTGGTTTGGAAGTTCGATCGTTTCCCCTGTTGATCCTAATCGTGTGCATTTGTAAAAAGCTTTTTCACCAATGGTTTTACATTGTGATTCTTCCTGAAAAGTAATAGTATTAAAAGCACATTCGGAAAATGCGCTGTTTCCAATTGTTGTTACGGTTTTAGGGATTGTTATTGTTGTAAAGTTCTGCTGTCCGGCAAAGCAATTATCTGCAATTCTTGTAACAGTATATATTGTGCCGTTTATGGTGACAGTACCATTTTCTTCGGCAATAACAACATTCTGATCCAATTTCACACCCTCGGATTCAATTTTTTCGGCTAGAGGGACATTATAGCGGTTCGCAGTGACAGTATTGGTTCCGTCGTTATTTTTCTCGTAAAGAATAGGATGACCGGTAGATTTATTACTCTGCCATGTCATCATTGTATCCTGTTCTTCCGCATGTGCAGTTAGAAACGACAGATCCAGTTTCAGGCAGCCAGCAGGCAGGTTCATCTGCATCAATACAAAGCAAAGAACCATAAACCAGGCTGCCAGGCGTTTGGTGATATTTCTTTTCATAAGATTATCTCCTCCTATTTTTATTATTCATACTACTTACTCAGAAAGACTCTCTTCGTATTTTTTGAATGCCGGGTGAAGAATTTCTGGTAAACCAACAAATTCGCATCCATAGACGAACGTGTTTTCCAATTTCTGGATGCGCACGATCTTCACTACGGTGTAGACCAAATTGTCCGGATCTCCGAGGACGATCTTTGCATTGAAATAGAAATTGAGTGGTAAGACGCTGGTGCTGTAAAATCCGATGCCGCGGGTAGAAATATCAAATACTTCGATATCCGCTTCTTCAATACTCGCCTTTACGTTGTCCTGACAAAACAGGTCTGAGATCGTTAAGTCCAGTTTGATCGGAAGCCGTTTGGCCTTACGCTTGTCAAGTGGATTAGACATGAATATGAACCTCCTTTTTTCATTATTTTATTGCTTGTGCAATCTTGTCATAAATTATATCAAAAATTACGGAATATTACCATAAAAAAAGACACAATTTGTTCATATTTTCTAAAAAATTTGTGAGAAATGTGGTACTGTGCTTTCTACTTGTTTTTGTGCCTTAGATACGATAAAATAGAACTGTTTGAAAACAAATGAGGTGATTCCTGTGAAAAAGAGAATGATTCTCCTGTTTTTATGTATATTGCTGGTTATTACCCAGTCCGGATGCAGTCTGATGACGGATAGTGCGATCTCTTATATTGATGCGGAGACAGACATCAGTGAACTATCCGATGCCACGATCGATACGATCGTAGAAAATATTGTGAATGGCATGTCGTTAGATGAGCAGATTGGACAGATGTTTATGGTGGATCTGAAAACATTCGACTTATCGAAAAAAAGCATAAAAAAGGGAGCGGTATCTAACAAAATAAAGAAAAATCTGGAATTATATCCGGTGGGGGGCATCCTCCTTTATGGTTCTGATGCGAAAAGCAAGAGTCAGATGAAAAAACTGACCTCTGCCTTGCAAAAACAAAGCAATCTGCCTCTTTTTCTGGCTGTTTCAGAAGAAGGAGGGACGATGAGTCCGTTTTCATCCAAAAAGAAGATGGGGCTTTCTGCTTTCCCTTCCGCACAGGAACTGGGAAACATGCAGAGTGCCAGTCAGGTACGGCAGAATGGAGAAACACTTGCTAAGGAGCTTTTAGATCTGGGGATTAATTTAGATCTGGCACCTGTCTGTGATCTTGCTGCGTCCACGGACCCGGAAAGTTCTGCGGTAGCGGAACTCGGCAGCCGACTTTATGGTTCTGATGCAAAAACAGTGGCAAAAGTAGTAAAAGCGCAGGTGAAGGGGATGGTATCACAGGGAATCGGTGTTACTTTAAAACATTTCCCGGGGCAGGGGTCTGCTTCGTCCGATACCAGGATCAGTGCCGCTAATCTGACCCGTTCGATCGAACAGCTTAGAAGTGAAGATTTTCTTCCGTTCCAGTCTGGTATCAAGGCAGGGGCACAGGTGGTGATGATGTCACAGACGGGCAGCAGCCTGGTGACAGGAGATACGAAGCCTGCCTGCATGTCTAAGGTCTGGGTAAATAGCGTATTGCGTGAGGAATTAGGATTTGACGGGGTTGTGATGACCAATACTATGAATATGAGTACGATCACGACACAGTATACGTCCAAAGAAGTCGCAGTCAACTGTGTCAATGCCGGAGTGGATGTGATCCTTTCACCGGATGATCTGGAAGAAGCATACGACGGACTTCTGGACGCTGTGAAAAAGGGTACGGTAAAGAAAGAGCGGATTCAATCGGCAGTGCGCCGGATCGTCCGTTTAAAACTAAAACTTGGCATTTTACCGCTGGATTCGCAGATCGTGATCAAAGCCAGTCAGAACAGTTATGAGAAGATTGGAGAGCAGGAGAAAAAAGGTAAATAATACCAGAATTTTGTCGCATTTCTGCCATATTTTATAAAAATAGTTAGAAATTAAGACCGGCTCTTTCCAATTGGAAGGTCAGGTGTTAAAATAAGTAACGGTGATTTCATTTATCAAAAAAGGAGATTCTTATGGGCACAAATTTTGAGAGTGACAAAGCACATGAAGAATGCGGTGTCTTTGGCATGTATGATTTTGATGGAAATGATGTAGCAGCCAGTATTTATTATGGACTATTTGCATTGCAGCACCGGGGACAGGAAAGCTGTGGTATCGCAGTTTCTGATACCGAAGGACCAAAAGGTGTGGTGCGTACGAAAAAAGGTATGGGACTGGTACATGAAGTGTTTGAACCGGATGATTTTACAAAGTTAAAGGGGAATATCGGGGTTGGACATGTCCGTTACTCTACGGCAGGAGCAAGTACGATTGAGAATGCACAGCCTCTTGTTTTAAATTATGTAAAAGGTACGCTGGGGCTTGCACATAATGGTAATCTGATCAATGCGAATGAGCTGCGGGAAGAGCTGGCTTACACTGGAGCAATCTTTCAAACGACGATTGATTCCGAGGTTATCGCATATCACATTGCAAGACAGCGGATCAATACAGCCACTGTGGAAGAAGCGGTTGCACGGGCGATGCAGAAGATCAAAGGAGCGTATTCCCTGATCGTGATGAGTCCCAGAAAATTGATCGGGGCAAGAGATCCTTACGGATTTAAACCGCTATGTATTGGAAAACGGGATAATGCATATGTGCTTGCTTCGGAAAGCTGCGCACTGGATACGATCGGTGCGGAGTTTGTGCGGGATGTGTTACCGGGTGAGATTGTGACGATTTCTCCAAAAGGAATAGAGTCGAACACTTCTATGTGTATCAAAACGCAGGGAAGATGTATTTTTGAATATATTTATTTTGCAAGACCAGACAGTTATATCGATGGAGTCAGTGTATTTGATTCGAGAATTATTGCGGGACGCTGCCTGGCAAAGGATTCACCGGTAGATGCGGATCTGGTGGTTGGTGTACCGGAATCCGGCAATGCGGCAGCACTTGGTTATTCTTTGGAATCTGGAATCCCTTATGGAACAGCTTTTGTAAAAAATACTTATGTAGGACGGACTTTCATAAAACCAAAGCAGAGCAACCGGGAGTCGAGTGTGCGTGTAAAGCTGAATGTGTTAAAGGAAGCTGTGGCAGGCAAGCGTGTCATCATGATCGATGACTCCATTGTAAGAGGAACGACCAGTGACCGTATCGTAGGAATGTTGAAGGAAGCTGGAGCCAAAGAGGTACATGTGCGGATCAGTTCGCCACCATTTTTACATCCATGCTATTTTGGAACCGATATTCCAAGTGAGGATCAGCTGATCGCTCATAACCGGACCATTGATGAGATCTGTAAGATCATTGGGGCAGATTCCCTTGGATATTTGAATCTTGACCGGTTAAAGGAACTGGCACCAGGACTGGATTTTTGTGAAGGATGTTTTTCCGGAACATATCCAATGGAGCCGCCAAAAGAGGATATTCGTGGAGAATATGAGAAATAGAAAAAAGGAGAAAGAAAGATGAGTAATGACAAGTATGTAAGCCCATTATGTGAACGCTATGCCAGCAAGGAGATGCAGTACATTTTTTCCCCGGACATGAAATTTAAAACGTGGAGAAAACTCTGGATTGCCCTTGCAGAGACAGAGAAAGAGTTAGGACTTACCGGAAGCGATGGAAAACCACGTATCACCGATGAGCAGATTGAGGAATTAAAGGCACATGCAGATGACATTAATTATGATGTTGCCAAGCAGCGGGAAAAGGAAGTACGCCACGATGTTATGAGCCATGTGTATGCCTATGGGGTACAGTGTCCAAAAGCTGCCGGAATTATTCATCTTGGCGCAACGAGTTGTTATGTAGGAGATAATACCGATGTGATCGTGATGACACAGGCTATGAAGCTGGTACGGAAAAAACTGTTAAATGTCATCAATGAATTAAGCAAGTTTGCGATGCAGTACAAAGATCTTCCTACGTTAGCATTTACGCATTTTCAGCCGGCTCAGCCAACGACAGTCGGGAAACGTGCTACGTTATGGCTGCAGGAGCTGATGCTTGACTTAAGTGATCTGGAGTATATGATCGGCCAGCAGAAGCTGCTTGGTTCTAAGGGAACGACCGGAACACAGGCTTCTTTCTTAGAACTGTTCCACGGAGATCATGAAACTGTTCGAAAGATTGATGGAAAGATCGCAGAGAAGATGGGATTTGAGGGCTGCTATCCAGTATCCGGACAGACCTATTCCCGTAAGGTAGATGCCAGAATATTGAATGTGTTGAGCGGCATTGCACAGAGTGCCCATAAATTCTCCAATGACATTCGTCTGTTACAGCATTTGAAAGAGATCGAAGAACCATTCGAGAAGAATCAGATCGGATCTTCTGCGATGGCATATAAGAGAAATCCAATGCGCAGTGAACGTATTGCTTCATTGGCCAATTATGTAATGGTAGATGCTTTAAATCCGGCGATCACAACTGCAACCCAGTGGTTTGAGAGAACATTAGACGATTCTGCCAACAAACGTATCTCAATTCCAGAGGCATTTTTAGCGATAGATGGTATTTTGGATCTGTATCTCAATGTGGTAGATGGTCTTGTGGTATACGACAAAGTGATCACACAGCGTTTTATGAAAGAGATTCCATTTATGGCAACAGAGAATATCATGATGGATGCAGTAGCTGCCGGTGGAAACAGACAAGAGCTGCATGAAAAAATCCGTACCTACTCCATGGAAGCAGGTGCCGTTGTGAAAAAAGAAGGAAAAGAGAATGATCTGGTAGATCGTATTGCAAAGGATCCGGCATTTGGAATGAGCAAGGAACAGATTGAAGCATTGCTGGAACCAAAGAATTTTGTGGGAAGAGCACCGGAGCAGACCAAAGAGTTTATTGAGGAAGTAGTACAGCCTGTTCTGGATGCCAATGCGGACCTGCTTGGTATGACGGCACAGATCAACGTATAATACAGATAAAACAAAACATGATGAAAGTCCTCGAAGCTGCTTCGGGGACTTAACTTTTTTCTCACTTTTTTAAGATAGAATAGGAAAAAACATAGTTGGGAGCGATAGACATGAAACGTATCAGTTACATATTGACAGCGGTAATGCTATTGTCACTGGTTTGTCCCACCACTTCTTATGCACAGCAGGAGGGGAAAACCGTGACGACATCTTTGAGCACATCAAAGGATGCCAGTGGGGAGGTTTCTTTTGATGCGAGTAAAGATGCCAGTGGAGATGTAAGCAGGGATGCGAGTAAAGATGCTGACCAGAAGAAACCGTATGAGGGGGAAGCTGCCCTGGCTCCGGTTCTTCTTTTCAAGGGAGCAACCAGTCTCTGGGTGAATAAAGAAGCGGGAGATTTGGAATATGGTATCCGGAAAGCGAAAGAAAAGAAGGAATTTACGTGGCAGGATAATAATCTCTTTTTTGGACTTGAGATTCATACTGCCTATGAGATTGCGATCCGTTATAAAGAAAAGGAACAGATGCAGGCAGGTGGAATCAGAAAAATTCTGACGGTGACAACAGATGATTGGAATTATAGTCTGCGTTATCATTTGAAAGAAGGAAAAAATGTAGCTTCTAATCCGATTTCCTATCAGACAGGGGCACAGGAGATATTACTTGTTAAACCGAAGCGGAGCGGCTATCGGTTTGATGGCTGGTATTTAGATGCAGCCTTAACCAAACGGGTCAGTTCGTGGAGTGCCAGCCTTTCCACTAACCAGCATTTGTATGCCAAATGGACAAAGATCAGCCAGGCACCTGTGACGGGGGTAAAGGTGAGTATAAAGTCTGGGAAAAAGCTTTCCATTTCTTTCACGAAAAAAGCGACTGCCGAGTGGTATGAGGTACAGTATTCTAAAAGTGCAGCATTTAAAAAGAAGGATACCGTGACGCAGCTTACCAAGGGCAATTATACGACTCCGGCATTGATCAAAGGAACGACTTATTATGTCCGGGTACGCAGTAAGGCATATGATTCCTGTGGTACACTTTGCACCGGAAGCTACAGCAGTGTCGTGAAGAAACAGACGACTGCGTATAAAAATGGTACAAGTGCGGTGGAAACAGGGGCGAAAAAGGCGAAGAAGCCAAAGAAGGTAAAGAAAAAAGTAGTCAAAGGAAAAACGATCTACCTTACCCTTCAGGAGAAAAAGCAGCTGGAAGTTCCGACACCATTAAAAAAGGAGGCAAAGAAAGGGTTTTTAAGTCTTTCCGTAAAAAGTCTCAAGCCAGGAAAAGCCGGGATTACGAAAAAAGGTGTGATAACCGGAAAGAAGGCTGGAAAAACAACCATTAAGATCACCGGAAAAAAGAAGATTGTGAAATGTCCGGTTGTGATCGAAAAACTTTCTTCTGCGATCAGTAAGAAATCTTATGTTGTAGGAGAGCAGGGAACGATTTCTCTAACGGGAGCAACGGGCAAGGTTACGTTTTATTCATCGAACCCTTCGGTTATGGCGGTAAATCAATACGGGACGCTTGATGCAGTCGGTAAGGGCGAGGCGGTGATCACGATGCAGTATCATGATCACAGTTATCAGGAGTCGGTAACCGTGATCACGGTAGAGCAGTCTTATATCAATGCAACGGAGGATTTTTATTTCCATTGTATTTATAAAAAAATGGCATGCGGTGACGTCTATACCATTCCGTATTCGGTGACACCGTCCACGATACCGCCGGAGCATATTGTATTCCGTTCCAGCAATCCTTCGGTTGCCACTGTGTCAAATGGCGTAGTGACGGCAAAAGGTGTGGGAGAGACTGTTATATCGGTAGCATATCAGGACATGGAAACGAAAATGACGGTGCAGGTAGTAGCAGGGCAGCAGGAAGCGAATGCAGTACGTCTGGTCAGCCACCGGGGAAGTGCAAGGGCACCGGAAAATTCCATGCAGGCATTTCAAAAGGCGCAGGAAGAAGGCTACGATTATGTGGAAACGGATGTCCGTTTTACCAAGGACAACGTTCCGGTTCTGTTACACGACGCTACGGTATACCGTACCAGTCGGGCATTAGAAAATGTAAAACTTAGTGCGTTGACGTATGAGCAGTGCAAAAGCCTTGATTTTGGTGCTTATTTTGGAAAAGAATATAAGGATGTCAAGATTGTGCGGCTGGATGAATTTTTATCCTGGTGCAGAAAAAGCGGTATGAACTGCTACATTGAATTAAAAGGAGACTGGTACTATGAACAGTGCCGTCTGATCGCAGAACTGGTAAAGTATTACGGAATGGGAGAGAAAACCACTTTCATCAGCTTCCAGCAGGTATCCTTGCAAAGTGTTGCAGAGCTGTTGCCAAATGCGCGGCTTGGAGTACTGAGTAATACGCTTGATGAAGCAAGCGTAGACAAGGTACTGGAGCTAAAAAATGGAACAAACGAAGTCTTTCTGGACGTGAAATTTACTGGTTCCTATCCATTGGAAGTCCTTCAGATGCTGGGGGATGCACAGATTCCACTGGAATGTTTTACCTTAAATACGAAGGAACTGGTGGAAGCAGCAAGAACTTATGGAGCAAGAGCAGTGACAACCGATCAGGTCACCCCTGCCATGATGAAAAAAGAACAGTAAGAAAAGAGGAAAATGATGAAATATCAGAAAAAACAAACAATATTGCTGGGACTTTTGATTGCAGGATTTCTGCTGGCAAATGGGGCAGTGGGAGTAAACGCGGTGAATCCCCCTGTGGTGTCCCAGGACGCCGTGTCCTATGATGCGGTTGCCAAAAGTGCAGTGATTTCCTATCATTTAAACGGAGGCAGTAATGCAGCAAATCCGACAGAGGTGCCAAAATCGATGACGGTGTCCCTGTTTCCGGCAGCAAGAAAAGGGTACACGTTTTTGGGCTGGTACGACAATGCTATGTTTTATGGCAGCAGCCTTACTGCAGTTTCCTATTCGGAGGACGGAATTGATCTGTATGCCAGATGGCAGCAGGATACCTATACGATTCATTATAATTATGCCGGGGGCGCAAAAAATCTGACCAATCCAGTGACAACACATTATGCCGATGAGGCAAAGCCGGTCTATGACGCCAGACGAAAAGGGTATCAGTTTGACGGATGGTTTTGTGAAACAACCGGAAAAAAGATCACAGTTATTCCTTCCAATGTAACCAGCGACTTGTCCCTTACTGCAAGGTGGAAAAAAGTCACGGTAAAAGCCGCTAAAAAAGCAAGCCTTTCCCGTAAGCTGGGCGTGTGCCTGAAGTTGTCAGGAAAAACAGTAAAGGGAGCAGATGGCTATGAGTTCCAGTACTGGGCAAAAGGTGGAAAGAAATACAAGGTAGAAGCGGCAAAGCCTTCCTTTTTGGTAAGCAGATGGAAGCAGAGCGCAGCGTACCGGATGCGTTACCGGGCATTTTGCTATGATTCCACCGGAGCAAAGGTGTATGGAGCTTATTCTTCTACAGCCAAATTAAAAGCGGTAAAAGTAGTAAAAAAGAAAACCGCAAAGAAATAAAGCAGAATGATTTCTTTCGCCAAATCTCTTGCTTTTTAAAGTTTACTATGCTATTCTACTAAAGTGTGTGTGACCACATGCAAAAAACGTAATAAATTATGAGTTAGTAGTCCGCATAGGACTCTCTTTAGGAGGCTGAACAAATGGTAAAAGCAATCGTAGGTGCGAACTGGGGCGACGAAGGCAAAGGTAAGATTACAGATATGATGGCGAAGGAATCCGACATTATTGTAAGATTCCAGGGTGGAGCCAATGCAGGTCATACCATTGTAAACAATTATGGTAAATTTGCACTGCATACCTTACCGTCTGGAGTATTTTATGATCATACGACCAGCATTATCGGTAATGGTGTAGCATTAAACATTCCGGTTCTGTTTAACGAGATCAAGTCTATTGTAGATCAGGGAGTACCGGCTCCAAAGATCTTAGTGTCAGACCGTGCGCAGATTGTCATGCCGTATCATATTTTATTTGATCAGTATGAAGAGGAGCGTCTGGGTGGAAAGTCGTTTGGTTCCACGAAATCTGGTATTGCTCCATTCTACTCTGACAAATATGCTAAGATTGGTTTTCAGGTAAGTGAATTATTTGATGAGGATACTTTGGTAGAGAAGGTAGATCGTGTCGTAGAGCTGAAGAATATTATGCTGACACATTTATACCATAAACCAGCTATTGATAAAGCAGAGCTGATCAACACGCTGCATGAGTACCGTGACATGATCGCTCCATATGTATGTGATGTTTCTTTGTATCTGCATCATGCTTTAAAAGATGGAAAGACCATTTTATTAGAGGGACAGTTAGGTTCCATGAAGGATCCGGATCACGGTATTTATCCAATGGTAACCTCTTCTTCTACATTAGCCGCATACGGTGCGATCGGTGCAGGTCTTCCACCATATGAGATCAAGCAGATCGTAACAGTATGTAAAGCCTATTCTTCCGCTGTTGGTGCGGGCGCATTTGTCAGTGAGATCTTTGGTGATGAAGCAGATGAATTAAGACGCCGTGGTGGTGATGGTGGTGAGTTTGGTGCAACAACCGGTCGCCCACGTCGTATGGGATGGTTTGACTGTGTGGCTTCCAAATACGGCTGCCGCATGCAGGGTACAACCGATGTTGCATTTACCGTGCTTGACGTACTGGGCTATCTGGATGAAATTCCGGTATGTGTAGGCTATGAGCTTGACGGTGAGGAGATCAAAGACTTCCCTGTTACCTGGAAATTAGAGAAATGTAAGCCAATCTTAAAGAAGCTTCCGGGCTGGAAATGTGATATCCGTGGCATCAAGAATTACGAAGAGCTTCCGGAGAACTGTAAGAATTACATCGAGTTTATTGAGAAAGAGATTGGATATCCGATCACGATGGTTTCCAACGGACCGGGAAGAGATGACATCATTATGAGAAAGAGCCCGCTTGGCGGCACATTATAAAAAGCAGAGGACACGCGAAAGAGCGTGTCCTTTTTTTGTTAAGGCGACGAGGAAAATGCACGCATTTATGCAGTGCATTTGACGACCGCTAATCAGAGCGAGATTCGCAGAGCGTATCTCGTCTCTGTGGGGCGGCGGCCTAGGAATAGGCCGTCAAAAAAATGCTCCGGCATCTTTTAAAATACGACAAAAATTGTTATAATAGTTCTATTATAGACTTTATCGTATACGTGGATAGAGGGAATGGGTGGTGCAGTGTGCAGGAGAAAGTAAGAGCATATTCCAAATGTGAATTTCATACCGTGGTGAATCCAAAGATCCAATTTTCCGCAGAGGAGCTTCAGGGAGAGATCATGGAGGGAGAGACCCTCCAGGGAAGCTTTGTGATCGCATCGGAAAATGAATGTCCGATCACCGGAAATGTAGAGGTGTTTGACCATCGGATCCGGATGACAGAGGGGGCATTTGCAACGACCTCCTATACGGTATCCTTCGAGGTGACGGCAAAAGGAATGAAGGCAGGGGAGACGATCGTAGGAGCGTTTCATATTCTGACCAATGGAGGGGAATACGATCTGCCGTACCAGTACCGGGTCGTGCCGCGTTATATGCTCTGTGAACAGGGAAAAATTTCTAATCTTAAGGAATTTGCGAAGCTTGCCAGTGAGCACTATGAGGAAGCCCTGCATTTGTTTTTGCGCGAGGATTTTATTTCCCTGCTATGCCAGGGACCATTACTTTCCAACTATCGCCGGATTTATGATTCGCTGCGTAAAAGTACATCTGCGTCACAGGCAATGGATGAATTTCTGATCACTGCCGGAGAAAAAGAACGTGTTTTATTAAAGCCGAAGAGACAGACGATCAGTGTAGTATACCAGAAGGAAGATGTCGCAAAGGATGTCGGGATCAAAAAAGAGGGCTTTGGTTATGTCGATGCCCAGATCAGTTGCAGATATTCCTGTGTTTTCATCGGAAAAACAACGCTTTCCAAAGATGATTTTGTGGGAAATGAAGCGGTGATCCCGATCGTGATCAGTATTGACCAGCTTCCGGCGAAGCAGTGCCAGATCCCACTTATCATAACGACCGCCTATGAAACTTTTGAGATTGAACTTCAGATCCGCCCGAAGAAGAGCAGTGCGAAAGAACGGACACCGCTGGAGATGATGTTTTCTCCGATGCATTTGAAGAAAACCTATCAAAAGCAGCTTCTTACGGATTATTTAAATTATCGCAGCGGCAAGATGACGTTGCAGGAATATACCAGGCAATCTATTGAATGTTGCAATGAATTGATGAAATTTGATCTCAAGCACCACTGGTACCGTCTGCTCCGGCTTCATATGTACATTATGAGAAAAGAACCGGTGCGCATTGAACAGGAAATAGAAACGATTGATAAATATCGGGACCGGATGCTGGGGGATGTGGTAGGAAGCTGTTATTATGCATATCTGCTTGCACTTTATAAAAAGGATCGTGATGTGATCAAAGCGGCAGTCAGACAGATCCGGGACAGCTATCTGACACATCCAAAGGAATTTTTGTTATTCTTTATGATGATGTATCTGGATGAGGATTATGTAGAAGAAAAAGAACTTATCTATCAGGATTTTTCCAGACTTTATGAACGGGGCTGTAACAGTCCGATGCTTTATTATGAGGCATGTGAGCTTTATAATGAATATCCGAATATGATCCGTGACATCACAGAGTTTGATCTGACCGCATTATATTGGGGATTCCGGAAAGGCTGCCTCAATGAGGAGGTCAGAAACCGCTTCATCGCAATCGTGCCAAGTGTGACCGTATATCATGAAAAAGTATTTAAGATCCTGCGTCTGTTATACGAGCAAAAGCCGCAGGAGGAGTTGTTAGAAGCCATCTGCCGCATCCTCATGAAGGGCAGAAAGGTAGAAAGCCAGTACCACCGTTATTATGCTTTAGGAGTAGAACATTCTCTGCGTCTGTTAGGATTGATGGAATGTTACATGAAGAGCCTGCCCAAAGACGGTTATCCGGTGCTGCCAAAGCAGGTTGTGCTCTACTTTACGCATGAGGAACGCCGTTTAAATGAAGACCAGTTATCGTATCTTTATGCCAATGTTTTAGTGAACCGGCAGGAGTACGGTTCTTCCTTTGAGGAATATAAGGAGGCCATAGAACGTTTCCTTTGCAAGCAGGTGGAAAAGGGAGCGGTCAACGACCATCTGATCGTGTTATACCGCGAATTTTTAAAGGAACCGTCTGTGCTCGCGAGTGTGTCCAAATATCTGCCAAACATTTTATTTAAGCAGCGGCTGGAATGTGACAATCCCAATATGGAATGGGTACTGATCGACTATGATGAGTCTGACCAGACCGGAAAAGTGCTGTTAAAAGACGGGGTAGCTTATGTCGATCAGGTGACAGAGCATGTGAATATCACACTGGCAGACCGTAAAAACCGCCGATATATGGGCTCTGTTCCGTTTACGCTCTATCCGGTGATGGAAGATGAGGAACTGCTTCCGTACTGTTATGAAGCGGATCCTGCCAATTTTGCTGTGCTGCTTCGGCTGGCACATTATGCAAAGCAGGCAGGAACAATAGATTATGAAACGATCAAAGTATATAAGACACTGCTCGAAAAAGAGGAGATTTCTGAAGCGTACCGGAAGCAGCTAAATGCTGCGGTGCTGCAATATTATTACGAACAGTACGAGGGCGATATTTTTGAAGATTATCTGTTAAAGATCGATCTGAAGACGCTGGATGAGGATAACCGTAATTTAGCGATTTCCTATATGATCGACCGGGAGCTTTATGAAATGGCCATGGCAGCAGTTGCAACTTATGGATATGATGGTCTTGCGCTTTCTTATGTCAAGTCACTTTGCAATGCATTTGTAGAGCAGGAAGAGGTTTCTTATGACGAGCTTCTGGTAACGATGGCATATGAGTTGTTTTATGCCGGGGAATACAGCGAGGCCGTGTTAAAATATCTGATCCGTTTTGCCAAAGGTGGTAACCGGGAGCTCATCGCAATATATAAAGCAGCGGAAAAACTGCATTTTGATACGCTTGATTTGGAAGAACGCATTGTGCATCAGGCAATCCTTTCGGATGAATATGATGCCAATGTAACGAAAGCATTTGTTTCTTACACAAAGAAACAACCCAATCGTTTTGTGATGGAAGCATACTTAAATATTATGGCATACCGCTATTTTATTGAGGGCGAGGCTGTACCAAAGAAAATGACAGAGCTTTGGACGCGCGCCTTTGAGGAAGGACATTTTTCTCATCCGCTCTGCCTTGCGGCTATGCTTCATGCAATTTCCAGAGAGGAAAAGGATCGGGCAAAATATCAGACAGTGATTCAAAGCGCCATGCAGCAGCTTGCGGCAAAGGACATGGTTTTTCCATTTATGAAAGCTTTTCAAGGTGTGGTGGAGCTTCCCAAAGAGCTTTATTTAAAAACGTATCTTTTGTACCGGGGAGAGCCGGGACATCAGGTATATGTCCATTATTACCGCAAGGGACCAAAGCGTCCACAGGCTTATTCCGAGCGGATGCGGGAATATTTTGATGGATATTATGTAAAGGATTTTGTACTGTTTGATGACGAAGAACTTGCGTATTATGTGACAGATGAGGATGACGGGGAAACTAAGCGGATAGAGAGTAATAAGCTTCCGTTGGAAATGCATTTGCAAGGCATAAACGAATCCCGCTTTGCGATGATCAATGAACTGATCCGGGCGGAGAAAGAGGAACAGGAAGAATTTTATGAGAAGGTAAAACGATACCAGAAAAATGTGTATCTGATCGATCATAATATGACACCGTTATAAAACAGGCAGGAGTAAACTATGGAGAATTTAGCGATAGGAATTGATCTACAAGTAAATTACATGGGAATCAGTTACTTTGACGAGGAGAAGCAGGAGCCGGTGGAGGTTAAGGAAACTTCCAATGTGAAAATGACGCAGTATCCGCTGGATCTGTTTTATTCGACGAAAGAAAATGTGTGGATCGCCGGGTTAGAGGCTTCGGAACATTATATGTCAGAGGCAGGGGAATTTTACACCGATCTTCTTTCCCATATTGGTGACCGCACAGTTGCTGTGGCTGGCGGACAGGAGTACGACGGAACAGATCTGTTCTGTGTCATGGTCTGTACCCAGTTGCAGCAGTGCTTTGGCAAGGAGCTTGCCAAGCTTAAGAAGGTTGTGGTAACCTCTCCGTTTGCCAGTCTGGAACTGCAAAAGGCGGTGAAACGTCTGGCAAAATATCTGCATTTGAAACGGGAACAGATCGAGCTGGTAAGTCCTACGATGGCAACGCTGTTTTATATCTTTTCGCAGGAGACAAATATCTGGGATTTTGGAGTTGGCATATTTGAATATACGGAAAAAGGACTGACATTAAAGCGTATCGGAGTAAACCGTTATCAGCGTCCGATGCGGATATCCGTGACCGATGAAGTCTTTGATACCATGCCGCCGATGTCGGCAGAGGCAGAGGAGAAGGATATTGCCTTTTCCCAGATCTGTAAAAATGCATTCCGTGGCAGAAGTAAGAATGTGTCCGGCGTATATCTGTTAGGGGAAGGCTTTGAACAGGACTGGCTTGACCGGGCGGCAGGAAATCTGTGCCAGTCAAGACGTGTTTTTATGGGACAGAATATGTGTGTCAACGGAGCCTGTCTGGCAGCGCAGAGTGGTTCGGCTGCGATCAACAGCGACGGCAACATTTATGTTGAAGCTCCCGGTATCATTCATTATGACATCGGAGTCAAAGTGCTTTATCAGGGAAGAGAGCAGATTGCGCCGATCGCATTGGGGGAACAGGAGTGGTTCGCCCTGGCAGGAAGTGCCTGCATTTTCTTAGATGATACCAACCGGATTGAAATTGATATGTACCACCGGGGAACAAACGAGATGGTCAAGGAGATCATTGAGATCAAAGGACTCCCGAAGCGTCCGCCGAAAACGACAAAGCTTAAGATCAGTGTGCGGTATCTGGATGCCAAACGCGGAGAGATCTGCATTGAAGACAAGGGGTTTGGTGCACTATATCCGACGACCGGTAAAATGTACGTGAAGGAATTTCAATTACCATAGAAGAAAGGGGCATAAGTATGGGACATGCCATCTATTGTGAGACAAAGGAAGCGATAACACCGTATATTTTTGCAAATACAAGGATTCCGGTGTATTCCTATGAGGAAGTATGCTATTATATTTTCCATCATCCATCGATGATCTCCTATGAAACACTGGGCAGTGAATTCCGTCAGTGGGTAAAGGAAAAACTGGGGATGGAGGCACTTGCTGAGGAACTTGGCAGTCTTGCTGAGGGAGAAGCGGATCTGCTTTCCTATCTGCGCTGCTTTTTACAGGCGGCCAATTATTACAGCAAACAGGAGGTTGCGCTTTTCTTTGAACAATTAAAGGAGGAGGCAAAGCTTCCGAAGGCACTCCAGTTAAAAAAACAGGCGGACAGCTTTTTGAGTTTTCAAAAATATGTCAGAGCGATCCGTCTTTATGATGCGATCTTAAAGAAGGAAGAGATGGATCAGGAGCTTACCGGAAGCATTTACCATAACAAGGGAGTGGCTCTTTCTAAGAATTTTGAGCTGACGGCAGCATCCGGCTGTTTTTTAAAGGCGTATGAGTGTGCTCCCAATGACGTGACACTTAGCTGTTATCTGACGATATTCTTTTTGCTGCAGCAATATGAAAAAGCACAGCAGGAGTGTGAACGTTTGGGGGTAGCAAAGGAAACCTATGACAGGATCTTGTTTGAATACCGTCAAAGTGAAGAAAGCTACACTTCTTCCGATGAGTGGAAAAAAGGAGAAAAGCTGACGGAGGATGTTACATACGGACAGGAAAAACGGGCAAAAGATGCCGCAGAGCAGATGATCCTCTCGTGGAAGGAAGAGTATCGCAGGGAAACAACATAAACGAGGTTTGATATGGCAATCATGAAAAAAATGAAACAGCGGTTTCAGGGCTTTAAACGGAAAAAAAGCGAGGAGATCCGGGAACAGACGGAGGAACAGATTCTTGTCGATGCACAGGTGTTGCAGGAGGAAGGGAAAGAGTTTGTCAAAAAGAGGATCCAGAAAAAAGAGCTTACCGTGGAAGATTATTGTGAGCAGGTGATCGATTGTACCAGAAACCTGCAGCAGAAGAAAACAGAATATGAGCAGGTAACGGCTTACTTAACCGACATCCAACTGCTGGATCAGATGACCGAGGAGGAGCGGGAACGCGTGCAGGCGGTTGCCTATAAACTCAATGAAGTGGCAAAAGACCGAAAGGATATGCAGGACGAAAGCAGGGCACTCACACAGCTTCAGTTTCGCTTTATGCAGCTGCATGAGTATGAGATTCCGGAAGGGATCAAGCAGATGCAGGAGCAGGAGACATATCAGCAGGACATCCGTTCCGACCTTCAAAAGCTCGAAGAGGAACGGGTCAATTTAAAATACGAAGAAAAATATTATCTGGAAAAGCTGCACAATCTGAAAATGATCATTCTCTCGGTTCTGTTTCTGGCAGTGATCGTGGCAGCAGGAATCGGATTTTTCTATACGCAGTATATTTTTGATATCCGGCTGGCATTTTTGTGTCTGCTCTTTCTTGTTGCAGTAGCCGGAACGATCTGTTTTGTACGTTACCGCAATGTCAATTATGCACTGGCCTATTGCAGGAAGCAGCAGACGCGTGCGGTGAAATTTATCAACCGCGTAAAATTAAAATGGGTGAACAATACTGCTACACTGGATTACATGTATGAAAAATACAATGTTGGAAGCTCCAGAGAGCTTCTTTATATGTGGCAGCTTTATCAACAGACTTTGGAAAATGAAGAAAAATATAAACATTCTTCCAAAGAGCTGGAGCACTATGGTGCCCTGCTTTTGAAACTGCTTGGACATGTCGGGGTACATGATGCGGATATCTGGCTGACCCAGCCGGAGGCATTGCTCGACAGCAGAGAGATGGTGGAGGTGACACATCATCTGAATGGCAGACGCCAGAAGCTCAGAGAAGAAATGGAGATCGAGGAGGATATGATGGATGCTTCCGTGGAGGCGATCAGGGATGCCATGCAAAAAAATCCGGAGACTGCCATGCAGGTGCGGAGGATTTTAGAACCCTATCATATCCGGCTTTAGCAAGCCTTGATTTCAAATGCAATAAGGGGTATAATGTCGGAAGATATTGCAAAAAACAGGAAGGACGAAACACCATGAGTAAAGAACTTGAAAAAAATTATAATCCACAGCAGATTGAGGACAGACTCTATCAGAAATGGATGAATAAAGGATATTTCCATGCGGAGGCAGATCGCAGTAAGAAACCATTTACGATCGTGATGCCGCCTCCTAACATTACAGGTCAGCTTCATATGGGACATGCATTGGACAATACGATGCAGGATATTTTGATCCGGTTTAAGAGAATGCAGGGTTACAATGCGTTATGGCAGCCGGGTACAGATCATGCCAGCATTGCAACAGAGGTTAAGATCATTGATTCCTTAAAGGAGCAGGGCATTGATAAAGAAGATCTTGGAAGAGAAGGATTTTTAGAGCGTGCATGGGACTGGAAAGCAGAGTACGGCGGACGTATCATCAACCAGTTAAAGAAGCTGGGTTCTTCTGCTGACTGGGACAGAGAGCGTTTTACAATGGACGAGGGTTGTTCCGAGGCTGTCAAGGATGTCTTTGTACGTTTATATGATAAGAAGCTTATTTACAAGGGTTCCCGTCTGATCAACTGGTGTCCGGTATGCCAGACCTCGATCAGTGATGCTGAGGTGGAGCATGTGGATATGAAGGGTCACTTCTGGCACATTTTCTATCCGGTTGTCGGGGAAGAGGGACGTATGCTGGAGATTGCAACGACACGTCCGGAAACAATGCTCGGAGATAGTGCAGTCGCTGTCAATGCTGAGGATGAGCGTTACAAGGATATGATCGGCAAGATGGTAGAGCTTCCGCTGACCAACCGCCAGATTCCGATCATTGCGGATGAACATGCAGATATGGAAAAAGGAACCGGTGTTGTAAAGATCACTCCGGCGCATGATCCTAACGATTATGAGGTAGGAAAGCGTCATAATCTGGAAGAGATCAACATGTTAAATGATGATGGAACGATCGCAGCGATCGGTGGCAAATATGCCGGAATGGACCGCTACGAAGCAAGAGAGGCAATGCTTAAGGATCTGGATGCACTCGGATTATTGGGTGAGGTAGAAGAGATCGAGCACAGTGTTGGTACACATGATCGTTGTAAATCAGTGGTAGAGCCAATGATCAAGCCACAGTGGTTTGTAGCAATGAAAGAGCTTGCAAAGCCTGCGATGGAAGCAGTGAAAAACGGAGAATTAAAGCTGATTCCGGAGCGTATGAATAAAACGTATTATAACTGGTTAGACAATATCCGTGACTGGTGTATTTCCCGTCAGCTCTGGTGGGGACACCGGATCCCGGCATATTACTGCCAGGATTGTGGCGAAGTGGTAGTTGCCAAAGAAGCACCGGGCGTATGTCCAAAGTGTGGCAAGAATCATTTTGTACAGGATGAAGATACCCTGGATACCTGGTTTTCTTCCGCTCTGTGGCCATTTTCAACATTGGGCTGGCCGGAAAAGACAGAGGATTACGAGTATTTCTATCCAACGGATGTTCTGGTTACCGGATATGACATTATTTTCTTCTGGGTGATCCGTATGGTATTTTCCGGTATCGAGCATACTGGAAAGCTGCCATTCCACACGGTACTGTTCCACGGACTTGTTCGTGACGATCAGGGACGCAAGATGAGTAAGTCACTGGGCAATGGTATCGATCCACTGGAGGTCATTGATAAATATGGTGCAGATGCGCTGCGTCTGACTTTGATCACGGGAAATGCACCGGGAAATGACATGCGTTTTTACTGGCAGAGAGTGGAGGCAAGCCGTAACTTTGCAAATAAAGTATGGAATGCCAGCCGTTTCATTATGATGAACATGGAAAAAGAGGACTTCTCCCATGTGTCGGTTGCAGATCTTACCGATGCAGATAAGTGGATTCTTTCCAAAGCCAATTCTCTGGTAAAAGAAGTGACTGACAACATGGAAAAATACGAACTCGGTATTGCTGTGACCAAGTTGAACGATTTCATCTGGGAAGAGTTCTGTGACTGGTACATTGAGATGGTGAAGCCACGCCTTTACAATGAGGATGATAAGACCAAGGCAGCAGCACTCTGGACACTCAATACGGTGCTGATCACTTCCTTAAAACTGTTACACCCATATATGCCATTTATCACAGAGGAGATCTTCTGTAATTTACAGGATCAGGAAGAGTCTATTATGATCTCTGACTGGCCGGTATATAAAGAGGAGTGGAACTTTGAGAAGGAAGAGGCGGATGTAGAGCTGATGAAGAATGCCGTGCGTAACATCCGTAATCTCCGCGCGGAAATGAATGTTGCACCGAGCCGCAAGGCAACGGTATACGTTGTATCCGAGGATGCCAATGTTAGAGATACATTTGAGAAGGGTAAGGTATTCTTCCAGACACTTGCCTATGCCTCAGAGGTATTGGTACAAAGTGATAAGAGCGGTATTGCAGACGATGCGGTATCTACTGTGATCCCACAGGCAGTGGTATATATGCCATTTGCAGATCTTGTGGATATTGAAAAAGAGCTGGAGCGTTTAAAGAAAGAGCAGAAACGCTTGCAGGGTGAGATCAAGCGATGTGAGGGTATGCTTTCTAACGAGCGGTTTGTGGCAAAAGCCCCGGCTGCAAAGATTGAAGAAGAGAAAACGAAGCTTGCCAAATATACAGATATGTTGAAGCAGGTGGAAGAACGGCTTGCACAGCTTGGCTAGTCAAATAAGAAAGATAAGAGGATGTGACAGGCATCCTCTTTTTTGAAAAGGAGTGGAGAATATGTACGATGAACTGACCAGAAGTGATATTGCGAAAATGGAAGAGGAGATCGAGTACCGGAAGGTAACACTTCGCCATGAGCTGCTGGAGCATGTGAAGGAAGCAAGGGCACAGGGGGACTTAAGTGAGAATTTTGAGTATTATGCAGCGAAAAAGGAAAAGAACAAAAATGAGAGCAGGATCCGCTATTTGGAGCGTATGATCCGCACCGCTAAGATCATTGAGGAATCCAGTGACCGGGATGTTGTAACATTAAATACAAAGGTAACGATCTATATTCCGGATGACGAGGTAGAAGAAACCTATAAGATCGTAACGACATTGCGGGAGGATGTAATGGCAGGGAAGATCAGCAATGTTTCTCCGATGGGAAAAGCACTGATGGGACACAAGGTTGGAGATATTGTGACTATCCGGGTCAATGACAACTTTTCTTATGATGCGCAGATCAAAGGGATTGAGCAGATTGGAGAGGAAGAGTCTGATACGATCAAGAGCTTTTAGGAAGGAACAAAAATGAAGAAAAATGTAGTGATCAGAGCAGGAAAACGAGTGGCACTTATGTTTTGCCTGCTCTTTTTTATAACAGGCTGTGCCGGACAACAGGTTTCTCTGAAAGCCTCGGACGCCTCGACACAGGCAGGAGCAATTGGGGAGAGCAAGCAGGAACAAACAGAAGGACTTGCGGTACATTATATTGATGTGGGGCAGGGAGATGCCACTCTTATTACCTGTGATGGGCATGCCATGCTCATCGATGCTGGAAACAATAATATGGGTACGACGGTGCAGCTCTACTTAAAAAAACAGGGGATCAAAGAGCTTGACTATGTAGTGGGAACGCACCCGGATGCCGATCATATTGGCGGACTGGACGTTATTTTGTATAAATTTCCCTGTAAACAGCTATTTATGCCGGATTGCGAAAAGGATACGAAGACCTACCGGGACGTTGTTGATGTGGTAAAGGAAAAGCAGATCAAACGAAAAAGCGTAAAGGCAGGAGAGCATTATTCTCTTGGCGCAGCAGACATTTTAGTAGCCGGTCCCGTTACAGAAACGGAGGATGCAAACAATTCTTCCATTGTTCTCCGGGTAACCTACGAAAATACCAGCTTTTTATTCAGTGGGGATGCGGAAGAAGCGGAGGAGCGTGCAATCTTAGAGCAGCAGACAGACATTCGGGCAGATGTGTATAAAGTGGCACACCACGGAAGTGCAGGGGCAAATTTAAAAGAATATGTCCGTGCGGTTTCTCCTTCCTATGCTGTGATCAGTTGTGGAAAGGACAATGTATACGGACATCCGCATAAAGAGGTGCTCTCCCTTTTAAAACAGGAGGGGATCCGGACTTACCGCACCGATAAACAGGGCAGTATTCTGGCTCATTCAGACGGAAAGACGATTACTTTTTCTACCCAAAAGGGAACGGGAGAAAGTGGCTTATCTGAGGAAGAAACGCTCACGGAACAGACTGTCCTGGAGGAGCCAGGGACAGAACCGGCGGTTTACGTGTTAAATGAAAACACCAAAAAGATCCATTTGCCGTCGTGCAGCAGCGTGGCAGACATCAAGGCGAACAACAAAAAAGAGGTGACAGAAGAGCTGAAAACGCTGGAAGCAGCAGGGTATTCCCCTTGTAAGCGTTGTATGTCTATGCTAAAATAAAAGATAAGAAAAAGGGAGTTACATGCAAGGAGAGAGGGGGTGTTTCTATGTCAGTAGAACACAACAAGATCAAAGAAATGGAACGCTTCGTGCAAAATGTCTGTGGCAATGTAGTCAGGATACGGGAGGATCGTATGAGTGCCGGGCTGGAGCTTGTTGCACCGCCGGAAGGAACGGATTACACGAAGGAGGAGCTTCTTTCTCTGCTGAAGCAGCAGGGGGTGACTCACGGGATCAGGGAAGATGTGATCGAGCGGATGGTGCAAGAAAAGATCTATTACCGGGAACTGGATGTGGCACAGGGGTGTCCACCGGAAAATGGTAAGGATGCATCGTTCCGGTACCATTTTAATACGAATCCGCGGTCGGCACCAAAGGTGTTAGAGGACGGTTCTGTTGACTACCGGAATCTGGAGTGCTTTGAGAGTGTTGCGGCGGGACAGTTGATCGCAGAATACATACCGGAAACGTTTGGTGTAGATGGCGTGGATGTAAAGGGCAATGTGCTTCCTGCAAAGAGAGGACGTCCAAAACCGGCGATCCGCGGCAAGCATATTACGATGAATGAGGATCGCACGCATTTTTATTCTGATGTGAATGGAAAGATCACGATGGATCCGGATACCGGAAAGATCGTGATTTCAGATAGTATGACGATCACGTCCGATGTGGATGCCTCAACGGGAAACATTTCCTTTAAGGGGGATCTGGAGATCATGGGAAGCATTACCGCAGGATATCATGTGGAAACAACAGGTTCTCTTGTTGTAAAAGGCATTGTAGAGGCAGCGACGATCAAGGCAGGAAAAGATGTGATCTTAAAAAGCGGTATGTCCGGAGCCGGACGTGGTACGATCGTAGCCGGCGGCAATGTGGAAGGCCGTTTTTTCGAGCAGACCAATATTGAGTGTGGCGGATATGTGCATGCCAACTCCATTATGAACTGCTTTATTACAACGAAGGACCGCATCGAGGTAGCCGGAAGCCGTGGAGTATTACTGGCAGGACGCGTCCACGCGATCAAGGGTGTGGATGCGGTAAACATTGGAAATATCGCGCAGATTCCTACTTATATCAAGGTTGGAATAGATCCAAAGAGCCGCCGTGTTCTGGAAGAGACCAAACGCAAGATCGGTGAGCTAAGTGCGGATATTGAGAAACTGACAAAGATGCAGGCTGCGCTCAGTGCGGTAAATTTCAAACAGGAACAGAAGCAGAGTATGGAACAGAAACGGTTGGAGATCATGCGTACTAAGATTACGCTGACCACCAGTCTGGACGCATTAAAGGCGCAGGCACAGGAAATGGAACACCAGATCGCAGATGGACGCAGTGCTGTCGTGACGGCGAGTGAATGTGCACATGCGGGCTGTTCCATTACGATCAATGGCGTGACGAATAATGTAAAACAGGATGTGGTCAATGTCATGTTCTGTTTGCGAAATGGTAATGTTGTAATGAATTATAAAGAATAGAGGACAAAATAATGGGACAGCAGGGACAGACCGAATATGAGGAAGCGGCAGCGCAGGTGCTCGCCATTCCCCGTTATAAAAAGAAGACGGATCAGGATATGATACGAAGGCTTCTTTCGTTGCTCGGATTCCCACAGGAACAGTTAAAGTTTATCCATGTGGCGGGAACCAACGGAAAAGGTTCCGTCTGTGCATTTTTAGAGCAGATCGGACGGGAAAATGGAAAACGGATCGGGATGTTTACGTCGCCACATTTGCTGGATATGCGGGAACGTATCCGGCTGAACCATGAAATGATCTCAGAGCAGGACTTTGTCTCTTGTTATCACAGGGTAAAAGAGGCAGAACAAAAGCATAAGGAGCAGGGCGGCGAACCGGCTACCTTTTTTGAATTTATCTTTTGCATGGCATGCTGCTACTATGAAACAAAACATGCCGACTATGTGATCGTAGAAGCAGGAATGGGAGGACGTACCGATTCCACCAATGTCATCACACCGGAGATCTCCATGATCACTTCGGTGGGGCTGGATCATATGGCAGTGCTCGGTGATACGATAGAAAAGATCGCCTATGAAAAGGCGGGCATTATCAAACCGGGTGTGCCAGCGGTTTGTGGACTGCTTTCTGATGCAGCGGCTGACGTAATAGGTCGATATGCAAAGGATGTTGGCGCACCGTGTCAGATCCTCTCGAAAGAGGACATACGGATTCTGAAAAATACGGTGTTAGGGATTGATTTTTTAATCGAGAGTGAGTATGATAAAGAAGATTTGTTCCACACTTCGTTATGCGGTGAGCATCAGGCGTACAATGCCTTTCTTGCCATGCAGGCGGCGAAGCAATTGTGGCAGCTTCCTTATGAAGCAATGAAGGAGGCAGTAAGGAAGACAGCGTGGCCGGGACGTATGGAAGCACTGAGTGACCGCTTTTATGTGGACGGTGCGCATAATCCACAGGCGATGGATGCCTTTGTCCATACAGTGGAGCAGTTATTTCCGACACAGAAAAAGGCATTGTTATATACGGTTGCCAGTGATAAAGATGATGAAACAATGGTACAAAAGCTGCTACAGATCCGCCCGCAGGTGATCGTCTGTACGGAGCTTCATAACAACCGTAAAACCAGTGTGAATGAGATTATGACACTGATCGGGGAACAGGCAGAACAGGAACATGTGCCAAAGCCGGAGCTTTTTGCTTATCCTAAGCTCAGCGATGCACTTTCCTATTTGTTTACCCTTCCGGACGATACGGTGATCCTTTGTGTAGGCTCGCTGTATCTCGTATCAGAAGTGAAAGAATATTGGAATACAAGAATGAAGAAACAGGAGGCAGAACATGATCAACTTTGAAGAAGAGATCCGCAAATTCAAACCAAGTCTGGAAGTTGAAGATGTAGAAAATGCGATTTATGATAATGAAATGCAGGATATTATGGATGTAATGCAGATGGCACAGGGAACTGCTCCGGCGCAGCATGGCAAGCATCATCACGAAGAGCATTGATAGAAGGTGAGGGTTTCATGAATTGTAAAAGATGTAATGCCCCACTGCTGATCAATGGAACATGCAGTCAGTGTGGCTTGTCCGATGATTTTGTAAAGAAATGCATAAGGACTTCAAATTATTATTATAACCGGGGACTGGATAAAGCACTGGTGCGTGATCTGTCCGGGGCTATCGTAGATCTGAAAAAGGCACTGCGCTATAATAAATACCATATCGAAGCAAGAAACCTGTTAGGACTCTGCTACCATGAAATGGGCGAGGTGGTATCCGCATTAAGCGAGTGGATCGTCAGCATGAATTTTAAACCGGAGCAAAACGATGCGGATGATTATATCAAGTCGATCCAGAATAATCCTTCCCGTCTTGATGAGGTCAACGGTACGATACGAAAGTATAACCAGACCCTGACATATCTGAAGCAGGGCGATTATGATCTGGCTCTCATCCAGTTAAAGCGTGTACTGGGAATGAGTCCTAATTTTGTCAATGGACATCTTCTGCTGGCACTTTTATTCATCCGTTCGGAGAATAAGGAAAAAGCGAAGAAAGCACTGCGTAAGGTATTAAGAATTGACTCCAACAATACACTGGCATTAAAATACTACCGTGAAATTGCAGGTACACCGGGAATTTCACGTCATGTGGAGAATCCGTCGCGGAAACAACCGGAAAAGAAAAATGAAGTGGTTCAGGAAAGCAGCGATCGTAAGATCAAACGTCCGGAAGTACGTCCTGGCAGTAGTATGTCGATCGATCAGTATGTGGAATCATCCAATAATAAATATACTTTTGCGGGAATCATTGTGGGACTGTTGTTAGGCATTGCAGCAATGTATTTTCTGTTTATTCCACAGAAAACGGACGAACTTGCATATAGCTATAACACGTTAAAGCAGGAATATAATGAAGAACTTTCCGGCAAGAACAAAGAGATCTCCGATTTAAAAGACACGGAATCTTCCTTGCAGAAAAATGTGGAAGATCTTACTGCGGAGCTTGCAAAGGCAACCGGAGAATCCTCAAGTGGAAATGTGTTTGAGAATATTATGAATGCATCAAAGGCATATATTGATGGGGATCAGGAGCTTACCGCAGAATATCTCGCCAAGGTGGATATCGATAATGTAGATTCCAAGGATGCAAAAAAGTTGTACAACCAGCTTTATTCCACGGTTATGCCAAAGATGGCAACCGCTGCATTTAATCGTGGATACTCCGCTTTCAGTTCCGGACGTTTTGAAGAGGCATTAAAGGAGTTGAAACAGGCAGTGTCCTATGATAAAGACAATGCGGATGCCCTTTATTATCTTGCCAGAACCTATCAGCGCATGGCAAAGAACGATAAAGCGAAAGAAACATTTGAAAAAGTAATGTCGGACTTTCCGGATTCCAGAAGAAGCCGTCAGGCAGAAGAACATATGCAGGAACTTTCCTAAGAGAAATCAAAAAGAGGGAAACGAAAGAAGATAACTGTTATAGTTGTCTTCTTTTTTTATGTCAAAAAAGGAGGAATTAGAATGAACCCAATCTTTGAAATTCGCAGAAACTATTTGATCATTACGGTGGAGGGAGAATTGGATCATTATATGGCGGATCAGATCCGGTTAAAGAGTGACACGTATCTGGAAGGGACGCGGATCAAAAATGTGATCTTTGATTTCAGACACACGACATTTATGGACAGCTCCGGAATCGGCGTGATCATGGGACGCTATAAACAGGTGGCACGGATGCAGGGAAAGCTATATGGAGTACATATGAGTGATCCGATCAAGCGCATCGTACTTATTTCCGGTCTTTATAAGATCATGCTGGAACGCAGCAGTGTGGAAGAAGCATTGAATGATTAGGAGGGACATATGGGATATCAGGCATATTGGAAAGAAGGAAAAGAGCAGCAGGAGAGCAATCTGCTTTATGAAAATGAAATGCAGGTGAAAATGCTTGCCATCGCAGAAAATGAGCAGCTGGCGCGTATGGTGGTGAGTGCCTTTGTCGCTCCGGTAAATCCTACGCTCGAGGAACTGAATGATGTGAAAACCGCTGTATCAGAGGCGGTGACTAATGCGGTGATCCATGGATATCCGGATGCGGAAAATCCTGGTTACGTATATTTAGACTGCCAGTTGAAAGATGGTGTATTTTATATTGTGATCGAGGACAATGGGGTAGGTATTGAAAATGTGGAACAGGCAAGGCAGCCACTTTATACAAGTAAGCCGGAAATGGAACGTTCCGGCATGGGCTTTGCTTTTATGGAAGCTTTTATGGATGAGTTAAAAGTAAGTTCCAGTCCGGATCAGGGAGTGACTGTGACCATGAAAAAACAACTGGGGAAAGGAGAGCTTGATGAGTGAAACCTTGGATTTACTGATTGCAGTAAGACAAGGAAACAAGGAAGCACGAAGGATGTTGTTAGAACAAAATACAGGACTCGTCTGGAGCGTGGCACGCCGTTTCCAGAACCGGGGGCAGGAGCTTGAGGATCTGTTTCAGATCGGCTGCATTGGACTGTTAAAAGCGATCGATCATTTTGATGTAGAGCGTCCGGTGCAGTTATCGACTTATGCAGTGCCAATGATCATCGGGGAGATCAAACGATTTTTGAGAGATGATGGGATGATCAAGGTAAGCCGCACTTTAAAGGAGCAGGGGTATAAGATCAAAACAGCGTCCGATGTTATACGGGGAAGCTGTGGCAGAGATGCGACGTTAAGCGAGATTGCAGTTGCAACAGAACTTAGCGAGGAGGAGATTTTATTTGCCATAAACGCCAATTCCATGGTGGATTCCATCGACCGCACGATCACTACGCAGGAGGGGGATCATACGCGTGTCGGGGAGTTTGTAAAGGCGATCGGGAGAGAGCAGGAGCATGTAGAAAACCGGCTGCTGTTAAGTGAGTTATTTCATGTGTTAAATGAACAGGAGCTTATGGTGATCCGTATGCGCTATTATGAGGACAAGACGCAGATGGAGATCGGAAGACTGCTGCACATCTCCCAAGTACAGGTGTCAAGGCTGGAAAAACGAGCATTAAAGAAAATGCGGGAGGCATAAAAAGACCGCCTTAAAAAAGACGGCCTGATATATATAAAAAGCAAACCCATGGCATTTGCTTATTAACAAATATTATTTTTTCATTTGTGGCTTGAAGATCAGGGCTGCCAGATAGGAAAATACCAATGCGGCACAAAGCCCTACACTGGATGCCTCAAAGCCGCCTTTAAATAATCCGGTAATGCCATATTTGGCAATGGTGGATTCCAGTCCGTGAAACAGATTGTAACCAAACCCGGTGAGGGGAACGGTGGCACCACATCCGGCAAATTTGACCAGTGGCTCGTAAAGTCCTAAAAATCCTAAGACGACACCGCTGATGACGTATGTCACCATAATGCGTCCCGGCATCATTTTTGTTTTTTCCATCAGGATCTGTGCAATGACGCAGAGTGCTCCGCCGACGAAAAAAGCTTTTATATAATCCATAGCATATGCTCCTTTCTTTAATTAGTGCCAGTCCCCGCCTCTAACAAAACGGCGTGGGCAATCCCCGGAACGCTCTGTCCTTCGTTGTAGCTGACGGTGGAGAGCAGTGCCCCGGTCGGAACAAATAACACCCGTTTCCAGTCACCATTTAATAAATGCTTCGTAATATATCCGGCAAGTGTGATCGCAGAGCAGCCACAGCCGCTTCCGCCACATCCGGTATTTTGGACATCTGCATCAAACATTTCGATTCCGCAGTCGCGGTGTACGTCTTTGATGTCGTAGCCATTTTCGGCTAATAACGTAAGCAGAATATCCTGGCCAACCTTTCCGAGATCACCCGTAAAAATACGGTCATAGTCCGATGGCACGGAGCTGAAATCCTGAAAATGCTGATAAATGGTAGAGGCGGCAGCAGGTGCCATGCAGGCTCCCATATTTAAGCTGTCTTTTACTCCGTAATCGACGATCTTTCCGGTCGTGATGCCGCGGATCAGAATCTCTCCCTTGGTAGAGGAGAGTACAAATGCTCCGGATCCGGTTACTGTCCATGTGGAACTGACCGGACGCTGGTTGGCATATTCCAGAGGAAAGCGGAAGGTTTTTTCAGCCCCGCCAAAGTGACTGGATGCCGTAGCAAGGCAGGTATCAGCGTAGCCGCCTGCAATGGTCATGGCAGCGAGACTGAGTGCTTCTCCAATTGTGGAACAGGCTCCATAAAGTCCGAAAAATGGAATATTAAATTCTTTGATTCCAAATGTGGTAGCAATGAGCTGACCGAGCAGGTCTCCACCAAATAAATAACGGATATCCTCCGGCATGTAATCGGCTTTTTTCAGCGCCAGCTCACAGGCCTGTTTCATAAATTCACTTTCGCCTTCCTCCCATGTGTCCTGCCCAAAAGCAGCATCTTCAATGACCTGGTCAAAATATTCGCCGAGTGGTCCATCTCCCTCCTTTTTTCCGGCAATACTTGCCCAAGAGAGAAGATGAGGGGCATCATGAAAGTAAATGCTTTGTTTTCCGAGTGGTCCATTTTCTTTTTTCTGATTCATAAAAGCCTCCTTATAATAATCCTAACATATGACCGAGATAGTAGAGCAGCCCGGCAACAAAGGAAGAAAAGATACCATATAGGATTACCGGTCCGGCAATCGTAAAGATCTTGACACCGATCCCAAATACCTGACCTTCCTTTTGAAATTCAATGGCCGGGGCAGCAACGGAATTGGCGAATCCTGTGATAGGAACTAATGCACCGGCTCCTCCCCAGTTTGCGATTGAAGGGTAAATATTGAGTCCGGTTAAAATGACGCTTAATAAGATCAGAATAATCGTAACCCAGCTTCCCGCTGTGACTTCGCTGACTGGGAAAAAATATAACACAGCGTGTTTGATCCCTTCTCCTAATGTGCAGATGATGCCGCCCGTGATAAATGCTTTGAAACAGTTGGCAAAGACATTGGCGGTTGGCGTGATCTCCTCCACATAGTCATTATAGGCTTCTTTTGTTGGTTCTTTTTTCATAATATCCTCTCCATTCTGAAATTATTGAAAGACAAAAAACTGCAGGATTGTACCAAAGCATTTCCCTAGTGCGATCGCACCGATCACATAGGGAAGTCCGGTTCTTAAGTGCAGTCGTCTTGTGAGTATCGGAAACATTTTTACAACCTCTGCTAAGGCTCCGGCGAGACAGCCGACGAAGAAGCCAAAGAGCAGACCTAACAGTAAAGCTCCTATTTTTTCAAACGGCAGCGGTGTTTCGTATAAAACGCAAACATTTCCGAGAGCGGTACCGACGACAAAGCAGGTTTCATAAAAGACGACATGCTGTGCCGTTCTTGTCTTGCTGATCAATCGTGGCAAATTACCGATCAGGATCACAAAAGCGATAAAACCGCAGGAAACAGCAAGTCCAAACAGAAAGGAAAGAATCAGCATCCATAATTGTAGCAGCATAATATCCTCCTTTTTGCTTACTGTTTGACGTCAATCGTTTTTTTGTTGCGGGAAGAACTGATCGCTACGGAATCATTGACATCCCGTTCATAAAGCCGCATCTGTGTTTCCAGAGGGGTAGGTTCATCACTCAAACGATGGTGGAAAACGTGATTAAAAAAGTAGAACAATCCAACTGGAAGTCCGAGTGCATAACCGAGATGAAGGATCGTAGGTCCTTCGGCTGTCTTGTTTGTGAATTGGGAGTAAAGCTTTAAAAAGACTTCATCTACTCCTACGTCATTATTAAAGGTTGCAATGGTAAATGCAGCTCCAAAAAAGGCGACAATCGCAACAAACACAACCTTTAGGTAAGTGGCAGCTTTTCTTTTTTTGGTAAGTGCTTCTTCCTTTTTGTGAAATAAGATAAATTCCGGATCACCGACGACTTCTACTTGAAGATCAGGAAATTTTCTTTGAATCAGAGAGATCACATAAAGGACTGTGATGACTTCCCGTCCGTCCATATCCTTGTGAAAGTCACAAAGAGGAAGCTGCTCGACCTGCTTGGCAATGTTACGGTTGCGGCAGTAAACAGTTGCGGCGTCCTTGATCACGACATGACTTTTTGTAATAACCTGGCTTCGTTTGACATTGATATAAAGTGTCAGCTCATCCATTCTGTCACCTCCGCACATAAACGTTTGGCAAGTGTACCGTTTACGGTGATCTGTTTATTTTTATATAGGATCAGACCGACTAAAACGCCGATCAATAAAAACCATACCAGAACAAAGCAGATAGCTTTCGTTTTCTTTTTGTGCTGTTGTTTTAAGCTTAATTGAGGTTTGTTCATAGACGCACTCCTTTCTGTCAGACAGGAATGTTTTTCCTGTATTTTCTATCCAGTAGTATGAGAGAAAACAAAAAAAATATGCATGAAATCAAAAATGATTTCATGCATCATCTGTTTTTATGTCTGTTATTATGGTTGCATCTGATCCGAAGTGACGGTTTGGTTTTCCAGTTGTTCTGGTGGAGAAGACATTGGTGAGGTATGAATGTTGCAGCGTTTATCTGCAAAATCCTTTGGCATTTCATATTTTGTATCTGCGGTGGTTCCTTTGCTTCCGTCCGGTCGTTTAATATAAACTATTGTTTCCGTTGTTTCTTCCGGACAATATTCTGTCGCTGGAAGTCCCGATGCTTTACAAATGGTCACTGCGGTATGACAGTCGCAGTTTTCTGTTGGTTCCGTTCCTTTGGTGTAATACTCTGTCCGGATCATCGTGCCACGTGGATCTTTGTCACAGACATCCCGGATCGCAAGTTTTCCGCATTTTCTGCAAATGGAAGCAGAAACAATGGCATCATTAGAAGCGAAATCCTTGCTTTCTAATTGTTTATTTGCATTTACAGCATCCATGATATTGGCCCAGAGCTTTTTTTCTAATCCACCACTGGAGAAAGAACGGTTGGAATCGTAGCCGCACCAGATGCCTGCCGTGTAATACGGCGTATATCCGACAAACCAGTGGTCATAATTGTTGCTGGTTGTTCCGGTTTTCCCAGCAACTGCCATTGGAGTGGAAAGTTGTGCCGCCTTGGCAGTTCCGCTGGATACAACATCCTTCATGGCGTTGGTGAGCAGCCATGCGGTAGTATCTTTCATCACCTGTCTTGTTTCTACCTGGCTTTCCATGAGGACATTTCCTTCATGATCCACGATCTTAGTATAAAGATGTGGTTTGTTATAAGTGCCGTTATTGGCGATCGAAGAATAGCCTGCAGTCAGTTCCAGATTGGTTACGCCATTGGTAATGCCGCCGAGACAAAGCGACTGCTGAATGTCAGAATATACCGTACCGTCCGAGCCGACCTTGCGATCCACGAGTGTGGTAAATCCCATATTGGTCAGATAATCAAAGCCGACCTGCGGAGTTACCTCTGCCATACATTTGGCGGTAATGATATTCATGGAATCCCGGATCGCATCCCGGATACTGTTTAATCCACGGTAGCCGCTGGTGTAATAATTTTTCACCGGTTTCGTGCTGTTTTCATAGTTGTAAGGGGCATCATCAAACACGGAGCCTAAGGTCAGGCCGGAAATATCCAGAGCCGGAACAAAGGTAGATAGCACCTTGAAGGTAGATCCCGGCTGTTTGGTCGTATCCGTAGCACGGTTTAAGGTTAAGTTGCCCTGCTTCTTTCCGCGGCCGCCGACTAAGGCTACCACCTGTCCGGTTGACTGGTCGATCATAGAAAAGGAGATCTGCGGCTCTATCGTGAGCGTAATGTTTTCCCCCAGTATTTTATCATTTCCTGTGACGACAGATTTCCGGAATTTCTTTGCTGCACGGCGTCCTTCCTTTTTCGTGTTAAAATACATTTCATCGGAGGAATGGTATCCGAGGAAGCCTGCCACATCCTGTTCGGAGTAATTGATCGTTTCTCCCAGTTCATTTAATACGGAGAGCTGGTAGGAGAGGGCATAGATCGACGTAAAGCCACTCTGCTGGTAAAGCTTGTTGCTGGTCAGGATATTGTCGCAGATATTCTGGATGCTGGTATCCTGCGTGCTGTAGATCTTTAATCCTTCACTGTATAAGGCATTGTACGCCTGTGTTTCGTTGTAGTTTAAGCGGGTTTCCAGATCATTTACCACTTCTTTGATCAGGGCATCCACAAAATAGGAATATGGCGTAGCATTTGCCGCTTTTTTCTCATTCACCTTTTCGATCCGGTCATAGACATTGTCTACGATCGCATCCTCATAGTCCGATTTTTCAATCATGCCTTCCTGCAGCATATACTGCAATACTGTAGAGCGGCGGCTGGCATTGTCGGTTGGGTTGGTGATCGGATTATAGCGGGTCGGATTCTGGGTGATAGCAGCAAGAACCGCACATTCGGAAAGGGTCAGTTCGCTGACATCCTTATCAAAATAAGTTTCACTGGCAGACTGGACACCGAGCGTTCCTTCGCCTAAATTGATCGTATTTAGATATGCTTCTAATATGTCATTTTTGGACATGCGCTGTTCCAACTGGATCGCCAGATATTGTTCCTGTACTTTTCGCTCTACCTTGTCTAAGGTATTGGTTTCTCCGCCTGCACCAAAAACATTGTTTTTCAAAAGCTGCTGCGTGATCGTGGAGGCTCCCTGTGAGAAGCTTCCGGAGGTAATGCCGGAAAAGACGGCACGCACAATTCCCTGAATATCAATTCCGTTGTGCTCATAAAAGCGGGAATCCTCAATGGCGATAAAGGCATTGCGCAGATTTTCCGGTACTTTGGAAAGAGAGACTTCTTCGCGGTTGGATTCATAATCCGATAAGGTCTGGATCTCTACTCCGGAGGAATCATAGATCACGGATGCAAAGCCACTCGGCTGTACATTGATGGAGTCGATATCCGGTGCGCTGGCTAAGATGCCGCGAAAAGCTCCATATAGCGTTGAGGCAGCCAGAAAACATCCGCACAGTAAAAAGAGCAGCAGAAGACGGCTCATCCATAAGAGGATTTTATTTTTATATTTGGTTGGCTTTGATACCAGTGCGTGGATCTTGCGACTGGTTTCCTGTTCGCTGAAATTCATGAAATCACTCCTTGGTAGGATTATTGCCAATTTTTTACGTCATAAACGCAATATACATTATTATAACATAATCTGGCAATAAAGTACCAGAGGAAACGAAGAGGAATGAAAAAGCACTTGACGATAGCAGTCCTTTACGCTATGATAACAAACAACAACATATTGTTGTTTTGCTTTGATGATAGTTGGATATTCTATAAATAGACGAGGTGTACACAATGGAGCAGGAGCTTACCCGGATTCTTTCGACAACGCTGGCGCAGATAAAGATGATCAGTGAAACAGTGGAGAAAAAGGCAAATAAAAAATTAAAAGAATACGGTGTAACGCTGTCTCAGGCACGCATTATGGGAATTATAGAACAGAAGGAACAGCATTGCTCCATGAAGGAACTGGAACGTTATTTCCATTTGTCACAGCAGAATATGCTTGGGATCGTAACACGTCTGGAGCATAAGAAACTGGTGAAAAGTTACCGGGATAAAGAAGATCGCCGGGTGAAAAAGGTGATGATCACGGAGCACGGGGCGAAGCTTTGCCACGAGCTTTATGACGAGATGCGAAAAATGAATGAATGGGCGGTGCAGGATCTCACAGCAGAGGAGCAGCAGACCTTTTATAAGTTGTTGTCCAAAGTGAGAAATCATGTCATAACGGAAAGCGATTAGACAATAATTGCCTTTTTTATATAAAATCAACAACATGATGTTAAATGGTGAGGGTATGAAACAGAAGCAAACCGTATATTACTATAGTACATTTCAAGATGATTTTGTCGGGAAGCCGGGAGAGAAAGCGGAACTTCCCGAAGCATATTGTTATATCAGATCCGGCCGCATATACAATGCGTGGGCAGCATTTTTTCATAAAATGATGGCAAAAATTGCTATTTTTTACTTTACGTTTTTAAAAAAGGTCAAGGTAGTAAATCGTGAAGTCCTGAAGCCTTATTCCGACACAGGCTGCTTCTTATATGGCAACCATACGATGCCTGTAGGGGATGTGTTTTCGCCGGCTCTTGTGGGAGGTGGCAGAAGATTTTATACGATTGCTTCTGCGGTGAATCTGAAGTTGCCGGTCATCGGAAAATGGCTTCCGGCATTGGGGGTACTTCCGGTTCCCACTCATGCACAGCAGGTGAAGGCATTTGAAGCAGCGATCCAGAAGCGCGTTGAAGAAAATAATTTGGTTGTGATCTACCCGGAGGCGCATGTCTGGCCATATTATACAAAGATCCGGGAGTATGAGGCGACGTCTTTTCGCTATCCGGTGCAATGCAATGCTCCGGCATTTGCCATGACAACAACGTACCAAAAGAGAGGAAAGAAGAAAAAGCCGGCAGTGACCATTTACGTGGATGGTCCGTTTTATCCGGATGTGACGCTTCCGAAAAAGGAACAGCGAAAGGTATTGCGGCAGCAGGTATATGAGGCGATGAAAAAGAGAAGTAAGGAAAGTACGTATGCTTATATTTCCTATCAGGCAAAGGAGGAGAAAAGATGAATGTACTTTATTGTGGAGATCAGAATATCGAGAAAGGATTGAAGCTTTCGGTATTGTCTTTGTGCCGGCAGGTAACAGAACCATTGCATATTTATGTGATGACACTTTCCTTTTGTCAGAATGATACGGTGATCTATCCTGTCAGGACAGAGGCGGTTATGGCTTGTGAGCAGTGGTTAAAGGAGCACAATCCGGACAGTACGATCCAGTTGATTTCAATGGAAAAGGAATTTGAAGCAGCGCTTCCCGTTGCAAATCTTGCAACGAGGTTTACTCCTTGCTGTATGCTGCGGCTTTATGCAGATCTGGTAAGGGAGCTTCCGGAACGAATCCTTTATCTGGATAATGATGTGCTGGCAAGAAAAGACTGCACTTTCTTTTATGAGCAGGATATGGAAGGAAAGGAGCTTGCCGGTGTGCTGGATTATTATGGCTCCTGGTTTTTTAGAAAACAGATCTGGAAACGGGATTATATCAACTCCGGGGTGCTGCTTTTTAATTTAAAGGAGATCCGCAGAACCGGTCTGTTTGAAAAATGCCGTAAATTATGTGCAGAAAAGAAAATGTTTTTCCCGGATCAGACGGCACTGAATCAACTGGCGTCAAAAAAAGTGCTGGCACCGCGCCGATATAACGAGCAGCGAAAATGTAAGGAAGATACCGTATTTCAGCATTTTACGACGAGCTTCCGGCTGTTTCCGTGGTTTCATACTGTGCATGTTAAGCCGTGGCAGACAGAGCGGGTGCATGAGATTCTTCATTTGCATGAGTATGATGCACTTTTTGCACAGTATCAGCAGTTGGAATACAGGGAATCATAAGAGAGAAGAAGGAAGAAGTGGAGGATAACAAGATGAGAAAACAGATACCGGTTTTTTTTACCATTGATGATTCGTATGCCCCATTATTATATGTCGCAATTCATTCCATGCTCAAACACGCATCCAAAGAATATGATCTGAAGATCCATATCATTGAGGAACAGGTGAGTGATGCACATAAAGCGAAGATTCTTTCCTTACAGCAGGAGCATGTGTCCATTCAGTTTTGTCCGATGAAGAAATCGCTGGAGGAGATCACGGATCGTACGGAAAATCATCTGCGCTGTGATTATTTTACGATGACGATCTACTTCCGGTTATTCATTCCTGAGATGTTTCCGCAATATGACAAAGCCATTTATTTAGACAGTGACGTGATCGTGCCGGGTGATATTTCCAAACTGTATGAAACAGATCTGCAGGATCATATTCTCGGAGCCTGTCCGGATCATTCCGTGTCCGAAGTTCCTGTGCTGGCGCGGTATATGGAGGAGGCGATCGGCATTGACCGCAATCATTATATCAACTCTGGTGTTCTTTTGATGAACTTAAAAAAGATGCGGGAAAAGAAGCTTTCAAAGCATTTCCTGCAATTATTGAAAACGTATCATATGGATTGTATTGCACCGGATCAGGATTATTTGAATGCCATGTGTTATGGGGATCTTTGCTACCTTGCAGAATGTTTTGATGCGATGCCAAATAAGGTGAAGCAGGCGAAAGTCGAGCATCCGGTGATCATCCACTACAATCTGTTTGATAAGCCGTGGTGCTACGATGGAATCCAGTATGAGGAAGAATTCTGGGCAGAAGCAAAGGAAACGGAATTTTACGATGCACTGCGGTTACAAAAGGAGCAGTATGGAGAAGAGCAGAAGAAATCGGATCAGGAAGCATTTGCACGGATGCTTCATAAGGCAGAAATGATCCCGGACAATTCCCATACCTTTTTGAAATTATATAACAATGGAGTGAAAATACGATTATGATAATAGGAACGCATAAACAGCAGGTGATTCATAATATAAAAACAGCTTGTGAAGAAGGCACATATAATCGTAAAGTAGAGGTAGACGATCCGGTGCTTCCTGCCAAAGCGCAGCAGGATCTGATCCGCAAATACCAGAAGGTACGACGCTTTCCACTGGGATACGGCCTTTGCAATGTGATCGCCAGAAGTGTTGTCGATCAGGCTTCGTATGCAATAAACCGGAAGACACGCTATGAGGGCTTGGAACAGATCCGAAAGATCAAGGGCGGTGCGATCCTTACAAGCAACCATTTTAATCCTCTCGACAATACGGCAGTGCGGATGGCAGCAAAGAAAGTGGGAAAACGGCGGTTATATATTGTAAGCCAGATCACGAATCTTGCTATGCGCGGCTGGGTTGGATTTTTGATGCGTTTTATTGATTGTATTCCAATCTGCGCAAAGAACCGCACCTATATGACGGGAGCCTTTGAACAGCGTCTGGAACAACTGTTGCAAAAGAGGCAGTGGATCTTGATCTATCCGGAGGAGGAGATGTGGTTTAATTATAAAAAACCGCGTCCGCCAAAGCGGGGAGCCTACTATTATGCTGCCAAATATCATGTGCCGGTTCTTTCCTTTTTTGTGGAAATGAAGGAGACAAATGAAAAGGATTCGGAGGAATTTTACAAGACCCGGTATGTGGTACATGTACTTTCCCCTATTTATCCGGATGCTTCTCTTACCCGCAGAGAGGACAGCAAGCGGATGATGAAGCTGGATTATGAGCAGAAAAAGGCATGTTATGAGCGGGTATATCAAAAACCGCTGACGTATGATTTTTCCTATGAGGATATTGCCGGATATTGTGGTGAAAAGGATGCATAGAAAAATAAAAACCTGTGTGAGCAAGAAGGCTTTAATGCCGGTCTTTCCTCGCACAGGTTTTTTCTAGTATTTTTAGGGGATATCATGTATAATGGGAAACAGAAGTTTGGGGGTAATCATGAAAGAAGAAGTAAAATTAGTATACAAAGCCGGCTGTGATGAGATCGTGGAAAAAAAATCCCGTTTTATTGCCCACGTCTTTCCTGTTTCCAATGAAGAAGAGGCAGCCGCATATATTGAACAAATGAAAAAGGAATACTGGGATGCCAGACATAACTGCTACGCATACCGCATCGGGATCGAGCAGCCCGTTCTTCGTTCCTCAGATGACGGAGAACCATCCGGGGCAGCAGGAAAGCCTATTTTAGAGGTATTGCTGGGACAGGATATTTATAATGTGCTGGTGGTCGTTACCCGTTACTTTGGAGGTACCCTGCTTGGTACCGGAGGACTGATCCGGGCTTATACGGACAGCACGAAGGCGGGGCTTTTAAAGAGCAGCATTGTAACACAGAAGCTGGGACAAAAGCTTCAGATCACGACAAACTATAATGATATTGGAAAACTGCAATATTATTTTTCCAGTGAAGCGATCGATGTGAGCCATACGTCTTACGAGGAAATGGTGACAGTTACCCTGTTTGTGCCGGTTGCAAACGTACAGAGTGTGACAAAGAAGCTGACAGAGCTTACGGCAGGACAGGCAGTGATAAAAGAAATGGGAACGTATTACTATTTTGCCAGTGATGGAAGTTATGTGACTATTCCCGTAAAGGATAAGGTGGAATAAGATGACCGAATTACAGAAGCAGTTAATGAAACTGCAGGATAAAAAATACAAGGAATTTCACAGTAAATTGCTGCCGGGGATCGATCCGGATACGATCATTGGAATCCGCACTCCTGTGCTGCGGCAGTTTGCAAAGAAATTTGCCAAAACAGAGAATGTGGGGAAGTTTTTATCAGAACTTCCCCATACCTATTATGAGGAAAATAATCTGCACATGATGCTGATCACGTCGATCCGGGATTATGAAACGTGTCTGCGTGAGGTAGAGCGTTTTGTTCCGTATATTGACAACTGGGCAACCTGTGATCTGCCCATTCCAAAATGTTTTGCGAAACACAAGCAGGAGCTTGTTCCTGTGATCGATACCTTTCTTGCATCCGGGCATACCTATACGGTGCGGTATGGCATTGGATTACTGATGCGTCTGTTTCTTGATGAGGAGTTTAAGATCCAATATGCGGATCGGGTGGCAGCAGTTTCTTCCGGGGAATATTACATCAATATGATGATCGCATGGTATTTTGCAACTGCACTTGCCAAACAGTGGGATGCGGTCATTCCTTATGTGGAGCAGCGAAGATTAGATCCGTGGGTACATAAAAAAACGATTCAGAAAGCGGTGGAGAGCTACCGGATCACTCCGGAGCAAAAGGCTTATCTGAAGACATTTCGCTAGTGGAGCAAGGTTGAAAAGGAGTACATAAGATGGAGACAAAAAAGCAGGACATTTTAACGAAAACCCCGGTAGTGTGGCTGGGGGCACTGATCTGCTGTGCCCTATGGGGGTGTGCCTTTCCCTGCATCAAACTGGGATATGCATGGATGCAGATAGAAAGCTCTGATACCGGAAGCCAGATCCTTTATGCAGGATGCCGGTTTTTTCTGGCAGGCATCCTTGCGATTCTGATCGGAAGTGTTCTGGAAAAAAAGCTTCTGATCCCAAAAAAACAGACGCTTCCGAAAATAGTATGGCTCAGTCTGTTACAGACGGTGCTGCAGTATTACTTTTTTTATGTGGGACTTGCACACACGACGGGAGTTAAAGCATCGATCATAGAAGGCATGAATGTTTTTGTTGCGATTCTGGTTGCGGGATTTTTATTCCATCAGGAAACGGTCACAAATAGAAAATGGATCGGCTGCCTGATCGGATTTATCGGTGTGATCCTCATTAACTGGAAAGGGGGCGGAGTGGATCTGTCATTTCAGTGGAATGGAGAGGGATTTATTTTTCTGTCAACCGTGTCGTATGCTTTTTCCTCGGTGTTTTTGAAAAAGTATTCCAAAACAGAGCATCCGGTGCTGCTAAGCGGGTATCAGTTCCTTGTCGGCGGTCTGGTCATGATAGGGATCGGTCTGCTGATGGGCGGGCATCTGTCTCATGCGTCAATGGAAAATATGATGATGCTTTTGTGGCTGGCGGTGATCTCTTCGGTAGCGTATTCCCTGTGGGGAATTTTGTTAAAGCACAATCCGGTATCAAAGGTCGCCGTATTCGGATTTATGAATCCGGTGTTTGGTGTGATCTTATCCGCACTTTTGCTGCGGGAGGGCGAAAGCCTTGGTGTGACAGCGGTAGTATCTTTGGCTTTGGTTTGTGCAGGAATCTATATTGTGAATAAAGAGCAGGAGGGATGATATGACGACAAGAGAAGAAGCACTGCAATACGGACTTTCCTTTCCTGATACGTATCAGGAGGCTCCGTTTCGTGATCCCAACTGGCAGCTTGTGCGTGTAAAGAAAAGTAAAAAAGCATTTCTCTGGACGTATGAAAAAGAAGGTGTGATCTGTCTGAATGTCAAGGTTGATCCGGAGTGGAGAGAATTCTGGCGGCAGGCATATGAAGCGGTACAGCCGGGGTATCATCAGAACAAGGAACATTGGAATACCATACTGCTCAACGGGACGATCCCGGACGAAGAGATCCGCCGTATGATCGCAGAAAGCTATGATCTGGTAACCGACAGTCCGACAAAACGTATTTACGAGGCGGTAAAGCGTATCCCCAAAGGACACGTGGCAACCTATGGACAGATTGCACAGATGGCAGGTGACAAAAAGATGGCGCGTGCCGTGGGAAATGCTCTCCACAAAAATCCCGACCCGGAACATATTCCGTGTTTCCGCGTGGTCAATGCCAAGGGAGAGCTGGCAGGAGCCTTTGCCTTTGGTGGAGGACGCGCACAGGAGGATCTGTTACGGCAGGATGGCGTGGAAGTGATCGATGGGAAAGTAGATCTTACAAAATATGGGATGATCGTGGAGTGACCATTTTATACTGTAATGGGTATAAATCTTACATCTGATGCAAATATTTTTATTTCCATGATATATTGTGAAAAGGTAAATAGAAATATGCAAAGATAAGGGAGTGTAAGAATGAAGATTACCGCTTATTACATGGAAGTAAAGGAAAATGGCGTGGTTTACTCCGGTCGGAAAATACAAATTGAGAACCGGGAAGAATCATTTGCGGCATTGCTTGGGGGAGAAATCAAAGCCCATATCCTCCAGGATGATATGGTGCTATGGGAGCGGAAAAATGCGGATAAAACGAAACAACTGAATCGGGTATATCTAAAAGATGGTCTGATTCAGCAGGTGTTTTTTGGAAGCCTGTTGTTGGTAAAACAACAGGAAGAGAAGTGGGTGTCTCTCACACAAAAAGAGATAGAAAAAAGCCAGCAGTATATAAAGCCTGCTTTTGATCTGCAGGGCAATTTGTTTTTGCCAGAGGAAAATGGTAGTTATTCCTTGAAAAATTCATTGAAATCACAGTGAAAGATTTCAGTTAAAGCAATCAGCATTTCTACAGTAGGATTATTGCGACCATGTTCCACTTTGCTGAAAATACCCGTGGTAACATAGATCCCTCTGAGCTGTAACTGGGCAATTACATCTACCGCACGCATATTTCGTTCTTTGCGAAGTCGGGTGATGTTACTGCCGATAATTGGATAACTGGTCTGTGTGAGTCGTTCCGCCATAATGAGAACCTCCTTTTTGTTTATTTTATTCAATTCACAGTGTAAAATGTGTCCGAAATGGAAGTAATGAAGAATAATTTAAATATCAGGTATAAAAATTATATTTGTGACATTGACGTAATTTTATGTGGTTAGTTAAAATGGTCTTATAGATTCAAAGAGCAAGACGCGAAAACAACGGTTCTTATGGAGCTGTTATAGGAGAAAGAGGAGAATGAAAATGAAAAGAATCTTTAATTTTTTAGCAGGAATTTTATTGTTAGGATTTGTTTTTGTGGCAGGTACCGGACAGGCAGCCGCTGCTGGAACTACAGGATTTCAGGTCACAGAATATGGAGTACAGCAGAATGCGGATGGCAGTTTTTATTTTCAGACGTACTACAGCCGTCCAAGCAATACGCTGGAATATTTTTCTTTTGCGGTTTCCGGTGAGGAGTTGAAAGTGGCTTCTTCGGTCACCTTTGAAAGCTCGGATCCTTCGGTATGCTCGATCGATGCATCAGATGCCACAAGGTCGATCCCACCTTTTTATGCGTATTATAACGACACCTATAAGATGGGAGTTCCCGTAAAGATCAACCAGCCGGGAACTGCAGTAATTACAGCCAGGGTAGCAGGAAAAGAATACCCGCTTACTGTGATCGCTGCCCCTTCCATGTGTGCAGAGATTACCTCTATTACTACCAATGATTATCATTCTATCCGGGTAAATTGGAATAAGATCAGTGCGGCAACAGGATATCTGGTGGTACGGGCAGATCTGAGCGGCAAAACGGGAGATCCGGTTCCACTGACGATCGTTTCTGAAGTGAATGATGCCAATATGCTCTCAGCAGTTGTTTCTGCACCAAAAGAGGTATCCTATGCGTATGCTGTATATCCTAAAATGAAAGTAGGAGAAAAAGAGTATTACTCTATCCCGGAAAAATATTATACATACTATATGGCTAATATCAAAGGTTACATGAAGTATACGCTGGATTATCAGCATAAGAACGATCTGACCAGTGTGACCTCTGCGGGAAATCAGATCACATTGAACTGGATCGCAGACCCTTTGGTTTCCTCCTATGAGGTATACGAAAAAAGACTTACAGGTGCGTGGAAGCAGATTCATACCGTAACGTCTGCTGATGTAGGCAGCTATACCTTGACGGAAAAAGAGGGAAATGCTTATGCGTTCCGTATCGTTTATGTCTATCCGGATGACCGTCTGCAGATAAATGAAAAAAGCTGCTATCTTTTGAAAAACAGCAGGAAAATGGTGCGAAAGATCAACATCAAACAGAGACTTAACTATGGGCAGTATGATGGCGGAAACTGGCCTTCTACGGAAGAAACCTTTTATTATGAAAAATCCGGAAAGCTGCATGTAGTATGCTATACTGAGCGAAAACTGATCGATTATACGACAGATGGAAAGGGAAAGATTGCATCAAAGAAAACGGTCAAGCTGGGAGCATTGGAATATTTTGGAGGATTTTATTACGCACCCGACGGCAATTATTATGTGGCAGTTGGATATGGAAATGAGAAAAAAAGTAAAACCAAAACAGTGATCAAGGTATATCAATATTCTTCTAACTGGAAGCGGAAGAAAACCTGCAAGATCAAAGGAAAAGCGGGAAATGAGTTCCCGGGGATCGTAGTTCCGTTTGATGCAGGAAGCTGCCGTATGGAATATTGTGAGGATTCCCTTTATTTATTTACATCAAGGCTGATGTTTAGTGGACACCAGTCGAACATTTCTTTCCGGATTAACCCGTCTGATATGACGTATCAGATGGCAAATGAAGATTATACCAGTCACTCTTTTAATCAGTATGTACGCTATGATAACAATACGTTATACTTGTCCAATCATGGGGATGCATACAGCAGAGGGGTAAATTTCACGACAGTAACCGCGTATGGAACAAAGAAACAGCAGGTGAAAAGCAGACTTCCATTTAAAATTAAAGGAAAAACCGGAAATAATTACACAGGACTTACCGAAGGTGGAATGGAGGTCACCAAAGATCATGTATTGATCGCCGGAACTTCTGTGCCGCAAAATTATAAAGTGGCTGGCGTAAAGGGAAACAGTGACCGGTATGCGCAAAATGTTTATGTAATCGTTTGTGATAAAAATAGTGAGAAGTCAAAGATTCAGTGGATCACAACATATCATCCGAAAAAGACAAAAGTAATCGTTGACGAAGTGCGTCTGGTAAAGCTGTCAGATGATTATGTAGCATTGCTTTATACGACCACATTAAAAAAGAAAACAACCCTGCATTATGTTGTATTAAATGAGGGCGGAAGCGTCGTTTATAAAACAACATATAAAGGAATGAAATTTTCGGCATCTACACAGCCGGTTCTTTATGATGGTGCGATCGTATGGACAGATGTAGTAGAAAAATATAAGAAGAAAACTTATGAATATACAGAGCAGCCATATTATTATCAGATTCCGGCAAAGATCGGATAGCAACGAATCATTGACGAACCTTGCTATTTATGATACTCTAGAAGTAATGATTTATCGCACAAAAACTTTAAAGCGGTAAAGTAAACGAAAAGAGGTACAGGGTAATGCCAGTTACAGATTATTTAGAGAGAAACTGCAAATTATACGGCGACGAAGTAGCGCTGGTGGAGTTGAATCCATCGATTGAAGACACGAGAAAGACGACATGGAAAGAGTATGATCTCGTACAGACGACAGAGTCAAAGCCATATCGAAGAGAGATCACATGGAGCGTGTTTGATGAGAAAGCCAACCGTGTGGCAAATATGTTATTAAACCGTGGTGTAAAGCGTGGAGACAAAGTAGCGATCCTGATGTTCAACTGCCTGGAATGGCTTCCTATCTATTTTGGTATTTTAAAGAGCGGAGCGATCGCGGTTCCATTTAATTTCCGGTTTGATGCGGATGAGATCATGTACTGTGCGAATCTTGCGGAGGTAGATGTTTTATTCTTTGGTCCGGAGTTTATCGGACGTATTGAGTCGATCGCAGACAAATTAGAAAAGGGACGTCTGTTGATCTATGTGGGAGATCACTGCCCGACTTTTGCAGAGAGTTATATGGAGTTGGTTGCAGATTGTTCCAGCAAAGCTCCATTGGTGCGTTTAGAGGACGAGGATGATGCAGCGATTTATTTTTCTTCTGGAACGACCGGATTCCCAAAGGCAATCTTACATAACCATGAAAGTCTGTTACAGGCTGCCCAGATGGAACAGAAACACCATGAGACAGGCAGAGAGGATACCTTTTTATGTATTCCGCCGCTTTACCATACCGGAGCCAAATTCCACTGGATGGGAAGTCTCTGTGCGGGAAGTAAGGCAGTTTTGTTAAAGGGTACGAAGCCGGATGTGATCCTGAAGGCGGTATCACAGGAGCACTGCACGATTGTGTGGCTGTTAGTGCCATGGGCACAGGATATTTTAGATGCGTTAGACCGTGGGGATCTGCATCTGGAAGATTATGAGCTGGATCAGTGGCGTCTGATGCATATTGGAGCACAGCCGGTACCACCATCATTGATCAAGCACTGGATGGAATATTTTCCACATCATAAATATGATACCAACTACGGACTGTCTGAGTCGACCGGTCCGGGCTGCGTGCATCTTGGCATGGATAACGTCGATAAAGTGGGAGCAATCGGTATTCCGGGGTACCGCTGGGAGGCAAAGATCGTAGATGAAAACGGCAAGGAAGTCGCACAGGGAGAGGTTGGTGAGCTGATCGTCAAGGGACCAGGCGTGATGACCTGTTACTATAACGATGAGGATGCCACCAAAGCAACCTTAAAGGATGGCTGGCTGTATACCGGAGATATGGCAATGAAAGATCCGGATGGATTCATTTATCTGGTAGACCGGAAAAAGGATGTGATCGTCAGCGGTGGTGAGAATATTTATCCGGTACAGATTGAGAACTTCTTAAGTGCCTATGACAAGGTAAAGGATGTTGCAGTCATCGGATTGCCGGACAAACGTTTGGGTGAGATCACGGGGGCTGTCATTTCCATCAAAGAGGGTATGGAGTGCTGTGAGGAAGAGATCATGGACTACTGTATGGATCTGCCGCGTTACAAGCGTCCGAAGAAGATCATTTTTGCTGAGGTACCGAGAAATGCAACTGGTAAGATTGAAAAACCTGCTCTGCGTAAAAAGTATGGGGTAGAGAATCTGGTTGCGGAGGAAAACCGAGCGTAAGAGGGCATTTTTCCATCCGTGCGAAACTATTTGTATAATCCGCAAAAAAGTGATAAAATAAAAACACAAGGAAGAGCAAGGATGCAGCATCCTTGCTTGTTTCTTGTTGAAAATGAATGGATATAGGAGAACGATTATGGGTAAGATTATATTAACAGGAGATCGTCCGACCGGACGGTTACATGTAGGACATTATGTAGGTTCTTTAAGACGACGGGTAGAGCTTCAGAATTCGGGTGAATTTGAAAAGATCTATATTATGATCGCAGATGCACAGGCATTGACGGACAATGCGGATAATCCGGAGAAGGTACGTCAGAACATCGTGGAGGTCGCACTTGACTATCTGTCCGCAGGTCTTGATCCGGACAAGTCTACATTATTTATCCAGTCGATGGTTCCGGAGCTTACAGAGCTTAGCTTTTATTATATGAATCTTGTAACGGTGTCCCGTCTGCAGCGGAATCCTACGGTAAAGTCTGAAATTCAGATGCGTCATTTTGAGGCGAGCATTCCGGTTGGATTCTTTACTTATCCGATCAGTCAGGCTGCTGATATTACAGCATTTAAAGCGACAACGGTACCGGTTGGAGAAGATCAGATGCCGATGCTGGAACAGTGCAAGGAGATCGTGCATAAATTCAATACCGTATATGGGGAAGCACTGGTAGAGCCTGAGATCTTACTTCCGGACAACAAGGCATGTATGCGTCTGCCGGGTATTGATGGCAAGGCAAAGATGAGCAAATCTTTAAACAACTGTATTTATCTTGCAGACAGTGAAAGTGATGTCAAGAAAAAGGTAATGTCAATGTATACCGATCCGGATCACATCCGTATTGAAGATCCGGGCAAGCTCGAAGGTAACTGTGTCTTTACTTATTTGGATGCGTTTTGCAAGCCGGAGCATTTTGAGCAGTTCCTGCCGGATTATAAGAGCCTCGATGAGTTAAAGGAGCATTATCAGCGTGGTGGATTAGGTGATGTGAAGGTGAAGAAGTTCCTAAACAACGTATTACAGTCTGAACTTGCACCGATCCGTGAGAGAAGAGCAAAGTGGGAGAAAGATATTCCTGCGGTATATGAGATCTTGAAAAAGGGAAGCGAGGCGGCTGAAAAAGTAGCCGCTGAGACATTGCGGGACGTAAAGAGTGCCATGAAGATCAATTACTTTGATGATAACAATCTGATCAAGGAGACGATGCAGCGGTATCAGGGATAACGCATATAGAAAGTCAATCATATAACAGGTGAGGAGGCATAAACAGATGAAGCGACGATGGATCAAACAGTTACTTCGTGCTGTTTATGTCTTTTTTATTGTCTGTTTTATACTGGTATCGACGGGATTTTGGGGAAGCTTTGCGATATCTTACTGGCAGAACAATGAACCTGTGACGAAAGAAAAGCATACCAGTACACAGCCTCTGCACAATCTGACTGCCTTGCAGGCGTCTTTGTTTCAGTACCCAATCCTTCGGACAACATGGAAACATATGCAGACGGAAGCGGAGAGCGGAACCATTGTAATCCCCGGACTTAACGTGACAGAAACGATGCGTGCCGGAACGAATGACGTCTGTACCAACATGGTGCCACAGAGCATCTGTGTAGTGCAGAACTATCTATTGATCGGAGCATACTGTCATACGGGAACACATTACTCTGTGATCTATGTACTGAACAAGAACACCGGAGAGTATTTGAAGACGATTGTGTTAAAAGGGCGGCATCATGTAGGCGGGATTGCCTATGACTGGATCCATGAGCGGATCTGGGTATCATGCTATGATAAGCGGGCACAGGCAAATGCCTTTACGTTGAAACAGTTAAAAAATTATGATTATTCCTTGAGCAGGCGTCCGATTGGATTCACAGAAATAGAAGATCTTTATACGATCCCTAGAGATTCTTTTATGGCATATTACGATAAGCATTTATATATTGGATATTTTCAGATTGGAAATGACAGTATTTTGCAGAAGTTTGCCATTGCTAAAAATGGAGAACTGAAAAAGGTGAACAGTGCCAGATATGAGCAAACTTACGGGCAGCAGCTTCCACAGGAGATTGCAGTTCCGGTGAATGTTGCCAGAATCTCCAGTAAAGTGCAGGGAATCACGTTTACGGCTTATCGGATGTATGTCACGGAATCGTATGGTATTTTTCCTTCCAAGCTGGCGAAATTTTCTATTTTGCCGGATGATACGGAAGATCCGGATTACACGAATGAAAATGCGATCAACATTATAGATCTTCCCCAGAAGCTGGAGCAGATCACGGTAGATGAGGGGCAGATGTATTCTATTTATGAATCGGGTTCCTATGCGTACCGTTACTATTCCTTCCCGTCCATAGACCGGGTGATCCGGATGCGGATGTCCGATGTAGATGATTTTGGAAGATAATATTATTTTTGAGCAAATGTGATCGCAGATGTCACGGGCTCCTGGCTCAACAATCTTGCCACTGCAGGTTCATACTCCAAGAACCGGGTGGCTTTTTTGATGGCTTTCTTTTCCTTTTTGGCATCCGGATATAATTTTCCTAAATAAAACCAGAGTGCTTTCATTTTAAATAATGTATCTCGTTCGGAATTCATTTCCTTTTGATACCCCTGATATAAGGTTTTGTGAAAGAGGGTAAGACGTTTGGAATCAAGTTTTCCCGTTCCTGTGATCTCCTCTAACAGTGCCGGATTGGCTAAAATGCCACGGCCGAGCATGATGCGGTCAAGGGTTGGAAAATGTGACAGGAGCTGCTCGTACTGTTTTTTCGTAAAAATGTCTCCATTATAGCAGACCGGATGGACGCTCTTTTCCCATGCATACTGAAACTGGTTGAGGTCTGGCGTATGGTCATAAAAATCTTCCTGTACTCTGGGATGTACGATCAGCTCACTGATCGGATGGGCATTATATACGTTGAGCAGATCCGGAAATTCCTCTGCAAAGGAAAGCCCCAACCGTGTTTTGACAGATACTTTCATGTTTTTTATGGCAGAGTCGGAGGAAAGTTCTTGAAATACTTCCGAAAAAAACTGATCGAGGGCGCGGGGATCCTCTAAAAATCCGGCTCCTTTTCTTTTGGTAACAACTGTTTTGGAAGGGCAGCCGAGATTCAGATTTACTTCGCTGTATCCAAGACTGGCAAGATACCGGCACGTTTCTATAAAATGACTGCTCTGGTTGGTTAAGATCTGTGGCACAACGTTCCTGCCTTTGTTGTGTTCGGGAGCCACGTCCTTTTTCTCCCGGCTTTTTAATACCTTCTTTTGTGTGGGAGACAAAAAGGGTGTAAAATAGCTGTCCATAGCAGTAAAAAATTGATGGTAGGCGTTGCGGTATACATAACCGGTCAGTCCTTCCATGGGAGCAAGATAAAATTTCATAATATGTCATTTCCTTTTTTCTTTCACCATATCAAATTGTGTAAGATTTTTCAATATAGTAGAGCGAAATGTTTTGTGGTAAGATAGCAGCAGAAAACAGAATGAAGGAGAAGGATATGGAGCTGACGACATTATGCTATCTGGAACAGGACGGATATTATCTGATGCTGCACCGCATCAAAAAGAAACAGGATATCAATCAAGGAAAATGGATCGGTGTCGGCGGTCATTTTGAATTTCAGGAAAGTCCGGAGGACTGCGTGGTACGGGAAGTATATGAAGAAACGGGGTTTTCTCTGACTTCGTATCGTTACAGGGGGCTGGTGACATTTGTATACAACGATCATGAAGCAGAATATATGAGTTTGTTTACTGCCGATGCCTGGACCGGAACACAGAAGGAGTGCGAGGAAGGAGAACTTGCGTGGGTAAAGAAAGAGGATGTGTTTTCTCTTCGCCTCTGGGAAGGTGACCGCATTTTCTTAAAACTGCTTTTAGAGAGGGAGAGCTTTTTTTCTTTGAAACTGGTGTATGAGGGGGAGGATTTAAAAGAGGCTTGGCTTGACGGAACAAGGATGACGCTTGAAAAGGAAGGATAGATCAATGCAGAAAGTTTGGAAGTCATGGCAGTTACAGTGCGTGGTGCTGGTACTGTTGTTTTCTTTGGTATTATCGCTCGGAATGGAATATCTTGCACATGGCAGTATGCAGGCAGTTGTTACATGGGTGACGCACCGGCTGCCGTACGTGTTGCTTACGACCGGGTTTATTGGCGGCTGTTATTACATTACAGTATGTATCAGTGGTCAGTTCTTTTTTTCTACCCTTTTCTGGTATCTGGTCAGCTGGCTCTGGGGCAGTGTCAATTATTTAAAATATACCATGCGCAGCGAGTATGTTACGGGGGATGATCTGTTGTCCTTTTTGAAAGGAGAACTTACCTTTACTAAGGATGACGTGACACTTTCCAGACATTTGTTTTATTATGCGGCAGTGGTGGCGTTGATGCTTCTCCTTTCCTTTCTGATCCAGCATTTTCATGCACCGAAAAATGAGAAAAAAAGAAACGTAAAAAAGCGTTTGTTACATGCAGCGGCAGGGCTTTGTGTAACACTTATCGCAGCCTTTGGAGTATACTTTACGGAAAATCTGACTGACTATATGGGCGATGTGGATTATCTGGAGAACAAATACGGACTGCTGTTATCCCTGATCCCGAATAATACACTGCCTCATCTGATCACGCAGGAAGATTATACGCCGCTTTTAAGTGAGGACTACGTGAGAGTAGGCAAGAGCAAAAAAGAAGATATCGATGGTGTTGCAGAGGGAGAAGCCAAAAATACGACCTCCGTAAGACCAAATATCATTGTGATCATGAGTGAATCGTTATATGATACGGATCATTTTGACAATGTGGTAAGTGATAAAGATCCGATGACGGTCATGCACCATTATCAAAAAGAATATGGTGGCGGCAGTTTAGCCTCGGATATTTTTGGCGGTGGCACAGCCAACACGGAGTTTGAGTTTCTGACCGGGATTGGGCACAAATATTTTGCGAGCAATCTGATGTACAACAATTACATTAACAAAGGACAGATGTCGATGGTGGGATATATGAATGAACTGGGGTATCACACAGTTGCCATTCACCCTTACAAAGGGGATTTCTTTAACCGGAAAAATGTGTACCAGGCATTTGGTTTTTCTGAAATGTATTTTAAGGAAAATATGAAATATACCGATGATCTGTTTGACATCAATATCTCGGATTATTGTCTGACGAAAGAGATCATTGACAAATATGAAAAAAATAAGGACAGTGGAAAGCCGCTGTTTAATTTCAGCGTGTCCGTCGGGGCGCATAAGCCGTGTCTGGACTACGATAAGGGACATCCTTACCAGTACAAATCCAAAGTGAAGGTAGCGGATTTAAAAAGTCAGGAATACCGTTCTACAATGGATGTACGTCGTTATTTTTCTGCGGTTTATGATGCCAATGCTGCGTTTGAAGAACTGGTTTCCTACTTTGAAAAGGTGGAGGAGCCGACGGTCATTTTGTTGTTTGGTGATCATGCACCTCCATTTACGGACGATGCTTATGCGTCGGCGGCAAAGCATAAGCTCAGTGAAGAGGAGCTTTATCAGACTCCGGTTGTAACATGGAATAATTATGGCTTATCCAAGCTGGAGGTAGACAATGTCAATGCCAATTACCTGTCGGCCATCTTTTTAAGCTATCTGAATTTTCCACTTCCAAAGATGTGCGTGTATAATCAGAATCTGATGAAATACTGGTATCACAGCAATACGAAAAAATCGGTGAGAGATGAGGACGGTAAGAAGATCAATTCTCTTTCCGAGGAGCGGATCAATCTGGAGAAAGCAAGTCTGCGTCTTTATCAGGATGCCTTATCGATGAAAAAAGAAACCTTAGATCTCTGGGAGGTTCCCAAAGAATAAAAAGAGCCTGGCGGTTATGCCAGGCTTTCCCATTTGTCATAAAGTTCATTTAATTCTTCACTTAAGGAAGCGTGCTGTAAGGACAGCTCATTTAGTTTTCCAGAGTTGGTTGCTACTTCCGGCTGTGCCATTTCTTCTTCTAAAGCAGCGATCTGAGTTTCCAGTTCCTCAATGCGCTGCTCCGTCTTTTTCAGGTCGTTGGCTTTCTTTCTTGCCTTTGCCTGTTCTTCTTTCTGTGCTTTCCAGTCAAGTTTGGTTCCGGCATCGGCGGTACCTGTAGAGGAAGACTGTTCGGTTTGCTCTGTGGAAATGCTAAGCTTTTCCTGCTTCTTTTCCATATAGTAGTCGTAATTTCCTTTGTATTCGGTTAAGATGCCCTGTTCTAATTCCAGAATTCTGGTAGCCGTCTGGTTGACAAAATAACGGTCATGGGAAACGTAAAAGACGGTTCCGGTATATTCTTTTATGGCATCCTCCAGAATTTCCTTTGAGTAGACATCCAAATGGTTCGTCGGCTCATCCAGAATTAAAAAGTTGGCGTTGGACAGCATCAGCTTGGCAAGACTTAAACGTCCGCGCTCGCCACCGCTTAATGAGGAGATCGTTTTAAAGACATCATCCCCCGTAAATAAAAAGGCTGCCAGTACATTTCGGATTCTTGTGTTATTTAAATCCGGATAGGCGTCCTGCAGTTCTTCAAAGATCGTGTTGCTTTCCGTAAATAACTGCTGTGCCTGATCGTAGTAGCCGATCTTGACCTTAGAGCCTAATAGGATCCGTCCACTGTCCGGGCGCAGCTCTTTGTGGATCATTTTTAGGATCGTTGTTTTTCCGGTTCCGTTCTGTCCGATCAATGCCACCTTTTCTCCTCGTTTGATGTCGATCTCGGCATGTTCAAATAATACCTGGTCACCAAAACGTTTGGAAAGATCATGTACTGTAAGCACATCATTTCCGCTTAAGATGCTTGGTTCTAAGCTTAAACGCATGGAAGCATTTAATTCCTGTGGTTTTTCTAATACTTCTATTTTATCCAGTGCTTTGACACGGCTTTCCGCACGGCGGATGGATTTTTCCCGGTTAAACTGCCGCAGTTTTTCAATGACTTCTTCCTGATGCTTGATCTCGCGCTGCTGGTTTAAATAGGCATTCATCTGTTCTTTGCGAAGTGCCGCTTTTTTCTCGGCATACTGTGTGTAATTGCCCTGAAATACGGTGGCATGTCCCTGCTCCAGATCAACGACCTTTGTTACGACGCGGTTTAAGAAGTAACGGTCGTGACTGATCAGTAAAACAGCACCCTTATAAGAGATCAAAAACTGTTCTAACCAGTTGATGGAAGCAATATCCAGATGGTTCGTCGGCTCATCAAGCAGGATAATGTCCGGGCGGGAGAGGAGCAGACGTCCCAGTGCGACGCGCGTGCGCTGCCCGCCGGATAACAGGTTGATCTTTTTATCAAATTCTTCTTCGGGAAAATGAAGTCCTTTTAATACCCCGATAATCTCGCTTTTAGCACTGTAGCCATCTAAATATTCATATTCGTGTGTCAGGCGGGTGTAACGTTCCATCGCTTTGGAAAGCTCGTCACCGGACAGACTTTTCATCGAACACTCGATAGAGCGGATCTGTTGTTCCAGGTCAAAAACGTGTTTCTTTGCATCTAACATGGCATCATAGATCGTCATGCCGGCATCATAGTCGGGCTGCTGGGAAAGGTAGCCGATCGTTGCCCCCTTTTTCATCTGGATCTGTCCGGCATCTGGCTCCAGTTCTTTCATGATGATCTTGAACAGGGTAGATTTTCCTGCTCCGTTGATGCCTACCAGAGCAGTTTTTTCATGTTCTTCTATGTGAAAATTTACTTTATTTAAAATGACATGTTCTCCAAATGCCTTGTCGATATTCTGACATGCTAATACCATGATCGTGATTTCCTCCGTAAAAATATTGCTCCTACCATCATAATATTTTTTTGCTTATTTCACAAGGCAAATGTTTGACAGTTTCTTAACAAAGAATTATAATATAACTATTTAAAGCCTTTGTTGGAGCGTGATAACATGAAACACAAATCGATATCGAGTGCCGTAACCAAACGGCTGCCGCGATATTACAGGTATTTGAGTGAATTAAGAGAACAGGGGACAGAGCGGATTTCATCCAAGGAGCTGAGTGAGCGCATGCGGGTGACGGCTTCACAGATCCGGCAGGATCTGAACAATTTCGGTGGTTTTGGCCAGCAGGGATATGGCTATAATGTGGAGCATCTTTATACGGAGATCGGTAAGATATTGGGGTTAGACCAGATCCGCAAGGTGATCATCATTGGAGCGGGACATATCGGGCAGGCACTGGCAAATTACCGGGATTTTTCCAAGCGCGGTTTTTTGATGAGTGGAATTTTTGACGTGGATAAAAATCTGATTGGACAAAAAATCGCAGACATTCCGGTGATGGACATGGCAGATGTAGAGGAATTTGTGAAAAAAGAGCAGGTGCAGATCGCTATTCTGGCGATCCCCAAAGAATGTGCCTATGACATTGCCATGCGTCTGGTTGCGTGTGGTGTGACCGGATTCTGGAATTTTGCGCTTGTAGATCTGAAGCTTCCAAGCAGTGTTGTAGTAGAAAATGTACATTTAGAGGAAAGCCTGATGAATCTGGCATATAATTTAAGTGTACGTTAAAGATGGGATGAGTGGAATGTTAAGAAAAAGGAAGAAACAAAAAAACGAAGAGGCAGATTTCAGCTACATTCAGATGTTAAATGGGCAAAATCTGCCTGTTTTGACGTTAGATCCTGCCTGGCATGCCCTGTTTGTCAATAATAACAAGCCGCCTGCCGTAAAGCAACTGGAGCGGAAGCTCACCGAGCTTTTGAAGCAGCAGGGAAAACTGACCAATCAGAACCGGGATATGAAGGTGCAGAAGAAACGTCTGATGAACAACATTCTGACCCATATGTCTGAGGACGATGTGGCAAGTGATGAGAGAAAGCAAAAGCAGCGGAATATGATCGAGCAGATGAATGAAAAGGTCGTACAGAACGAGGATGCACTGCAGATCCTTCCAGATGAGATCAAACGGGTCAATGAGGAACTTTTGTTAGAAACAATGAAATGTGTTTACGAGCAGGTACATATCAATAAGCAGAAAATTGCAGAACTGGATGAGGGGATTGACCGTATCCGGGCGGAATTATCCAAAAAGCTATTGGAAAAGCAGGGGAGAGAAGAGTACAATCATGACGTGTTCGGAAATCTGAAAGAGATTGTCGGTATGCGTGCGATTGAAATGTATGAAGAATCTCATTATAAATGAAAGAAGGGATTTTATGCACTACATTCTGGATCAGAGACAGAGTAAGCGTCTGGACGCACACTCGATTGAAACAATGGGGATATCGGGACTGTTTTTAATGGAACAGGCGGCAAGAAGTGTGTTTCAGGAAATTCAAAAACGCTTTGATGAAACAAGCAGTATATTGATCGTAGTGGAAAGTGGAAATAACGGGGGAGACGGTCTGGCACTTTCCAGATTGTTAAAGGAAGCGGGGTATCCCGTGGAAGTGTATTATATTCATGGTATCTCACATGAGTCGGATGCTTTTTTGGAGCAGATGCGCCTTTGCCTTCAAAAGGATGTGATCATACGAAAGGATCTTCCGACAGAGCAGTATTATGATGTGATCGTCGATGGCATTTTCGGAGTAGGACTAAAGCGGGCGGTCAGAGGAATACAGGAACGGGTGATCAGATGGATGAATCGTCTGTCCTCGTTTAAGATCAGTCTGGATCTTCCAAGCGGTATCCATGCTACGACGGGTGAGGTGCTCGGAACAGCGGTAGAAGCCGACCTGACCATTACCTTTGGCTATTTGAAAAGTGGTCTGATCCGCTATCCGGGGCATTATTATGTGGGAGAGTTACTGGTTAAAGACATTGGTTTTGCGAAAGAAAGCTTGTGGCATGTGAAACCTCAGATGGTGACCTTTGGTATGGGAGAGGAAGCAAAAAAAGAAGCATTTTCCTATTACCCTAAACGTCTTGCCGATTCACACAAAGGAACTTTTGGCAATGTGCTGCTGATCGTTGGAAGTAAAGGAATGGCAGGGGCAGCTATTTTTGCAGCAAAAGCGGCATATGAATGTGGCTGTGGACTGGTTCGGGTGCTGACACATGAAAGCAATCGTGTGGTATTGCAGATGGCAGTGCCGGAGGCGGTTGTTATGACTTATGAAACACTTGATGAAGCCTATGCATTGCTGGATGAAAGCTGGGAATGGGCGGACAGTGTCCTGATCGGATCGGGGCTTGGGCAAAGTGAGACTGCGCTGGGGCTCACCCGTGCGGTCATAACCTATACAAGCGAAAAGAAAGGGCCTATGCCAGTTGTGCTGGATGCGGATGCATGTAACCTTTTAGCTGCGCATAAAGATATTATGGAGCAATATGGTGCTCTTCCAAAGGAAAAACAGAACAGGCTGACACTCACGCCACATAGCATGGAGCTTTCCCGGCTGACTGGAGCAACTGTTTCCATGCTGCATAAAAAACGTTTGACGATTACCAACCGTTTGCTGCGTTCCCTGCATTTAAGTGATCGGACGATCGTTGTGGCAAAGGATGCCCGGACGATCGTTACAAAGGGACGGGGGCTTTCCTATATTAACATGACAGGAAATCATGGTATGGCAACCGCCGGAATGGGAGATTGCCTGGCGGGCATGATCACTTCCTTTTATGCACAGGTCAGACGGCAGGAGAAGGAGATGAAGGAGCAGTTGCAGAAGCGTCGATTAAAAATGCTTTCCTCCTTTACGGATCCTTATATGGCAGCCGCCTGTATGGCAGTCTGTTTTCATGGACTGGCAGGAGATGAAGCGAAAAAAAGTGAGGGCAGCATCAGTATGATGGCATCTGATCTGTTGGATTATCTGCCGATGGTGCTCAAAGATTATGATACATTGGACAAATAAGGAGGAAAAAAATCACCATGAAGAGATACGAGCGTGTGTATGCAAAAGTTGATCTGGATGCGATCACAGATAATATGAAACACATCCGCGAAAAGCTGCCGGAGGGCGTGAATTTATTTGCTGTTGTAAAAGCGGATGCTTATGGACATGGGGCTGTTCCAGTGGCTTCTGAACTGCAGGATATTGTGGATGGATATTGCCTGGCATTGGTAGAGGAGGCTGTGATCCTGCGTCAGAAAGGAATCTCAAAACCGTTGCTGCTATTAGGATATACCGATCCTTACCAGTATCATGAAATATTAAAATATGACATTTCCCAGACGGTATTTTCCTATGAAATGGCAAAAGAACTTTCTAAAGCTGCGGTGGCTGCCCATGCGGTGGCGAGAGTACATATCAAACTGGATACCGGAATGGGACGGATCGGCTTTTTGATCAATGAAGAGAGTGTGAACGAAGTAAAGAAGATTGCCGAACTTCCGAATCTTTTGATTGAAGGAATTTTTTCCCATTTTTCGACTGCGGATGAGGAGGATCTTACGTATACTAAAGAGCAGTTTGCCAAATTTAACTGGTTTGTAAATGAACTTGATAAAGCACAGATCAGTATTCCGTTGAAGCACATTGCCAACAGCGCCGGAATTATGGAATATCCGGAATCTTATATGAATATGGTACGTGCCGGAATTATTACTTATGGATTGTATCCGTCGGAGGAAGTGCATAAGGAGAAACTTTTACTGACTCCGGCATTGGAATTAAAAAGTCATATCATCCATGTGAAAGAGGTGCCAGAGCATACTTCGATTGGTTATGGAAGAACTTTTATTACCACGCGGCCGCTCACAAAGGTGGCAACGGTTCCGGTCGGCTATGGGGATGGTTATCCGAGAAGCTTGTCCAACAAAGGAAGAGTGCTGATCAATGGACAGTCGGCACCGATCATTGGCCGCATCTGTATGGATCAGTTTATGGTTGATGTGACAGATATTGATAAGGTATCCGAGGGGGATGTGGTCACCCTTGTTGGACGCGATGGTGGAAATATGTTGTCTGTGGAGGAGGTTGCAGATGCCTCTGGCAGTTTTAACTATGAGTTTTGCTGTGACATTGGCCGCAGAGTACCCCGTGTGTATTACCGGGATGGCAAATATTATAAGACAGTCAATTATTTCTAGCATTTTCCTGCTTGAAAGAATACTCCAGAATTTTTTGGAAATACTGTAACAAAAGAACATATTTTTGAAAAAGTTTGGGGTGTAGTCATTGATTATTAAGCGTGGGGATATATATTATGCAGATTTACGACCGGTGGTAGGGTCAGAGCAAGGCGGTGTACGTCCGGTACTTATTATTCAGAATGATGCAGGAAACCGGCACAGTCCAACCGTGATCTGTGCTGCAATCACCAGTAAAATGAATAAAGCCAAGCTTCCTACCCATGTTGAACTGAAGGCGAAAGAGTGTGATATTATAAAGGACTCCGTTATATTACTGGAACAGGTGCGGACAATTGATAAAACCAGACTAAAAGAAAAGGTAGGGCATTTGAACACTGCTATATTAAAAAAAGTGAATCATGCACTGATGGTCAGTATGGATATCGGTATCGGGCAAGGCATTGACGAATGAGGGAATAAGTGATAAAGTAATGTATGCTCTGCATCTGAAGCGAAGAGCAAATATATGATAAAGGGGATAAAGATTAAATTATGACCCAGAATGGTCCCAAGCGACTGAAAAGTCTATTTCGTCGTAAAGATAAGGACGAGGAAAATGTATACGAAGAAGAGATCATGAACATCCTTCAGGAAGGACACGAACAAGGTGTGATCCAGAAGGAAGAGGCCGAAATGATCACGAAGATCTTTGAATTTACAGATAAAAGTGCCAAAGACATCATGACGATCCGCAAGAAGATTGTTGGTGTAGAAAAGGATATGCCGTTAAAAGAGGCACTTCATTATATTGTGGAGCAGAATTATTCCAGATTTCCTCTCTATGAAGAGGATGTGGATAATATCATCGGTGTGCTGCATTTGAAAGATGTGGTAAAAGCCTACTTACATGCACCAGAGACACCACTGAGTGAGATCGCACAGGAGGCTTATTATGTGCACGAAGCACAGGACATTAGCACGATGTTTAGTGAGATGCAGCAGAAGAAGCTGCATATGGCGATCGTAGTGGATGAGTATGGACAAACTGCAGGTATTGTTGCCATGGAAGATATCTTAGAGGTGATTGTTGGCAATATTTTAGATGAGCACGATGAAGAAGTAAAAGAGATTGTCAAACTTCGTGGGGAAGGAGAGTATCTGATCCGCGGCATGACGCGGCTGGATCACATTGAAGATGAGCTTTCCATTTCCTTCCCGGATGAAGATATTGATACATTAAATGGCTTTTTAATTTATAAAATAGGTCACCTTCCAAGCGATGATGAGGCGATAGAGATCCGTTATGGTGGATATTCTTTCCGCCCGATCGACATTCATGACAATATGATCATGCAGGTGAAGGTCAGCCGATTAGAAGAAGCAGAAGAACAAAACGAAAAGGAAAGAGGAGAATAACATGTCAGGACATTCAAAGTTTTCAAACATCAAACACAAGAAAGAGAAAAATGATGCTGCAAAAGGCAAGATCTTTACTGTGATTGGTCGTGAGATTGTCGTTGCAGTTAAGGAAGGCGGAGCAGATCCGGAGAACAACAGTAAGCTGCGGGATGTGATCGCAAAAGCAAAAGCGAACAACATGCCAAATGATACGATCGAGCGTGGTATCAAAAAGGCGGCAGGTGATGCCAGTGCAGCTAACTACGAAAGTGTTACATATGAAGGATATGGCCCAAATGGAGTAGCGATCATCGTAGATGCTTTGACAGACAATAAAAACCGTACTGCAGCCAACGTCAGAAGTGCTTTTACCAAAGGAAAAGGAAGTGTAGGAACGCAGGGCTGTGTATCTTATATGTTCCAGGAGAAGGGACAGATTTTAATTGATAAAGAAGAATGTGATCTGGATGCAGATGATCTGATGATGATGGCATTGGATGCCGGCGCAGAGGATTTCAATGAAGAGGAAGATTCTTATGAAATTTTAACTGCACCGGATGATTTTACTGCAGTTCGTGAGGCACTGGAAAAAGAGGGTGTTACGATGGCAGAGGCAGATGTGACGAAGATTCCGGACACTTATGTTGAACTTACTGACGAAGAAGCGATCAAGAATCTTAACCGTACATTGGATTTATTGGAAGATGATGATGATGTACAGCAGGTATATCACAACTGGGATGAGTAAATTTTATCACCTGTGGGATGGATGCCATTTCACAGGTGTTTTTTTATGCAAATTTTTCCAGTAACATGAGAATGTTGTGAGGAGTGTTTACAAGCGGAAAGGCATGTGATACCCTTATTTTTAGGATTAGAATTACGAAGGAAAGGACGAATTATCATGCGAACCAAAAGAATCATGGCATATCTGTTGATCACCTGTCTGTTGTTTGGAATGACAGGCAATTGGAGTCTTGTATCTAAAACAGGGGAGGGCATTGCAAGGGCAGCAGCCAGCAAGGATGCGAGTAAAGATGCCAGCAAAGACGCAAGCGGAGATGTCAGTAAAGATGCTGAACAGGAACCATTTACAGTAGAGAAGCTTACATTTTCTTCTCAGACACCGGAGCTGGGTTCTACTTTTTCGATTGCGTTACAGACCAAATTGGCTCCTGTACAGATTGCTGATCAGAAGCTTACGGCCGTTTTCCAGAATACGGCGTCATCTGAAATGATTCCGGTAGAGCTCTCTTATAATGAGGGAACCATGCTGTATCAGACAACGGTGACGTTGGATCAGAAGTTTGTCGTTGGAACATATCGTCTGGCGATTGTTTATTATGTATCAGCGAAAGACAAAAAGACCAAAACAATTGGATTGTTTGATGCGACACTTGACACCTTTACGGTAAAAGAAAAATCTGCCCCATCTGCAGATGCAACGGATGTAAAGGTGACGTCACTTGCGATTTCTCCAACCGCGATGACACTGCAGGAGGGGGCAAGCCGTACACTTACTGTTACAGTAAGTCCGGAAAATGCTTCTAATAAAAATGTAACTTACGAAAGTTCCAACTCCAAAGTAGCTTCTGTTTCCCAAAGTGGTGTGGTGACAGCCAAAAAGAAAGGAACCGCAACCATTACGGTAAAAGCGGCCGATGGCAGTAATGTTACTGCAACGATAAAGATCACGGTAAAAGATAATCTTGTGATCGTGCTGGATCCTGGTCATGGGGGACATGATTCTGGAGCGATCAACCGCTCCAAAGGATTGAAGGAGCGAGACATCAATCTTCGTATTGCCAAAGCTACAAAAGCGTATTTAGAGCAGTATGAAGGTGTTACAGTATATCTGACGAGACAGAGCAATACCAGCAAGTTGATGGGGCTTACGACGCGTGCCAAATTTGCACAGGCGGCGGATGCGGATGTCCTGATCAGCCAGCATATCAATGCCTCCGGCGGAGTCGGGCGCGTGGGTTCTGAGGTATGGGTGACACGCTATACCAAAACCTCTGCATATCATAAGGCGATGAAGGCATTGGGGAAAAAGATCGTAACGCAGCTTTCCAAAGACTGTGGTTACCGTTACCGCGGAGTTTATACAAGAAAATCTGCGTATTTAAAGTATTCCAATGGACAGCGCGCCGATTATTATGGTGTGATCCGTGATTCCATATATCGTGGCATTCCGGCTATGATCGTGGAACACGGCTATATCGATAGTGGAGATTATGCCCGTATGAATAGTGCAGCTAAATGTAAGAAAATGGGTGTGGCAGATGCCAAGGCAATTGTTTCTTACTATGGATTAAAGAAGCGTTCTTCTAATGACAGCAATATTCTGGTTTCTGGCATTAAACTAAATGTCAATGATACGGCATTGAACTTGAAAAAGGGAAAAAGTTATAGTCTGAAAGCAACAGTTGCGCCAAGCATTGCGACGGAGAAGGGCGTTACCTATGAAAGCTCTGACAGTAAGATCTTGAAGGTGACAAAGGCAGGAAAAGTGACTGCTTTGAAAAAGGGAACAGCGCAGGTGATCTGTAAAGCGGAGGATTCCAGCGGAGTAAGCAGGGAACTTACAGTAAATGTGAAATAATAAGTCGGGGATCATCAGCCGGATTCCAAAACAAAAGATAAAGTAGGAGCATGAAAATGCCGATAAAAGTTATGGAGTATACTGTTCAAAAGAACGCCAAAAAATGGTATACTATTACTGCATATTGCAAGAATGATAATTCGGAGGAGTTCCTATGACAACATATAAAAGACATTATCTGAAAAAAGGGGTAGCAGTGGTTCTTGTACTACTGATGATTCTGTCATCACTGCAGGGAGCGGTATTTTACGACAGTAAGGCGGCAGCTTCTGAGGTGACAGGCTGGCTGAATGTTGCAGGACAGAATGTAGAGGCAAACAAGACTTATTATTTATACGAAGGGGAAACTGTCACACTGGGAGTCAATTCTGGTAATTCCGGGGACACGGTCTGGGAGAGCAGTGACAAAGAACAGGCGCATGTATACTGGAATGGTTCTGCGGGTGCTTCTGATCCGACGAAAGGTATCTCCTGCACTGTTGTGGGACATACCGGCGGAGCCGAGATCACGATGACAGCAACGAACCAGACTCTGGGTTATACCCAGTCAGTGACTTTTACGGTGGTAAAAAATGATTCGTTTTATTTTGAACGCGGTGGTGCAGGTAAGATCACGACCGGACAGTTAGAGCCGAGCATGAAGGCATACTGTTATACGACCGATCTGACGATCAAAGGAACGGTGAGCCTGTCCACGAATCAAAAGACCAGTATTTCTGTGTCAAATGCTTCCGGTCATGCTAATTATACTGCAGATAGTGGTATCTATACATTTACGAATAATCCTGGTAATCCGGATTATCAGACGACGACATTATCCTCCGATCCGATTGTGTTATCTAGTGAATCTACGGTGACTGATCCGAACGGAGAAATACATACAATTGTGATCTATCTGCATCTGCATGTGATTGATACACTTACTTTGAGTGAAAAATCCATAGAAGTGCAAAAAGGAACAGAAGGAAAGCCTTCTACCAAAGAACTGCGTGCGGCAGTTACCAATTCAAATTATGAAGTAACATGGGAGATATATAAGGGCAAAGTGACAAGAGCAACGGCAACAGAGGATGCCAAGATTTCCCAGGACAAGAACAGTCCTTTTTTGATCACAACCTCTTCGAGCGATTCTTCCAATGCTCAGCTTGGAAACGTGGCATTATTGACCATAACGAAGGATCTGAACTTAAGTGAAACAAGAGAATTTACTATTTTTGCCAATCAGACGATTGACGGCAGACAGATCGAAGATGTGTGTTATGTAAGCGTGACGCAGCCTGCTACGGCGCTCACACTTTCTAATCATGAAATCACGGTTTATCTGGATGGTGCCAAGACGAGTGGGGCAACCGTGACGGCATCCGTAGCCGGAGATGAAACTAACGGTGTGGATGCGGATCAGCCGGATGAAATTACCTGGTTTTGTACGGATCAGACGGTAGCAACTATTTCTGCCAGAGACAATTATTGTACGGTTGTTCCACAAAAACCGGGACATTGTGTGGTTGTAGCAACCTCTAAAACCAATCCGGATGCCAGTGATACGCTTTATGTAGAGGTAGTGCCGAAAGTAAGTTCAGTGAGGATCACGAGTACGGATATGACAGTGAACTTAGCGGAGAAGGAATTGCAGTTATTTGCGAATGTTCAGTCCGATGCAGTAGATGATATGATCGATACACCGGATTATGATACGTATCTGAATGCGTTAGATACAACGGTACATTGGTCAAGCAGCAATGAATCTGTGGCAACGGTAGATGTTTACACCGGTAAGGTGACTTTGCATTCTGCCGGACAGGTTACGATTACTTGTACCTCTGCAACGGATGCCAAGATCGCAGATTCCATTGTGATCACAGTAAATGTTCCGGTTGCTTCGATCGTGCTGCAGGATTACTTTAAAAAAATCAGCGTAGGAGAGAGTTTTACGATCAATTACACGTTATTGTCGAACTATCCGGGTTATGAGCCATCGAACAAAGAGGTCACATGGGAAAGTTCGGACAATAAAGTGGCAATGGTAGACAATGATGGACGGGTAACTGGTGTGACCGGTGGTACGGCAACCATTCTGGTACGTGCGGACGATGGTCAGATTACGGCAACTTGTACTGTAGAAGTGTATCAGGCGGTATCCCGTATCGATATCAGTGATTCCGTGATGGATCTGAATATTGGAGAGGAAGCTGTATTAGAAGCACAGGTATTTCCTTCTACTGCTTCCGAACAGACTGTGACATGGAGTTCCAATAAACCGGATATCGTCTCCGTTACACAAGATGGTGTGATCAAGGCGGAGAAGGTGGGCGATCCGGTTGTGATCACAGCTTATATCGTAGACCGCAGTGCTACGATTCAGGCAACCTGTATTGTCAATGTCGTAGTGCCGCTGACCTCACTTTCTGTTTCTCCGGCATCAAAGACATTAAGTCCGGGAGAAACGTTAAAGTTGACCAAAAACATCACACCGAAAGACGCGACGAATACGACAGTGATCTATGCTTCTACAGATCCATCCGTAGCAAAGGTATCGGATTCCGGTGTCGTTACAGCAGTTGCTGGCGGACATTGTTATATTACGGTACGAAGCCGTAACCGGGATATGATGACATCCTGCTATATCACCGTAGATGAAAAGGTGAAAAAGATCAAACTGAATAAGAAAAGCCGTATCATGAAGCGCGGAAGCAAGTATGCGCTTTCGGCTACGATCACTTCTGCTACTGCAACCAATAAAGAAGTAAGCTTTTCAAGCTCCAATAAAAAGATTGCCACTGTGAATCAAAAGGGTGTGATCACCGCAAAGAATTATGGAACTGCAGTGATTACGTGTTCTTCCATGGATGGAAGTGGCAAAAAAGCAACGTGTAAGGTGACGGTGCGGCGTTACATCAGAAAACTGACGCTGAATCACACACAATATGCAATGAAACCAAAACAAAAGATGACACTTACTGCAAAGATCCAGCCAGTAAATGCTGACCGGAAAGCACTTTCTTATACTTCCTCAAATAAAGCGGTTGCATCTGTATCGAAAAAGGGTGTGATCACTGCCAAACGCATCGGAAGTTGTACGGTTACTGTGAAAGCCAAAGATGGCAGCGGCAAAAAGGCAAGATGCCGGATCACCGTGAAGAGGGAATTAACGGATAAAGATATTACGGGAAATAAGATCAAGAAGTAGGAGGAAATAACAGTGTCACAAAGCAAACGAATCAAACAAACGCATAATTTTATAAAAATTGGGATTTCTGTGCTGCTGATCGGTGTGATCCTGCTTTTGCATCTGTATTCGGATAGTTCTCTTACGGAAGCAGCATGGGTGGCATATGATGAAGATAAGAATCAGGTCGCAGATTCTACCAAATATGAGGTATGGCCGGTAGAGAATCGAAATGATACTTCTACTGTACCTGCGCCTACTTTTGAGGTGACCGCCTCTAAGGTTTCCTCTACGGATAAACCTTACATTGAAGAGGCGACGATCGGTGGAATCGGAACCTGTCAGCCGGGTGATACCTTTACGATCACGGCAAAGGAGCCGGAGAATAAAAAACAAAATACAACCTTTCATCCGGAAAATATGAATTATACTTCTACCAATACGGACGTGGTGCGGGTCACCAAGAATAAGGGAAGTGTGGTCGTTACTGTGGTAGGACCGGGTGTGGCTACGATCAACTGGTCATATACTTACCAGCGTTACTGCGCAGAGCAGACGCAGACTACTACAGAAACCGGAACAGAGGAAAATGGAAACTCCACGACACAGGTGATCACGGTTACCAACAAATATTTTGAAACGACCTCGATCAATGGAGAACTGTCCGGAGACATCAATCCGCAGATTGAACGTTCCAGTGCTTATCTGCATCCATTGCAGCCGGGTGATACAATGGCATTAAAAACAAATATACCAGCATCCAGGATCAAAGATGTACATGCAGATTATACAGTAGATAAAGAAGCAATCTTTCGTTCTATTGTAACGGAAGCAAGAGATGGCTATGTTTATATCCTTGTTACAGCGAAAGATACGAAGGAGGTTGGAACGATCACCGTAACGGCTGTCTTGAAGGACGTGAAAGATCTGAAGTCTGAGCCGGTACAGATCGTTGTAACAAATAAATTTGGAATAACACCAAGTTATACTACATTTAACTGTGTGGATTATGATGCAGAAGGAAATGTGTCGAACGGCGGTACAACAGTAAGTATCAGCAGTAGTTCTGAAAAAAGTGTAGAGTGGGAATATGAAAATGAAGAAGGCCAGGTCTATCCGATTCCTGCCGGAACTTCCGGGACAAATCTTCCAGTAGGTGCAGCTGGAGCAACGAGTGGTGGATTGAAGGCAACGATCAATGGAAAGAATCTTGTGATCGATACAACGGCTGCATTTTTTGACGGATTAGATGCAGGCGATACCTCCTACTCCTTTATCATCCGTGCCAAACAACAGGCAACCGATGGTTCTTTATATGTAGGAGAATCACAGATTGTTGTCACACGTCCGGTGCAGGGCATCGTCGTGTACCGCAATGGTTCTACCTATCCGATCAATAGTGAGCAGGAACTTTATTCTGAAATTGGATATACTACGAACGGAAATGGTATCACAGTGCCAAGAGAGCGTTTTGTAGCCGATCCTGATGTATTAGTGGCACGTATTTCCGGTTTGGGAGATCAGGAGCAGCATGTAGCCGGTACGGCAGACAACAGTACCGTAACTTCCTATGATTTCACACATATTCCGGCAAATGCAAAAGTAAACTGGACATCTACGAATGAGAGTGTCATCAAGGTGACCAATTCTTCACAGGGAGCCAATGCTTCCACCTGCAGTCTGATCGCAGCAGGTCCGGGTAAGGCGACCGTCAATGCGGTAACCGATGACGGTAAGTTTGTATATTCTGTGCAGTATATTGTACGTCCGTATCCGCAGACCGTAACAATGAAGGATACAGAGATCACGGAGCGATTAGGAGAATTAACCTCGAAGCAGGTAAGCTTAGTGGCATATGTAACGAGCAATGATCAGGTGCAGAATCCACCTGCGGATGCTTATCTGGATGACAGCTTAAAATGGGAGATCAGTTCTATGTCCAGCACCAATGGAGAGAGTATCGGATCGGTCGATCAAAAGGGTGTGCTCACCTTCACGGGACCGGGTAAGATCGTGGTGCGTGCGACATCCAAGGTAGATCATAATGGATTTCAGGGATATGCGCCATTTGCGGTATGTACGATCCTGATCGAGCAGCCAGTAGAGCGTATTACGATCACCAATAAACCAACGGAGCCGATCATGACAGGAGAGATCCTGGCATTAAAGACGAGAATTGAGCCAAGCAATGCGACAGACCAGTCTGTGATCTGGAGTTCTGCCAATGAATCCATTGCCAAGGTGGATAAGGATGGTAAAGTAACGGCGGTGGGACCGGGAAGTACCACGATCCGTGTACAGACGAATTCCGGTGCCAAATATGATACCTGTACGATCGAAGTCAGACGGCTGGCAACAGAGATCCGGCTGAACCGATCGGAGGCAAAGGTAAGCCGCGGAAAGAAGCTGACGCTGTTAGCTACGATCCTGCCGGAAGACACGACGGATAAAACCGTGACATGGACGACGAGTGACAAAACTGTGGCAACCGTATCCGATAAGGGTGTGGTAACAGGTGTCAAGGTCAGCAAAGATCCGGTTATCATTACAGCGAGCACAAGCAACGGAAAAACAGCGGTCTGTTATGTGACAGTAACGGAACCTGTAACAGGAATCAAGGTAAGTCCGAAAAAGAAGACCATCTATGTAGGAAACACCTTTACGATCAAAAAGACATTATATCCGCTGGGAAATGATTCCATCAATAAAAATGTGACATTCAAATCCAGCAATACAAAGGTTGCAATCGTAGATGCAAATGGAAAAGTAACACCAAAAGCAGGTGGAAAATGTACGATCACCTGTACCAGTGAGGATGGCGGCTACATTGCCAAGTGTGTGGTAACAGTAAAAGAAAAGGTACGTCAGATCAAGCTGAATAAAACAAAGCTTTCGATGGTACTGAACAGCAGTTATCAGCTCAAGGCAACCGTACTCCGAAAGACTGCAACAAACAAGAAGGTAACATGGTCTTCTTCGAATAAGAAGGTAGTCAGTGTTTCTTCCACCGGTAAATGCAAAGCATTGCGGGTAGGAAAAGCTAAAATTACAGTAACTGCGAGGGATGGAAGCAAAGTAAAAGCAACCTGTGAGATCACTGTTGTAAAGAAAGTAAAAACATTAAAACTCAATAAATCATATATTACATTGATCAAAGGATATCAGTATCGTACTTTGAAGGCAAAGGTACTTCCAAAGAGTGCAACGAATAAGAAACTGCTCTGGACCTCTTCAGATTCCAATATCGTAAGTATCAATAAGCGTAATGGAACGATGTTTGCAGAAAATGCAGGAACTGCATTTGTGAAAGTAAAAACTACAGATGGCTCCAGATTGTCAAGAACTTGTCGTGTGAAAGTGATTGATCCGGTACCGATTGAAAGTCTGACGATCTCGCAAAGTGAGATTACATTAGTGAGTGGACAAAAGAGCCAGTTAGAGGCAAGAGCTATTCCAACGAACACGACAAGCGGAATCCGCTGGATGACAGATGATGAGTCGATTGCAACGGTATCAAGCAATGGAATGGTAACAACACATAAGCCTGGAACGACAACGATCACCGCCTATTGTAACGAGGGTCTGGAGTCACAGTGTCAGGTTACTGTTATTCAGATGAATCCGACGCAGATCGCGATCGAACAGTATGACCAGTATACACTTGCCGTAGATGGAGCAGCAGCTAATGCAACCATTACATGGAACAGCTCTAATGCCAATGTTGTATCGGTAACCAATGGACGTATCATGGGTGTCAAACCGGGTACGGCAGTGGTATCAGCTACTTATAATGGCAAAAAAGTAAATTGTACGGTAACGGTGAAGAATATACCATAAAGGAGGGGTGACAATGAAAAAAGCAAGAAATTTATGCAAACGGCTTCTGGTCGCATTTTTAAGTGTCTCCCTGCTTTGTTCCGGTTTTGTGACCGGATGGGATGGCATATGGGAGCAGGCAAAGGCAGAGGATCTGTTTGTATTTGACGGAACCAATGCGGCAGAATATGCTGGACAGGAAACAATTGAATTTGATACACAGACACTTGACCAGACCGATACGCAGGTGGAGACTTTGATGCAGGCATGTTCTGCTTCCGCATTAAAGGTTGCAGTGTTTAAAAAATCCGTCACTGTCATTGGACGGGAGGTATTTAAAAACTGCTATGCATTGACAAAGGTAGACTTTTCACAGGCGACGAATCTGAAAGTAATTGAAGATTATGCGTTTAGTGGATGTGTCAATCTGGAGGAGTCAGTGTACCGTCCTTATGCAGTAGCTGCGACAGTATCCGGGACACTGTATCTGCCATCCGGATTAAGCTATTTTGGAGAGGCAGCATTTTCAGACAGCAAATATTCTGCATATAATATATCCTATGCGAATAATTCTTTTGCAACAGGAACGGATGGAATTTTATATAACAAAAGCTTAAATACGCTGATCGCATTTCCTCCGGCAAAGGAGAGTGTGACGATTTCAGATAGTGTATCGGAGATATACCGCTACGCCTTCGAGGGTTCGATCATCCGTTCAATCTCAATTCCGAGTACGGTAAAGACGATCGGTAAGAAAGCATTTTACAATTCGCTGCTTAAGAGTGTAAGAATTGACAGTGAAGCTCAGATCACGATCGGTTCCGGTGCTTTTTATCAGGACTGGCAGGATCCGGAACACCGCGATCAATATGTGAATGCGCAGGCACAAAGCTATGGTGGTATTTCACAGGTATATATTCCGCAGGCAACATACGAGAACAGTTCTACTTATTTTGAAGCTACTGATGAAACAGCGTGTTTTACACCGTATGTAAAGGCGGAGGAAAGTTCATATGGTTATGCGCTGGGCTGTGATGTCTATGTGGTGCCGGACGTAACTGTCAGTGGAATCCCACAGACCTGGGTAAAAAGTGCCAATTTAAACTGTTACTGGGACAATAATTCCTACTACAACATCACTGCGCTTTATCTGGATGGAAACCGGGAAATTACGTTTGATCCGGGTACCACAGCATCAAATGCGATAGAGGTAACGGAAAAAGGAGAGTATACATTGACGATCCGTTACACGAATAAGAATGGTAATCTTGCCACTTCTTTTATGAAGATCGCAGTTGATTATATTGATGCGACTGCTCCGGCAGAAGTAACTTATACGATGGTGGATGATGTATGTTATCTGCATTCCTATGATACGGAGTCAGGAATCGACCAGATCAAATATACGGTCAATAATAGTGATACGGACAATTACAGCAATGGATTTACATTACAGCCGGGTGTCAACATTGTGCGGGCATGGGCAACCGATAAAGTAGGAAATGTCAGTGCAACAAAAGAATATAAGATTACGATTGCAGGAGAGCAGCGAAGCATTTCTCTTGATACGACATCCAAACAGTTGAAAAAGGGAAAAGCCTTTCAGCTGCATGTTTCTTTCCAGCCTTCCAATGTGACGAATAAGGACATTACATGGATGTCTTCGGATTCTTCGATTGCTTCCGTTGCTGTGGATGGAACAGTAACAGGTGTAAGAGTGGGATATGCTGTGATCACAGCAATTTCTAATGCAGGATACGAAGCCAAATGTGCGGTAGTGGTAACGAAAGATCCAACCGTAAAGAAACATGTGTCGATCTATAAAGCGGGTACCTATAAGATCACAGTTGGAAATCTCCGCTCTGATTATGATGTGACATATACGTCTGATGATACGAAGGTTTGTAAGGTAAACAGTTCCGGTAAGATTACCGGGGTAAATATCGGAGAGGCGACGGTTATCACAAGAGTGGATACCGGAGTGCGAGTTTATTCCCTAAAAACAGTGGTCACGGTATCAAAACCGGTGGTGAAGATCACAACGAAGCCCTCCAGAGTAAAGGTGGGAGCTTCTTATCGATTTAAGGCATATAAGAAAGGAATTTCTTCATCAATCCGATGGTCAAGCAGCAATTCTAATATCGCAACGATCAATCGTACGACAGGAAAAGTGATCGGACAGTCCAAAGGGACGGTAGTGATCACAGCAAAGGCTGGAAAGTATCGTTCTACTTACCGGTTAAAGATTAAATAGAATTATGAGATAAAAAAATAAACCTCTTAAGCAATGTGCTTAAGAGGTTTTTCTCATATATATTAGTAACACATATGATGAAATGAACAACTATGAGTATAATATATCCTCTAATTATGAACAAATTATGAATAAAAATACAACAAAATGTAAAGAAAGGTTGTAGCTTATTTCATTCGTGCCAGAATACTATAGCATCCGGAAGTCTGTTCGATGTTTTTCGATATCTCAATGTAGTATGTACCGGCCGGCATCTTTGCCCTGGAATTGACATAAAGCATACTTGCATTTCCAATCTTATAAGTGCCGGATGGTAGTGGTTCCTTATTGGCATCGTAGATTGTCATAGTGAAACGGTCGTTTGAGTTTTCTACATAAAATGCAAGCTGCATCTTGGAGGTTTTGTTCAGCTTGATCTTATAAAATTGGGAGTCTCGCTGTGTAGCGGTGGCAGAAACTGTTCCGAGCACTTGCTGTTTAAAGGATATTTTCTTCGCAGAACGAAAAGTGTTGCCAGCAATGTTCTTTACCTTGCTGCAATGATAGTTGAGCTGGTAAGTAGTTGTTGTGGAAGAAGTCACCGCGATATAATAGGTTCCTTTTTTGACCGCAAAAGAAGCGTGAAAGTTATTGGAACTTTTCAGAGAAACCGGAGTACTTAAACTTTTTTTCTTTTTTGCATCCAGCAACTTCACGGTGACGTAGGAGTTGTTGGATGTCAGATAAAAGTATTGATTAGAAGAAGCACTTACTTTGTAATAATGGGTACTCTTGGGATGAATGGATTTCTTTTTCGTCCATTTTCCGTTGGCAAGTGTTTTTTTACTGGAAACCGACTGTGTTTTTGCCTGCTGTAACAATGCTGAGATCGTGAATTCATACGGAACAGCAACTGTTTCTGCTACTGTTGGAGTGAAGCATAAATAGAGTGTTTCAGCACCACCTGCGGTGAGAGTCAGCGTATGCGTATCAGTTTCCGTGGAAAGCAAAAAGGAATGGATCATATGGATATAAGAATCATCCGTATAAACTTTTAAGGTGTAGTCGTTTTGGAGTGGGGTATGAGAGATGTTGATCGTCACATCTCCTTGAGAAGCAATGTCTAAAGGTACTACCATTTTAGCATCCCCGGAGGTTGCATAACTTGCGGTCACATTTTCATTGAAAAAGGTAGTGAGCGGTGTCATGACTGTTTCGCTGGCGGCATGTGCCGTGGCAGGGGAAATGAGAAAGGAAATAACAAAAATGGCAAGAAACAAAAGGGTAGTGTATCGACGCATAAAGCTCCTCCTCTTCTTGTAGAAAATAAAAATGATACAAAAAATACGCCAGAAGGGAATCGAACCCCCGCACGTGGCTCCGGAAACCACTGCTCTATCCACTGAGCTACTGGCGCATGAGCGTATTATAACATAAAAAAAATAAATCTTCAATATCTAATAGTTGCAAACTTGTTACAAACTTGTTACAATCAAGAAATGTGAAGAAGTTTCACAGAATAGACGCATCTGCCTGCTAAGGTGATGTGAGATAAAGAAGAAAGAAGTGTCAAAAACATGAATAGCAAACAAAGAAAAGAAAAAATATTAAAAAAGATCAATAAAGAAAAGGAAAGAGAGAAAAGTCAGAAACCTGTAGAAAGAAAGGAATCTGTGAAGTCCGGCAGACCGACACCGGTTAAGAAACAACCGGCATTTTCCAACGAGAAAGCGTTAAAGGAAGAAAAACTTATCAAAAAGATCTCCAAAGAAAAATCTGCATACCAGAAGGAGCAGAACGGAACGCAGTCTGGTGCAAAAAAGGTATTGTCTAAATGCAAAAAAGCAGGAAAGAAGATTAAGAATAAATGGAAAGGCATGGCACCGGATCGGCGTTATAAGGTGATCGGAGCCTGGTGTGTGGTACTGCTTGTTATTATCGTATGTGTTGGAATTATCGGAAGCAGCATTAAGAATTCCAAAAACGAAAAGCGCAGGGAAGAAGCCAAAAAAGATGCACAGCAGACCTCTGTATCAGGAGATAGTGAAGCAACAACCGAAGCCCAGGATACCAATCCACTGACCCAGTGTACGGAAGGGGATGTATATACCCTCGTGACGAATTATCTGACAGCACTTCGTTCGGCAGATATTGCCACATTAAAATCTCTGGATATTTATCAGGACAGTTATAATAAAGAGGCTGATTTTACGAATACCCAGAAGGTTGTAGAAGATTATCAGAATATTCAGGTGTATACCAAAAACGGGCCTTATGAAAATGGTGTAACCGCATATGTAGTAACAGATATTAAGCTGGTTGGTATTGACAAAACTTGTCAGGGTATGTTCCAATATATCGTCCGTCCGGCAGAAGACGGCATCCTAAAGATCGATACAACACCAGAGGACGATATTGAGGATGATGATGTAACGAATGCGATGATCACGCTCAGTCAGTCTGACGATGTACTGATGCTGATCGACTCTGTGAACCAGCAGTGTGAAAATGATATTGCTTCCGATGAAAAGCTGAAAGAGTATGTCAATCAGACATTTGGAAGTGCCAATCCGGCAGAAGCAGTAGAGCAGGAACAGGCATCCACGGAGGAGATCACGACAGAAGAAACCACGGAGGAGACAACGGAACAGGCAAAAAAGACCAGTAAGAAGAAAACAAAAAAGAAAAAGGCAGCACAGGAATAAACAGAGCAGAAAGAACATTTCCATGGAAATGTTCTTTCTTTATTTTGGCAAATTGCATGAAATACAATACAGATTTGATATTTTGTGATTGAAAACTGTCATAAAACGCACTTTTTTCGGTAAAAAATATAGATTTATGCAAGAAATGAAATTAAAACTTGCAAAATAATTAGGTTTGCTTTATAATAACAATGACAGAGGCGTCAGACAGGGAACACAGGCGCTGTGTCCCCTTTTTTTATGCCTGCGTGATAATTTTATACGATTGAAGGAGGTATTTTTCTATGTCATACGTAGACGAGGTTTTGGAGATTGTCCAGAAGAAGAATGCAGATCAGCCTGAATTTTTACAGGCGGTAACAGAGGTTTTAGAGTCATTAAGACCAGTAATTGATGCCAACGAGGAGCTTTACAGAAAGAATGCTATTCTTGAGCGTATTACTGAGCCGGATCGTCAGATTATGTTCCGTGTACCATGGGTAGATGACAATGGTCAGGTACAGGTAAACAGAGGCTTCCGTGTACAGTTCAATAACGCTATTGGACCTTACAAAGGAGGATTACGTTTACATCCTTCAGTTAATTTAGGAATTATCAAGTTCTTAGGCTTTGAGCAGATTTTCAAGAATTCTTTAACCACACTTCCAATCGGTGGTGGTAAAGGTGGTTCTGACTTTGATCCTAAGGGTAAGTCAGATCGCGAAATTATGGCATTCTGCCAGAGCTTTATGACAGAGTTAGGCAAATATATCGGTGCTGATATCGATGTTCCTGCTGGTGACATTGGTACCGGTGCTCGTGAGATCGGATTTATGTTTGGTCAGTACAAGAGAATCCAGGGAATGTTTGAAGGTGTATTGACTGGTAAAGGTCTTACATGGGGCGGTTCATTAGCTCGTACTCAGGCAACTGGATATGGTTTATTATACTTAACAAATGCATTATGGAAAGATCATGACATGAGTCTGGAAGGAAAGATCGCTGCTGTTTCCGGTGCTGGTAACGTTGCAATCTACGCTATCGAGAAAGCACATCAGTTAGGTGCTAAGTGTGTAACATGTTCTGATTCTACCGGATGGATTTATGATCCAGAGGGAATCGATGTTGCATTACTGAAAGAAGTAAAAGAAGTAAAACGTGCTCGTTTAACAGAGTATGCAGCAGCAAGACCATCTGCAGAATATCATGAGAAGAAGAATGCAGACGATCATGGTGTATGGTCTATCAAGTGTGATTTAGCTCTTCCATGTGCAACACAGAATGAGTTAAATCTTGAGGATGCTAAGCAGTTAGTAGCAAACGGATGTAAGTCTGTAACAGAGGGTGCTAATATGCCTACTACCTTAGATGCAACAAAATACTTACAGGAGAATGGAGTATTATTCGTTGGTGGTAAAGCAGCAAATGCCGGTGGTGTAGCAACATCTGCACTTGAGATGAGCCAGAACTCAGAGAGATTATCATGGACCTTTGAAGAGGTAGATGGTAAGCTGAAGGGAATCATGGAGACGATTTACGCTAATATCTCTGATGCAGCAAAGAGATACGACATGACAATCGGTGGAAACGCAGATTATGTAGCAGGTGCTAATATCGCCGGCTTCGAGAAGGTTGTAGATGCTATGCTGGCACAGGGTGTATGCTAGGCATTGAACACTTAATGAGTGGAAAAGATAAAAAGAGGTTCGTAAGAACCTCTTTTTCTTTTGCACGAATTTAGTGAGAAAGCCCATCCTGAGCCTTCATTACAACGAGCCAAAGGCGAAGGTGTAATATAGGTAATTTATTTACTTCGTTTATCAGTTCGGGGATTGTTAAGATTTAGTTTGGACATGACAGTGTTCCAGTTGGAGTTGTGATATACGGCTCGGGTGTATGGGAGTGTCCCAAAGTTTGTGTAAACCTTCAAACTGATGTAAGATAAAATTACTCAGTTTGGAGGTTTATTTTATGGCGAGAAAAAAAGATTCACCGCAAAAGGCAGCCCTTAGAGAAATGATGGGCAATTATCTGAAGGA
>JBNMLP010000002.1:0-167524 GCA_050874905.1 Lachnospiraceae bacterium
AAACATTTCTTGAAGCAATAAAAGGTCACAAATATGAAAACCAATTTAATTTTCTTATTCAAACAGGATTAAGAATTGGAGAAATGATTGGTTTGCAATGGAAAGATGTTGACTTCAAAAATAAAACAATTACCGTTCGACGTTCTATGCAATACCATTCTGAAACAAACAAATTAGTCGAAAGTAAAACAAAATCTGCTGCTGGAAATAGGAAGATACCATTAACAGATGAAGCACTTACCATATTAAAAAATCAAAAGGAAATGGTTAGCGCAATTAAAATAATACCTATTGAATGGCGGGATTTTATATTTATTTCAGGTGATGGTATACCTATTCAATGCGTATTATATAATAATGCATTGAAAAAAATCTGTAAAAAAAATAAATTAAGAAATTTTTCTGTTCATATATTAAGACATACTTATGCAACACGATGTATTCAAGCAGGAATGAAACCAAAAACAGTACAAACACTATTGGGACATTCCAAATATGATACTACAATGGATATGTATGTTGATACTACAGAAGATGATATATTTGATGAAGTAAAGTTATTATCAAATTATATTAAAGCCATTTAAAAATGGTACAAAAATGGTACATTTTCCAATAAAATATTATAGTGAAAGTGCTGGAAGTATTGCAAATAGTGGACTTCCAGCATTGTAATACACTATTGATAATATAATAGTAATTTTAAATTGCAATCTGTAACAAAATAAGACATAATATAGGGTGAGCCAGATGGCTCGCCCTATTTTAAAATTTTGACAAAAGGAGAAAGACGATGAGTAAGTACAAGGCAGTTATTTTTGATTTGGATGGTACACTTTTGAATACATTGGAAGATCTGACAGATGCGGTAAATTATGCACTGGAAAAGCATGGATTTACGACGCACTCTGTAGACGATATTCGTAAATTCCTTGGAAATGGTGTGCGTGCATTGATGGAACTTGCAGTACCGGGTGGTGCGGAAAGTCTTGCTTTTGAAGAGACCTTTCAGGATTTTAAAGAATATTACAGTGAGAACTGTCACAATAAAACCAAACCATATGATGATATTATAGAGCTGTTACAGGCTCTGAAAGAAAAAGGATATAAAGTGGCGATCGTTTCCAATAAAATGGATGAAGCAGTTAAGGAGTTGCGGAAAGTATACTTTGATGATCTGATCAAAGTAGCGATCGGAGAAAGTGAGAATGTACGCAAAAAGCCGGCACCGGATACGGTAAACGAAGCGTTAAATCAGCTTGGATGTACCGCAGAAGAAAGTATCTATGTGGGAGATTCCGAGGTGGATATTGAAACAGCAGCTAATGCTGGGATGATCTGTGTCTCCTGCTTGTGGGGATTCCGTGATGAAGCATGGCTGAAAGAAAATGGAGCAACTTATATTATCGATGAGCCGATGAATATTTTAAAATTGTTAGATTAAAAAGAAGAACGGTAGTTTTCATTTTTAGATTATTATGCTATACTAAAACTATCTGTGATGTGAGGAGGCAAAAGCGTTCATGAAGAATTCCAATAACAAGGAATCCCAAAACAGAAAGAAGCCAAGTGTCATGCGTCTGGTACTTTTGTTTATGCTGCTTTGCATTTTATGTTCGTTTCTGCTGAACCTGCTTTTGTTTACCAGACTGAGTGCTTTGAAGAAAAAACTGAAGTCATTGGAAACATCCGGTAGAGCATGCACAGAACAAATCATTCAGGAGGTAGGTTATGAGTTTATTTAAGGATTTTAAGGATGACGTTTCACAGGCGGCCAATGAATTGATGGACGAGCTGGATTCCAAAAAGACAACAGAGGAAAACGAGAACGGGGATATTGATGCAGAACTTCAGGCATTATTTGGAGAAGAGGAAGCGCAAAATGAAAAACCTGCTGAGGAAGAAAGCGTGCTCGAGCGTGACGCAACATTAGAAGAATTAGCTGGAGAAGAAGCATTTCCTGAGAAGGAAGCTGCTTCAACGGAAGAAGATAAGGTGGATGATGCCACAGAAAATACCGCAGAAGAAGAGAATGCGGAGCAGAAAGTAGAGGAAGAAGATATGAAACAGGATGAGAAACAGGAAGAGGTAATGGAAGCAGCAGACATCGAAGCAGATTTTTCTGATACACCTGCTGATGATGAGACTGCAACGATCACAAAGGGAACGGAGATTGCCGGTAACATTAAGACTTCCGGATCATTAGAGATCGTGGGTTCCATTGAAGGTGATGTAGATTGTAAAGGCAAGCTGGTTGTTTCCGGTATGGTTAAGGGTAAATCAGAAGCAGCAGAAATCTTTACCGATTCTGCTAATGTGACCGGTGATATGGTAAGTACTGGAAGCATCAAGATTGGTGTTGGTTCTGTTGTAGTTGGTAACTTAAAGGCTGTTTCAGCAGTGATCGCAGGCGCAGTAAAGGGTGACATTGATGTGGATGGACCGATCATCATTGATTCAACTGCAGTTGTGATGGGTAACATCAAATCACGTTCTGTTCAGATCAACAACGGTGCTGTTATGGAAGGTATCTGTTCTCAGTGTTACTCAGATATCGATGTAAATACATTCTTTGAGAACTAAAGAGATAGGAGTACAATTATGGAGAAATGTAATCGCGTGCTTTTAAAATTGAGTGGAGAAGCACTGGCTGGTGAGAAACATACAGGGTTTGATGAAGCAACGGTTGTTGAGGTAGCCAAACAGGTAAAGCAGGTTGCAGATTCCGGTGTACAGCTTGGTGTTGTGATCGGTGGAGGCAACTTCTGGAGAGGACGTACCAGCAATAAGATTGAACGCACGAAAGCGGATCAGATCGGTATGCTGGCAACAATCATGAACTGTGTCTATGTATCAGAGATTTTTCGCACGGTAGGACTGGATACTGTGGTATATACCCCATTTGAGTGTGGTGATATTGCAGAGTTATACAGCAAAGACAAGTCAATGAAGGCACTTGCAGAGGGAAAGGTAGTATTTTTTGCAGGTGGTACAGGTCATCCCTATTTTTCAACTGATACCGCAACCGCATTGCGGGCGATCGAGATTGAAGCAGACTGTATTTTACTTGCCAAAGCGATTGACGGTGTATATGACAGTGATCCAAAGATCAATCCGGATGCGAAAAAGTATGACCGGATCAGTCTGGATGAGGTATTGGAGAAAAAACTGGGCGTGATCGATCTATCTGCGACGATCATGTGTCTGGAGAATCATATGCCAATGATGATTTTTGGCCTGAATGAAGAAAACAGTATTGTAAATACATTAACAGGTACGTTTACAGGAACTTATGTAAGTGTGGATGAAAAGTAGGAGGATGAGAAAAGCATGTTAAACCAGTATGAAGATAAAATGAACAAATCGATTGACGCTTTGAAAGGAGAATATGCAAATATTCGTGCCGGAAGAGCCAACCCACATATTTTAGACAGCATTAAAGTAGACTATTACGGAACTCCGACCCCACTTCAGCAGGTGGGTAACATCACGGTTCCGGAAGCAAGAAGCCTTCTGATCACACCGTGGGAAACTTCTATGTTAAAAGAGATCGAAAAAGCGATCATGTGCTCGGATATTGGTATTACACCAAACAATGACGGTAAGTCTGTACGACTGAATTTCCCTGAACTGACAGAGGATCGTCGTAAGGAGCTTGCAAAGGATGTGAAGAAAAAAGGCGATGCCTGCAAGGTTGCGATCCGTAACATTCGCCGTGATGCCAATGATGCGGCAAAGAAGCAGAACAAAGATGGTGAGCTTTCCGATGATGAGTTAAAGAGTATGGAAGAAAAGATCCAGAAGCTTACCGACAAATATGTCGCTGTTGTGGATAAAGAGATTGATGAGAAGACAAAAGAGATCATGACAGTATAAAAACAGATAATGAAGGAAAAGGGGGATGCCAGTTCAGACATCCTTCTTTGTATTTTCTTGAAAGGATGAAAGTACCATGGAAAAAGAGATCAACGGACAGGTATACAATGTCCCTCAGCATGTAGCGATCATTTTGGATGGCAATGGAAGATGGGCAAAAAAGAAGCATATGCCAAGAAATTACGGACATATGCAGGGGGCAAAGGTCGTGGAACAGATTTGTGAGGATGCCTGGAATTTAGGAATTAAATATCTGACCGTGTATGCATTTTCTACGGAGAACTGGAAACGTCCACAGGATGAAGTGAGTGCGTTAATGAAGCTGTTAGGCAATTATTTAAAGGATTGTATCGAGCGGACGACCAAGAATAATATGCGGGTGCGTGTGATCGGGGAAAAGAGCCGGTTAGAAGAGGGACTGCGCAAACAGATCGAACACTTAGAGGAAGTGTCGAGTGTCAACACAGGCCTTAATTTTACGATCGCATTAAACTATGGAAGCCGTGATGAAATGGTACGTGCCATGCGCGTGCTGGCGGAGGATGTCAAGGGCGAGAAGCTGGCACCGGCAGATATTACAGAGTCTGTGTTCCAGTCTTATCTGGATACAAAGGATCTTCCGGACCCGGATCTGATGATCCGTACCAGTGGAGAACAGCGGCTCTCCAACTGGCTGTTATGGCAGCTTGCTTATTCAGAGTTTTATTTTACAGACGTGCTCTGGCCGGATTTCAATAAAGAGGAACTGATCAAAGCCATTGCCTATTACAATGGAAGAGAACGACGATTTGGTGGTATAAAATAAGGAAGGTGGCGTAACATGTTTAAAACGAGATTACTGAGTGGAATCGTACTGGTTGCCATTATGGTGGTAACACTTTATTTTGGCGGATTTTTCACGCTTGGCATGACAGCCTTTATTTCGGTTGTCGGAGTGTATGAGCTGATGCGGATTCCGAAGAATGCATCAAAGGCGCTGCTTGCCGTGACGGAGCTTGCCACTGTTGTTTATTATGTATTGCTGGGGCTTGGGTATACGTTTGAAAGCTACCAGTATTATTATCTGCTGTTGTTGAGTGTATTTCTGATGGTATTGATGTGCTTTTATGTGTTTGCTTATCCGAAATACGAGCTGGCGGATATTATGCTTCCATTCTTTTCGTTCTTTTATGTAACGGTGATGCTTTCCTACATTTTCCAGGTACGTTTTTTACCAAACGGCGGCTTGTTCGTTGTACTGGTATTTTTAAGTGCGTGGGGCAATGATACCTGTGCGTACTGTGTGGGGGTTCTGTTTGGAAAGCATAAAATGAGCCCGAAGCTTAGTCCGAAGAAATCCGTAGAAGGATTTTTAGGCGGTGTGATCGGAGCGGCACTGCTCGGTATGGGATATGCATTTGTCTATGCACATTTTGCAAATGAGAGTGTTACAGCGGGACTGCTGGCTGCTTTTGCAGCAATCTGTGGAATCGGCGGTATGATCTCTGTAGTAGGGGATCTGGCGGCATCTGCGATCAAACGGCAGTATGAGATCAAAGATTACGGAAAACTGATTCCGGGACATGGTGGTATCATGGATCGTTTTGACAGCATGATCATGACGGCACCGATCGTTTATTATCTGGTGACGTTATTTGTACAGTAGAAGAATAAGAGAGGGAGACGGTAAGATGAATATTGCAATATTAGGTTCCACTGGTTCGATCGGAACACAGACATTAGAGGTGGTTCGCGCATATCCTGAGGATCTGCATGTGGTGGCATTAGCCGCAGGCAGTAATGTTACATTGATGGAGCAGCAGGTCAGGGAGTTTCATCCACAGCTTGTTGCGATGGGCAGTGAGGAAACGGCAAAGGATTTAAAGGAACGGATTGCTGATCTGAGTGGCATTACAGTTGTTTCCGGTATGGAGGGACTGATCGAGGTGGCAGTGATCCCGGAGTCGGAAATGTTAGTGACTGCCATTGTCGGAATGATCGGTATCCGCCCGACAGTGGCTGCAATTCAGGCGGGAAAGCATATTGCACTTGCCAATAAGGAGACATTGGTAACAGCAGGACATCTGATCATGCCAATGGCAAAAGAATACGGGGTAAAGATTCTTCCGGTAGATTCGGAACATTCTGCCATTTTCCAGTCACTTCAGGGAAATGAACACAATAAGGTGAGCCGTATTCTTCTGACTGCATCCGGTGGTCCATTCCGTGGAAAAACAAGAGAAGAATTAAAGCATGTGACAGTAAAAGATGCCCTGAAGCATCCAAACTGGTCAATGGGACAAAAGATTACGATTGATTCCGCTACTCTGGTCAACAAAGGACTGGAAGTGATGGAGGCGAAATGGCTGTTTGGTGTTTCCTATGATCAGGTAGAGGTTGTTGTGCAGCCGCAGAGCGTCATTCATTCCATGGTGGAATATGAGGATGGTGCTGTCATGGCACAGCTCGGTACACCGGACATGAAGCTGCCGATTCAGTATGCGTTGTTCTATCCAGATCGTCGTTTCTTAAAGGGCGATCGTCTGGATTTTAAAACATTGAAGAGTATTACATTAGAAGAACCGGACATGGAGACCTTTGAAGGCTTAAAACTGGCCTATGAGGTGGGAAAAGAGGGTGGTTCCCTTCCAACGGTATTCAATGCTGCCAATGAGTATGCGGTTGCAAGATTTTTAAAAGGGGAGATTGCCTTTTTGGAGATCTATGAGATGATTAAGAGCTGTTTAGCTGCACATACTAAAATTGAGCACCCGGATCTGGAGGATATTTTACAGACACAGGCATGGGTGGATGACTATATCTTAACGAAATATCATGTATGATCAAAATTAGGAAGAAGGTAAAACTTGAAGATTATTATTGCGTTATTATTATTTGGAATTATCGTGTTTATCCATGAGCTGGGGCATTTTCTTTTAGCCAAAGCAAATGGAGTGAAGGTGACAGAGTTTGCGATCGGTATGGGACCAAAGCTGTTTTCTTTTGAGCGGGGAGAAACGGTCTATGCGATCAAGCTGCTGCCGCTCGGTGGTTCCTGTATGATGCTTGGAGAGGATGAGGCAAGTGACGACGAACGGGCATTTGATAACAAATCTGTCTGGGCACGTTTTTCTGTAGTGTTTGCCGGACCATTTTTCAATTTCATCCTTGCGTTTGTGTTGGCGATCGTGCTGATTGCTCTGGTCGGAGCAGACCGTCCGGTTGTTATGCAGGTAGAGAAAGATTCACCTGCAACCGAGGCAGGACTTCTGCCGGGAGATTACATTTCCGAATACAATGGTTATCATATCGGAGTCGGCAGAGAGATCTACATTGCGGACTACTTTAAACCCGTAGGAGATGCTCCCGTTTCCATTCAGTATAAGCGGGACGGGAAAGTACATGAAACAACGCTGACTCCAAAGAAAGTAACGAAATATCTGCTTGGCATGGGATACAGTGATGACAGCAAGCCGGCAAGCATTTCCGTGTCAGAGGGCGGAGCACTGGAAGAAGCCGGTTTAAAAAATGGAGATGTGATCGTAAAGATCAATGACCAGGAGATCACTTCCGGAAGTGCCTTTGCCGAATATGTAACAAGTCACCCGTTATCGGCGGAAAAAGTGCAGGTCACCTATGAACGAAACGGAAAAGAAAAGACGGTGACGGTTTCACCGCAAAAGAGTGAATCTTATACAACTGGTTTTACGTATAACTGCAATTATGGGGCAGTGGATGATAGTGAAAATCCTTACATGGGAAATGAAAAGGTGTCGGTACTGGGCAACCTCAAGTATTCCCTGTTAGAGGTGCGTTATCAGATCAAAACCGTAATGATGAGCTTAAAGCATCTGGTTACCGGAAAGGTATCTGCAGACTCCGTAGCAGGACCGGTCGGAATCGTGAATATGGTCGGGGATGTCTATTCAGAGAGTGCGCAGTATGGCGTGCTTGCAGTATTTGAAAGTCTGGCAAGTTTCTGTATCATGCTGAGTGCCAATTTAGGTGTGATGAATCTTCTGCCGATTCCTGCATTGGATGGTGGACGCCTGCTTTTCATGATCGTGGAAATGATACGTGGAAAGAAGATTTCTGCGGACAAGGAAGGCTTTGTGCATTTTATTGGTTTTGTACTGCTTATGGTATTGATGGTAGTCGTCATGTTTAATGATATACGGAATATATTTATCAAATAACTGATAGTTGGGAGGAAACGATATGTACCGTGATGATACAAAAGAGATTCGTATTGGGGATCGTGTGATCGGAGGAGGCAATCCGATTCTGATCCAGTCAATGACAAATACAAAAACGGAAGATGTAGCTGCTACCGTTGCACAGATCAAGAGTCTGGAAGAGGCGGGCTGTGAGATCATCCGCTGTACCGTGAATACGGAGGCTGCCGCCAAGGCACTGCCGGAGATTAAAAAGCAGATTCATATTCCTTTGGTAGCAGATATTCATTTTGATTATCGTCTGGCACTCAAAGCAATTGAGTACGGCGCAGACAAGATCCGTATCAATCCGGGAAATATCGGTGGAGAGGAACGGCTGCGTGAGGTGGTTGCGAAAGCAAAGGAATATCATGTGCCGATCCGCGTGGGTGTCAACAGTGGTTCTTTGGAAAAGGAGCTTGTTGCAAAGTATGGCGGCGTGACAGCAGAAGGAATTGTGGAGAGTGCGCTGGATAAGGTGCGCATGATCGAAGCCTGTGACTATGACCAGATCGTGATCAGCATCAAATCCTCCGATGTGCTGATGTGTGTAAAGGCGCATGAGCTGATCGCCGGAAAAACACCATATCCGCTTCATGTTGGAATTACAGAAGCAGGAACGATTCTGCGTGGCAATATTAAATCAAGTGTCGGACTTGGTATCATTTTATATCAGGGAATCGGGGATACGATCCGGGTATCTTTGACAGGAGATCCGGTGCAGGAAGTTCTTTCTGCAAAAATGATCTTAAAAACACTGGGACTTCGCAAAGGCGGGATTGAAGTGGTATCTTGTCCAACCTGCGGACGCACTTCGATCGATCTGATCGGTCTTGCTAACCAGGTGGAAGAGCTGGTGGCTTCTTATGAGCATTTGAACATCAAAGTAGCAGTTATGGGCTGTGTTGTAAATGGTCCCGGAGAAGCGAGAGAAGCGGATCTTGGAATTGCCGGGGGCAATGGAGAAGGTCTCTTGATCAAACACGGGGAGATCGTAAAGAAGGTTCCGGAAGGAAAACTTCTTGGTGTATTGAAGGAGGAATTAGAGCATTGGCAGTAGAGCAGGCAAAAACTTTTTTTAAAGTCTTTCCTGAGCTTAAGGTATCGGACAAATTGGCTGCTTATTTTGAAAATGTAACAGTACAGCATATTGTGTATAAAAAAGATGAGAAACGCTTATATGTGATCATTATGAGTTCTCATCTTCTTTATTTCGATATTCTTCATGCAATGGAAGTACAATTACATAAATATCTGGAGAAAGCGTATAATTGTCCGGTGGAGATTGTACCAAGATTTGAGCTTTCAAGTACTTATGATTTTGATACGATCTTAAAGGAATATATGGAGCCTGGAATTTTAGCACGCTGGAATAAGGAAGCACCTATTCTCTATACGGTGGTACGACAGGCGGGATATGAGGTTGTTGGAGATACGGTTCGTTTCCGGATCGATAAAAACAGTGCGTTGGCACAAAATGCAACGAAAGACATCAAACGTCGTCTGACGGAGACCATGAAACGTTCCTTTGATCTTGATGTCATGGTGGAATTTGAACCCGTTGCACTTCAAAAAACACAGTATGAGAAGGAGCGGGAGCATAGCCTGATGCTGGAACTTCAAGAAATTGAAAAGAAACAGTCAGAGTCCCGTGCCAAAGAGGAGGCTTTGAAAGACTCCGGGATTTCTCCTGTAAAAATGGAAAACTCCGGAAAAAAGGGGGATGCTGCACCAAAGCAGGAGGCAGCAAATGCTCCGGAGAAAGAGACAGCAAGAAAGAGTACTTATGGCAGTTATCGTCGTCCCAAAGACGATCCGGATGTGATTTATGGCCGCAATGTGGATGGAGAACTGACTGCGATCAAGTCGATCACCTCCGAGATGGGAGATACTGTTATCCGTGGTATGGTCAGTGATTTTGAATTCCGCGAGATCCGTGGAGAAAAAACAATTTTCACCTTTTTTATTACAGACTTTACCAATACGATCAAAGTCAAGCTCTTTATTAAAAATGACAGCATGACTGATCTGTTATCCGAGCTTTCTGAGGGCAATTTCTACCTTGTAAAAGGTGTTATTCAGTTTGATACTTACGACAAGGAGTTGCAGATGAGTTCGGTGGTCGGGATCAAAAAGACGGTGGATTTCAGAGAAAAGAGAATGGACCATGCTCTGGAGAAGCGTGTAGAGCTTCATTTGCATACGGTCATGAGTGAGATGGACAGCGTCGTTGATATCAAAAAGGTAGTAAAGACGGCGAAAGACTGGGGCATGAAAGCGATGGCGATCACTGACCATGGTGTGGTACAGGCATTCCCGGTTGCGGCAAGAGAGCTTAATAAGGATGATGATCTAAAGATCATTTACGGGGTAGAGGGATATTTTATAGATGATCTGCATGATATTGTATTGAACAGCAAAGGACAGTCGTTACGTGATAGCTACGTGGTATTTGATCTGGAGACCACCGGATTTTCATCCCAGAATGACCGTATCATTGAGATCGGTGCGGTGCGTGTGGTTGATGGAAAAGAAGTTGATCATTTCAGTGAATTTGTGAATCCAAAACGACCAATCCCGTTTGAGATTGAAAATCTGACCCATATCAATGACGATATGGTCAAAGATGCGAAAACGATCGAAGAGATCCTTCCGCAATTTATGGAGTTTTGCAAAGGCTCGGTTATGGTAGCACATAATGCGGAATTTGATATCAGCTTTATTGAAGCAAATTGTGAGCGGCTTGGCATTCCTACTGATTTTTCCGTGATCGATACAGTGGAACTTGCTCATGTCCTGCTGCCGGAGCTGGGACGTTTCAAACTTGATACGGTTTGTAAGCATTTGAAGATCAAGCTTGCAAATCATCATAGAGCGGTGGACGATGCCGGGGCAACTGCCAAGATATTTGTCCGCTTCATTGAGATGCTTGAAAAGAAAGAGATCTACAACGTAGATCAGTTAAATGCCTGCTCTGAATTTTCAGATGATAAGATCAAGAAAGCACCTTATTATCATGGTATTATTCTGGCGAAAAATGAGATCGGGCGCGTGAACCTTTATCATCTGATCTCGGCCTCCCATATTAAGTATTTTAACAAACGGCCGCGTATTCCAAAGAGTCTGATCAACCGTTACCGGGAAGGACTGATCATCGGTTCTGCCTGTGAAGCAGGAGAACTGTTCCGCGCGATTTTACATGGCAGAGGACATGAAAAGATCAAAAAAATTGTGGATTTTTATGATTACCTGGAAATCCAGCCGCTTGGAAATGATAAGTTTATGATCAATAATTCGAAATATCCGGTCAACAGTATTGAGGATATCATGGAGATCAACCGTACGATCGTACGGCTGGGTGAGGAGTATCATAAGCCTGTTGTAGCTACGTGTGATGTTCATTTCCTAAATCCGGAGGATTCTGTTTACCGGAGCATCATCATGAAGTCAAAGGGATTTGCCGACGCCAATGAACAGCCGCCACTTTATTTCAGAACGACGGAGGAAATGTTAAAGGAATTTATGTATCTGGGCGCAGAAAAAGCCAAAGAAGTTGTTGTTACTAATACCAATATGATCGCAGATATGATTGAAAAGATCTCTCCGGTCTATCCGGATAAATGTCCACCGGAGATTGAAAATTCGGACGAGACATTGACCAACATCTGTTATGATAAGGCACATGAGATTTATGGACCGGATCTTCCAGAGGTGGTAGAGGAGCGTTTGAAGCGGGAACTTCATTCCATTATCAGCAATGGATTTGCGGTAATGTATATCATTGCGCAGAAGCTGGTATGGGATTCCAATGATCATGGATATCTGGTAGGAAGCCGTGGTTCCGTTGGTTCTTCCTTTGTGGCAACGATGTCCGGTATCACAGAGGTAAATCCGCTTTCCGCGCATTATATCTGTCCGGAGTGTCACTTTGTAGATTTCGACTCACCGGAGGTAAAAGCCTTTTCCGGCAATTCCGGATGTGATATGCCGGATCGTGACTGCCCGAAGTGTGGGCATAAGCTGATCAAGGAAGGTCATGATATTCCGTTTGAAACATTCCTGGGATTTAATGGAGATAAAGAGCCTGATATCGATCTGAATTTCTCTGGTGAGTATCAGGGCTGTGCGCATAAGTATACAGAGGTGCTGTTCGGTGAAGGACATGCGTTTCGTGCCGGAACGATCGGCGCAGTCGCAGATAAAACAGCGGAAGGTTATGTATACAAGTATTTTGAAGACGATGAGCGCGAGAAGATTTACAAAAAGGCGATCATGGATGGAAAGGATGAGCGGCAGGCAAAAAAGGAAGCAAAGGATGCGACTGTTTATGTAACGGAGCGCCGCTGCGAGATCACAAGACTTGCGAAAGGCTGTACCGGGGTGAAACGTACGACCGGACAGCATCCGGGTGGTATCATTGTTGTGCCGCATGGCATGGAGATCGATATGTTTACTCCGATCCAGCGTCCTGCCAATGATATGACCACAGATATTACGACCACGCATTTTGAGTATCATTCCATCGACCACAACCTGTTGAAGCTTGATATATTGGGACATGATGATCCGAGTATGATCCGTCACCTGGAAGATCTTACCGGAACCGATGCCAAAAAGGTCCCTCTGGATGACAAAGATGTCATTTCCCTGTTCCATAATACGGATGCTTTGGGAATCACACCGGAGGATATTGGTGGAACGAAGCTTGGCTGTCTTGGCGTACCGGAGTTTGGTACAGACTTTGCGATGCAGATGGTAATCGATGCCAATCCAAAGAGTTTTTCCGATCTGGTTCGTATTTCCGGTCTGTCACACGGAACTGGTGTGTGGCTTGGGAATGCACAGGATCTGATCAAGGATGGTATCGTAGAGCTGTCCGGTGCGATCTGTTGTCGAGATGATATTATGGTGTATCTGATCCATATGGGAATTGAAAGTGGTCTTGCCTTTACGATCATGGAGAGTGTACGTAAGGGAAAAGGCTTGAAGGATGAGTGGCTTCCAATCATGAAGGAACACAATATTCCGGACTGGTATGTGGACTCCTGCCGGAAGATCCAGTACATGTTCCCAAAAGCGCATGCTGCTGCTTACGTTATGATGGCGTGGCGGATCGCATGGTATAAGGTAAATTATCCACTGGAATATTATGCCACCTTTTTCAGTATTCGTGCCAAGGCAATGAATTATATGACAATGTGCCGTGGAAGAGAAAAGTTAGAATATTATCTGGAAGAGATCCGCAGCCGGGATAAGAATCTTCGAACAGCAAAGGATGAAGATACGATCCGTGATATGCGTCTGGTGCAGGAAATGTACGCTAGAGGCTATGAATTTATGCCGATCGATCTGTTCCGGGTAAAAGCTACAGAATTTCAGATCATTGATGGAAAGATCATGCCGTCATTAAATACGATCGATGGTATGGGAGATAATGCGGCGCAGAGTATTGTGGATGCAAAGGGAGAAGATAATCGCCCATATCTTTCCAAAGAGGATTTGAGGAAGCGGGCACACATTGGACAGAGTGCGATCGATAAGCTGACAGAGGCGGGAATATTAGATGATCTGACCGAAACAAACCAGCTTACATTTTCATTCCTCTAAAAAAAATAAAAAAGTGCTTGCATTTTGTCGGTGGCTTTGCTATACTATCAAAGTCGTCGGCAGATGACAAGTATGGTTCGTTGGTCAAGCGGCTAAGACGTCGCCCTCTCACGGCGAAAACAGGGGTTCGATTCCCCTACGAACTGCTCTTATTCTTCATATTGTGATATGGTTCGTTGGTCAAGCGGCTAAGACGTCGCCCTCTCACGGCGAAAACAGGGGTTCGATTCCCCTACGAACTGCTTCTTACTCACAGATTGTATCTGTGAGTTTTTTCATGTGAAAAGAGTCTTTTCGTAGCGTCCGCTTTTTGGTAGAATAAGAAAAGAGCATTGACAGCAACAGGAAAGGAGAGTGCTATGATTCGAACTAGAAGAAGGAAATGTTTTGCGGTTCTTTTTCTGATCGGGATCCTTTTATCTGCAGTGGCGTGTCCAAAGGTGCATGCGGATAGCCTGTATATCATCCGGGTGGGATTGACCAAGCAATTGAAACAGCAGAGCAGTGTAAAGGTGTCCACCAAAAAGATCGCGTTAGGATACTGTGTGAATAACCGTTTTTCAGAATACATCCATTTTACTAATCGTTCCGGTTTTACTTTTTCTCCGGCAACAGGTTACTATCTGGTGTCCGATACGGTGTATCCGGATTATGCTTCTGTGATTAAGGTATATCAGAAGCTTTGCAAGGTGAAGTCGTTAAAAAACTCCACCTATGTTGCCATGATCGGAAAGAATAAGTGGAGCATTTATGTTGGTGGTAAAAAAGATGTTCAAAAGGTTATGTCGTTACAGGAAAAGGCGGAAGCCAAGTCCAAAACTACCTTTTCAGTGAGTGCCTATAATGGTCACCGCATTAAAGTTAGCGGCGGTTCCTTTGCTCTGCTATATGATGGGGATGAAACCGGACAATATGTACAGATATCTGCAAATGTGTTGAATAAAAAAGGTTCCAAAACGCTTACGGTAAATGGATATGAATACCGGGGACGGATGGAGATCGGAACCTATGGAGCAGGTAAGCTGACCGTTGTGAATATTACAAATGTGGAGAATTATCTTCGCAGCGTGGTGGGAAGTGAGATGGATGCTTCTTATCCGATGGAGGCATTAAAAGCTCAGGCAATTGTTTCCAGAACGTTTGCGCAGAATCACTGTGATAATTCCGGTGATACAAATACAGTTACTCCCTATACTCTCAATGATACAGATCATGTTTCTACAACTTCTTCCCAGCAGTATGGGGGCTATGCAAAGGAGCGAAAAGATGCTGTGCTTGCAGTGACCTCTACGAGAGGAATCTGCATTTACGATAAGGGCAGCCAGATTGATGCCGCCTTTTTTCCGTCCAGTGGCGGAAGAACGGAGAATGCAGTAAATATCTGGGGAACCAAACGAAATTATCTGCTTCCGGTGGCAGATGTGATGGAGCTTTCCTATGCAGGAAAGGCATGGCGCAAGGATTATACACCGGAACAGTTAGGACAACTGGTTGGTTTAAAGGCGATCGTGTCAGCAAAAGTGGATGCACAGACGGCAAGCGGGCGTCTGGATGCAGTGACTTTTACAGATACAGAGCAGAAGAGTATTACGTTAAAGCATGACAATATCCGGGTGCGCTTGGGATTAAACAGTACAAAATGTCGTCTGATCACTAAAAAAGAAGACATTTCCTCTCTTTTCCTAAAAGGAACAGAAGAGACGAGAGAAGTAGAAGACTTAACCGGTGCAGTGGTATTATCTTCAAACAAACGTGTGACAACGCTGGCGGAGTCCGGTACGGTGGTTGTGGCTGGAAAGGATAATACTTCAGCTACGGTTTCCAAAGCTTCTGTAAAAGATGGAGTATATACTTTCGTTGGATTGGGAAATGGCCACGGAGCCGGGATGAGCCAGGCGGGTGCGAAAGCGCGTGCCTTAGCCGGACAAAGTGCAGAGAATATTATTCGATATTATTACGGACCGTCAGTGTCCATGAAATAAGAGAGGCAATAAAATGAGTACAAATCAGGAACTTGGTATGAAACTTACCGATTATTATTACGATCTGCCACAGGAGCTGATCGCACAGGATCCGTTAAAACAAAGAGATTCTTCCCGGTTGATGGTATTTGACCGGAAGACCAAAGAGGTGACACACAAAGTATTTCATGATGTGATCGATTATTTGAATCCGGGAGACTGTCTGGTCATTAACAATACAAAGGTAATTCCGGCACGTCTGCTCGGTGTCAAGGAAGAAACAGGTGCAGCGATCGAAGTATTGCTGTTGCAAAGAAAAACAGATCGTGTCTGGGAAACGCTGGTAAAACCAGGAAAAAAGGCGAGACCGGGTGCCGTCATTTCCTTTGGTGACGGACGATTAAAAGGTACGGTAACGGACATTGTAGAAGAAGGAAATCGTCTGATCTCGTTTGAATATGATGGCATTTTTGAGGAGATTCTGGATGAGCTCGGACAAATGCCACTGCCGCCATACATCACCCATAAGCTGGAGGATAAAAATCGTTATCAGACTGTTTATGCTAAATATGAAGGTTCGGCGGCTGCACCGACAGCAGGGCTTCATTTTACGAAAGAGCTGCTGGAACGGATCCAGAACAAGGGGATCAAAATTGCCAATGTGACACTTCACGTCGGACTGGGGACGTTTCGTCCGGTGAAGGAAGACAATATCCTGGATCATCATATGCATTCGGAGTTTTATCAGATCGCAGCAGAGGATGCAGACATTATCAATGAAACGAAACGACAAGGAGGACGGATCATTTCGGTTGGAACAACGAGCACCAGAACGCTGGAGTCTGTTGCAGATGAACAGGGATTTGTCAGGGAAACAAGCGGCTGGACAGACATCTTTATTTATCCGGGATACCGGTTTAAATGCGTGGATGCGCTGATCACCAATTTCCATTTGCCGGAATCAACATTACTTATGCTGGTATCTGCATTTGCAGACCGGGAAAGTATATTACGCGCCTACGAAACGGCGGTAAAAGAAAAATATCGGTTCTTCTCCTTTGGAGATGCGATGTTATTATTATAATGAAAAAAGTGTTCCATTTTTTGGAACACTTTTTTGATGCGATGTTTTTATTCGTTCTGTCCGTTGTAACAACTGTTTAAATCTTCATAGAATGTTGGGTAGGAGATATTTACACATTCTGCATTCTTCAATGTTGTTACACCGTCAGCATTGATTCCGGCTACTGCAAAGGTCATTGCAATGCGATGATCATTGTTGGTATCGATCTCTGCTCCGTGAAGCGGACATGGACCGTGGATGATCATTCCGTCCTCAGTTGCCTCTACGTCTGCGCCCATGCGGCTTAAATTGTCAACCATAACAGCAATGCGGTCGGATTCCTTTACCTTTAACTCTTTTGCATCCTTTATGATCGTATCGCCCTTGGCAAAGCAGGCAAGCAGTGCCATCGTTGGAAGCTCGTCGATGCAGCGGGGGATCACACTTCCTTCAATCGTTGTACCGACCAGATCACTGGTGCATACAGTAATATCTCCGACGCATTCCCCGCCCTCGACATGTTCATTTTCAATAGTGAGGTTGGCATGCATGGCACGACAGATCTCGATGATCCCATCTCTGGTTGGATTCAGGCCGACATTTTTGATCGTTAGTCTGGAATCCTCGGTGATAAGTCCTGCTACTACAAAGTAGACGGCAGAAGAGATATCTCCCGGTACGGTAATGGACTGTCCGTACAGCTCTTTGGCAGGAGCGATCGTTGCCGTTTTTCCTTTGGAGGTAATGTCTGCCCCAAACGAAGCAAGCATCAGCTCAGTATGATTTCTCGATAATTCCGGTTCCGTCACGCTTGTTTTTCCATCGGCATAAAGACCTGCCAGTAAAATGCAGGATTTGACCTGTGCAGAGGCAACCGGAGAGGTATAATGAATTCCTTTTAACCGCTGCCCTTTAATGGTAAGCGGCGCACAATCATTATCCCGGTCACTGACGATACTTGCGCCCATTTGCCAGAGTGGTGTCATAATGCGCTTCATCGGACGTTTTTGGATGGAGGCGTCTCCATTTAAATGTGTGGTAAACGGTTGACCGGCGAGCAGTCCGGAGATCAGCCGGGTCGTTGTGCCGGAATTACCAACATCAAGCATAGTATCCGGTGCACAAAGACCATGAAGCCCTTTGCCGTGTACGACTACTTTGTCATTTTTTATGGAAATAGGAACTCCCATTTTTTCAAAACAGGAAATGGTGGAGAGACAGTCGGCACCATTTAAAAAGCCGGAAATCTCAGTAATCCCTTTTGCGATCGCGCCAAACATGACGGCACGATGGGAGATGCTTTTGTCTCCCGGCACGGTAATACTGCCGTGTAAGCCCTTTTTTCTAGTGAATTGCATGGTATTTCTCCTTCGCATTTTCTTTGATTTTAGTATACCCCGATTCGCTTTTTCATGTCAACTTTCCCTTGTATTTGAAATGGGTGGATGGTATACTTGTTTTGTTTATGGGTGAACCGTGCATTGAGAATAAAGGAGACAAAGGATGGTTTCAAAGGCAATAGTTTTTGCAACAAAGGCGCATGAGGGACAGTTCCGCAAAGCGACGAAGATTCCTTATATTCTTCACCCGATGGAATGTGCCGTGATCATTTCCGGCATGACAACGGACGAAGAGATGATTGCAGCGGCATTACTTCACGATACTGTGGAGGACTGCGATGTTACCATAGAGGACATCCGGAGGGAGTTTGGTTCTCGCGTTGCACAGTTTGTTGCAAGAGAATCGGAAGATAAGTCGAAGAGTTGGCAGGAACGCAAGCAGACAACGATCGATCAGCTGAGCAGTCATACCAAAGAGGAGTGTATGCTGGTGCTTGCAGATAAGCTGTCCAATATCCGTTCGATTACCCGCGATTATAAGGAATTGGGAGAAGCGTTATGGGATCGTTTTCATGAAAAACGAAAAGAACGCATCGGCTGGTATTACAAAAGTATCGCCGAAAAACTTACCTGCCTGAGCGAATACGAACAGTATGCAGAATACTGTCGTCTGGTAGAGCAGATCTTTGGATAATAATTAAGAATAGGAAGAGGAAGAAAATATGGGAATCGTAAAGAAGCAGGCAGCATTTTTGATCGCATTGCTGCTTTTGTTAAGTTTAAGTTTTTCAGAAACAGGTGTGGTTTCTGCCAAAACAAAAAAGAGCAGTGAAAAACAAACAGAAAACAAAAAAGAGAAGACGGAATATCCGTATCTGATCCAGGTGAATAAAGCAACCAATACGGTGACGATATTTGCCAAGGATGAGAATGGAAAATACAAAAAGCCGGTCAAGGCAATGGTCTGTTCCGGTGGAGAGGCTACTCCGATTGGTACTTTCAAATCACCAAACAAGTACCGGTGGCAGCCATTGATGAATAATGTGTGGGGACAGTACTGTACACAGATTTACGGCAATTTTTTATTTCATTCGGTCTATTACATGAGCCGGAATCCGGGAGATCTTTCCGTTAGTGCATACAATGCATTAGGAACCACGGCATCCCATGGCTGTGTCCGTCTGACCTGTGGTGATGCAAAGTGGATGTATGATAACTGTCCGCTTGGTACAACGATCAAGATCATTAACGGTACGAAAAAAGATGACCCGTTAGGTAAGCCAAAAGCGATGAAGATCAGTACAAAATGGGATCCGACAGATCCAACACCGGGAAATCCATGGCACAACCAGCTGATAAAGGTTACAGCCAAGCGCAAAACCATCGAGTATGGCAAAAAGATCAAGAATCTTAAAAGTCTTGTAACACTTACTGATGTTACCGGACGAAATGTAAACAAAGAAACATATCTGAAAGTTTCCGGTTCGATCAATACGAAAAAGCTGGGAAATTATGATGTTGTATATAAAACGACAGATAAAGCAGGGCGTTATAAAGAAAAAACCGTGTCATTTTCTGTTGTAGATACGAAGAAACCGGTATTTTCCGGATTGGATGCTGTAACACTCGAGCGGAATGCAAGTTTCAATCCGTTAAAAGGAGTAAAAGCAAACATGGTTTCCGGTCAAAAACTCAAAAAAGAGCAGATCAAGGTAAAAGGAACGGTAAAGACCGATACGTGTGGGGTATATAAATTGACCTACAAAGTAAAAGGCACCAACAAAAAAACAGCTATCAAAACGAGAACAGTAAAGGTTGTTGATACAAAGAAGCCGGAGCTCAATGGAGTCAATAATACCTCGCTCACACAGACCTTTCAAAATGAAACACAATGCATAGAAGCGATCAAAGCGGATGTTATGGCACATGTTTCGATCAAGGACAATGGCCAAAAAATTGCAGCAGAGAAGGTTGCTTCCATGATATTACTGGGAGTAAATAAGACTGCAGAGAATACTTATCAGGTTACGGTTACGGTAACAGACGCTACAAAGAACACCACAAAGAAAATGGTAACTTATACAGTACAGCCGTTTGTTACTGCCACACCGGCAGCTTAATTAAAGAGAACATTGTAAGACACATATTTAAGGAGGAGACTATGAAAACAGACATTCAGATCGCACAGGAAGCAGAATTATTCCACATCAAAGAGGTAGCCAAAAAACTGGATATTTCCGAAGATGATCTGGAATTTTATGGAAAATATAAAGCAAAGCTTTCCGATGATTTGATGAATCGGGTAAAAGAGAAAGAAGATGGAAAGCTGATCCTGGTAACAGCGATCAATCCTACTCCGGCAGGAGAGGGAAAGACCACGATCACAGTTGGTTTAGGAGAAGCTTTTGGTGTGCTTGGAAAAAAAGCTGTGATCGCACTTCGTGAGCCATCCTTAGGACCTTGCTTTGGTATCAAAGGAGGAGCCGCCGGTGGTGGATATGCGCAGGTTGTACCGATGGAAGATCTGAATCTTCATTTTACCGGCGATTTTCATGCCATAACTTCTGCAAATAATCTGTTAGCTGCCATGCTTGACAATCATTTACAGCAGGGCAATGCTCTTCGCATTGATCCGAAACAGATCGTATGGAAGCGTTGTCTTGATATGAATGACCGTGCGCTTCGTAATGTCGTGATCGGTATGGGTGGAAAAATGGATGGTGTGGTTCGTCAGGATCGTTTCCAGATCACCGTGGCATCCGAGATCATGGCCATTTTATGTCTGGCAAATGATATGGCAGATCTAAAGGATCGTTTAAGTAAGATCATCGTAGCATATAATGTGGATGGTGAGCCTGTGACAGCAAAGGATTTAAAGGCGGTTGGTTCTATGGCTGCCCTGCTGAAGGATGCGATCAAACCAAACCTGATCCAGACGTTAGAGCATACGCCGGCACTGGTACATGGCGGACCATTTGCCAATATTGCACATGGTTGTAACAGTGTACGTGCAACAAAAATGGCATTAAAACTTGCAGATTATGTTGTGACGGAAGCTGGCTTTGGGGCAGATCTTGGTGCAGAGAAATTCTTGGATATCAAGTGCCGTATGGCAGGTTTAAAACCGGATGCTGTTGTCCTGGTAGCAACTGTCCGGGCATTAAAATATAATGGTGGCGTACCAAAGGCAGAACTTGGTGCAGAGAATCTGGATGCTTTAAAGAATGGTATCTGCAATCTGGAGAAGCATATTGAGAATCTGCAGAAATTTAATGTTCCGGTTGTGGTAACATTAAATCGTTTTGTAACGGATTCCGAGGCGGAACTTCAGTTTATTGAGAACTTCTGTAAGGAACGTGGCTGTGAATTTGCACTTTCTGACGTATGGGAGAAAGGCGGCGAAGGCGGTGTTGCTTTGGCACAGGCGGTATTACAGACGATTGAAACTAAACCTTCTCATTATGCTCCGCTTTATGACGACTCCCTTTCTATTGAAGAAAAGATTGAAACGATCGCAAAAGAGATCTATGGTGCAAGAAGTGTCAGCTATTCCAAAGCTGCAAAGAAATCTCTTGCAAAGATTGCAGAAATGGGAATGGAAAGCTTCCCGGTTTGTATGGCGAAAACGCAGTACAGCTTATCGGATGATTCAAAGAAGCTCGGACGTCCGACTGATTTTGATATTACAGTAAATGAAATTTATGTCAGTGCCGGTGCCGGCTTTGTAGTTGCGATCACCGGATCGATCATGACAATGCCAGGACTTCCAAAGGTTCCGGCTGCGGAAGGAATTGATGTGAATGATGACGGTGTGATTACTGGATTATTCTAATGATTTAGGAGGATAAAATGGCGCAATTAATTGATGGAAAGGCGATTGCAGCCCAGATAAAAGAAGAATTAAAAGAACAAGTAGCAGCGTTAAAAGAACAGGGAAGAGAAGTGTCACTCGCTGTGATACAGGTAGGAGAGGACAAGGCTTCCAGTGTTTATGTCAACAATAAAAAGAAGGCCTGTGAGTATATCGGGATCCGTTCTTTGAGTTACCATCTTCCAGAGGAAGTATCTGAAGAAGAGTTATTGAAGTTGATCAATACTCTCAATCAGGATGATGCTGTCAATGGTATTTTAGTGCAGCTTCCGGTGCCAAAGCATATTGATGAAGACCGCGTGATCAAGGCGATCGATCCGAAAAAGGATGTGGATGGATTCCATCCACAAAGTGTGGGTGCCTTAAGCATTGGACAGCCGGGATTTGTTTCCTGTACCCCTGCGGGCATCATTGAACTATTAAAACGAAGCAATGTAGAGATCACAGGAAAAGAGTGTGTGGTAGTAGGCCGGAGCAACATTGTCGGTAAACCAATGGCACTTCTTTTGCTCCGTGAAAATGGTACAGTAACGGTATGCCATTCTAAAACGGCGGATCTTCGTGCGGTTACGAAACGGGCAGATATTTTAGTGGTTGCGATTGGAAAACCACAGTTTATTGATGAAACCTATGTCAAGGAGGGGGCAGTTGTGATCGATGTCGGAATTCACCGGGATGAGAACAACAGGCTTCGTGGTGATGTGAATTTTGACCGTGTGAAGGATGTGGCAGAGAAGATCACTCCGGTTCCGGGCGGTGTAGGTCCGATGACCATTTGCATGTTGATGCACAATGTAGTAAAGGCAGAAGAGATGCAAAGAAAGTAAGGAGACACTATGAACGTATTTTTCGTATCCTTAGGATGTGACAAAAACCTTGTGGACAGCGAAGTGATGCTTGGAATTTTAAACAGAGAAGGGTATCAGATCGTCGATCAGGAAGAAGAAGCAGACGTGATCGTTGTGAATACCTGCTGTTTTATCCATGATGCCAAGGAAGAGAGTATTGAAACGATATTAGAGTGTGCACAGTATAAGAAAACAGGGCGGCTGCAGGTGCTTGTGGTGACCGGATGTTTGGCACAGCGTTACAAGGATGATATTCTTGCGGAGATTCCGGAAGTAGATGTGGTACTCGGAAGCAGCTCATATGATGAGATTGCGGCAGTGATCCGTAAGGCTGTTTCAGACAAACAGAAGATCACACTCGATAAAGGAATCAATTATCTGTCCAAGGTGACCGGAGGAAGAATCGGCAGTGCCGAGAGTTACTGCTCTTATTTAAAGATTGCAGAGGGTTGTGACAAGCATTGTACCTACTGTATCATCCCGAAGCTGCGCGGCTCGTACCGCAGTATTCCGATGGAGGACGTCCTTGCCAATGCAAAGGAACTGGCACAAAATGGTGCAGTGGAATTGAATCTTGTGGCACAGGAGATCACCGTATATGGTGTAGATCTGTATGGCAAAAAAATGCTTCCGACGCTGTTGAAAAAGCTTTGTGAGATAGAGGAGATCAAGTGGATCAGATTGCTTTACTGTTATCCGGAGGAGATCACGGAGGAATTGATCGATGTGATGGCAGAGGAAGAAAAGATCTGCCACTATATCGATATGCCGATCCAGCACAGCGAAGATGCGGAGTTGAAGCGGATGGGACGAAGAACTTCCAAAGCAGAACTGGTTCATGTGATTCAGCATTTGCGAGAACGGATTCCAGATATTGCGATCCGTACTACGTTGATCACAGGATTTCCGGGAGAGACAGAGGAAGAGTTTGAAGCACTTTACCGTTTTGTCAATGAAATGGAGTTTGACCGTCTGGGCGTTTTCCCATATTCCATGGAAGAAGGAACCGCTGCTGCAGAATTACCGGATCAGATACCAGAGCAGACAAAACAGCAGCGGCGCGCGGAACTGATGGAGCTGCAGCAGGCCATTTCCTATGAAAATGATGAAAAAATGGTAGGAAAGACGATCCCGGTTCTGATCGAAGGATATTTGTATGAAGATGATATTTATGTGGGACGAAGCTACAAAGATGCCAAGGGTGTCGATGGAAATGTGTTTGTTTCCTCAGAAGAAGAACTGATTTCCGGAACGATCGTACCGGTTCAGATCACCGATTTTAAAGAATATGATTTGATAGGAGAGCGAGTGTATGAATTTACCAAATAAGATCACGTTATTACGTGTTATTTTAATTCCTTTTTTTATTGTGTTTATGATGCTTGACGGAAGCGCGTTTCAGTGGGCGGCACTGATCGTTTATGTGGTAGCCAGTTTAACTGATTTTGTAGATGGTCAGCTTGCAAGACGGATGAATCTTGTCACCGATTTTGGTAAATTTATGGATCCGTTGGCAGATAAAATGCTGGTTGCAGCTGCGATGATCCTGTTTGTGGAGCGTGGGATCATGCCGGCATGGGTAGTGATCGTCATTATTGCAAGAGAGTTTATTGTCAGTGGTTTCCGTATGATCGCTGCGGAAAAAGGAGTAGTGATCGCTGCCGGATGGTGGGGAAAGATCAAAACCGCAGAGAGTATGGTGATGCTTGTCCTGATCCTTTTATTTGAAGCGTTAGGTTTACATGACGGTGCTGTTTATGTGATAGAACAGGTATTGATCTATCTTGCTATGGTACTTACGATCATTTCTATGATCGATTATCTTGTAAAGAATAAGGGAGTTATTGAAAGCTGTTAGAAAGGGATGATACAATGTATCAGAAAGTGGATGCACTGAGCGAAGAAGAGGTAACAAAATACAAGGTGCATATGCCGTTGGAAGAACAGGTTGTGATGGCGTTACAACAGCAGAATAAGACGATCTGCTGTGCGGAAAGCTGTACAGGAGGACTGCTTTCTGCCACATTGATCAATGTGGCCGGTGCCTCGGATGTTTTGATGGAAGGCTATGTAACGTATTCCAATGAAGCCAAACATCGTCTGCTTCAGGTATCCGAAGAAACCCTTCAAAAAAAAGGTGCAGTTTCTTATGATACTGCCGCACAGATGGCATATGGAGCCGCGCAGGCCGCACATGCCTCCGTTGCCTGTGCAACGACCGGAATTGCGGGACCTGGTGGTGGAACGAAAGAAAAGCCGGTGGGACTGGTGTATATCGGCATTTATGTTTGTGGAACGACTTATGTCGCACAGTGTCATTTTTCCGGGGATCGGCAGACAGTTCGTAAAAAGGCGGTAGAACAGGCTTTTTCATTGTTATTGCAAAGACTTGGCTGATGTGATAGAATAAACAGGAAATACAAGGATTCAGAAGTGTACATGTGATTGGGAACAGATAAATTTTAATGTTGTTCTCGAACAAATGTACACTTTTTTTGTCAAATCTATTGACAGTGGCAGTGAATTAGTATATTATGAGTACAGTTTACCGAACATATTTTCGAAACTGGTTATAGTATGGGATTATTTTGAAAAGGAGATTACAGTTATGGCAAGACAGGATGATAAGCTGAAAGCGCTTGACGCTGCGATCATGCAGATTGAGAAGAGCTACGGAAAAGGGGCGATCATGAAACTCGGGGATCAGGGAAAGGATCTGAATATCGAGACCACCCCTACAGGTTCCATCAGTTTGGATATTGCATTGGGAGTAGGAGGCATTCCAAAGGGACGAGTGATCGAGATTTACGGACCAGAGTCCAGTGGTAAGACGACAGTTACTTTACATATGATCGCAGAGGTTCAGAAACGTGGCGGTATAGCGGGATTTGTGGATGCAGAGCATGCACTGGACCCAGTATATGCAAAGAAGATCGGCGTTGACATTGATAATTTATATATTTCACAGCCGGATAATGGAGAACAGGCATTAGAGATTACAGAGACGCTGGTTCGCTCCGGTGCGGTTGATATTGTGATCGTGGATTCTGTGGCGGCATTGGTACCAAAAGCAGAAATAGATGGGGAGATGGGAGATTCCCATGTAGGTCTTCAGGCACGTCTGATGTCACAAGCACTTCGTAAACTGACGGCCGTGATCAGTAAGTCCAACTGCAGTGTTGTATTTATCAACCAGCTTCGTGAGAAGGTTGGTGTGATGTTTGGTAACCCGGAGACAACAACAGGTGGACGTGCGTTAAAGTATTATTCTTCTATTCGTATGGATGTACGCAGAATCGAGACATTAAAGGCGAATGGTGAGATGATCGGTAACCGTACCCGTGTGAAGGTTGTAAAGAACAAGATTGCTCCGCCATTCCGTGAAGCAGAGTTTGATATTATGTTCGGAGAAGGTATTTCTTCCGAAGGAGACATTTTAGACCTTGCTGCAAACAGTGATATTGTGAACAAGAGTGGTGCATGGTATGCCTACAAGGGTGAAAAGATTGGTCAGGGACGTGAGAATGCTAAGAAATTCCTAAAAGAGAATCCGGCAGTATGTCAGGAGATCGAACAGTTGGTACGGGCACATTATGGACTTGCAACAGAAGGTACTGCAGAGACACAGACGGAAGAGACAAAGGAATCTTAATATGATCGTAACCGCATTACTCCCGGGAAAGAATGGAAAAAAGAAAGTTTATGTAGATGAATGTTATCTTTTTTCCCTCTACCCAAAGGAATTAAAACAATATGAGATCAAGATAGATCAACCGATTTCCAAAGAATCGGTTGATTCTATTTATGAAGGATGTCTGTTACATAGAGGCAGGCTTCGTGCTATGAATCTGTTGATCAAAAAGGATTATACCAGAGCGCAGATCAAAGAGAAGCTGTTGCAGTCAGAATATACCGAACCTACGATCACCAATGTGATAGAGTACTTGGATCAATTTCATTATCTTGATGATGTCCGATATGCCACACAGTTTATTTCTTTTCAGAAGAGCAGCAAGAGTAGACGGCAGATCGAACAGCTTCTAAAAGGCAAAGGAGTATCCAAAGAGGATATTACGTCCGCTTATGAAGCCTGTGGAGAAGAGTACGATCTGGAAGAGGAGGAACAACAGCTTTTACATAATTTAATTGCCAAAAAATGCAAACGATTGCATAAAGATACGATGACGTATGAGGATTGGGGAAAAGTGTACCAATTCCTTGCTGCGAAGGGTTTTTCCTCGGGCAGTATTCGAAATGCAGTCACTGGTTATCGGGAATCACATGATGATTTTTAACAAACAGATACAAAATATTGTGTTCTTTTCAGTCATTATCACTACATTTTTTGCTTAGAAACTTGACATTAGTCAAAAATCAGTATAAAATTGTTATGTTGTACTTATATAAGTACAGTAAAAACTAAATAAGGAGGTGCTCCTGTGGGTATCGCTATAGCAATTGTTGTTACTGCTTTAATTTGCCTTGCGGTTGCCATTCCGGTTTCTTCTAAAGTTTCTGTATCAAAATACAAAACAGAAGAAGAACAAAAGATCGGCAGCGCTCAAGATAAGGCGCGAGAAATTATAGATGAAGCATTAAAGACAGCAGAAGCTAAGAAGCGTGAGGCAACTTTGGAAGCCAAAGAAGAGACCATTCGCGTAAAGAATGAGCTTGATAAGGAAACCAAAGAACGTCGCTCTGAGCTGCAGAGATTGGAAAAGCGTGTACTGGATCGTGAAGAGAATGTAGAACGTAAATCCGCAGCAATGGAGAAGAAGGAAGCAAGTCTTGCCCAGAAAGAAAGTGTAATGGACAAAAGACGTGCCGAATTGGATCAGCTTCAAGCAAAGAAGCTCCAGGAACTGGAAAGAATTTCAGGATTAACCTCTGAACAGGCAAAAGAGTTTTTGTTAAAAAGTGTAGAAGAAGACGTAAAACATGAAAAGGCTTTAATGGTGAAAGAGATGGACACCAGAGCAAAAGAAGAAGCCAACAAGAAAGCAAAGGAGTACATTGTCAGTGCAATCCAGAAATGTGCGGCAGATCACGTATCAGAAACAACCGTATCTTCCGTACAGCTTCCAAGTGATGAGATGAAAGGAAGGATCATTGGTCGTGAGGGACGTAATATCCGTACCCTAGAGACTATGACAGGTGTTGATCTCATTATTGATGATACTCCTGAGGCAGTTATTTTATCCAGTTTTGATCCGGTTCGCCGTGAGGTGGCAAGGATCGCATTGGAGAAACTGATTGTCGATGGCCGTATTCATCCGGCAAGAATTGAAGAAACTGTGGAAAAGGCGCGGAAGGAAGTAGAAGTCCAGATGCGGGAAGAAGGCGAGTCTGCAACCTTAGAGGTTGGAGTACACGGTATTCATCCAGAGTTGATCCGATTGTTAGGAAAGATGAAATACAGAACCAGTTATGGTCAGAATGCGTTAAAGCATTCGATCGAGGTTGCGCATTTATGTGGTTTGTTAGCAGCTGAAATCGGTCTGGATGTCCGGACAGCTAAACGTGCTGGTTTATTACATGATATTGGTAAATCCGTAGATCAGGAGATGGAAGGTTCCCATATCCAGATTGGTGTAGATCTTTGTAGAAAATATAAAGAAGCACCGATCATCATCAATGCAGTTGCCGCCCATCACGGTGATTGTGAACCAGAGTCTTTGATTGCATGTATTGTACAGGCTGCTGATGCAATTTCTGCAGCTCGTCCGGGTGCAAGAAGAGAAACACTTGAAACATATACAACCAGATTGAAAGAGTTGGAAGATATTTCTAATTCCTTTGATGGGGTTGACAAAACTTTTGCTATTCAGGCAGGTCGTGAGATTCGTGTAATGGTAGTTCCAGAGCAGGTGTCTGATGCAGATATGATTTTATTGGCCAGAGATATTTCCAAGCAGATTGAAAGTTCGCTGAATTATCCGGGTCAGATTAAAGTTAATGTAATTCGAGAGTCACGAGTAGTAGACTATGCGAAATAGGAAATAAGAGTAAGACCTTTCACCAGATCGGTGAAAGGTCTTTTTTATGGTGCGAAGCAGGTAGCATATTCTTCCCTTATTGTGCAAAATGAAAGATATGAATAGAAAAATTGCAAAAAAAGCGAGATAAAAGCGAAAATAAAGGGCAAAATGACCAAAAAAAGAATTACAAGCAAATAATTCTTGTATTTGTGTGTGTTCTATATTACAATAGCATATGTGATTTTTTGAAACAATAAGTAAATTTAAGGTGGTGCATGTTATGTCATTAACATTATCAAAGAAAGCGCAGGCAGTAAAACCTTCGTCTACGCTGGCAATTACAGCAAAAGCAAAAGAATTAAAAGCGCAGGGAATTGATGTGGTAGGATTCGGTGCCGGAGAACCTGATTTTAATACTCCGGACAACATTTGTGATGCAGCGATCAAAGCTATTCATGAAGGCCATACCAAATATACTCCGGCTTCCGGTACAAATTCCTTGAAGGAAGCTGTAAAGAAAAAATTTAAAACATTTAATGGATTGGATTATGATATCAATCAGATCGTGATCAGTAATGGTGGAAAACATTCTTTGACTAATGTTTTTATGGCAATTTTAAATCCGGGAGATGAAGTAATGATCCCGGCTCCTTACTGGTTGAGTTATCCGGAGATGGTAAAGCTGGCGGATGGTGTTCCGGTTACGGTTCATACCAAAAAAGAGAACGGATACAAGGCAACAGTAGATGATCTTGCAGCATGTTTTACGGAGAATACCAAAGCAATTGTGATCAATACACCATGCAATCCTACCGGTATGTTATATAGCAAAGAAGAGCTGCAGGCAATTGCTGATTTTGTAGTGGAAAAGGATATTTATATTATCTCCGATGAAATGTATGAGAATCTTGTTTATGGTGATGCCAAGCATGTGAGCATTGCATCCTTAAATGACGAGATCTATAAGAGAACGATCACGGTAAGCGGCGTGGCAAAAAGCTATGCCATGACAGGATGGAGAATTGGTTATGTGGGAGCAAGTGCAGAGATCGCTAAGTTGATGTCTTCTGTACAGAGTCATTCAACTTCCAATCCAAATTCCATTGCGCAAAAGGCGACAGAGGAAGCATTACTTGGACCACAGGATACAGTGGAAATCATGCGCAAAGAGTTTGATGCACGAAGAAAATATATGTTTAGCAGAGTGAGCACAATGCCGCACGTATCCTGCTTAGAGCCACAGGGAGCGTTTTATGTATTTGTAGATGCTACCGAGGCTTGCAAAATGTCTTATAAAGGACAGAAAGTAGAAACGGCAGCCAAACTTGCCAAGATTTTGATCGAGGATTATAACACGGCAGTGATCCCATGTGAGGATTTTGCAGCGGATGGACATTTCCGTTTATCTTATGCAATTTCTATGGAACAGATTGAAAAAGGTTTAGACCGTATTGAATCGTTTTTAAATGTATTGGAGTAGTCATATGGAACATAAGACTTCGTTACAGTATGAAAAACGAGGAGAGGAGCTTGCTTTTCAGGGAGCTGCTATTCAGGTTTACAAGGATTTCATCACTTTGCCGAACGGCAGGGAGGTAACTTGGGATCTGGTCAAGCATCCTGGCGGGGCAGGGGTTCTTCCGATTGATGAGGAACACAATGTATTGCTGGTCAGACAATATCGTAATGCGGTGGGAGACATGGTACTGGAGATCCCTGCCGGGAAGCGGGAAGGTCAGGAACCATTTCTTCAGTGTGCTGCCCGTGAACTGGAAGAAGAAACCGGATATCGTTCAGATCACATTGTGCATCTGAGCAACAGTATCCCGGCAATCGGATACAGCAATGAAATATTGGGACTGTTTTATGCAGACCATTTGGAAAAGACCAATCAGCATCTTGATGAGGATGAATTTATTAATGTTGTGCGCTTGCCATTTGAACAAGTACTTCAGATGGTCTGCGACGGTAAGATCATAGATTCCAAAACAGTTACGGCTGTTTTACTATATCAACAGGTTCTACTTCATTCGAAAACGTCATATATTAAACCGTAGAAAAAGCTTGTCGGAGAAAACCGCAAGAATTCTTGGGAGGCGTGGAAGATGAGGCAGGAAGTATTAACGAGACATTTTTCATTTGATATGCTGGCACTTGTGGTTGGTAATTTATTTGGTACATTGTTTTCCAATCTTGCATTAAAAAATTATGTATTTAATCATGTGGAACAGTTAAGTATTCGGGAGCAGTTGCTTAATGGAGAAAATTGTTCATCCTTGGAATTATGGATTTATGTATTTGGAAGAAGAAGTATATTGTTGCTTCTTCTTCTTGTTATTTTAGCTTTTTTTTCGACAGAATGTTGCAAAATTCTGCTTTGCTTTTTGTTAGGGGCATGCCTGGGGCTGACTTTTTGTGTAGAACTTCTTGCAGATGGGATCAGTGGAGTGCTCTTTTATATTCTGGCACTTTTCCCGCAGTGGCTGTTTTATATTCTCTCTTTAGTTTCCTTCCTCTATTTTCGTGACCAGGGCAAACGCTTTCTTTCCTTACTGGGGATGGGGTCTCTGTTTTTTGTGGGAGTTTTTTGTGAAAGTTATATCCAGAATGCTGTGTTTCAATTAGTAAAACGCTTTTTATGAGAAAATTTTTATTTGCATTTACTGCGGTTTGTCTATATAATAAAGATTGCAAAAAATCATGTGAACTTTTGTCACATGTTTTTTTGTGTGTATACCAAACAGAAATTATGATTTCTGTACTGTCAGGAGTTTTGATGAGGAAAATACCATGGAGCAGTATGTCAAACGCTTTGTTGTATATTTGCAACAGGAAAAGCATGCAAGTGTGAATACGATTTCTTCTTATCAGCGTGATCTTTTAAAGCTATGTGGATATTTGGAACAGCATGGCATAAAGGAGTGGAAGCTGGTAACAGAGACAAATTTGAATCCCTATATATTAACTTTGGAAGCAGCCGCCTTTTCTACTGCGACAATCTCAAGATCAATCGCAGTCATGAAAACATTTTATCTTTATCTGATGCGGGCTCATATGGTACAGGAGGATGTAGCATATCGCTTAAAATCACCTAAAGTAGAACATAAAAAGCCGGTTGAATTGACGCAGGAAGATATGCAGCAGCTGCTTGCTGCGATTGAAAAGGATAATGCAAGAGGAATGCGGGATTATGCTATGCTGCTACTGCTTTATGCAACCGGTATCCGTGTCAGTGAGCTGGTTCGGCTGACAGTGGAGGATGTCTGTTTAGAGCATACCTATCTGCTGATAGATAATGGAAAAAAGCAGCGCGTTGTACCATTTGATGAAAAAACTAAAATGGTGCTGTCAGAGTATTTGCAGGAGGCACGCATAAAGCTGCAAAAGGAAATGGAACAGACATTATTTTTAAATGCACAGGGACATGCAATGACGCGACAGGGGTTTTGGAAGATTTTAAAGGGCTATGCGAAAAAAGCTTCCATATCCAAAGAAATTACCCCTTATACGATACGCTATTCCTGTGAAACACATAAAAACAAATTATAAGGGAAAGATAGGAGAAGAGAATGGATCAGTACAATTGTTATACCCCGAAAGAAGTACATGAGAATATGGTAAATGCTGCAGTAACAAAGGTAAATTATTCTGTATTGCAATTAATAATCCTTGGGATTATGGCGGGAAGTTGTATCGCACTTGGTGCGGAAGCAAGTAATACAGCCATGCATGCGATCACCAATGTCGGTGTGGCAAGATTGGTCGCAGGTTGTGTATTCCCGGTTGGTCTGATCGCAATGGTTCTGGCAGGTGGAGAGCTTTTTACAGGAAACTGTCTGATGATTGGATCAGTCGTAAATGGAAAAATCAAATTAAGCGGAATGCTTCGTAACTGGGGGATCGTTTACATTTTCAATATGGTCGGCGGTGTAATGATCGCAGCGATCGTCAGCCAGACCGGACAATGGAATTTTACGGACGGAATGCTTGGGGCAATGACATTAAAGGTTGCAGTTGGAAAAGTTACAATGTCACACTGGACAGCTTTTTGTTCCGGCATTATGTGTAATGTATTTGTTTGTCTTGCAGTACTGATGGCAAGTGCAGCAAAGGCTGTAGTAGGTAAGATCTTAGCTATCTTTTTCCCAATCTGTGCCTTTGTTATTTCCGGTTTTGAGCACTGTGTTGCCAATATGTATTATATTCCTGCCGGCATTATGGCATCAAAGAATCCGGAATATGTGCAAAAAGCACAGGAAATATATGGATTAAGTCTGGATCAGATCCATCAGCTTTCTGTAGGAAGCTTTCTGTACAACAATCTATTGTTTGTTACAATTGGTAATATTATCGGTGGTGGTGTCATTATCGGTCTGATGTATTATGCAGCGTTTGTACATCCCCAGAAGAAAGAGCAGAAACAGTAGTTGACTTTACTGCTTTAAAGTGATACACTAACACATGATTTAGTTAGTTAAAGGAAGGATGTTGAAAAATGAGTTTACACATTGAGAAAAAAGTTCCAAGTGCAGAGGAGATCAAAGCACAGTTTCCAATGAGTGAGGAATTAATTGAAGTGAAGAAAAAACGCGATGCGCAGATTAAGGATGTATTTACCGGAGCATCAGATAAGTTTCTGGTGATCATCGGACCATGTTCTGCAGACAATGAGGAAGCAGTCTGTGATTATGTTCAGAGATTGGCGCGTGTTAATGAACAGACGAAGGATAAGATTCTGCTCATCCCTCGTATTTATACAAACAAACCGCGTACGACCGGAGAAGGATACAAAGGAATCCTTCATCAGCCGGATCCGGAGAAAAAGCCGGACATGGTACATGGTCTGATCGCGATCCGGAAGATGTTTATCCGCTCCTTAAAAGAAACATCATTAAGTGCAGCAGATGAGATGCTATATCCTGGAAACTGGGGGTACATGGAGGATCTGCTTTCCTATGTAGCAGTGGGAGCACGTTCTGTTGAGAATCAGCAGCACCGCTTGATCGCCAGTGGTATGGATGTTCCGGTTGGAATGAAGAACCCGACCAGTGGAGATTTAACTGTCATGATCAATTCCGTGATCGCAGCACAGGGACATCATACTTTTTTATATCACACCAATCAGGTAAAATCCGATGGTAATCCACTGGCACATACGATCTTACGTGGTGCAGTAAACAAACATGGACAGAATATTCCAAACTATCATTATGAGGATTTCCGCCTTTTATTAGATCTTTATGACAAACATCAGCTGTTAAATCCTGCCTGTATTGTGGATGCAAACCATTCCAACTCCGGAAAACAGTGGGATCAGCAGCCACGTATTGTAAAAGAAGTGCTGCATAGCAGAAATCTTTCCGAGGACATTAAGAAACTGGTAAAGGGTGTTATGATCGAAAGCTACATTGAGGACGGCAACCAGAAGATTGGTGATGGCTGTTATGGTAAATCCATTACAGATCCATGTCTTGGATGGGAGAAAACCGAGAAATTATTATACGAAATTGCAGATCGTTTATAAGAAATGCAGGAGACCGGGACATAAAAGTGTTCCGGTCTTTTTTCTTAACTATGTCAGTTTTTTTGAAATGTTTTGAAATAATATGTCAAAAATGGTATACTACTCTTTAGTTTTTAAGAATAGAGGTTTGTTGCATGAAAAAAACAGACTGGTCACAGGCTTTAAGCAAAGATCGCAGAAAAACAGTGATGATCACATTCCTTCCTGCCGTGATCGTGATGGGAGCCATTTTTTATTTTTCTGCACAGTGTGGAGATGATTCTGCTACAGAAAGTTCCCGGATCGTAGATATACTTATTTTTATTATCGATCATATTTCGGGCAGATCACTTTCAGCAGCGGATACAACATCACTGGCAGAAATGTTATCTTATCCGGTGAGAAAATGTGCGCACATGACAGAATTTGGCGTGCTTGCATTATGTTTTTTTATGGGAATCTATAATCTGGTGAAATGGTATCCGTATATTCCGGCATTTCTCTGTACTTTTGTTTATGCGATGTCAGATGAATTTCATCAGAACTTTGTACCGGGACGTCATGCCAGCCTGATCGATGTATCTATTGATTGTACGGGGGCGTTGATCGCACTTTGCCTGCTGCATATTATTTTGAAAATAAGGAGAAAACAAAATGGAAGAAAACGAAATGAAAAATGAATTGGACTTTGAGGCAATTGATGCTGTATCTATGGAATTTAAAAAGAAAAAAAGAAAAAAATTTCTGCTTGACACGGCAGGATTTATTGTAATATTACTGTTGATCTGGCTTGTGGTATACGGAATAACCCATTTTTTGTATGGATTTATCATTGTAGATGGTTCCTCCATGACCAATACTCTTAAGGATGGACAGGTTGGTATCATTCAGAAAATTGACAGTGAAAAAGATCTGAAGCGGGGGGATATTGTTGTATTCTGGTCAGATGAATTGAGTGAGTATCTGATCAAGCGGTGCGTTGCGGTAAAAGGGGATTCTATTGAAATGGAAGCCGGCGTTTTAAAAGTGAATGGCAAGGTAGTCAAGGAAGATTATATTAAAGAGCCAATGCAGGGAAATGATGAGATACTACCGACAACACTGAAAAAAAATCAGTTCTTTGCCATGGGAGATAACCGCAATGGAAGCTATGATTGCAGAGACTTAGGTCCGGTATCATATGGTGATCTGTCTGGTATTCTTGTGATCAACTTAGGAAAATATGGTATTACAAAAAAATCAGCAATTGGAATCGTTGTTGCAATATTTGCAGTATTCCTGTTGTTTGGTTTGATTTCAGATGTAAAACTTGGAAAAAAACTCAAGCAGATTCCGAAGGAATTCCGGGATTTCAACGTCGAATTTGAGGAGTCAGAGGATGGTGAGATCCGGATTGGTTTCCGCAACCCTGAAACAAGACAGTTGGAGCTTTGTGAGACGGTGCAGGGAAATGAGGGGATCAAGGCGTACTGTACGAAGTACGGACAGGAATACAAATATTTGTTGAAAAAATAAGTTTTCTTGATTTTGGACTTGAATTTTACCGCAAAAGTGATTATTATATAGGTATGTGAGGCTCACGGTTTTAGCCAAAAATTGTGGTTTCAAATTATAATCTAGGAGGAATTTAAAATGGCAGTAAAAGTAGCAATTAACGGTTTTGGACGTATTGGTCGTCTTGCATTCAGACAGATGTTTGGTGCTGAGGGATACGAAGTAGTTGCAATCAACGATTTAACTTCACCTAAGATGTTAGCTCACTTATTAAAGTATGACTCTTCACAGGGTAAATACGAGAAGGCTGACACTGTAAAAGCTGGAGAGGATTCAATCACAGTTGATGGCAAAGAGATCAAGATCTACGCTTTCCCTGATGCAAACAACTGTCCTTGGGGCGAGTTAAACGTTGACGTAGTATTAGAGTGTTCTGGTTTCTACACCTCTAAGGAGAAAGCACAGGCTCATATCAACGCTGGTGCTCGTAAGGTTGTTATCTCAGCTCCTGCTGGAAACGATCTTCCTACTATCGTTTACAACACAAACCATGAGACATTAAAGGCTGATGATACTATCATTTCTGCAGCTTCTTGTACTACAAACTGTTTAGCACCTATGGCTGATGCATTAAACAAATATGCAGCAATCCAGTCTGGTATCATGGTTACTATCCATGCTTACACAGGTGATCAGATGACTCTTGATGGACCTCAGAGAAAGGGTGACTTAAGAAGATCTCGTGCAGCAGCAGTTAACATCGTTCCTAACTCAACAGGTGCAGCTAAAGCAATCGGTTTAGTTATCCCTGAGTTAAATGGTAAGTTAATCGGATCTGCTCAGCGTGTTCCAACCCCAACTGGTTCTACTACTATCTTAACAGCAGTTGTTAAGGGTGCAGACGTAACAGTTGACGGTATCAACGCAGCTATGAAGGCAGCTTCTAACGAGTCATTCGGTTACAACGAGGATGAGATCGTATCTTCAGATATCGTAGGAATGAGATATGGTTCATTATTCGATGCAACTCAGACAATGGTATCTAAGGTTGCTGATGATTTATATGAGGTTCAGGTTGTTTCTTGGTATGATAACGAGAACTCATACACTAGCCAGATGGTTAGAACAATTAAGTACTTCTCTGAATTAGCATAATACGTTTAAGACTATTAATTCAAGAATGCTGGATTAGATTATAATGATCCTAAAGGGGTCCGGTCTTATGGACCGGACTCTTTTTCTATTATGGAAACCATTTATATAATGCGTAGAAAGGAGCATACAAATGCTTAACAAAAAATCAATTGATGATATTAACGTAAAAGGCAAGAGAGTTCTTGTTCGTTGTGATTTCAATGTACCATTGGATGCTGACTTAAATATTACAGACGAGAATCGTCTTGTAGCAGCACTTCCTACAATCAAAAAGCTGATCGCAGATGGCGGTAAAGTAATCCTTTGCTCTCATTTAGGTAAGCCAAAAGGAGAGCCAAAACCAGAGCTTTCTTTAGCACCAGTTGCAAAGAGATTAGCAGAGTTATTAGGACAGGAAGTAAAATTTGCAGCAGATCCAGAAGTTGTTGGACCAAATGCAAAAGCAGCAGTTGCTGAAATGAAAGATGGCGATGTTGTATTATTAGAGAACACTCGTTACCGTGCTGAGGAGACAAAGAACGGAGAGGCATTCTCTAAAGAGCTTGCTTCTTTATGTGATGTATTTGTAAATGATGCATTTGGTACTGCGCACAGAGCACATTGTTCTAACGTAGGTGTGACAGAATTCGTTGACACCGCCGTTGTTGGTTACTTAATGCAGAAAGAGATTGATTTCTTAGGTAATGCAGTAAACAACCCAGAGAGACCTTTCGTTGCAATCCTTGGTGGTGCAAAAGTTTCTTCTAAGATTTCCGTAATCGAGAACTTATTAGACAAGGTTGACACACTGATCATCGGTGGTGGTATGGCATATACTTTCATGGCAGCACTTGGTGAGGAAGTTGGTAAGTCATTATTAGAGGAAGATTACAAGCAGTATGCATTAGATATGCTGAAGAAAGCAGAGGAGAAAGGCGTTAAGTTATTGATCCCTGTTGATACAACCGTTGGAGATGACTTCTCTAATGACTGCAATATCAAAGTGGTTGGACGTGGCGAGATTCCTGCAGATTACGAAGGACTTGACATTGGACCAAAGACAGCAGAGTTATTTGCAAATGCTGTAAAAGATGCAAAGACAGTTGTTTGGAACGGACCAATGGGATGTTTCGAGATGCCAAACTTTGCAAAGGGTACCATTGCAGTAGCAAAGGCATTAGCTGAGTCAGATGCAGTTACCATCATCGGTGGTGGTGATTCCGCAGCAGCAGTAAATAACCTTGGATTTGGTGATAAGATGACCCATATTTCTACAGGTGGTGGAGCTTCCTTAGAATTCTTAGAGGGTAAAGAGCTTCCAGGAGTAGCTGCAGCAAACGACAAATAAGAGAGAATTATAATGAGGATGGTTCTGCACTTTATTAAAAGTGCGAGCCGTCTCTTATTCAGAAAAAACTGTTCATAATATGGTGTTATGCCATCAGGAATTTAGCAATTCTTGCAGAGAAAAACGTTTTTTGCTCTTTTATGGAATAGAAAATGGGGAATAACAATGAAAAAAATTATAAAATCATGCATTACTATTTTTATGGTATTGTCAATAGCACTGACAGGCGTATCATTTGCTGCTGCGAAGACAGAGGTAACATCGTTAGGTGCTTCCACAAAGGGAAGTGAGACACCGATCCAATTGGATAACTGGTATCAGACATCATTACCATGCAGTAGCGAGTCGTTCTACTATTTTTATTTGGCAAAGAAGACCAAAGTTTGTTTGAAAGCAGCATATGATGCTGGATATTTTGAGATCTTAGATCAGAATTACGAACTGGTCTATGCAGGAACGGCTGATGAGAAAATGAATGGTCCGCAGGACTGGACATTGACTAAAAATATCACACTTAGCAATGGTACATATTATTTGCACTTGTATACGAAGGATCAATATGCCGGTGACAAGATGAAGTTCATTCTGTCAGATCGTACAGCACCGACGAAGCCAACGGTTACAAAGGTTACAAAACACAAGGTGGTTAAGGGGAAAACGACTGCCGGAAGTACGGTTTATGTCAAATGTCAGAATAAGATTTACAAAAAAAAGGCAAACGCAAAAGGATCTTTTACAATTAAGACTAAGAAGATGAAGAAGGGAACCTGTATTACAGTATGGGCAAAATCAAAGAATGGTGTTAAGAGTAAAGTGACAAAGTATAATGTAAAATAGAAAGGAAGTAGGATCATGGCAAGAAAGAAAATTATTGCTGGCAACTGGAAAATGAACAAAACTCCTAGCGAGGCAGTTGCTTTAGTAGAAGAATTAAAAGATCTGGTAAAGAACGATGCAGTTGACGTAGTATACTGTGTACCTGCAATCGATATCGTACCAGTTGTAGAAGCAACCAAAGGTACCAATGTAGAAGTTGGTGCTGAGAACATGTACTTTGAGGAGAGCGGTGCATACACTGGAGAGATCTCAGCAGCTATGTTAGTAGATGCTGGTGTTAAATATGTAATCATCGGTCATTCAGAGCGTCGTGACTACTTCAAAGAGGACGATGTATTATTAAACAAGAAAGTAAAGAAGGCATTTGAAGCTGGTTTAACTCCGATCCTTTGCTGTGGTGAGTCATTAGAGCAGAGAGAGACAGGCGTTACTATGGATTGGATCCGTCTTCAGATCAAGTCTGACTTAGCTGGTGTAACAGCAGATCAGGTGAAGAAATTAGTGATCGCATACGAGCCAATCTGGGCCATCGGAACCGGTAAGACCGCAACTTCTGACCAGGCACAGGAAGTATGTAAGGGAATCCGTGATCTGATCGCTGAGATGTACGACGATGCAACTGCAGAGGAAGTTCGTATCCAGTACGGTGGATCTATGAATGCAGGCAATGCAACTGAATTACTTGCAAAACCTGACATTGATGGTGGATTGATCGGTGGAGCATCCTTAAAGGCAGATTTCGGTAAGGTTGTATTTGCTGGAAAGTAAGATGAAACGATGAAGAAGAATACTACGCTTGCTCGTTACAGGCGTAGTATTTTTTGTGTGAAGAAAGAGGTGCAGGAGTATGAAACGAATTGCCAGACGGCCGGGAATTCTATTTTTGATCGCAGTGTTACTGCTGTGCGGTGCATTTTCCGGAAATGTACAGGTACAGGCTCAGAAACTCCGATTAAATAAGAGCCGCATTGTATTGCAAAAGGGAAAAACCTTTACCTTAAAGACGATTCCAAAGGTGAAGGGAGCGATGTATAAAACATCAAACAAAAAGGTTGCAACTGTAACCAAAAAAGGAAAAATAAAAGCGAAAAAAGCAGGAAAAGCAACCATTACCTGCTACTGGAAAAAGAAGCGTGTCACATGTAAGGTGACTGTAAAAAATAAAAAGCAGAAGGATTCGGAGCAAACCAATGCCTCGACTGCTTCAAAGGAACAGACAACAGAGCAGACTACGGCTGCAACGACGGAACAAGCGACTACACAGGCAGCACCATGCTTATCCAGTACCCAATTAGAGCTGGCATATGGAACAACGCAGCCATTGCAATTAAACAATGCTCCGGCAAAGGTAGCGTGGAAATCCAGTGATACTTCTATTGCCTATTGTTCCAATGGCACGCTGGAAGCCAGATCTGTAGGAACTGCAACCATTACCGCGCTTTGCAATGGGGAACAATACCACTGTGCAGTTACTGTGGTCTCCGGCGAAGATACGGTGCTGAAAGAAGATGGAAAATATACAAGCAAAGAAATGCTGGCACAGTATATTGCAGCGTACCATAAATTACCGGAACACTTTATGACAAAAACGCAGGCGCAGGCACTTGGCTGGCAGGGAGGAAGCCTGTTGGAATATGCTAAATTCGGCTGCATCGGTGGGGATGTTTATAGCAATTATGAGAAAAAACTGGAAACAGCAGATGGCAGGATCTATTATGAGTGCGATGTAGATACACTGGGGGCATTAAGCCGTGGAGCCAAACGTCTGGTATATTCCAACGACGGATTGATCTATTATACGGGCGACCATTATAATACATTTGAAAGGATAGACAAATGATACTTGATCTGCGTGGTATAACGACGAAAGAACAATTTCATGATGCAGTGAAGGAACAACTGCATCTGCCGGAGTATTATGGCAGAAATCTGGATGCCCTGCATGATTGCATCATGGAACTACCTCCACAAAAAATGCCAGAGCTGATCGGAGAAGAGGAGTTTCGGAGCAATCTTGATTCTTTTGCTGATGTGGCACTTTCTATTTTAAAAAGGACATGTTAAGACACAGCAAAAAAATTGTGAAAACCCCTTTCGTGAAAAGGGCAAATATGCTATGATATTTTTGAATGTGTGTGAGCATCAGCCGGATCATAGGTATTTGGCGTATGTCACAGTGACATAGGTGCAGCTTATGTCAGATATGAGAGATAAAGGAGATACGAGTTATTATGAGTAAAAAACCTGTAGTTTTAATGGTTCTTGATGGTTATGGCTTAAGTGATAAGACCGAGGGCAATGCCATTGCACTGGCAAATACACCGGTCATGGACAAGCTGATGAAGGAATATCCATTTGCAAAAGGTAACGCATCCGGATTATTTGTAGGACTTCCTGACGGCCAGATGGGTAACTCTGAGGTAGGTCATATGAATATCGGTGCCGGCCGTGTTATTTATCAGGAGCTTACAAGAATTACCAAGAGCATTGAAGATGGTGACTTTTTCGAGGTAGAGGAGTTCAAACAGGCAGTAGAGAACTGCAAAAAGAATGATTCTGCTCTGCATTTATATGGTTTATTATCAGATGGTGGTGTACACAGCCACAATACACATCTCTATGGTTTATTAGAGCTTGCAAAGAGAAACGATCTGAAGAAAGTATATGTTCACTGCTTCTTAGATGGTCGTGACACACCTCCAACTTCCGGTAAGGATTTTGTACAGGAGTTACAGAACAAGATTGATGAGATCGGTGTTGGCGAGATTGCATCCGTACATGGCCGTTACTATGCTATGGATCGTGATAACCGCTGGGATCGTGTAGAGAAAGCATACAGCGCATTAGTATATGGCGAGGGCAATCAGGCAGAGGATGCAGTTGCTTGTGTGCAGGCATCTTATGATGATGGTAACAACGATGAGTTCGTGATCCCTACCGTTATTACCAAGAACGGAGCACCAGTGGGAACGATCAAGGCAAATGATTCCGTGATCTTCTTTAACTTCCGTCCAGACCGCGCAAGAGAGATCACCAGAACTTTCTGTGATGAGAGCTTTGACAGCTTTGAGCGTAAGAACGGCTTCCTGCCACTTACTTATGTCTGCTTTACAGATTATGATGAGACGATCGGCAACAAGCTGGTTGCATTTAAGAAGCAGAGCGTAGAAAATACCTTTGGTGAGTACCTTGCTGCCAATGGAAAAACACAGCTTCGTCTGGCTGAGACAGAGAAGTATGCACACGTTACTTTCTTCTTCAACGGTGGTGTAGAGGAGCCAAACAAGAACGAGGATCGTTCCTTAGTAAAATCTCCTGCTGTTGCAACGTATGATCTGCAGCCTGAGATGAGCGCACCGGAAGTTGGCGAGCGTCTGGTTGCTGCGATCAAGTCTGATAAATATGATGTGATCGTCATCAACTTTGCAAATCCGGATATGGTAGGTCATACCGGTGTGATCCCTGCAGCAGTGAAAGCCGTAGAGTGTGTCGATGGTTTAGTTGGCAATGCGGTAGAAGCTATTAAGGAAGTAGACGGAGCACTGTTTATCTGTGCCGATCATGGTAACGCAGAGAAGATGATCGATTACGAGACAGGCGAGCCACATACTGCGCATACAACCAATCCGGTACCATTCATTCTGGTAAATGTTCCAGAGTGCAAGGCATTACGTGAAGGTGGCGCACTTTGTGATATTGCTCCAACACTGCTTGAGATCATGGGACTGGAGCAGCCAGCAGAGATGACTGGTAAGAGCCTGATCGTGAAATAGAATCTCAGAAAAAGAAATAGTTGAAATTTCCATTTGTTTATGGTAAACTATCACTTGTGATTTTTGAACATAGATGAATTGGATATGGTAGGAGGTTAAAAACATGGAGTTAGCACTTCAGATTGCATTATTAGTTGTGGCTGTACTTATTTGTATTGTAGTTTTATGCCAGGAAGGAAAGGACGCTGGATTTGGCGGCGGAGCATTTACCGGACAGGCTGGAGATACTTATTATAGCAAGAACAGAAGACATACGGTAGAAGGTAAATTAGAGATCATCACAGTTGTGCTTGGTGTATTATTCTTCGTATTGGCGATGGTTTTGAACTTAAGTTATTTCAACTAAATCTTATAAATAAGAAGAACGGGCTGCAGAGTATGCAGTCCGTTTTTTTGACTGTTATAATCGTTTCGTTTATGTTACACTATAGGTAGTAGCAAAACAAAAGAGGATAACAAAAAGGGGGAAGAACAATGGATCAGCAATTAAACGATAAAAGAAAAGAAACGATCCTTTCCTTTATGCAGGAGGATCTATATAAACCAATGAAATTAAAGGAAATGGCATATTTCCTTCAGGTTGCAAATGAGGATCGCGGAGTGTTAAGAAAAGTTCTGACAGAGCTTACGGAGGAAGGTAGGATCGAGGTTGATTCCAAGGGACGCTACCATATTCCGGAGAAAGGGACATATACCAGAATCTTTATCGGCAATGCCAAAGGATATGGTTTTGTGGAGATCGAAGGGGACAAGGAAGACATTTTCATTCCGGAAAGCAAGGTAAATGGTGCACTGCATGGAGATACTGTCCTTGCTAAGGTGACAGAAGAAAAGAGCGGCAAACGTTTAGAGGGTGTGATCACCAAAATCGTTGCCCGCGGTATGACGGAGGTCGTAGGTACCTTCCAAAAGAGCAAGAATTTTGGATTTGTTGTTGCGGATAACCACAAATTTACGAAAGACATTTTTATTCCGAAAGATCATACAATGAATGCAGTGGATGGACACAAGGTCGTTGTGAAGCTGACGAATTATGGAGAAAATGGTCAGAACCCGGAAGGGCATATCGTAGAGATCTTAGGACATAAAAATGATCCGGGCGTTGATATTTTATCCATTATCCGTGCACTCGGTATTCCGATGGAATATCCGAAGCTTGTGATGAAGCAGGTGGAGTCTGTGCCGGAGGAGGTTGATCCAAAGGAAATTAGTGGAAGACTTGATCTGCGTGACTGGCAGATGGTGACGATCGATGGAGAGGACGCAAAGGATCTGGATGATGCGATCTCTTTGGTCAGAACAGAAAAGGGATACCGGCTCGGCGTGCATATTGCAGATGTCAGTCAGTATGTGACAGAAGGTTCTCCTTTGGATAAAGAAGCGGTAAAACGTGGAACAAGTGTGTATCTGGTAGACCGTGTGATCCCGATGCTTCCGCATGCGCTTTCCAATGGAATCTGTTCTCTGAACCAGGGCGTAGACCGTCTGGCATTAAGCTGTATCATGGAGATCGACAAAAAGGGAAAGATTGTGGGACACCGCATTGCAGAGTCTGTACTCCGTATTGACCGCCGGATGAGTTATACCAGTGTAAAGAAGATCATTGAAGATCATGATCCGGAAGAATGTGAAAAATATAAAGACTTTGTACCGATGTTTGAGCTGATGCTGGAATTATCCTTGCTGTTACGGGAACGTCGTACCAAACGTGGAGCGATCGATTTTGATTTCCCGGAGTCCAAGATCATTTTAAATGAAAAAGGAGTTCCGATCGAGATCAAACCGTATGAGCGCAACAGTGCCACCAAATTGATTGAGGACTTTATGCTGGCTGCCAATGAAACGATCGCAGAGGATTTCTTCTGGCAGGAGCTTCCATTTGTCTATCGTATTCATGAGAATCCGGATTCAGAAAAGCTGCTTAAATTGTCGGATATGTTAGCAAGCTTTGGTTACTTTATCAAAACCAATGGAGAAGAGGTTCATCCAAAAGAATTCCAGAAATTATTAAGTCAGATTTCCGGAACGAAGGAGGAACCGATGATCAGCCGTCTGACGCTTCGTTCCATGAAGCAGGCGCGGTATGCAACAGTATGCAGTGGACATTTTGGTCTGGCAGCAAAGTATTACTGTCACTTCACTTCACCGATCCGCCGCTATCCGGATCTGCAGATCCATCGCATTATCAAGGAGAATCTGCATGGCAAGCTGAATCCAAAGCGGATCGAGCATTACGAGCGCATTTTAGATTCTGTGGCAGATAGCTGCAGTAAAAATGAGCGTCGGGCAGAGGAAGCAGAGCGTGAAGTAGATAAGCTCAAGAAGGTACAATATATGACAACGAAGATCGGGCAGGAATTTACCGGTACGATCTCTGGTATTACGTCCTGGGGTATGTATGTGGAACTGCCGGATACGGTCGAGGGCATGGTCAGTGTCAATTCCATGCTGGATGATTATTATTATTTTTCTGAGGAAGAATATAAGATGATCGGAAAGGATTCCAAAAAGACCTATCAATTAGGACAGAGTGTAACAATTAAAGTAGAAAATGCGGATATGGAAACAAGAACCATAGACTTTTCTCTTGTGGAGGAAGACGCAGAACAGAAGGAGAATTAGGATGGCGAAGCAGCATGGCGAGAAGTTGATCGCAAACAATAAAAAAGCCTATCATGATTATTTTATAGAAGATAAATTTGAAGCCGGGATCGTGCTGGTCGGTACGGAGGTAAAATCTCTCCGTATGGGGCAGTGCAGCATCAAAGAAGCATTTATTTCCGTGGATGATGGGGAAATTTTCATCCAGCGCATGCACATCAATCCTTATGAAAAAGGGAATATTTTTAATAAGGACCCATTGCGGAAACGAAAGCTTTTGCTGCACCGGGCAGAGATCAATAAGATCCTTGGAAAAGCAAAGGAAAAGGGATATACGATCGTTCCGTTAAAGGTTTATTTCAGTGGTTCTCTGGTAAAGATCGAGATCGCATTGGCGCGCGGTAAGAAATTATACGACAAGCGTGACAGCATTGCGAAAAAAGATCAGCAGCGGGAAGCACAGCGGGAATTTAAAATCCGTAATCTTGGATGATTTTTGAAAAAAGGGTTGATTTTTTTTCAAAAATGAGTATGATGTAAGAATAGAAAAAAGAATGTCTGAACAGCAGACATCTGTTTTCTTAATAAAACTGAAAAGCGGTCTTTTGCGTAATGTATGAGCTTTTTATGGGCTAGTACTGGTTTCGACGGGGATGTTGAATTTGGAGCAGCCATTCGTGGACTAGGACCACGTTAAAACTTAGAAATTAAATTTAAACGCTGAAGACAATTTAGCTTTAGCTGCCTAGTTGCAGCTTGTCGTGCCTGGGCGTCCCGCCACTCAGGGTCACGGCATCAAACCGGTGGGGAACTCTTGTGGTTAAGCTTTGCGCCGCAAGAAGCACGATGAAGCTACTAAGAATGGAAGCTTGTCAATAGGCGTCTGTTTGAGGGAATGTTAAAGTATTGACTGTAATGGGAGATACTCTGATGGATGTGTTTTCGGACATGGGTTCGATTCCCATCTGGTCCACTTTTGTGGCATAAGCCTTTCGATCGCGGTCGAAGGGCTTTTTTACGAATGGAAAGGAGAAGATCATGCAGCGATTACATATGAGAGCACCGGGACACTGGATCAATGATCCAAACGGTCTTATTTATTATAAAGGACAGTATCATATTTTTTATCAGTATTTTCCCTATGATACGATATGGGGACGGATGCATTGGGGGCATGCGGTAAGCAAGGATCTGGTGCATTATGAGCACAAGGACATTGCGCTTTATCCGAGCTGTACGGAGGATCAGGATGGCTGTTTTTCCGGATGCAGTGTCGAAAAGGATGGCAGACTGCATTTGTTCTATACCGGGGTACGATATCTGGATCATGCACCAAAGAATACCAACTGTTATGGAGAAAAGGGATTTGTGGCAGCACAGCTTCTGACTACTTCTGAAGATGGCATAACCTTTCCAATACAGAACAAAGAGGTGATCCTTCCTACTTTTGCGCCGGGAGAAGTGGGAGATGCGATGAATACCAGAGATCCGTTTGTATTTTCCTGTGAGGGAAGCTATTTCATGCTGCTGGGCAGTGTGAAAGAGGGACAGGGAGCACTCCTGTTTTATAAAAGTGAGGATTTGAAAAACTGGAGTTTTCAAAATATTGTAAGTACGCCGGAGATGGGGACGATTCTGGAGTGTCCGAATCTGTTTTGCATCGAAAACGAATGGTATCTGATGTATTCTCCAATGGAATATTATGAGGGTGAAAATCACGCCTTTGTAGTAAAGGTTTCCTTTGATCCGACAACCTGTGAACTGGAGTTTTTGGAAGAACCACATCTGCTGGATGAAGGACTTTTGCTTTACGCACCGCAGACATTTTTGGATGAAAATGGCAGGCAGACCGTGTTGTCGTGGATTCGCATGGAAGAACCGATCGATGGAGCCATCGGCATGTTTACGATCCCACGTCAGTTTGTAGTTGAACATGGTACCCTGCGAACGAAGCCACATGAAAATGTGATGCAGTTTTTTGACTGTGAACTGCCGGTTTCCAAGCTTACTGTACCGGGACAGTACCGGCTTCAACTTTCCATGAAGGAAGGAGAAACGCTCAATCTGTTCGGATATGAAATATCAATGGAGGCGGGGAAACTCTGTTTTGACAGAGGACGCGTCATGGGTCATGTTTCGACAGAGAAAACGAGGGCATATGTGGCGGTAACGGAAAAGGAAGTGGCACTTACTGTATTTCTGGACGAGCATTGTATCGAAACCTATATCGGGGACGGAGCAGCCGTTGTCACACATATTGTGTATGAATGGCAGTCTGCACTTCGGCTCCCGGAGCAAAAAAAGGTTGCGCTATTTGGCATAAAAGAGTATATTTAAAGGGTACGTTTATAGCAAAAACGGAGGGAGAAAATGAACATGAAAAAGATAATGATTACTGTATTGATGACAACATTACTGCTGGTTTCTTTTGCCGGTTGTGGAAAGAAAGAGGAGGATCTGGTACAGGCTGATCTGGTCAAGTATATTGAGACAGATCTTGCAGGGATCAAAAACGAGGAGACTGCTGCGATTAACCGTTATAACGAAGTGTCTTCCCAGGTTGCTTCCATGGAGCGAAAAGACATCATTGCAGCATTTGATAATGAGATCATTCCAAATTATACGACATTTTATAATAACCTGTTAAATGTAAAACCGTCGACTGCCGAGGTTACCGCATTAAAGCAGACCTATGCAGACGGTGCAAAGCTTCAGTTGGACGGGCTTACCGCACTGGCACAGGCGATCAAGGACAACAACAGCGAAGCCGCAGTAGCTGCCAATGAGACCATTTCACAGGGAAAAACAAAGATTGAGGAGCATCGTGCCAATGTGTTAGATCTTGCTTCCAAACATAATGTGACAGTAAAAACCTCTGCTGCAGAGCAGACATCAGGGGCTGAAACAACAGAAGCAGCACAGTAAGTTTTGAGGGTTTCTTATGGAATTATTTTATGTAGATGGATTTGCATTTTCTACAAAAGAGGAATACAATCTGGCATCGCATGAAGCGAAAAATGTTTCCTCTATCCGCGCACAGCTCAACTGGGAAAATAAAGACAGTGTGATGCTTGTTTACCGGCGGCTGGCGGCGAAAGGAATTTTTGTGACTCCGGTTGGACTTTCCTTTATCAAAGAGCTGCGCACCGTACTGGTCGAGCGTTTTTCCGTAGAAGAATCCAGTCTTCCGATGATCCGTGTGGTTGATCGTAAGACAAAGGGACGGGATCAGGACAGCTTTACAAAGGAACAGCTTTTAAAGGATAATCAGAAGAAGGAAGGACAGCTCCGGTGCCGGATGATTGTGATCGTCGGTCTGATCCTTGTGATCATTGGAATGTTTGCGGTAACACTTTTCTCACCGAATTCCAATTATTATCACACGAAGGAGAAGGTACTTGATCAGTATTCGTCGTGGGAGGAGCAGTTGAACAAACGGGAGAAAAAGATCCGGGAGAAAGAGGAACAGCTTGGGATCACTCCGGATGAAGATGCCGAAGAAACAAAGTAAGAAATCAGAACAGGATTCACAGATTAGTCATATTCCTTTGCTACACTAAACAAGCATTGGAATATGATTTTTTTATAGGAGGATGGGACAATGAAAGAATGCAAAGTATTAGTCGTAGACGACGAATCAAGAATGCGTAAACTCGTAAAAGACTTTTTGGTGAAAAAGGATTTTGAAGTATTAGAAGCCGCAGACGGTGAGCAGGCGATTGAAGTATTCTTTGCAGATAAAAGCATTGATCTGGTCATTTTAGACGTGATGATGCCAAAGATGGATGGCTGGGAAGTATGTAAGGAGATCCGCCAGTATTCCAAAGTGCCGATCATTATGCTGACTGCCAAATCAGACGAGCGGGATGAACTGCTGGGATTTGAGCTTGGTGTAGATGAATACATATCCAAGCCGTTCAGTCCAAAGATTTTAGTGGCTCGTGTAGAGGCGATCTTACGACGCTCCGGCAATGCAGTCGGTAACGAAAAGCTTTCGGCAGGCGGCATCGAACTGGATGTGCAGGCGCATGAAGTACGGCTGGATGGTGAGCTGATCGAATTAAGCTACAAGGAATTTGAGCTGCTTCACTATTTCATTATCAATCAGGGTGTAGCATTAAGTCGGGAAAAGATTTTAAATAACGTATGGAATTATGATTATTTTGGTGATGCCAGAACGATCGATACACATGTAAAGAAACTGCGTTCTAAGTTAGGTGCCAAAGGAGAGTACATTAAGACGATCTGGGGCATGGGATACAAATTCGAGGTGACAGATATTGCGTAAACAAACAGAAACGAAGTGCAAGCCTTTTCATTCTATCCGCGCAAAGCTGACGCTGACGCTGATGTGTGTGATGGGAATCTGGATGCTTTTAACATGGCTGATGTGCATGATCTTTCTGGAGAAATTCTATATGCAGAAGGTGGAGCAGATCCTCAAAGATTCCTATAACACGATCAATAAAATGGTTGGAGATTCAGATGATGTCTACAACATTTTATCAAAGAATTATTACACGGATAACAATATCGATGTCGTAATCGGAACCTTTGTCAATAATACCACGGTCAATCTGGATTATTCCACGTCAAGTGAAGGGTATATGGGATATGCCAGTATGGAGAAGCTGTTCCAGCTTGCGGCAAATGTACAGGCGAGCGAAGGCGAGGAGTGGCAGTTTAACGATTCCTATACGGAGAAAGAAAAAGGCTCCTATATTTTACAGAAAAACCATGACAATCACACTTCCTCCGATTATCTGAATCTGATCGGAACGCTCGATAATGGACATGTGATCGTGATCCAGACTCCGGTCGAAAGTATCCGGCGGAGTGCGATGATCAGTAATACTTTTTTGGGATATATCGGTATTTTTGTGACATTGCTCGGATGCATTTTCATGTTCTTTATCAGTAACAACTATTCGCGTCCGATCCATCAGATGGCTGTGATCGCAAAGCGGATGAGTGATCTTGATTTTAAGGCGAAGGTATCTCATTTCAGTAACGATGAGATCGGAGAGCTGGGACACAGCATGAATGATCTGGCGGACAAGCTGGAAATGACGATCTCCGAGTTAAAAACCGCTAACAATGAATTGCGCAAGGATATTGACCGGAAGACGCAGATCGATGAGATGCGAAAGGAATTTTTATCCCATGTATCGCATGAATTAAAGACACCGATCGCGCTGGTGCAGGGCTATGCAGAAGGTCTGAAGGATAACATTTTAGATGACGAGGAAAGCAAAGAGTTTTACTGTGATGTCATTATTGATGAAGCAGATAAGATGAACAAAATGGTACGAAAGCTGTTAGCGTTAAATGAGCTGGAATTTGGTACAGATCAGGTACAGATCGAGCACTTTAACTTATCCGAGCTGATCAAAAATGTTGTGGAGCAGTCCGGCATTATGATCCAGAAGCAGAATGCGGATGTGCGTCTTGAGATTGATCCGGATATCTGGGTCTGGGCAGATGAGTTTAAGATTGAAGCAGTTGTGACTAATTATCTGACAAATGCACTTAATCATTTGTCAAAAGATGGCTACATTTTGATCAATATGATGCGCCGAGAGCATGATGTACGTGTTTATGTATATAACACAGGGGAACCGATTCCAGAGGAAGACATTGATAAATTATGGATCAAATTCTACAAAGTAGATAAAGCAAGAACGCGGGAATATGGTGGAAATGGTATCGGACTTTCCATTGTTGCTGCGACAATGCAGGCACACGGTAAGGAGTATGGAGTAGAGAATGTGGAAGGCGGTGTCCGTTTTTACTTCGATCTGGATACGGAAAATGATACTAACTGTGATGGCAGCTTAGAGGAGAAATCACGGGAAGAAACCGAACAGATCTAACCTATCTCATCTTGCTATCTTTGGTTATTAGTGGTAAAATAAAGAAGATCATTGTATAGGAGGGGGATTATGAAAAAAACATTTCAAGCAGCGTTATTGATCGGTTTGGTACTGTTTTGTGCCGGATGTGGAAAGGATACACTGACAGAAGAACAAAACGACCTGATTGCCCAATATGCCGCAAACCAGGTTCTTCAGAATAATCCGAATTACGATGACCGACTGGTTACAACAGAAGCTCCGGATGCCAGTGCAGATGCAGTGACTACAACACAGCAGAGTGCAACCACACAGGAAACTTCACAGGATGCATCGGCTGATACAGCTGCTGAGGCAACCACACAGGAATCTGTTGTGGATCTTTCCAAGGTTTATGCAAAAGAAAAGTTTCAAGTGAAATATCGTGGGTATAAGGTTGTAAAACGCTATCAGGATTCTAACCAGAACAGTCTGGACGTAGAACCGACAGAAGGTGGCAGCCTGCTTGCAGTAGAGTTCCGTGTATCAAATCAGACGGACAAAACAGTGACTACCGATCTTTTGGATGCCGGGTATCAGTACACGCTGCATACCGACAGCAAGACAGTGGAGCCGATGCTTACGATCTTAGAGAGTGATTTAAGCTCTTTGCAGATGAAATTAAAGCCGGGACAGAAAAAGACAGCGGTATTACTCTTTGAGATTCCAAAAGGTGCCAAAAAACCACTTAATTATCAGTTGGATATCACCAAAGGATCAGATACTACTACAATTGAGTTGCAATAAAAGAACAGGATCAGCGGGAGGTTGAACACATGGATACAAATATATTACTGGAAAGCGGAACAAACGAATTAGAGATTTTAGAGTTTATGATTGGTAACAACCATTATGGTATCAACGTGGCAAAGGTACGGGAGATTCTTCCCTATCAGCAGATCACTCCGGTACCAAATGCACATCCGTACATAGAAGGACTTTTTATGCCGCGTGAAACGATCATTACAGTCGTTGATCTGGCACGTTCCTTGAGTCTGAAAGCAGAAACACATCCGACAGATATGTTGATCGTAACGAATTTTAATAAGTTGGATATTGCTTTTCATGTACATCAGGTGATTGGTATTCACCGTGTTTCCTGGGCCGAAGTAAATAAACCGGATCGTACAGTCAATTCCACAGAGAACAGCGCTGCAACCGGTATTTTAAAATATGACAATCGACTGATCATTATTTTAGACTTTGAAAAGATCGTATCGGATATCAGTCCGGAGACTTCTCTAAAGATGTCAGATATTGAAAAACTGGGAGATCGGGAACGTAGTGAAGCACATATTCTTGTTGCGGAGGATTCTCCGTTGCTGAGCAAACTGATCTATGATTCGTTATCCAAGGCAGGTTATGTAAATATTACATTATGCAACAACGGACAGGAGGCATGGGATAAGCTTGTACAGTGGAATCATGAAGGCGATTCTATTTTCAATCATGTACGGCTGGTGCTGACAGATATTGAAATGCCTCTGATGGATGGCCACCGCTTATGTAAGCTGATCCGTGACCAGAAAGAATTTGATGAAGTTCCGATTGTTATTTTTTCTTCCTTGATCAACGAAGATATGAGAAGAAAAGGAGAAAGTCTAGGTGTGAATGCTCAGATTTCAAAACCAGAGATTGGAAAGCTGGTTGGTGTGATGGATGATTTGATCCGTGCTACCTATCAACCTGCAAATTAAACGACTTGAAAAAGCCTTTTGCATTGCGAAAGGCTTTTTTTTATGGTAAAATAAAACAGTGTATGTGATAGTAAAAACCAGATGGAAATATGGTAGAGAGAATAAAGAGGTTGAGTATGGCTGACGAGAGAAGTATGAACAATGGAATGAGCGATATTTTTCAAGATGCAGAGCCGAAGGAACAGGAGAATGTTCCACTGGTAGATGAAAATGCCGACATGTTTGAATTACTTGGCATGTCAGAAGAGGAAAAAGAAAAGGCAGCGAAGGAACTCAAGGAAGAGGATCTGAAATATGATAAGCCTGGTGAGAATATGGGTACAGAGAATAATACTCAGACGGAGAAGGAAACAGAAAGTGAAGAAGACCGTTTGAATCAGATGTTAGATAATATGTTCGCTGAGAATGCCAAACAGACTGATGAGGAAAGTTCTTCCCAAACGGAGAAGGAATCACAGGGACAGAATGAGGAAAAAGCAGACAATGATTTAAACAGTGAAAAAAAGATGAATGAAGCCTTGGATTCTTTACTGGCAGATTTAGGGGAAAAAGCACCGGAAGAATCTGATTTATCTCAACCGGAAGCGACGCCGGATCCGATGGATCAGGTAAGTCAGATTATTAATCAGGCCAAAGCAACAGAAGAGAAAAAAGCGGATACTGCGCAGGCAGAAAATGAACCTGATGTTTCCTCAGTGCCGGAATCAAAAGAGGAAGAAGAACCGTTGGATATTTCTTCTGATATTTTGGAGGGAATTGATTTTAATGAAGATCTGACTCAGCCTGACAATAAAAATGAAACGTATCCCGATCTTGTGGAAGAGTCTGCCATGTCAGAGAGGGAACGAAAAAGACTTCAAAAGAAACAGGAACGCGAACAGAAGAAGGCAGAGAAAAAACGCCTTCGGATGGAAAAGAAAAAAAAGGAAGAGCCACAAGAAGCAATGGATCTCTCTGATGATATTTCTCTTTCTTTAGAGGATGATCTGACGACGGATACAGATTTGACTGGGCAGGAGACGAATCAGCCAAAGGCCCCGCTAAAAGATCGACTTTCTATGCTGTTATTTGGTCCGGATGAAGAGGAAGGTCCTACTCCGGAGGAGATTGCCAAAAAGGAAGCAAAGAAAGCGAAAAAGACAGAGAAAAAAGAGGCCAAAGCAGCAAAAAAAGCGGAAGCCAAAGCAGACAAACAGGTCAAAAAGAATCAGGCCAAAGAAATGGCTGTAGTGAAAAAAGCGGCGAAGAAAGATAAGCAGGAACAGATCCGCTTAGAAGAGGAAGCCGAGGATGCCAAAGAACGCAAGGTGACCAAAAACCAAGTGGCTGTGGTAGCGATCATTCTCATCCTGCTCGGTGTTACCGTCGTATTTGGTACGCAGCAGTTCAATTATCATATGGTTGTTACAAGAGCAACGACATATTTTGAAATGCAGAAATACAAAAAAGCATATGACCAGATCGTTGGTGTGGAAGTCAAAGACCGCGACCAGCAGATCAAAGATAAGATTTACTGTGTGATGTATGTACAGCAACAGATTGATTCCTACCATAATTTCTTAAAGCTTCAGATGTATGAAAATGGTCTCGATTCCCTGATCAAAGGATTACGAAAATATGACAAGCACTATGAAGAAGCAAAGGAACTTGGTATTGAAAAAGATCTGGATTATCTGCGGGAAACGATCCTTTCTGAGCTGACGGTGGAATACCATTTAAGCGAAGCACAGGTAAATGAATGGATGCAGCTTGATCAGGCTTCCTATACCGCACAATTACAGAACTATGTTGCAGGAATGCAATTTGAGTAAACAATAAAATGGGGTGATACAATGTACTTTGATGAAATTACAGAAAACTTTGGATTCGGTTGCATGAGACTTCCTATGATAGAGAATGGAACGGATGTTGACATTGCCCAGACGAACAAAATGGTGGATGAATTCATCGCACAGGGATTCCATTATTTTGATACGGCACACGGCTATCTCAATGGTAAAAGTGAGCTTGCATTAAAGGAATGTCTGACCAGCAGATATAAAAGAGAAGATTATCTGCTGACCAATAAGCTGACGATGCCTTATTTTAATAAGCAGGAGGATATCCGCCCATTTTTTGAGAGCCAGTTAGAGGCTTGTGGCGTGGATTATTTTGATTTTTATCTGATGCATGCGCAGTCCAAAGATATTTTTGCGCATTTTAAAAAATGCCACGCTTACGAAACAGCATTGGAATTAAAGGAAGAAGGAAAGATTCGTCATTTTGGTATTTCCTTCCATGATAAAGCAGAAGTGTTGGAAGAGATTCTGCAAGAGTATCCACAGATCGAAGTTGTACAGATCCAGTTTAACTATCTGGATTACGATGATCCGGCAGTACAGGGTAGAAAATGTTATGAGATCTGTCGCAAATACAACAAGCCGATCATTGTCATGGAGCCGGTAAAGGGTGGTAACCTTGTGAATCTTCCGGATGACGCAAAGAAAATTTTGGATGATCTGCATGGCGGCAGTGCAGCAAGCTATGCGGTTCGTTTTGCGGCAAGCTTTGACGGTGTGATGATGGTGCTTTCCGGTATGAGTGATCTCGACCAGATGAAAGATAACTTAAGCTATATGAAGGACTTTAAACCGCTGAATGACCAGGAAATGGAAGCAGTAAAGGCAGTTGCCGATGTTTTCCATTCCAAGCATATGATTCCTTGTACGGCATGTCGTTACTGTATCGAGGGTTGTCCGAAACAGATCTCGATTCCGGATCTGTTTGCCTGTCTGAATGCCAAAACCGTATTTCATGACTGGAACGCAGATTATTACTATAGTGAAGTTCATACGGTACATAACGGAAAAGCGAGTGAATGTATCCGGTGTGGAAAATGTGAAACGATCTGTCCGCAGCATCTTGAGATTCGTAAACTGTTAGAGGATGTTGCAAATGAATTTGAAAAACAAAAGGCAGAATAATCCTATAGGAGAAAGCAAAGGAGCTTGTTGTAAACAGGCTCTTTTTTCATGATTCCAGTAGGAAAGAAAGGCAGACTGTGATAAAATAAACAGGTATGCAAAACATCGCATACCCATAGCAATATTTGAAAGGAGCGATCATATGGAAATAAAGAGTATTTTGATCAAGGATACAACCAAAGAGGAACGCATCCGTATTGTGCAGGAAGGATTAAACCAATGTGGAGGTGCCTGTGATTTTTGCAATGGCTGTGACAATCTTGGTGGTGGCTCTGTAGATGCTTTTTATGAGCCATACATCAATGGAGAAAAGGAACTGAGACAGATCAACGAGGAATACCGAAGCAATTCCGGTCAGGTAAAATAGGAGGAGCAGTATGCGTGCACCAGAAATAACTTCCTCCACAGAGGAAGAACGCAGACAATATATCAATACAACCTACCCGTGCATTGCGGACTGCGATATGTGCGGAATCTGCACGGTATTTCGTGGAAAAGATCCGGAGCTTGCATTTGCCGATTATATCAGCGGAAAAAGGGAATATTTGGAAGTTTCTGGAGATTACAGATAGTTTCATCGACAATCCATGCAAGGTATGCTACACTTATAAAAACGACGACAGAGGTGATAGACAAAATGATAGCAATTATTGATTACGATGCTGGTAATGTTGCCAGCGTAGAAAAGGCACTGCAATATCTGGGAGAGGAAGCTGTGATCACCAGAGACCGTGATACGCTGCTTCGCGCCGACAAGGTGATCCTTCCGGGTGTAGGAGCATTTGGAGATGCCATGCAAAAGCTGAATGAATATGGTCTGGTGGATGTGATCAAAGAGATCGTTGCCAGAAAAACTCCTTTTTTAGGAATTTGCTTAGGCTTACAGCTTATGTTTGAAGAAAGTGAAGAAAGTGCAGGCGTAAAAGGCTTAGGACTACTGCCTGGAAAGATCAAACGGATTCCGGACGCACCGGAACTTAAGATTCCACATATGGGATGGAATTCCATTAAGATTTCAAACAAAAGCCGCCTGTTTTCCGGTATTCCACAGGATTCCTATGTATATTTCGTACATTCTTATTACTTAGAAGCGCAGAATGAGGAAGATGTTGCAGCAACAACAGAGTATTCCACGCATATTCATGCAGCGGTGGAGCACGAGAATATATTTGCGTGCCAATTCCATCCGGAAAAAAGCTCGTCTGTCGGGCTTTCCATACTGAAGAATTTTGTGACATTATAGGAGGATAGCATGCATACAAAACGTATTATTCCATGTCTGGACGTCAATGCCGGACGCGTAGTAAAAGGTGTTAATTTTGTTAATTTAAAAGATGCAGGAGATCCGGTTCAGATTGCGGCTGCTTACGATAAGGCTGGCGCCGATGAGCTTGTATTTTTGGACATTACTGCATCTTCTGATGCAAGAAATATTATGGTGGATATGGTGCGCCGTGTAGCTGAAACTGTATTTATTCCATTTACGGTAGGCGGCGGTATCCGTACCGTAGATGATTTTAAGACCATCCTCCGGGAGGGCGCAGACAAGATCAGTATCAATTCCTCTGCGATCAACACTCCGGAGCTGATCTCAGAAGCTGCCCTGAAGTTTGGAAGCCAGTGTGTTGTAGTAGCAATTGATGCACGTAGAAGAGAAGATGGCTCCGGCTGGAACATTTATAAAAATGGTGGCCGTATTGATGTTGGAATTGATGCCATTGAATGGGCTGCCAAAGTATGTAAGCTGGGTGCCGGAGAGATTCTTTTGACCAGCATGGATTGTGACGGAACAAAGGCTGGTTATGACATTGAGCTGACCAGACAGATTTCCGATGCTGTCTCCATTCCGGTTATTGCATCCGGTGGTGCAGGTACAAAGGAGCATTTTTATGATGCACTGACTGCAGGTGGTGCAGATGCTGCGTTAGCCGCTTCTCTGTTCCATTATAAGGAGTTAGAGATTGCCGAAGTAAAACAGTATTTAAAGGATCGCGATATTCCGGTGCGATTATAAAGGAGCAGTGTATATGATTTGGATTGCGGTAATACTAGGAATGACGGTTGTGATGATTCTGACAATGTTGATCGCTTTTGGTGTGGTATTTCACAACATGGAACGACAGATGGAGCAGGCCTATCCGGCATGCGATGCATTATTTTCAGAACAGGAGCAGCAGGTGGAGGCTTTGCTTCAGGCGGCAGATTCGTATGCGGGCAGTGACGAGCTTACTGCAGTGGCAACACAGATTGCGTCGCTGTTGGAGCAGTTCCACGCAGTGACACGCGACAAACAGAGCGTGACAGCGTTTCACGGTTCCCTGTACTTATTGATGAGAAAAGGAATTCGCTTAAGCAAGCAGGATACATCAGGCAACAGCTTTTTTCTATCAGAGCATGCAAAACAGTATGAAACACTGGCAGCACAGACAGAGAGCTATATGTATCTCGTGCGCAGGTATGACGTTCTGCTTCAGATGTTTCCTTCCAATCTGGTGGCACGCCTGTTAAAAAAGAAATGTTTGGGAGTGTGGAAAAATGAAAAATAATAAAGGATTGAACTTAAAGGGCTGGAAACTATACTTAACGATCGTGCTTCTTGATCTGATCTTTGGATTTGCATGGTATTATGTGGAATTTCCTGCATTGAATATCCATAACATTGAATTCTTTTTGATCCTGATCGTGCTGATCACGGCGGATGCAATCCTGATCGCATTGTCGCATGTTGGCTCTTTTTTCGGCAAAAAGATCACAGGAAAGAAACTCATAAAGAAAATTGGCAGGGACGCAGTAACCGTATTAGTGATCGATGCAGCCATCATTTTAGTTGTTGTGATCGGAAGCATTTGCGGAATGACGATTCTTCGTTCCCGTTCCTACGCTTCCTTATTGAAGGTGGAAAACAGAGATTTTGCAGAGGACATTCCGGAAAGCGAGAGCGTGACCAATATCGCATTGATGGATACGGAAAGTGCGCGTATTTTTGGTAACCGTGAGATTGGTTCGCTGTCAGAGGTAGTCAGCCAGTACGAGGTAGAGGAGGACTATAACCAGATCAATTTAAATGGAGTACCGCGAAAGGTGGCCGTGTTAAAATACGCTTCCTTTTTCAAATGGCTGAAAAACCGCAGCAATGGTGTGCCGGGATATGTGGAAGTTGATCCGGTCAATGCAGATGCGGATTATAAAACCGTAGCAAAGGGGCTGCGTTACGTGCCATCCGGCTATTTCAACGATAACCTGATGCGTCATGTCCAGTTCCAGTATCCGACTAAGATCATTGATGGGTATTATTTTGAAGTGGATGATGAAGGCAATCCTTACTTTGTCTGCCCTTGTGTCAGTGCGAGAGTAGGCTTATTTGATGGTATGGATGTCGTGGGGGCGATCCTTTGTGATCCGGTGACCGGAAAATCACAGTATTATAAGGTCGATGAGATCCCATCATGGATCGACCGCGTGTATGACGGAGAGCTTTGTGCCAGAAAATATGACTGGAAAGGACTCTATTCCAAAGGCTATCTAAACAGTATCATCAGCCAGACCGGATGTACCAAAACGACCGATGATTATGGCTACGTTGCATTAGATGATGACGTCTGGATCTATACAGGTGTTACCTCGTTAAACAGCGATCAGTCCAATGTCGGATTTGTCATGATCAATCAGAGAACCTCGGAAGCACGTTACTATAAGGTATCCGGTGCAGAAGAGTATTCGGCAATGAAATCTGCTGAGGGTACCGTACAGGAGAAAAATTATGAGGCCTCTTTCCCATGCCTGATCAATGTGGACGGACAGCCGACCTATATCATGGTATTAAAAGACAGTGGCGGACTTGTGAAAATGTATGCCATGGTAAATGTGGAGCAGTACAATATCGTAGCAACCGGAACCTCCCAGGCGGATGTATTTGCCAAATACCGCAAGCAGATCAAGAAGGATGGAAAAGGATCAGATCATACCGAGCAGGCAGATAAAACGATGACCATCACGTTAGCAGATATCCAGTATATTGTGTCAGATGGAGAAACAACCGTTTATTTGAAAGATACGGATGGAAACGTCTACAAACAGCCATTTGCAGACAATGAATCCCTCATCACATTAAATGCCGGCGATGTCGTAGAAGTTACAGTCAATGATCCGGAGGACGAGATCATGCTCTTAACGGATGTAACGCTGGTCAGCCATGCACAAACAGAAAGTACGAAATAATATTGAAAATATATGCAAATAATGATACAATTTGCATATACTATATACGGAGGTGACTACTATGTTGACGTTACAAGAATCAATAAGACCATCTGCTGATTTGCGAAATCATTATTCCGAAATATCAAAACTGTGTAAGGAAAATAAAGAAGCAGTGATTATTACTGTAAATGGCAGAGGCGATACAGTTGCACTTTCCTATGAAGAATATAAAAATATGAAGGCCAGAATACAATTATTAGAAATATTAGCTGAAGCAGAAGACGATGTTAAAAATGGCAGAGTTGCTCCGATAACGGAAACATTTGATGATTTGAGAAAAATGCTTCAGGAGGAGTGATCATGAGGTATACGATAATAAGAACTGATACAGCCGATGCAGGTATCAGAAAAATAATCTTGTATATTGCTCAAAATTTTGGAAATACAGTAGCACTTGAGAAACTTGATGAGATTGAAAAACGAATTCTTGAATTGGGAGATGATTCCTATATTGGAACTGAACCAAGATATCTTATTCTTAAGAGGCAGGGATATAAAGTACTTATTTTAGAAAAAGACTTAGTGTTTTATAAAATCGATGAGAAAAATAAGCAGGTGGTTGTATATGCTGTCGTAGATCAGCGCCAGGATTATTTGAATATTATTCGTGGTTTGTAGAGAAGTTCATCATTAAAGAAAACTTAAAACGGGTAGGAAGTAAATAATATGTACTTCCTACCCGTTTTTTTGTTATGAAATGATCATAGCTCTTATGCCTCTTTTTTCAGATTCTTCTCCGCAGTAGAGAGCATCAGCTTGATACGATTGAGCTGGTTTACTTCAGAAGCACCCGGATCATAATCCACCGCAACAATATTGGCTTCCGGATGTTCCCGTCTTAATTTCTTGATAACACCTTTTCCTACCACATGGTTTGGCAGGCAGGCAAATGGCTGGCAGCATACAATGTTTGGTGCGCCGTTTGCGATCAGCTCTAACATTTCTCCGGTTAAGAACCAGCCTTCACCGGTCATATTACCACCGGATACATAAGGAGCCGCATAGCGTGCCAGATCCTCAATGTGGGCAGGTGCTTCAAAGTGTGTGCTGGCTTCTAAGGCTTCCCGTGCCGGTTTACGGAAAAGTTCCAATCCTTTGGTACCAAGGTTATTGATCCAAGGATTTTTTCGTCCCAATACATCATGTTTAAAGTTGGCATTGTAAAGGCAATACTGTAAGAAATCCATCAGATCCGGCATAACTGCCTCTGCACCTTCTGCCTCCAGCAGCTTCACCAGATGATTGTTGGCAGATGGCAGGAACTTCACAAGAATCTCGCCTACGATACCAACGCGAGGCTTTTTCACACCACTGATCGGCAGACGGTCAAATTCTTCTACAATGTCCCGGCAGTTCTTTTTAAACTTGCTCCATTTTGCGCCATTCTTAATGTCGTTGATAACGATGGCTTCCCATTTTTTATGCAGCGCGTCGGCAGAGCCCGGTTCCATTTCATATGGACGCATGCGATAGAGCACACGCATAAACAGATCTCCGTAGACGATTGCCTGTAAAGCGGCTACGCCAAGTTTGGCTGTAATATTAAAGCCTGGGTTTTTTTCGATTCCGGCACTGAAGGAGATAACCGGAATCTGGGCATGACCGGATTTTTCTAATGCACGGCGGATAAATCCGACATAGTTGGTAGCACGGCATCCACCACCGGTCTGGCTCATTAAGATCGCTGTTTTATTAAGATCGTATTTTCCGGATTCCAAGGCTTTCATGATCTGTCCCACTACGATCAGAGAAGGGTAGCAGGCATCGTTATTTACATATTTTAATCCGATATCGACGGCCGCTTTATCGGAGTCTGGCAGTTCGACCAGATTGATGCCGGCATAATGGAATGCCTCTGCTAAAATATCAAAGTGGATCGGTGTCATCTGTGGACAGATGATCGTATAATCCTTCGCCATTTCCTTCGTAAATACAACACGGTTATACGCACTGGATACGACATGCTTTTTGATATGATGCATCTTTCGTACCTTTACCGCACTGATCAGGGAGCGGATACGGATACGGGCAGCACCTAAGTTGTTGACCTCATCGATCTTGAGTACCGTATAGATACGGCCGGAATTGGTTAAAATGTCGTTGACTGCATCGGTTGTGACCGCATCCAGACCACATCCAAAGGAATTGAGCTGGATCACTTCCAGATTATCCACGGTTTTGGCATAATTGGCAGCACGGTACAGACGACTGTGATACATCCACTGGTCAGATACGATCAATGGTCCGTCCAGCTTGCCAAGATGGGAGATGGAATCCTCGGACAATACGGCAATATCGTAAGAGGTGATCAGCTCCGGAATACCGTGGTTGCTCTCTGGATCAACATGATATGGACGTCCACAGAGAACGATACCGGTCTTTCCGGTTTCCTTTAAGTAAGCCAGTGCCTTTTCGCCCTCTGCCTGAATGTCTTTCCGGCAGGCATGGCTTTCCTCGTAAGCGGCATCGACAGCTTCTGAGATCTCTTTCTTTGTCACGTCGTAATGCTCATGTAAGCACAGGTAAAGCTGTTCTTTTAATTTTTGTGGTGCGTCAAATGGAAGGAACGGATTCATGAAATGGATGTCCTCTGCTTCCAGTTCTTCCATGTTGTTTTTAATATTTTCTGCGTAGGAGGTTACGATCGGACAGTTGTAATGCTCCCATGCATCCTGCGATTCGTTCTGTTCGTATGGTACACAAGGGTAGAAGATATCCTTGATGCCTTGTTTTACCAGCCACAATACATGACCATGTGCGAGCTTTGCTGGATAACATTCGGACTCACTCGGAATGGATTCAATACCAAGCTCGTAAATCTTACGGGAGGAGATTGGGCTTAATTTCACCCGGAATCCCAGTCTCGTAAAGAAGGTGTACCAGAACGGATAGTTTTCATACATATTCAACACGCGCGGAATACCGATTTCTCCACGATATGCCATATCTGGTGCAAGCGGAGTATAGCCGAAGATCCGTTTTAATTTGTACGCATACAGATTTGGTACGTCATGCTTCTTTTTCTGTCCTCCGGCACCACGTTCGCAGCGGTTTCCGGTTATGTACTGACGACCGCCGGTAAAGCGGTTGATCGTGAGCAGACAATTGTTTGCGCATTTTTTACAACGTGCCATCTGTGTTTCAAATTCCAGATGATTGATCTGGTCTACATTTAACATCGTAGTCTGTGTTCCCTGCTCATAACGTTCTCTGGCGATCAAAGCAGCACCGAACGCTCCCATGATACCGGCAATATCCGGACGTACCGCGTCGCAGCCGGAAATGGTCTCAAAGCTTCTGAGAACGGCATCATTGTAGAACGTACCACCCTGTACGACGATATTTTCTCCGAGATCCTTTGGATCGGTCAGCTTGATTACTTTTAACAGGGCATTTTTAATAACGGAATACGCAAGTCCGGCAGAAATATCTGCAACGGTAGCTCCTTCCTTTTGTGCCTGTTTTACTTTGGAATTCATAAATACCGTACAGCGGGAACCGAGATCGATCGGATTTTTGGCAAACAAAGCAACCTTGGCAAAATCCTGAATTTTATAATTCAGAGATTTGGCAAAGGTTTCAATGAAGGAACCACATCCGGAAGAACAGGCCTCATTTAACAATACGTTGTCTACGACACCATTTTTGATCTTGATACATTTCATATCCTGACCACCGATGTCTAAGATACAGTCCACATCCGGTTTAAAGAAAGCAGCAGCATAGTAGTGGGCGATCGTTTCTACCTCGCCCTCATCTAACATAAGCGCAGCTTTTACCAGATGCTCTCCATATCCAGTGGAGCAGCTTCTTACGATCCGCGCACTGTCCGGTAACTCCTTGAATATATCCTTTAATGCATTTAAGGTCGTCTGCAATAAGCTGCCATTATTGTTGCTGTAAAAATCATAAAGAAGAGAGCCGTCCTCGCCGATCAGCGCAATCTTGGTCGTGGTAGATCCGGCATCAATACCTAAGAAGCAGTCACCCTCGTAAGATTTTAAATCACCACGTTTTACGGCATAGTGATTGTGTTTCTCCTGAAATTCTGCATATTCTTTCTCGCTCGCAAAAAGAGGCTGCATACGTTCTACTTCCACATCCAGCTCGATACGTTTGTCAAATTTATGGATCAGGCCAGACAGAGAAATGCTGACTTCCGGTTTGGAATTTAGGGCTGCCCCAACCGCAGCAAATAAATGCGAATGTTCCGGTGCAATGATCTCATCCTCCGTCAGATGCAGGGTGCGGATAAATGCCTCTTTCAACTCAGATAAGAAGTGCAGAGGGCCTCCCAAAAATGCCACATGTCCACGGATCGGTTTTCCACAGGCAAGTCCGGAGATTGTCTGATTCACAACCGCCTGAAAGATAGAAGCAGCAAGATTTTCCTTTGTTGCACCCTCGTTGATCAAAGGCTGGATATCCGTTTTGGCAAATACACCACAGCGGGCAGCAATCGGATGGATCGTGTCATAGGTTTTTGCATATTCATTTAATCCGGAGGCATCCGTCTGTAACAGGGAAGCCATCTGGTCGATGAAAGAACCGGTTCCACCTGCGCAGACACCGTTCATTCGCTGATCGATTCCGTTGGAGAAATAGATGATCTTGGCATCCTCACCGCCAAGTTCGATCGCAACATCCGTCTGAGGGGCATAATCCTGCAGCGCGTCTGATACACAGACAACTTCCTGACAGAATGGCACATCCAGATGATTGGAAATGGAAAGTCCGCCGGAACCGGTAATGCTCGGAGAAAGCATGATGTCACCAAGCTCGTTCTGTGCTTTGATAAGCAGCTCCTTTAATGTCTCCTGAATATTGGCAAAGTGACGCTGATAATCAGAGAATAAGATCTTATGAGATTCATCTAAGATCGCAACCTTTACGGTCGTAGATCCAATATCGATACCTAACGTATATTTCATGGGATAAACTCACTTTCTTTACTGTAAAAACAGGTATTTTTGCGCAGAAAATGACCATCAATCATTCTGCATATTTTCCTATTATAAAGGAAACCGTAGAAAATGACAAGAAAGCAAGTATACAAACTTCCCCGGTTATTTTGTGAAAATTTCAACGGAATGCCGAAAATGTGGCACATGCCGGGAAAGGACGGCATACCATAGAGAGAAATCAGCTATTAGGAGTAGATACATCATGGAAGGTTTTGCAGAGTATCTTCGCGCCAAAGAGGAGCTTTTAAAACAGTATGAACAACGGGAACAGGAGAGCGTGGAAATGGAGGAGAGCAGCGAGACTGCTGCACCCGTTTCCCAGGAGGTAGAACATAATTCCAATGGGAGGATGCCGGATAGGGAACCTGCCAGCGAACCAGAGCAGACCGAACAGCCGGAAACCATGGAGCGTATAAGAACAGAGCCGATGGGAGAAGATAAATCAAAAAAACGTGCCTGCACCGGTACGATCCATGTCGTAAAACAGGGAGATACCCTTTATAAGATCGCACAGATGCATGAGCTTAAGGTGGTCGATCTGCTGCTTGCCAACCCTTATGTCAACATTTACAACCTTCAGGTGGGCAGTGAGCTTTGTATTCCGGTAAAGAAAGTACCGCCACAGGAAGGCAGAGTACCTTATATCGTGCGGAAAGGGGACACGATCGGTAAAGTTTTGGATAAGAATCAGATCACCTTTGAGGAGCTGGTCAAGGAAAACCCATTTTTAGCAGACCTTGCGCTCACTCCGAATACGGTCATTTTTATCCGAAAATGATACGCTTATCAAATTGACAGATACGCCGTTCTTATTTATAATATATTTTGAGACAATTTTGCAAAGAAGGTGCGAAAGATGATACAGATTTTCCGAACATTGGACGACGGAATACACCAGATCAACGAAGTGCAGGAAGGCTGCTGGGTGGCACTCACACAGCCCTCTGCGACAGAGCTAAAAGAAATATCGGACAAATACAAGATAGATGTAGATCATTTGCAGGCACCTCTGGATGAGGAAGAGCGTTCCCGTATTGAAGTGGAAGATAATTATACACTGATCATTGTGGATATCCCTATGACAGAAGAGCGCAAGGGCAAAGAATATTTTGTGACGATCCCGTGTGGTATCATTATCACGGAGAATCTGATCTTTACCATTTGCCTGATCGATACACCGGTGCTCTCTGTGTTTATGGATGGACGCATCCGCAATTTCTTCACATTTAAGAAAACACGCTTTATTCTTCAGATTCTATACCGCAATGCATCCATGTACCTGCAGTATCTGCGTTATATTGATAAAAAGAGCGAGGAAGTGGAGCAAAATCTGCATGTTTCCCAGAAAAATGAAGACTTTGTAGAGTTTTTGGAATTAGAGAAATCTCTGGTCTACTTCACGACTTCCTTACGTTCTAACGAGATCGTGTTAGAGAAGATGTTAAAGATCGAACAGATCAAAAAATACCCGGAGGATGAGGATCTGCTGGAAGATGTCATCATCGAGAACAAGCAGGCGATCGAGATGGCAAACATTTACACCGGTATCTTAAACAGTACGATGGATGCCTATTCCAGCATTATTTCCAACAATATGAATATTTCCATGAAATTTTTAGCGGTACTCACGATCGTGATGAGTATTCCGACGATGCTGGCAAGCTTTGCCGGTATGAATGTCAATGGCGTCCCCTACACCAATAACCCGTACGGTTTCTGGATCATGGTGGCATGGGGCATCGGTATTGCTGTGATCGTCGGCTATATTATGCATCGCAAAAAGATGTTTTAACAAGAAAGGACGGAACATACAATTATGAATAAAAAAGGAAATCTACTGAGCCGGATGGAACGGAAATGGGGCAGATATGCCATTTCCAATCTGACGATGTATATGATCGCATTTTACGTCATCGGAATCGTGTTGGAGCTTATGTCAAATGGGACAGCCGATTCGTTCCTCTGTCTGGATATGAATGCAGTATTTCACGGACAGATCTGGCGTCTGGTCACCTTTCTTCTGATCCCGCCAAGCCTTTCCCCGCTCGTGATCATCACGCTTTTTTTCTACGCGTCGATCGGACAAACCTTAGAGCGGACATGGGGAACCTTTTATTATAATATCTATATCTTTTCCGGCATCATTTTTACGATCGTTGGAAATGCCATCGCTTACCTGATCACGTTGCTTGCAACCGGACAGGGAGAGATGATCGTTGGAACCAACTACTATATTTTGATGTCCATGTTTTTGGCATTTGCTTATCTGTATCCGGATATGCAGGTGCTTCTGATGTTCATTTTGCCAATCAAGGTAAAATGGATGGCTTATCTTTACTATGCGGATATGATTTACGAGATCTATGTAAATCTTCAATATGTCCGGGGCGGCTATGTGGCTGCCTGGGGAAACATTGCTTCGATCGTAATGTCATTGCTGAACTTCTTCTTGTTCTATTTTATGACAAAACACCGAACCAGTCCTTCCTTAAAACAGCGAAAGAGAAAACACGAATACCAGCAGAAAATGAAACGCGTCACGCCAAAGAGTGCTGCGATACATCGCTGCGCCGTCTGTGGTGCAACGAGCGAGGAGCATCCGGATTGGGAGTTCCGTTTCTGTTCCAAGTGTAATGGCAACTATGAATACTGTCAGAATCACCTGTTCTCCCACGAACACGTAAAATGATGGACTATAATAAAACAAAGTGAGGAATATATATGAAAAAGACAAAGATCATATGTACTATGGGACCAAACACGCACGACAAAGAATGTTTAAAACAGCTTGCCTTAAACGGTATGAACATTGCAAGATTAAATTTTTCACATGGAGAGTATGAAGAACAACTGGAAATGATCAACCTGATTAAAGACGTGCGCAGCGAGCTTGGTCTTCCAATTGCCATTCTGTTGGATACGAAAGGGCCGGAGATCCGTGTCGGTGTGTTAAAGGATGAAAAGATCACATTAACACAGGGGGCACAGGTTACCTTGACGACCGAAGAGATCGAGGGAGATGAAACACTGATCCCGATTACATACGCCGATCTTCCAAAGGATGTAGAAAAAGGCAACCGTATTTTGATGGACGATGGACTGTTAGAGCTTCAGGTAGATGCCACAACGGATACTACGATTTCCTGTACTGTTGTAGCAGGCGGCGCACTTTCTTCCAAGAAGGGAGTCAATGTACCGAATGTACGTGTCAATCTTCCTGCCATTACCGACAAAGACCGCGAAGACATCACATTTGGTATTGAGCATGATGTGGACTTTATTGCCGCTTCCTTTGTGCGTAACGCTGATGCGATCAACCAGATCAAGAACCTGTTAAAGGTACACCACGCCGAGGACATCAGCGTGATCGCAAAGATCGAGAACCATGAAGGTGTCCAGAATATGGACGAGATCCTGGCTGTTGCAGACGGAATCATGGTAGCCCGTGGTGATTTGGGTGTTGAGATCCCGGCACAGGAAGTACCATTTGTACAAAAAGAACTGATTCAGAAATGTAATGAAGCTTATAAGCCTGTTATTACCGCTACACAGATGCTGGATTCCATGATGCGCAACCCACGTCCGACCAGAGCAGAAGTTACCGATGTGGCCAATGCCATTTATGATGGAACAGATGCGATCATGTTGTCCGGTGAGACGGCAGTTGGTAAGTATCCGGTAGAAACCGTACGTCTGATGTCGGAAATTGCGGAGGCAACAGAGGAGCATTTGATGTATGATGTACATATGGCAAAGAAGAAAATGAAAGCGAATCTTGATATTTCCAACGCAGTAGCATTTTCTTCTGTGGCAACGTCACATAACGTTGAAGCAAAGTATATTTTAACGTCCAGTATTTCCGGTGATACAGCACGTCTGGTCAGCAAGTACCGTCCGAAATGTCCGATCGTCGGACTTTCCCCGATCGACCGTACCCTTCGTAAAATGCAGATCTACTGGGGCGTAATTCCGATGCGTACCAAGCATGTGGCACACACGGACGAAATTTTAAATCTGGCAGTGGAGACAGTAAAGGATGCCAAGCTCGTGGAAAAGGGCGATGTGGTCGTTATGACAGCGGGCAGCGTTTACGGTGAGCATGCCATTACCAGTATGATGAAAGTATTTATAATCTAGGAGAACACGATTCGATGAACGAAAAGCAATTATTACATGAGATGAAAAAGAAAAAGGATATGACACCATATCTTTCCGAATATACCAGACGCTATGCTTCCCTCTACTATAGCTATGCGTCGATCCAGCTTGCATTTTCCTACTATACTCTTTATGAGGTGATCTCAGAGGAACGTGTAGACTGGGCAGAAGATAAGATCGATGCATTAAATGTATGTCTCGGCTTAGAGGGAGAGGAAGCGATTGAAAAGCTTACCGCGCTGCGTAATGATACTATGAAGGTGATGGATGATGTCACTGCATACACAGATCTGTTAAGTGTGTATGAGCATATTTTAAACCGGGTAGAATATCGGTTTAAAGATGTAACAGTGCCTGATCTTTCTGTGGCATCTACCAGAATGCAGCAGTTTATTTTTGCAGATAAAGACGCGATGGTAACCAACGAAAAGATCAAAGCGATCGTTTCGGAGCTGCCGCTTCGTATGACCAAGCAGCGTTTTTATGATATTTTAACAGACAGCTTAAGCATTTATAAGGAATCCGACGAAGCCGGTGTAGAAGGATTTTTATATCAGATCCGTACGGTTGCCGGATTGCGGGAAGAATTTCCACAGATGAAGGAGTTGTCCTTTGTTTCTGAAGTGCTTGCCAAATGTCAGGAAGCAGACTTTTCTGCCATGACACAGGCAGAGTTTGAGGAACTGAGCCAGACGTTAAAGAACACTTCTGACTTCCTTGTTACAATGGTAAATGTTTATATGCAGATTCAGGAATGTGTGAATCATTACTATACGATGCAGCTTTGTGCGCCGTATGTAGATGAAAAGACCAGACAGGAGACTTCTTATCAGGCGTCTCACGCGATGGTGATGGAGATCCATGACCATTTTGGTGAGGATGCTTCTATTGTATTGGATCGCTGCAATGAATATCTGGAAGCCTTAGAAGGAAAGCAGGAATCGCTGATGGAGCGTGTCATGGGATTTGAAGCATTGTTCCCGGATGTGGAAGCTGCATTTGCAGATGATACAGCAGTCAAGGTTTTGAATCAGTGTCTGAAACTGGTTTCCTCCAGCATTTTCATTGATCTGGAATCTGATTTTAACAGTCCTGCGGCAACCTCTGCTTTTATTGAAGAAAAAACAAAGGATCTGATCGAAGAATTTCAGACATTCTTCAAGAACCATGATCAGACGGTCAACCGTGCAGTCATGAGCATGGTACTCGGTGCAGTTCCGGTATTTTTCAATAATACCGATGAGATCATTGCCTACATTGAATATGCGTTAGAGCATTGTAATGATGAGAAGGAGCTTTGCGCCAGCCTTGATCTGATCAAAGAGATGATGGAATAACTGTCAGCATAGAAATGGGGAAGTGCTATGACAATCAGTGATAAATTATATATTGGCCCCAGCTTAAAACGTCGCGAGCAGCGTGTACTCAAAAAAATTGCGCAGGGAAAGCCTGCCCTTTGTCTTTACGTGATCACCAATGCATGGAATCCAAAAGACCTTTTTGACGTATACTACTATAATGAATTGTTCCAGCGGTTTTACCAGGTATATCGTGATCTGACCATTTATGGTGTGGCAAAAACAAAATGGGAAGCTTATGAACTGATCGAGCGCATGGTAAACGACTGCGTTGCGAAGCAGAATGATCTGGATCTCCGACGTTTCTTACAGATGCAGCAGGAGGACGTATGAGTATTGTATTCGCCATTTTAAAGATCGTTGGGATCGTTGTTCTGGTTCTTATACTGCTTGTTTTATTTCTGCTTGCATTGCTGCTTTTTGCGCCGCTGTGTTACCGGGTGAAGCTTGTATTAGAGGGGACAGTGCCGGATGTGGAAGCATCTGCATCCTATCTTTTCCCGCTTTTGCGCATCCGTTTTTCTTACCGGGAAAAGGAAGGAGCAAACGGTCATATAGGGCTGCTCTGGTTTTCTTTTCCAAAAGAAGACAAACCGAAAAAAGAGGACAAGCCAAAGAAACAGCACAGTAAGCCGGCAGAAAAAAACCGGGTACCGGAACAAACATCTGCTTTGCCAAAGGAAGAACAGCTACCCAAAAAGCCGCCGGTTGGCAGCTTTTCTGAGGAGGATGATGAGGAGGAAGAGGAGCTGTATGACTTTGATTTCTCTGATGAAATGGAACAGATTCCGACGCTTCCGAAGGCTCCCATAAACCGGGAGACAAAAACCGAAACGAAAACGGAAAAACCGAAACGAAACATCCATTGGCTTTCGTCCATCCGGCATTTCTTTCACAGGATAAAAGAAGCAGTGCTCCGGCTTTATGAACGGATCAAGCACTTTCAGCAGGAGTGGTCGCAGACAACCGATAAGGTCAAACGTCTCAAACATCTTTATGATGCGGAGCTGACCAAGCTTGCCATCAAAGGGGTAAAAAAAGAGATTTTGTATGTTTTAAAAAAGGAACGGCCACAAAAAATACGCGGCTTCCTCCGCTTTGGCTGCAGTGATCCTGCCCAAACGGGAGAATTGCTCGGTGCAGCCAGCATGTTTTATGCCTATTATGGCTCCAGCTTGAAGCTGTATCCCGATTTTAATGAAGCGTGTCTTAGTGCGGATATTGTGATCAAAGGGCGGCTGCGCCTGATCTATCCGGTGGTCGCTGCAATAAAGCTGTTTTTTAACCGCGCATTAAAGAAAACAATCAAACGATGCAAACATATTATAGGAGGTAACTAATATGGCAAATGATTTTAATTCAACAGTAGGTGCATTATTTCAGGGGATGGATTCTTTCTTATCTGCCAAAACCGTAGTGGGAGAGCCGACACAGCTTGGCGATACGATCCTGCTTCCACTGGTAGATGTCTCATTTGGCTGCGGTGCAGGAGCCTATGCTGAAAACGGCGACAAGAAATCAAAAGCCGGCGGTGGTATGGGAGCCAAAATGTCTCCGAGTGCCGTATTAGTCATTCAGAATGGAAAGACAAGACTGGTCAATGTAAAGAATCAGGAAACGCTGACCAAGCTGCTTGATATGGTGCCGGATCTGATTGACCGCATTTCCAATAAAGATGATCGCACGGATGACGAGGTCATTGATGATATTGTCAAAGAGCAGGACGCTGACGAAGAATAAGGAAACAGGCGAAAGAGACAGAAGAGTGACATACACTTTTCTGTCTCTTTTTTTCACTTTTTTTAATTTCCGGCATATCATGAGAAAGAGGGAAGAATTTCAGCAAAACAAAAAGGGGGCATGACAGCCATGAAAGAACTGGTCGGCTATTCCATTTTCTTTATTGGAATTGGGATCTTACTGTGTGAGATCATTGGAAATGATGTCATTGCTTTTATTTTGATCCTCGTCTGCTTCCTTCTTTTCTATATTCTATTTTGCAAATGCTGACACGAAAAAAGCGGCTGTCATAAGACAACCGCCATAGAATCATGTATAATGATTAAGCTCTTTCTACTTTACCGGAGCGTAAGCATGAAGTACATACATACATCTTCTTTGTTCCGCCATTCTGAGCAACTCTAACTGACTTGATGTTAGACTTCCACATTCTATTAGATCTACGGTGTGAATGACTCACGTTCTGTCCGAAATGAGCACCTTTTCCACATACTGCACATTTTGCCATGTTTCTGACACCTCCTTAACACCCATTTAAACCTACTGTAAGGCTTACAACAAAAATCATTCTATCAGATTGTGCAGGCGTTTGCAAGTAAAAATTAAAATATTTTCATTTTTTTGTTTCTTTTCTGTTGGAAATTGGGTATAATCAAAGATAGTGATTTATAATTACTGCAAAAAAGAACGTAAATATTACGAGTTAGAAATAAAAGGAGGCTAAGGCTATGGGACAGAAAGTGATTCAGAATGAGCTTGGAAACGTAACCATCAATCAGGATGTAATTGCAACCCATGCGGGCATGGCAGCACTGGACTGCTTCGGTATTGTCGGCATGGCGATGCTGAATATGAAAGATGGTATCGTGCATTTATTAAAAAAAGAAAGTGCTGGCAGAGGTGTTCATATTGAATTAAAAGACGACCAGTTGTACATCGAGATGCATATTATTGTGGCGTATGGCGTGAACATCAATACGGTCACCGAGAATCTGATTCAGGCAGTTACTTATAAGATTGAGCATTTTACAGGCTGTAAAGTAGATCAGATCGTTGTTTGTGTAGATAATGTCAGAGTGATTGACTAGAAGTGGAGGAAATAGTTGTGTCAACAGTAATTTATGCGAAACAATTAAGAGCAGCATTTTTAGCTGGTGCTGCCAACATCAATGCGAACAAAGATTATATCAACGAATTAAACGTATTTCCAGTTCCGGATGGTGATACCGGAACCAATATGTCTTTGACGATCCTTTCTGCGGCAAAGGAAGTCGACCAGCTTCCGGAAGATCCGGATATGAAAGCGTTATGTAAGGCAATCTCATCCGGTTCCTTAAAAGGTGCAAGAGGTAACTCCGGTGTTATTTTATCCCAGCTTCTGCGTGGATTAACAAAGGGCATCAAGGCGAACACGGAGATTACAACAGCAGTTCTGGCAGAGAGCTTTGGCATGGCAGTAGAATCTGCTTACAAAGCAGTAATGAAGCCAAAAGAGGGAACGATCCTTACCGTAGCCAAAGGGATCGCTGACAAAGCAGCAGAGATTGCTCTGGATGTCGAAGAAATCGAAGAATTTGCGGAGCAGGTCGTTGCCTATGGTAACGAAGTGCTTGACCAGACGCCGGAGATGCTTCCTGTATTAAAAGAAGCAGGTGTTGTGGATTCCGGCGGAAAAGGTCTGATGACCGTATTAGAGGGTGCTGTTGCTTCCTTAAAGAATGAAGATGTTGCAGCGCTGACCTTTGACGAGGCTCCGGTACAGAATAACAGCGGTGCACAGGGCTGGAAAGCTCCGACTCCAAAGAGCGGCACCGGTTCTTCCTTTGAAACTGACATTAAATATGGCTATTGTACCGAGTTCATTATCCTTTTAAATCGTGAATTTACGGATAAAGATGAAAAAGAGTTAAAAGAGTTCTTGTTATCCATCGGTGATTCCTTAGTTGTGGTAGCAGATGATGAGATCGTAAAGATCCATGTGCATACAAACCATCCGGGACAGGCATTTGAAAAAGGCTTGACCTACGGTGAATTAAGCCGCATGAAGGTTGATAACATGCGTGAGGAACATAAAGAGGTTCTGCTCAATTCCGAGCAGGCAGAGCAGCCACAGGAAGCACCTCAGAAAGAGGAGCCGCGTAAACCGATGGGCATTGTTGCGGTTTCTATTGGCGATGGAATGAATGAGATCTTCAGAGGGCTTGGCGTAGACTATCTGGTAGAGGGTGGTCAGACGATGAATCCAAGTACCGAGGATATGTTAGGAGCCATTTCCCATGTCAATGCGGATACGGTTTTCGTATTCCCGAACAATAAAAATATTGTGATGGCAGCTAATCAGGCAAGAGATCTGATCGAAGATAAGCAGATTATTGTAATTCCGACTACGACCGTACCACAGGGTATTACAGCCGTGATCTCCTTTAATCCGGAAGGGACACCGGAAGAAAATGAGGAGGCATTTTTAGAGGCAAAGGATGCCGTTGCAACCGGTCAGGTTACTTATGCAGTAAGAGATACCGTGATCAATGGTATCGAAGTACACATGGATGATATCATGGGTATGGATGATGACGGCATCAAGACAGTTGGCAACGACATCAACGAAACAACCTGCAATCTGATCAAGGAAATGGTAACCGAAGACAGCGAACTGATTTCCATTTACAGTGGGCAGGATGTTACCGATAAGGATTCCCAGAAGCTGTTAAAGAGCATCGAGGAAGCATTCCCATCCTGTGATGTGGAATTGAATTTTGGTGGTCAGCCGGTTTACTATTACATCGTTTCTGTAGAGTAGGAGATTATGTTAAACGAACAAGATTCCATAAAAGTATTAAAGGGGGTAGGCGATAAAAGTGCCTCCCTCTTTTTCAAATGCAAAGTGCATACGGTAGGCGATCTGAAGGAATACTATCCTCGTCATTACGAACGTTTTCCTGTTCCGATCACCTTTGGAGAAATGAAAGAGGGAGAACGCTGCGCTGTGATCGCCCGCGTCCATTCCCGTATGGTCGTAAAACGGATCCGGCAGCGGAAAGTATGTGTGTTACGCTTAAAAAGTGAAGATCAGATCCGTGAAGTAGCATGGTTTAATGCACCTTTTCTGGCAAATGTCTTTCATGTGAATGAAACATTCGTCTTTGTCGGGGAGGCCGTCAAAAAAAATGGGATGCTGACATTTCAGCATCCTGCTTATTACACACTGTCACAGTATGAATCCTTAAAAGATACCTTTCAGCCCGTCTATCGTCTGACAGAGGGCTTGACTAACAACATGGTACGCAAATGTGTGACACAGCTTCAGCCGCTTTTTTCGGAGCAGGCAGAGTATTTAAGCAGCAGCTTTTTAAAAGAACATGATCTGACCTGTTTATCTGCTGCCTATCATCAGATTCATTTTCCAACAACCGAAGATTCCATCATCACCGCCAGAAAACGGCTGGTATTTCATGAGTTTCTGCAGTTTTTCATTTACTTAGAGCAAATGAAAGAGGAGCAGGAGACCAGAAAAAATTCCTTTCAGATCAGGGAATGCAGCGAGGTAGCGGAGCTGATCGCCAATCTTCCTTATCAGTTGACCAATGCGCAGCTTACGACCTTTGAGGAGATCAAGCAGGATCTGATGTGTGAGGCATCCATGAACCGTTTGGTACAGGGTGACGTCGGTTCGGGCAAAACGATCGTTGCGATCCTTGCCCTTTTGATGGTTGCAAAATCCGGTTATCAGGGAGCCTTGATGGTACCGACGGAGGTACTCGCCACGCAGCACTATGAAACGATGAAAGAACTGCTTTCTCCATTTGGAGTAACAGTGGGAGTGCTTACCGGCTCCCAGACTGCTGCCGAGAAAAAGGCTATTTACAAGCAGGTCGAACAGGGAGAGATTTCCATATTGGTAGGAACCCATGCCCTCATTCAGGAAAAATTAAACTATGCCAATCTGGCACTCGTTGTCACGGACGAGCAGCACCGGTTCGGAGTCAAACAGCGGGAACGCTTCTTTGAAAAAGGAGACAATCCGCATGTACTGGTCATGAGTGCCACTCCGATTCCCAGAACACTTGCCATGATGCTATACGCAGACATGAGCATTTCCTTTATGCGGGAGCTTCCCCAAAACCGCCTGCCGATCAAGAACTGCGTGGTAGGAACAAACTACCGTGCAGCAGCAACACAGTTTATGCAGCAGGAGATTGCTAAGGGACATCAATGCTATGTCATCTGTCCGATGGTAGAGGAGAATGAAAAGGTAGAACTGGAAAATGTCACAGACTATGCCAAGCAGCTTCAGGAAATATTACCACATGCCAGAATTGCATTTTTACACGGTAAGATGAACGAGGTTGACAAGAATAATATTATGTCAACTTTTGCAGAGGGTGGATATGATATTTTAGTTTCTACCACAGTGATCGAGGTCGGGATCAATGTTCCAAATGCGACCTTTATGCTGATTGAAAATGCGGAGCGGTTCGGACTTGCGACGCTGCATCAGCTCCGTGGGCGTGTGGGACGTGGGGCAGATCAGTCCTACTGCGTATTTATGTATGGAAGGGAAACGGAAAAAAATAAAGAGCGGTTGGAAGTATTACACCATTCTAACGATGGTTTTTACATTGCCAACGAAGATTTAAAGCTGCGCGGACCAGGAGATTTCTTTGGCATACGACAGAGTGGAGCACTTGATTTTAAGCTGGCAGATCTTTATCAGGACGCCGAGCTTTTCACACTTGCCCACGACTATTATGAGCAGTGGAAAAAGGACGGGATGGATCTTAGCGACTATCCATGCCTGCATACCTTTTCCGAAACATCCACTACGATCTAAGGAGGAAAGGCAGATGAATTTGGGAAAGAAGAAGCCGGACAAGAAGCATTTTCTTGCCGGGATCATTGGAGTATATGTTATTGTGATCCTCGTGGTTGCCATTTGTTACATTTTAAAACGTATCACACTGGTAGAATGTGGCATCACCTATGCCATCCTTTTCGTGGCTTTTCTTCCACTGTTTAAAGCGCAGAAATAAGATTCTTAAGTTGACATTTTTCTCAAATTTTGAGATTATAATGGAAGCGAAAGAAACGCAACAGAAAGGAAAATAACTATGATGAAACGTATACTGACGCTGGGACTTGTGTTTGTTCTGATGTTATCGATGACCGCCGGTTGTTCCAAAAAAGGGAAGAAGGCAGAAAGCGCATCGGACAAGGGGTATCAGATTGGAACCAATAAAGCAGATTTAGGATTTGAGCCGGGTGATTATGTCACGCTGGGAGATTACAAGGGACTTTCTTCCTATGATATTTCTTACACGGCATCTGAGGAAGAAATCCAGGAAAAGATCGATGAGATCAAGGAAGACAATGCTACCTACACGGATATTACCGACCGTGGAGCCAAAAATGGTGATATTGTTACCTTTGATTATTCTGCAAAGGTTGGCGATAAAGACGTCGCAGACTGTGCAGAAGAAGGCTATGAGATTGAACTTGGAAATGAAGAGTTTAATAAGGAGATGGAAGAACAGTTTGTTGGTAAAAAAGCTTCCGAATCCTTTGACGTAACCGTTTCCATGCCAGAAGACTTAAACGAGGAATATGCAGGTCAGGAAGCCGTTTTCCACATTACCATTGATTCCCTTCAGACAAAGGAGCTGCCGGAGATCACCGATAAATTTGTAAAAGCCAATACCGATTATGATTCCGTGGAAGCTTTCCAAAAGGGCATGAAGGAAGAAGTGATCAATGATAAAAAGTCCGATAATATGGATCTGATCAGTCAGGATCTGATCACAGCCGCTGTAGAAAAAGCTACCTTTAAAGACGATTATCCACAGGAGCTTTATGACAAGGCAAAATCTGATATTGATGCCAGTCTGGATTCTTCTGCCGAAAGCTTCAGCATGGAGCGTAAAGACTTTTTAGAGATGTTTTATGGAATGACGGAAGATGATCTGAAAGAGGATTATCTGAACGAAACCCATTCTCGTCTTGTTCTTTATGCGATCGCACAAAAGGAGTCTTTATTCCCAACAAACAAGCAGTATCAGAGCTATCTTGAAGATCTGGTTGACCAGTATGACTATGAATCTGCCAAAGCCCTGGAGGAGGAAGCCGGAAAGGACGAGATCATGTATCAGGCGGTATATGATAACGTAGCTGCATTTTTATACGATCAGGCAAAGAAGGAAAAGATCACATCCGATGAATATGAGAATCTTCAAGAAGGAACGGACAGTGAAGAGGACACGGATGCAGCGGAAGATACAACAGAAGAAACTGCAGAATAAAACGAACAGGAAATAAATAAGGAGAAGGCAACGAAATCAGAGACAGAGCATTGGATCTGGTTTCGTTGTTTTTCCGTCATGGATTATCTTAGAGAGGAAGAAAAATGAGTGAAAAACTGGCATTAAGCCATGAAATTTTAATGCAGGTAGAAAAACCGGCACGCTATATTGGAAATGAGATCAATATGGCGATGAAAGATCCAGATGAAGTAGACATCCGTTTTTGTATGTGTTTTCCCGATGTGTATGAGATCGGTATGAGCCATCTGGGGATTCAGATCCTTTATGAAATGTTTAACCGCAGAGAGGACACCTACTGTGAACGCGTCTATTCTCCGTGGCCGGATCTTCATAAGATCATGAAGGAGCAGAATATCCCTCTGTTTGCTTTGGAAACACAGGATGCTATCAAGAACTTTGACTTTTTAGGTATCACGATCCAGTATGAAATGTGTTATACCAATATCATCCAGATCCTGGATCTGGCACAGATCGGTATTTTCTCCAAAGATCGTGAGGAAGATGCACCGATCGTTATTGGCGGCGGCCCTTGTGTCTATAATCCGGAACCGATCGCGGATTTCTTTGATCTGATCTATATTGGAGAAGGCGAAACCGTATATGATGAACTGCTGGATCTTTATAAGGAACAGAAAAAAGCCGGCTGGAACCGCAAACGGTTTTTGCGCCTTGCCTCACAGATTGAGGGAATTTACGTACCATCCCTTTATGAGATCCTCTATCAGGAGGATGGAACGATAAAGGAAATGCGTCCTCTGTATGAGGAGGTTCCGAAAAAAGTGAAAAAACAGGTCGTAGAAGATCTTACTGATGCAGTTTATCCGGAGAAACCTCTGGTTGCATTTTTACGGCCGACACAGGATCGTGTCACATTAGAGATTCAGCGCGGCTGTATCCGAGGCTGCCGTTTCTGTCAGGCGGGAATGATCTACCGGCCTCTCAGAGAACGCGATGTTGCAAAATTAAAAGAATATGCCGTAACTATGTTAGAGGCAACCGGACATGAAGAGATCACGTTAAGCTCATTAAGTTCTTCGGATTATTCAGCTTTAGAAGAACTGACTTATTTCCTGATCGATGAATGTAAGGAAAAGAAGATCAACATTTCCCTGCCATCCCTTCGTATTGATGCTTTTTCGTTAGATGTCATGAGCCGGGTACAGGATGTGAAAAAGAGCAGTCTGACCTTTGCACCGGAAGCGGGAAGTCAGCGGATGCGTAACGTGATCAACAAAGGTCTGACAGAGGAGGTCATCTTAAACGGAGCAATGGAGGCCTTCCGCGGCGGCTGGAATAAGGTAAAGCTTTACTTTATGTTAGGACTTCCATTTGAAACGGACGAGGACGTAAAGGCAATTCCAGAGCTTGCGGATCTGATCGCACAAAATTACTATACCATTCCAAAAGACGAGCGGAATGGCAGAGTGAAGATCAATGCCAGTGCTTCCTTCTTTGTTCCAAAGCCGTTTACACCGTTTCAATGGGCACCGATGGATACGGATGAAGAATTTTTAAGAAAAGCCTACCTTGCCAATGATACAATGCATCAGATGCTTAACCATAAGAGTTTAAGCTTCCAGTATCACGATGCCAAAACTACGGTATTAGAGGGAATATTAGCGCGCGGAGACAGAAAATTGTCCAGCCTGCTTCTGCACATTTATGAAAAGGGCGGCATCTTTGATGCATGGACGGAATGGTTTCAACCAAAATTGTGGATGGATACCTTAGAGGAGGATCACATTGATGTTGCATTTTATACAACAAGAGACCGCTCGTTAGAGGAAGTATTTCCATGGGATTTCATTGATGCCGGAGTAACCAAGAACTTTTTAAAGCAGGAATATTTAAGAGCCAAAGAAGGGGTTGTTACGCCGAACTGTAAGATGAAGTGTTCCGGCTGTGGGGCAGCGATCTGGAAAGGAGGGATCTGTTATGAAAGTAAGAATGAAGTTTGCTAAAACAGGGCCACTCATGTACGTGGGACATCTGGATCTGTTGCGTTATTTTCAAAAAGTGTTCCGGCGTGCCGGTGTGGATATTGCTTACTCCCAGGGATTCAGTCCACATCAGATCACATCCTTTGCAGCTCCGTTAGGACTGGGGATCACTTCAGAGGGAGAATATCTGGATGCGGAGTTTAACAGCATCACAACCTCAAAGGACATGCTTGAAAAGATCAATGCGGCTACTTTAACCCCTTACATTAAGGTAACGGAATTTGTCGTATTAAAAGATGGAGTCAAAAAGGCAATGGCATCCGTAGCGGGGGCAGATTATTATGTCACAGTGCCGGATAAGACAGAGTTAAAGGAACTGCTTGCCTCTCATTTGGAATCGTTCCTTGCCCAGAAGGAGATCCGCATCTTAAAGAAAACAAAGAAAAGTGAAGTTGAAGTAGACATCCGTCCCCACATCCATTGCTTCAACTTGAAGGACGATGGATTTTACTTACGTCTTACAACCGGAAGCAACAATAACTTAAAGCCGGAGCTGGTGATGTCATCCTTATGCAGCTTTTCCGGTGTTCCTTATGAAGCCTTTGACTTTCATGTGCACCGCTTAGATATGCTGCTCTGGGTAGAAGAGGGAGAAAATGCTGGACATTTTGCTCCGCTTTCCAGCGCAGGAGACATTGTTTCTTAGAGAAACGAAAGGAGAACATTATGGGAACTGAATGTGTCATTACAGCCTTGCGTGGACATACCGCTTCCTTTACCTTTGAGCAGGGAACCTTAACCGGACTTCAGGTACTTCCTGAAAAGGAGGAAACACTCACCCTTTATGGAATATATACGGCGCGCGTCAAACATATCGTTCCAAACATTAAGGCGGCTTTTTTAGAGATAAACGGGGAGATCTGTTACTATTCTTTAGAGGATAACCGTCATACGATCTTTTTAAATCCCAAGAAGGATGCGCACGTTCATGCAGGAGATCTGCTGCTGGTTCAGATTCAGAAGGAACCGGTAAAGACCAAACAGGCGGTTGCTTCCTGTTACCTTCAGCTTCATGGTGAAGTATTGGTTTTAACCTACCAGAAACCAGGCATCGGAGTATCTAAAAAACTGCCAAAGGACTGGGCAGATGCCTGCAAAAAGATATTAGAAGATGATCTAACATTAAAGCAGCAGAAAAAAAGCTGCGGTCTGGTTGTACGAACAGGAGCCAGAGATGTAGAAATGAACCAGATCCTTGCCGAAGCACATCAACTGCTTTCCAATCTGGAACACATTCTTTCAAGAGCACAAACCAGTGTCTGCGGCAAATGCCTTTATGAGCGGCACAGTCCGTTTGAGGAATGTCTGCAGCAGCTTCAAAACAAAGAGGATTCCCGGATCATCACGGATCAGAAGGACTGCTATGAATCACTTACGCATCTGATGAAAGAACGTCTACATTCCCTTCCGGTGGAATATGATGAAAAGGAAGTCTCTTTATGTGCCAGATACGATCTTAATAAACGGCTGGATGAATTATTGTTAAAAAAGGTCTGGCTTTCCTGTGGAGCAAACATTGTCATTGAACCGACAGAAGCCTTAACCGTCATTGACGTGAATACCGGGAAAAGTATCCGGGATAAAAAAACAAAAGAGGAGCATTTCCTTTTCGTCAACAAAGAAGCCGCAAAGGAAATTGCCAGACAACTGAGACTCCGCAACCTTTCCGGTATCATTATCGTGGATTTTATTGATATGAAACAGGACGCCAGTACGAAGGAATTGCTGTCCTATTTTTCTTCTCTGGTGCGCCAGGATCCGGTAAATACCATGGTCGTTGGAATGACACCGCTGCATTTGTGTGAGATCACCCGGAAAAAAGTACAGAAACCGCTGCATGAACAGTGGAATCCGGCTGTTTCAGTTGCCAAATAATATGGGATAGTGTAAAATAATACCAGTGAGAAATCCGAAAGGACGTAAAGGAGGTTATAGGAAATGAGTGAGACGTATCGTCTGATTACAAGAAGCGATTTTGATGGTCTGGTCTGTGCAATGATCTTAAAAGAATTAAAGTTGATCGATGACATCAAGTTTGTTCATCCGAAAGATATGCAGGATGGTCTGATCGAAGTGACTGATCACGACATCACGACCAATCTGCCTTATGTGGAGGGAGTAAAGTTAGCATTTGACCACCATTCCAGTGAGGTGAAACGTGCCGGCGGTCCAAAACCGAATCATATTATTGAACCGGACGCTCCGAGTGCAGCACGCGTTGTATACAATTACTACGGCAGAAAAGAAAAACTGCCACGCATTACGGATGAGATCATGGAAGCAGTTGACAAGGCAGACTCTGCACAGTTTACGATGGAAGATATTCTGCATCCGACCGACTGGGTACTGTTAAGCTACCTGATGGATGCGAGAACCGGACTTGGAAGATTCCGTAATTTCCGTATTTCCAACTATGAGCTGATGATGGAACTGATCGATTACTGTTTAGAGCATCCGATCAAGGACATCTTAAAGCTGCCTGACGTAAAGGAGCGTGTAGATCTTTATTTTGAGCAGCAGGAGCTTTTCAAAGCGCAGATCGAGCGTGTGCATCAGATGCACGGAAAGGTTGTTGTGCTTCCGTTAAAAGAGGAAGAGATCATTTATACCGGAAACCGGTTCTTAGTTTATGCGATGTATCCGGAAGCAGAGATTTCTATCCACGTAATGTGGGGATTAAAGAAACAAAATACCGCTGTCACGATCGGTAAATCCATTGTGAACCGGAGCTCTGATTTTGATATTGGCGCATTATGCTTAAAGTATGGCGGCGGTGGTCATAAAAACGCCGGAACCTGCCAGCTTGACAATGATAAAGTAGACGAACTACTGCCAAAGATCATTGCAGAGATCAACGGTGATGCCTGATTTTTTTGTACATTTTCTTCCTCCCCTGCATAGAGTGATAGGGGAGGATTTTTTATGCTTCAGATCAGGAAAATAAAATGCGTGCTCTTTTTTTGTGCGTATTTCTTCACACTTTTATGTATTTTATTTCTGACCGGTAACGTACGGGAACAGGCTGCTGTCCATACAGCAGAAAAACAGCAGGAACGTACCATGAGGTTTCGCATGAACCCATATCGCTCCCTTCTTTTGCGCAATCGGAGACTGGTAAAGACGATCGAGCATGAGCTTATAAATGCTCCGGTTCCGTCTTCCTTTTTCTCTGAGATCACATATGAGGACAGCTTTGGTGCAGACCGGAAGGAAAATGGGGACTATAATAAAAAGGTCAGCCGGATTCATGAAGGACTCGATATCATGTATACCCAAAATAAGTCCGGTGTCGTTCCGGTACTTTCCATGACGGACGGCACGATTGAGCAGATGGGATGGCTCACACTGGGCGGTTACCGGATCGGGGTACGCTCCAAACATGATATTTATTATTACTATGCGCATCTCGACCGGTATCAGGACGGCAGACATGTCGGAGATCAGATAAAGGCGGGAGAGATTCTGGGATTCATGGGAGATACCGGTTACGGGAAAGAGGGGACAAGAGGAAAATTCCCGGTGCATCTGCATTTTGGCATTTATGTGCAGGGGAAAAACGGACAGGAGATGAGCCTGAATCCTTACCCGTTTTTTTCTCGTTTTATGGACGGAATAAAGTAGTTTGATGCTTTTCAAATATAGGGTTTTATGTTATACTTAATAGAGTGATTTGATTCGGAATTTATAGAAAAAGGGAAGAAACTAATTTTATCACAGGACAGGTGATAAGATTTGTTTTCGTGTTTATTTGTGGGTATAGATAATCGTAAGAAATTGAGGTGATGTTATGGAAATACAAATGTGGCGTGAGATTCTTGACCCGTATTATTTAGCGGTAGATGAGCTTACCGTGAAGTTTAACCATATCATGAAGGAGCACCGTAACTATGACCGGTATTCTCCGATTGAACAGGTATTAGGACGGGTAAAAAGTATCACGAGCATTTTAGAGAAGGTGCAGAAAAAGAATATTTCCCTGGACGATCTGGAAGAACGGATTGAGGATATTGCCGGAATCCGGATCATCTGTCAGTTCGTAGAAGATATTGATAAGGTAGTGGCCATCATCAGGAACCGCAAGGATATGCGGATCAAGAGTGAAAAAGACTACATAACCAACATGAAGGAAAGTGGCTATCGAAGCTATCACATTATCATCTACTATGAAGTGAATACAATCAACGGTCCAAAAGAGATCAAGGCAGAGATCCAGATTCGTACGCTTGCCATGAATTTCTGGGCAACGATCGAACATTCCCTGCAATATAAGTACAAGGGCAATATGCCGGAGCATATCAAGGAACGCCTTTCTAATGCATCGGAGGCGATCATTGTACTGGATGAAGAAATGAGCTCGGTGCGTGATGAGATCATGGATGCGCAAAACTCATTCCAGATCAAGGACAATATCGTATCGGATATTTTAAATAATATCCAGAATCTTTATAAGGTTGCCAACAAACGGGAGGTTATGAAGATTCAGGATGAATTTTACCGCGTCTACAGTATGGAAGATCTGGAAGCACTGGCACACTTTAGTAAACAGCTTGATGTGATCGCACAGGGCTATCGGGCACAAAGCATGAATTATAATTAGGACAGCAAAGACATGATACAATTACCAGAACAATTTGAAAAAAGAATCAAAGAACAGTTAGGAGAAGAAGCAGAGGCTTACTTCTCCTGCTTTTCTATGCCAAAATATCAGGGACTTCGTGTAAATACGAAAAAGATTTCCGTAGAAGATTTTTTAAAAATCTCTCCGTTTGCCCTGCGTCCGGTTCCCTGGACAACCAATGGCTTTTATTACGACAGCAAGGAGCAGCCTGCCAAACATCCTTATTACTATGCAGGACTTTATTATCTGCAGGAACCGTCTGCCATGAGTCCGGCAGCATTTCTTCCGATTGAGGAAGGAGACCGTGTACTGGATATGTGTGCCGCACCGGGAGGCAAAACGACCGAGCTTGGAGCCAAATTAAACGGCACCGGCATCTTATATGCCAATGACTTAAGCCAGTCCAGAGCGCGTGCGCTTTTAAAGAATATCGAGCTGTTTGGTATCACCAATTCCGTAGTGTTAAGTGAACCGCCGGAGAAGCTGCTTTCCAAATGCAGTGGTTATTTTGATAAGATTTTAATCGATGCTCCATGTTCCGGAGAGGGAATGTTCCGGAAGGAGCCTTCCATCATGCATAACTGGGAGCAGGTCGGAACTATGTTTTATGCTGAGATCCAGCGGCGGATCACTGTAGTAGGAGCCAAATTATTAAAGCAGGGCGGAACTATGCTTTATTCTACCTGCACCTTTTCCCCGGAAGAGGACGAGGAAGCGATCGTTCATCTTTTGGAGGAATGTCCGTATATGGAGCTGATTCCCCTTCCGATGTTTGATGGATTTGATATTGGACATAATGAATGGGCATCCAAGCCTGTTCCCCATATGGATTACTGCCGCCGGTTATGGCCGCACCGGATTCAGGGAGAAGGGCATTTTCTTGCGTTGCTGCGCAAAAAGACAGAGGAAGAAATGGCTCCATATTTGGAAGAGTGTAAACAAACTGGTCGTTCGACCGAGTGGTGGAATGATCTGCTCCCGAACTACGGAAGCTATCCTTATAAAGGGGCAAAGCTTACGAAAGAAGCACAGGAGTTCTTTGAAAAAGCAGGAACTACGCTTGATCTGTCCCGTCTGGAGGAACATGATGGACGGCTTTATTATCCACCAGATGATATGGCAGATGTGAGAGGACTTCGCATCCTGCGCTCCGGTGTATACCTCGGTGAAAATAAGAAGAAACGCTTTGAACCGAGCCAGCCATATGCCGTTTCCTTAACGGAAGCGGACTGTCAGTACGGCATTTCCCTTCCGGCAGACGATGAGCGTATCGTTCGATTTTTAAAAGGAGAAACGATCGCACTTGACGGGCCAAACGGCTATGTATTAGTATGCTGTGATGGATTTGGACTCGGATGGGGCAAGATTCAAAATGGCATGTGCAAGAACAAATATCAGGTTGGCTGGCGCATGAACAGTTAAACGAAATACAGACATATTAAGATCCTCCCTGGCATACTATGAAACAGATAAGGCTATGTGCTGATTGTTTCATTTGCTTAAAGGAGGATTTTTACTATGGAGCAGTTTAATGTCTACAAAGATATCAATGCAAGAACGAATGGGGAGATCTATATCGGCGTGGTGGGACCTGTCAGAACCGGAAAATCCACCTTTATCAAGCGGTTTATGGATCTTTTGGTGCTTCCGAACATTGCGGATGCCAAAGATTTAGAACAGGCACGGGACGAACTTCCGCAAAGCTCAGCAGGAAAAACGATCATGACAACGGAACCAAAATTTATTCCAAAGGAAGCTGCAAAGATTGTTCTTTCGGATGATCTCACGATGAATGTCCGGATGATCGACTGCGTCGGCTACATGGTAAATGGGGCTTCCGGTCATATGGAAGCGGATCAGGAGCGGCTGGTACATACTCCATGGTTCAAAGAGGAGATTCCATTTACAAAAGCGGCTGAGATCGGAACACGCAAAGTCATTCATGACCATTCTACGATCGGTGTGGTGGTGACCTGCGATGGCAGTTTTGGGGAACTTCCCCGTGAGGCTTACCTTGCCCCGGAGGAAAAAACGATCACAGAATTAAAGATGCTCAAAAAGCCATTTGTTGTGCTGTTAAATACCGTAGCACCAAATAATGCAGAGGTGCGTGCACTGGCGAAAAGTATGCAGGATCAGTATGGCGTGACCGTGCTTCCGGTCAATGCAGAACAGTTAAGCCGGGATGACATCACAGCTATTTTAAAGGCGGTTGTGCTGGAATTTCCGATCGATACGATCGAGTTTCAGATGCCAAAATGGGTGGAAACCTTAGAATATGGACACTGGGTAAAGGAAAATGTCATTGCCGCCGGAAAAGAGATCTTAGGTCAGGTATCGGTGATGAAGGATCTTTATGAAATGAATTTTCCAAACAAAGAGGCGATCGCTGCCATCCGTATTGATCAGATCGACCTTTCCAATGGACGCGTCATCTTGTCCATGAGCTTTGATGACAAATACTATTATGAAATGATCAGTCAATTGATCGATCTGCCGATTGCAAATGAATATCATTTTATGCAGGTATTAAAGGAACTGGCAGCCAAACGGAAGGAATATGACAGCGTCGGAAATGCCATGGATATGGTCAACCAGAAGGGCTACGGTGTTGTGACACCGGAACAGGAAAATATCAAAGTAGCTCCACCGGAACTGATCAAGCATGGCAACAAGTACGGCATCAAGATCAAAGCGGAAGCTCCTTCCATTCATATGATCAAGGCAAATATCACCACGGAGATCGCCCCTGTGATCGGAACGGAAACACAGGCGCAGGAGCTGATCGACAGCATGAAGGCAGAGTGTGCGATCGACCCGAATAAGATCTGGGATGTCAACATTTTCGGAAAAAGCATCAAGCAGCTCGTGGAGGATGGTTTAAACAGCAAAGCCTCTAAGATGAACGAAGAAAGTCAGATGAAATTACAGGAAACAATGGAAAAGATCATCAATGACAGCAACGGTGGAATGGTTTGCATCATCATTTAGTTACCAGTAATAATATTATGTAAACAATATGGCGGAGAGGGTGTAAAAAATAATTTTTTACATCCTTTTCTTTTTAGAAAAAGAAAGAATAAAATGGATTTTTTTTGCGAAATTCCTTGACATTCCGGTATTCCCTTGGTATTATTATCTAGTGTGCCGCACAGCGAGGCATAAGTGCGTCAAAACGCCGCCAAAGCTGGCGAGTAATTTATTAGGAGGTGCCATATGTACGCAATTATAGCAACAGGTGGTAAACAGTATAAGGTATCCGAAGGCGATGTCATCAAGGTAGAGAAACTTGGTGTAGAGGCTGGACAGACTGTTACATTTGACCAGGTTCTTGTTGTAAGCGATAAGGACGTTAAGGTTGGTAATCCTACCGTTTCCGGTGCTAGCGTAGAGGCTTCTGTTGTAGAAGAAGGCAAGGACAAGAAAGTCATTGTTTACAAATACAAGAGAAAACTTGGCTATCACAAGAAAAATGGTCACAGACAGGCGTATACCAAAGTTAAGATTGACAAGATCAATGCTTAATAATTATGATACGAGTAACATTTTATGAGACTTCCGATCATGTCATCAAGCGATGTGTGATGGAAGGACATGCTGATTATGCAGACAGAGGCAAAGATATTGTGTGTTCCGCAGTTTCCATGTTGTTTATCAACACGGTGAATTGTATTGAGGAGCTGGCAAAAGAACCGTATCACCTTGATACGGACAAAAAGAAAAACCGCTATGATTTTTCTTTTGTGGCAAAAGAGCCGAATCACGATGCCAGACTTTTGATGGACAGCTTATATTTTGGCCTTGTAAAGGTTCACGAACAATATGGGAGTGAATATTTGAAGATTACCTTAAAGGAGGTGCAAGTGATATGATGCAGTTAGATCTTCAGCTTTTCGCACATAAGAAAGGAATGGGTTCTACAAAGAACGGTAGAGATTCCGAGGCTAAGAGATTAGGTGCTAAGAGAGCAGATGGACAGTTTGTAAAAGCCGGTAACATTTTATACAGACAGCGTGGAACAAAGATTCATCCAGGCGTTAATGTAGGTATCGGTGGCGATGATACATTATTTGCATTAGTAGACGGCGTTGTTCGTTTCGAGAGAAAGGGTAGAGATAAGAAGCAGGTTTCTATTTATCCAGTTGAGAGCAAATAATTGATATTGCGGATTGATGAGGTTGTCATTTGCACAACCTCATTTTTTTCGTTATGTGAGACATACTAAACGAATAGAAAGCGGATAGAAAACAGGAAAGGTGGGTTAGACATGTTTGCAGATCGAGCCAAAATCTATATTCGTTCCGGCAAAGGCGGGGATGGTCATGTCAGCTTCCGCCGCGAGCTTTACGTACCGGATGGTGGTCCGGATGGTGGTGACGGTGGAAACGGTGGAGATGTCATCTTTGTCGTAGATGAGGGACAGAATACGCTAAACGATTATCGGCATAAACAGAAATATTGTGCCGGAAATGGAGAAGAAGGCGGAAAACGACGCTGCCATGGAAAGAATGGAACGGATATTATTTTAAAGGTTCCTGCCGGTACTGTCATCAAGGATTTTGAAACAGGCAAAGTGATTTATGATATGGCAGATACCAAAGAGGAAGTACACCTGCTGAAAGGCGGTCGTGGTGGAAAGGGCAATATGCACTACGCAACGTCTATCATGCAGGCTCCAAAATATGCCCAGCCGGGACAGGATGCCCAGGAGCTTTGGGTGACGTTAGAGCTTAAAGTGATCGCTGATGTCGGACTGGTCGGCTTTCCAAACGTAGGAAAATCCACGCTGTTAAGCCGTGTGACGAATGCGCAGCCAAAGATCGCCAATTACCATTTCACGACATTAAATCCAAATCTCGGAGTCGTTGACCTCGCAGATGGACAGGGCTTTGTTATGGCGGATATTCCGGGTATTATTGAAGGAGCATCCGAAGGAATTGGCTTAGGCTTTGAATTTTTACGCCATATCGAACGGACGAAGGTGATTGTTCATGTAGTAGATGCTGCCGGAAGTGAGGGCAGAGATCCTGTAGCAGATATTAAGGCGATTAATGCGGAGATTGAGAAATATAATCCTGAGATCTTAAAGCGTCCTCAGGTGATCGTGGCAAATAAGATCGATGCATGCTATGATGTAGAGGAGTCCATCGCTGCGATAAGAGAGGCTTTTGAAACAGAAGACATAAAAGTATATCCGATTTCTGCGGTGAGCGGTCAGGGCGTAAAAGAACTGATGTGGCATATCCATGCTCTGTTGCAGACATGTCCGGAAGAAAAAGTTGTCTTTGAGCAGGAATATTTCCCTGACTTTTCCAATCCACTGGATACTCCGGTCAATGTGGAGCGTGTCGGAGAGCATGAATTTGAAGTGACAGGAGAGCGTGTCGAGCGTATGCTTGGCTACACCAACTTAGAGTCCGAGCGTGGTTTTGAATTTTTCCAGAAGTTTATGCGGGAAAATGGAATCATCGACCGCCTGACGGAACTTGGCATCGAAGAGGGCGATACCGTGCGCCTTTATGATCTGGAATTTGATTATTATCCATCGTAAGAAAGAAGGTACAACAAATGAATTTAACAAGTAAACAACGCGCTTATCTGTCCGGACAGGCTTCTACCTTAACCCCGATCTTCCATGTGGGAAAAGCCTCTCTTTCTCCAGAAATGATCGAAGGCATCGCCGGCGCATTAGAAAAACGTGAGCTGATCAAGATCGGCGTATTAAAAAACTGTCTGGATGATCCACGCGCCATTGCAGAGTGTGTAGCAGAACGTACCCACGCAACGGTCGTCCGTGTGATTGGCAAAAAAATCATCTTATATAAGCCAAATAAGGATCAGGCAAAACGCAAATTTGAGTTACCAAAATAGGAAATGGTGATGCTATGAGTAAAATTGGTATTATGGGAGGAACCTTTAACCCCATTCATTATGGACATCTGTTGCTGGCGGAGAGTGCCTATGAACAGTTTTCCCTCGATCAGGTGCTCGTCATGCCCAATGGCAAACCGCAATACCGCAGCATATCAAGTCATATCAAGGCGGCTGACCGGGTAGAGATGATCCGCCTTGCCATCCGCTCCAATCCACATCTTCAGTTTTCAGAGGAAGAACTGATCCGGGATGGAGCGACTTATACAGCAGATACGCTTCGTATTTTAAAGGAGAAATATCCGGAAGATACCTACTATTTTATTATGGGAGCAGATTCATTGTTTCATTTTGAATCGTGGTATCATCCGGAGGAGATCTTAGCTCTTTCCCACATTGTTGCAGCTCCAAGAACGGCACAGGTCGGTGCAGATTTAGAGAGCCAGATCGATTATCTGATGGCAAAATACGATGCCAACATACATTTGTTAAACAGTCCAAACTTAGATATTTCTTCCCACGGTATCAGAAAGCGGATCCGCAGCGGACAGTCCATTAAATACCTGTTACCGGAAGAGGTAGAGCAGTATATTTACGAGAAGGGACTTTACAAGGAAGGACAGACGGAACATGGATCGTACAGAAATTAGAAAAGATTTGAAAAACCGGTTGAGCAAAAAACGGTTTGAGCATACCATCGGCGTAATGTATACCGCCGCAGCTATGGCAATGCGCTACGGAATGGACGTAGAGCAGGCAATGCTTGCCGGATTGCTCCATGATTGTGCCAAGTATTTATCAGACAAGGAAAAATTGGCAGCATGTGAAAAATATGATATTCCGATCACGGATGTGGAAATGGAGAATAAAGAACTGCTTCATGCCAAGATTGGCGTAGCATTTGCCAAGCACCGCTACGGAATAAAAGATCCGGAGGTGTTAAGTGCCATCCGCTGGCATACAACGGGAAAGCCGGATATGAGCAGATTAGAGGAAATCATTTTTATCGCTGATTATATTGAACCAAACCGGAAAATGATCACCGGACTTCCTAAGATCCGTGAACTGGCATTTTTAAATTTAACAGATTGTATTGTACAAATGATCGAAAATACGTTACAATATTTGGAGGCGAAGAAATGTCTTGTAGATGACGCTTCCAAAGCCACTTATCAATTCTACTTAGAAAAACAGAAACAGGAGAGACAAGCATGAACGATTCAAAAGAAATGGCACGTCTGGCCTATGATGCCATGGACGATAAACTTGCCAAAGATATTACGATCATTGACATTTCAGGAGTGTCCGTTGTAGCAGACTACTTTCTGATCGCAGACGGAAAGAACCGCAATCAGGTACAGGCGATCGCCAATAATGTGGATGAATTTCTGGGCAAGGCAGGCTACCATGCCAAAGCAACCGAGGGGTACAGCACGGCAAACTGGATCCTGATGGATTATAATGATGTGATCATTCACATTTTTTCTACAGAGGATCGCGCCTTTTATGATCTGGAACGCATCTGGAAGGATGGTGTCGAGATCAAACGGGAAGATCTCGATAAATAACATAGGAACAGGCATAGACTGCGTCTGGAGGGATTGTAATGAAAAATAAAGCAGGATTTTATCATAAATTTTCACTGTTCTTTTTAGTGTTCTTTTTGTTTTCCTTTGTCTGTATGGTTGGAAGCATTTTACTGCAGATCAAGGCAAATGCAGGTTATAAAGACTGTAACATAGCAGCACCTGCTACACTAAATAGCTGTGTCACGCAGGATTCCGGGAACCGTACCTATTATTTCGGAGTCTATACATTCCAGTATAACGGACAGGAATATCATTTTGTGAATCCAACCTACTACACAAAGGAGAGTAACGTTCCAAAGAATGTTACGATCAAACATAATGCATTCACAAAGAAAGAAAATATGAATGTAAAAGTGAAATATAACCGCGATGTGGTGATTCCGATCATTTACGGTGTTATCTCAGCAGTGCTGCTTGTATTATTTATTGTTTACCACCAGAACTACAAAGAACAGCTTTTGATCCTTCGTTCCAGAGAAAATCTGAAAGATGTCAATGCAGAATTGGATCAGGAGCTTACCCTTACTTCTGAAACAGATGCTAACGTTAAGGTAGAAGAGTAGTAATAGAGATTGTCATTGTTTACATAAAAACAGGTATAAGAAAGTATGAATAGATGAAGCCTATCAAAAGTTTCCTTTTGGATAGTCAAATCAAAATAAATACTTTCCTATACCTGTTTTTTGTTCTACTTATGTACCGGAAATAATATATGCAGCTATATTAAATGATATTAAAACGGTAAAGACCGATCACCTTTCCAACAATCTGGCAATCTTTCACAATGATCGGGTCCAGACTGTCATTCTCCGGCTGCAGACGGATATGATCCGCTTCTTTAAAGAAACGCTTTACTGTAACGGAATCATCCACCAGAGCCACAACAATCTCGCCATTACGCGCAGTTTCCTGCTTCTGGACAACGATCAGATCTCCATCAAAGATACCGACATTTATCATACTGTCGCCCTTGACATGCAGCATATAAGTCTGTTTATTTCCAACAAACTGCGGCATCATCGGGAAATAATCCTCAATGCTTTCTACCGCAAGGATCGGCTGACCGGCAGTAACAGTACCGACGATCGGAACATTGACCATTTCCCGGCGGGATAAGTTAAACTGGTCATCTAAAATCTCGATCGCCCGCGGCTTCGTTGGGTCCTTTCTGATGTAACCATTCTTCTCTAATGTCTCCAGATGCGCATGAACAGAAGAAGTGGACTTTAATCCAACCGCCTTACAGATCTCGCGGACAGCAGGTGGATATCCCTTCTCTAAAATCTGTTCCTTCATGTACTCTAAAATCTCTTTCTGTTTATCTGTAATCTTACCTGGCATGATGTTCCTCCCTTGTCTGGTGCTTTTTAAACTAAGCCCATTATAGCATACCCCTCCGAAAAAGTAAACAAACGTTCTTTAAATAATCGAACAAATTTTCCGAACAAATTTTCGAAAATGCTATTGACATCAGAACGACTGTTCGTTATAATGCAGATAGTTGATAACAACATATGTTCGATAGGGAGGGTTTTACAATGAGAGAAACAACAAGAAACCATAGATATGAATATGATAGAAGAGCTGTCAGAAGCATCCGTCAAAAGAAGCTGCAGAAGATCACACATATTATGATGATCCTGCTTCTTCTTATTCTTACAACCGGTTTCGTAACCGGATTTCATAAAGCAGGGAAGTCAGAGACTTCCCCAAAACATGAAAAATATTTTACCAGTATTGAGATCCAGGAAGGAGATTCCCTCTGGAGCATTGCAGAAGATAACATGACAGAAGAGTACGCCAGCGTAAAGGACTACATCAAAGAAGTAAAGCGTATGAATCAGCTTTCTTCCGATCAGCTCACGAAAGGATGCTATATTGTTATTCCACATTACACCGTGGATTAGCAGCACCCTTTGTTCAGAGATTATTCCTTATTTTCGCGAAGTACCACTTTTCCGGCTGCACTTCTTCGCCTGTTTTCCTGAATGGCAGCATAGTGCCGTCTTGTGGTATTTACATCCTTATGGCCAAGAACATCGGCGACCAGATAGATGTCACCGGTTTCTTGATAAAGAGCAGTACCGTAGGTACTTCTCAATTTGTGCGGTGTAATTTTCTTTAGTGTGGTAACGGTCTGTGCATACTTTTTGACCAGTTTTTCGATAGAGCGTACCCCCATCCGCTTGTGCTGCATAGAGAGAAACAGGGCTTCTTCATGTCCCGGAAGAGGATTCTCGTTCTTTCTTGTTTCAAGGTAATCGAGCAGTACCGTTCGCACTTCATCGCCAAAATAAATAATGGATTCATTGCCACCTTTTCTGGTGATCTTTACCCCGTTATTCTCAAAATCCAGATCAGATACATTGATTCCTACACATTCCGATACACGGATACCTGTTCCAAGCAGCAGTGTCATAATAGCAAGATCCCGTTCCTTTGTTTTAGAATGATACCGCTTTTGGTTCGCAGTCAGTTTATCCCCGGTTTCTACTTCATCTAAAAGACGCGCCACCTCATCCACATCAAGACGTATGATCGCCTTTTCGTGAATTTTAGGTGTATCCACGAGAGAAGCCGGATCACTTTCTATTTTCCCACTTTGATATAAATAGTGATACATACTGCGAAGTGTAGAGAGCTTGCGCTTTAACCCGGATTCTGAATTGATGATGGCATCCTTTGTATCCATAAGATCAATTTCATCTAAGGATGCATCTTTATGGTACATGCGTACCCAGGTCAGATATTCATGAATATCATCCACCGTTTGTTCTTCCATAATATGAAGTGGTATGTCATGCATCGTCAGATCTTTACACATAGGATTGTTCCGCAGAATGAAGGTAAAATATGTTTTCAGATCCTGCGCATAAGCGAGTCTGGTACGTGGCTGTTTGATTCCTTCCATACTGCGAAAGAACGAAGCACAGAACTTCGGCAGTTCTTTTAATGCCAGACGTATCTTTACTTCGTATTCTTTATTTTTTTCTTCATGATAATTCTCAGACATAGTAGTGGTACACCTCCATATAACTATTCGCTAAACACAAGTTTAACGAATAGTTGAAACTGTTTTTTCTATTATACTGTATTTTACATGGTTTTACCACCTGTTTTTTTAGTTTTGCTGTATTTTCATTTGGGACTGTTTTGTGATATGCTACTATACAGTATATGATTGATTTTTGTAAGGAGGCTTTTTCATTATGAATATGCAAAAGGCATTGAGCTATACCCGTCAGGCAATTGAGGATTATCATATGATATCAGATCATGATGTCATTGCAGTGGGATTATCCGGCGGCAAAGACAGTTTTACTTTGCTTTCTGTTCTGGCACGATTACAGACATTTTATCCCCATTCCTTTACCCTTCATGCCATTACCGTTGATCTCGGCTTTTCAAATCAGAATTTTGATGAAATCACAGAGTTTTGTGAATCCCTTGCTATTCCCTATCATATTGTAACGACACAGATTGCCGATATTGTATTTGAGAAACGAAAAGAATCCAATCCCTGCTCATTATGTGCAAAGCTTAGAAAAGGTGCACTCAATCAAAAAGCCTTAGAACTTGGCTGTAACAAAATTGCGTATGCCCATCATATGGACGATGTCATTGAGACAATGTTTTTATCGTTATTATACGAAGGACGTTTCTCCACCTTTTCTCCTGTCACAAAACTTGACCGTACGAAACTTACCCTGATCCGTCCTATGATCTATATTCCGGAATACGAAGTGATTGGATTTACCAAACGTATGCAGTTTCCTGTTGCGAAAAATCCTTGTCCGGCAGACGGATATACGAAACGGGAATCGGTAAAACAATTACTTCATCAGTTAGAACAAAAAGATCGTCATTTGAAAAAACGTCTATTTCATGCCATTGTCACCGGTTCTACCGAGGACTGGAAATTGGATCGTAATGATATATCCATATGAAAAAACTGTCATAACCGATCAAACTATGTTTGACCAGTTATGACAGTTACACATTCTTTTTCATATACTTAATATAAAATTATAGGTTGTTCACATACTTCCTATATGAATATATGCTCTTATGCTTTATTTCTCTGAGCAAAAGCCGCAATAACCTCTACCGTTTGATCAATTCCTAAATGGCTGCTGTTGATGGTCAAGTCATAGTTTTTAATATCTGCCCATTTAGAACTGGAATAATAGTTATAGTAGCTGGCGCGCTGCTTATCCTTCTTATAGATCATATCCTTTGCTTTCGATTCACTCAATTCATATTTTACGCTGATTCGTTTGATGCGATCCTCTAATGGTGCTTGAATAAATACATTTAACACATTGTCATAGTCCTGTAATGCATAATCAGCACAACGTCCAACAATTACACATGGACCTTCGTCTGCAATCTTTTTAATCGTATCAAATGCAGCTAAAAATACTTTATGATTAAGTGGCAGATCATATCCGTTGTTACTGTATCCTAAAGAATACGGATCCATAACAAGAGAATAAAGAAAACTGCTGGATGGTTTCTCATCAAAGTTCTCAAAAATCTCTTCACAAAGTCCACTTTCTTTTGCAGCACGTTTTAATAAGTCTTTGTCATAAAAAGGAATTCCCAGTTTTAAAGACAGTTTTTCACCAATCTCACGTCCACCACTTCCAAATTGTCTTCCGATTGTAATAATTTTGTCACTCATAATGCATGCCTCCTGTCTATTATGTAAGCTACCTCCACATATTAAATACGTTTCGTTTGGTTCTTTGTATTTAGTTTCATGCCATTATTATAGCATTTGTTATGCAAAATGTCTAGTTTCAAACTAAAAATATGTTAGTTATACTACATAATATACAAAGAAAAAGCAAACGACAGAAACCATGGTGTCATTTGCTTTTCTTCTTTTCTTTTTTCATTTCCAATATACTCGGATGAAAATTTTAATTTAATTTCCGGATGCTTCCGTTGTCGTACTATCTTCCACCGGCTTTTGATATCCGGCTATTTTATCAGCAATTTCTTTCACCTTACTGCTTGGTTCATAGGTTTTATAACCCAATACTTCTTTATGGAGCGTGATCATATCATTTAAGTAATTAGTCCCTACAACAATATCAAGTTTTTTGCTTTTATCGGCAGCACACCAGTCTTTTGCTGCGATCACATGATAGGGGAATCCCTCACTTTTCTCAATGTCATAGGAAGCCACGTTTTTGGCAAGTCCTAATAATTCGGTTGAGGAAAGATTAGTGTAAATATAATCTGTCATCTCATTTACAATAGATACCAGAGTAGAAACATCGGTACTCTTCGCCTTATTCAACATTTCATTTAAAACGGTACGCTGACGCTCCGTACGTTTTAAATCACCACCGGAAGTATAACGGATTCTACAGTAAGCAACTGCCTGAGAACCGTTCAATGTCTGTTTTCCAGGACCATTGATATAGCTGACCTGATTAAGACCAGACTCGCGATTTAAACTTCTAACATATCCGTTTACCCATTTTACTTCATCTTCCTGTACATCGATCGTCACACCACCTAACAAGTTGATTGCTTTTTCCAACGCCACAAAATTAACGGTAACAAACTTCTGGACATCCATATCAAAATTGGTGTTGATCGTACTTAAGGCAAGCTCATAGCCATTATAAGAATAGGCATGTGTCAGCTTGTCCATACCATGATCCGGAATATCCACATACGTATCGCGGTATAACGAAAACAAATTCACTTTATTGGTATTTCCATCTACATGTGCGATCATGCAGACATCGGTACGGTTCCCTTTTCCCAATGACTTGTCTCTGGCATCCACTCCAAATAGAGCGATGTCATAGGACTTGTCGTCCTCGTCTTTTTCCAGAACCACATCTTTGTTTTTTTCAATCTTTACTTCCTTTTTGGCATCCGGTCGTTTGATCTTTGCATTAAGCTTATAGAAATAAACGCCAGCTAATACCCCGATCAATACAATTGGAATGATAAGAAATAATAAATATTTTGCTTTGAATCTTTTTTTCTTTTTCATAATAGATCCTCCTAATGTACCTATGTTTTACTTCCTCTAAGAAGCATCTTCGCAAATATAGCAATACTTCCTATGAGATGCTTTGATATATTAGAATAATGTACACCGTATTCTTTTTATCACAGATTCTTTCTTAATTTTTCAATTAGATCAGAAAAATAATCCGGTAATGGGGAATCAAATTCCATATATGTGCCTGTTGTCGGATGAATGAATCCTATTATTTTAGCATGCAGGCACTGCCCATTGGTCTGAAATGGCTGCTTTGCACTTCCGTAGATCGTATCTCCGACCAATGGGTGATGAATACTTGCCATATGCACCCGGATCTGATGCGTTCTTCCGGTTTCTAATCGACATTCAATCAACGTATACGCCCCAAACCGTTCTAATACTTTATAATGTGTAACGGCTCGTTTTCCATTCTTATAATTGATCGCCATTTTTTTACGGTCGTTCGGACTTCTGCCAATTGGGGCATCTACACAGCCTTTCTCTTCCTTGATATTGTCCTTTACAAGAGCAATATACCTTCTGGTGACAGAATGTTTTTTTAACTGTTCAGCAATACACTGGTGTGCTTTATCATTTTTACATACGATCAAAAGTCCTGTCGTATCTCGATCAATCCGATGAACAATCCCCGGACGCAGTTCTCCATTGATCCCACTTAAGTCATTTTTACAATGGAACAGCAACGCATTCACCAAAGTTCCTGATTCATGTCCTGCACTGATATGAACTACCATACCCTTTGGCTTATTGACGACCAATACATCCTGATCCTCATAAACAATATCAAGCGGAATATTCTCTGGCTTAATATCAACTTCCTTTGGTGCGGGAAATACAACCTGAATCTCATCATTTGCCCGTAACTTGTAATTAGCTTTGCAAGGCTTATTGGAAATCGTCACACAGCCGTCTTTGATCAATTTTTGAAAATACGATCTGGTATAAGCATCATAATGCTCGGAAAGTGCTGCATCCAGACGTTTTCCCTGTTCTGATTCCGTAATGTTCCAACTTTCCATTATGCCTTTTCCTCACTTTTTTCTGGTTCTTTCTGGAGCAAATAGGAAAGAACAAACAATACTGCTCCCAAGGTGACATAAATATCTGCTATATTAAAAACAGGAAAATCAATCCGTTTCACATAAAGGAAATCAATCACATAATGATGCAGCATACGATCCAACATATTTCCAAGTGCACCACTTGCGATCATGATCAGGGAAAGCTTTAACACAATGGTCTGTTTCCGATAGGGAATCTTAGCATACCACAGGAAAATGGCAACTAAAACTACCACCGTCACAATCACCAAAAATGTTGTTTTCCCGCTTAATATCCCCCATGCAGCTCCTTGGTTTTCCAGATAAAACAATTCAAACCAGTCATGAAAAAATGTACGTGGCAATTGCCCTTTCAAATGGGAAACCGCCCATGTTTTGCTGAGTTGATCGATTCCAAGTAAGAGAAAAAAGCAAAAAAGTGAAGCGAGATGAAGCAGCATAATCTTCCACGCTTTATTCTCCGTCTGACTCATTTTTATATTCCTCCAAAACAATTCTTATATCCTGATCGTTAACCTGTCTTGTAATAAAGGCATGTCCAATTTGATCGATCAGAATAAACTTGATCTTTCCGGCACACATTTTTTTATCAGATTTCATCGTCTCAATTACTTTTTCCACATCATAATCCCGGATCATTGGACATTCAAATGCACGAATCATATGTTCAATAGCATTCCGATCACTTTCTGTGATCTCCCCCATATTACATGCGATCCTTGCAGCTAATATACTTCCTACTCCTACACATTCTCCATGCAAATAACGGAAATCTGTTAATTTTTCAATGGCATGTCCCAACGTATGACCAAAGTTTAACAGAGCACGTACACCTTTCTCTTTCGGATCCTCTTCTACGATAACTCGCTTATTGTCACAGCTTTGGTAGATCATCTGTTTGATCACGGTCGGTTCTAATACAAGAATTTCATTCATATGCCGCTGTAGCCATGTAAAGAATGATGCGTCATGAATAATACCATACTTCACCACTTCTCCCATGCCGGATAAAAATTCTCTCCGGTTTAACGTAGATAACGTTGCCGTATTGATATAGACAAGTTTTGGCTGATGAAATGCACCAACCATATTTTTATAAGAGTCAAAATCCACTCCTGTTTTTCCACCAATACTGCTATCTACCTGCGCCAACAAACTGGTTGGAATCTGGATAAAATCAATTCCGCGCAAATAGGTTGCTGCAGTATATCCGGTCAGATCACCAACCACACCGCCACCTAATGCTACCATTATATCACGGCGTTCAAAGTGTTCCTCGATCAAATGAGTATATAATTCTTTGACGGTATCAAGATTCTTCTGTGCTTCTCCGGCTGGAAATACAAACGTTGACACATGGGCACATGCCTCTTCAAACAGAGCTGATACCTCATCCAGATAATGCTTTGCAACATGAGAGTCAGATACAATCATTACCTTACGATCTGCAAGTTCCAGACAAGTGCAGGAATCGATCAATTCAGAAAAATCAGATGCAAACACAATATCATAAAGGGGAAGATTATTCTGTTTGACGATCATAACCTGAGTATTTGTATAATTCATATATTTTATCCTTTCTTTTTGCTCATAAAAAAAGTTACTACCAAAGGCATCAACAGAAACCCTTGTAGTAACTTATTGTGACATGATTATTCAACAGAATGCTGCAATGTCTCCTCATTGAAACGTTCTGCTGCATTTAAATAATCCAGATTGTTCATTGTAGAATTGGCTTCAAAAGAAGCATTTTCCTGATTACCGTCAAGTGATTCATAGTTAATATTGGATTCTGAAGTCGCACTAAAGCTTACGGAAGCTGCTGCTTCATTGTTGCCGGCTTCTAAAACATCCTTCTCGGATTCGTTCTCTGGAATCGGCATAGTATCAGCCAAAGAAGCCGCTGCGTTATTGGTCTCCTCCTCACTTAACTTCTGAAAAGCAAGCAGATCCTCGGTCTGAATCTCAAAACGCGAACCATTTAACAATTCAATCTGTTCCTGGATCAGCTTATTAAACTGGGCTTTATATCGTACATATTCCTGCATCAGACCAATCGTTTTACCATGTACAGCTTCCAATTCTGCTTTGGAATCAGAGGTATAGGTAGCAGCACGGTTCTCCGCTTCCCGGATAATACTGTCCGCTTTCAGCTTTGCTGTCTGGATTGTTTCATCCGCAGTCTTCTCTGCTAAGATCAATGCCTTCTGTAACGATGTCTCAATCGTTTTGTAATGCTGTAATCCATTGTTTAAGGTACGGATCTGATCCTGATATTCAACATTCTGCGTATAAAGATCTTTGTAAGCCTGATAAAGCTCCTGCAGATAATCATCCACTTCCTTCTTATCATAACCTCGTCCCTTTTCAAACTTCTTATCAAGGATTTCTTCTGGTGACATCATGGCAACTTCCCTCCTATGTGTAATTAGTATTCGTTACGCAAATCAAGCATATTACCGCCCGGTGTAAGCACTTCGTTTAAAAGATCTTCTCTGATATTGATCTCCATATCATGAGGAGCTGCCACAAATACACTTGGAGCAATGCGCTTAATATCGCCATCAATGGTGTAACAGCATCCGACAATAATATCAATGATATGCTGTGCATCATCTGTATTCATTCCTTCTAAATTGATAATGATTGCTTTTCCTTCTTTTAATGCATCAATAATCTCCCAGCAGTCATCATCATTCGTTGGGCGAAGTACAAAAATCTCATCAATTCCACCATGATTAGAGGAAGTGAGTGGCACCAGTTTAGAAGAATTTCTGCTGGTTACAGCCTGAGGTTTTGGACGGGAGGACTGTTGTGATTTGGAAGATTCCATAAAACGGTTAGTATACGTTTTCTGAAATGCGTTTTCTTCCTCTTCCGGTTCCTCTTCATATTTTATTTTTTTGGATTTCTTTGGACGTACTTCCTCTTCCTCGTCTAAATAATCCATCTCATCATCATAATCATCACTGTCTAACCCAAATGAATTTAAAAATTTATCAAAAACACCCATCGTTTTTCTCCTTTAAAATTAAGCTGTTTATATGTTATAGTTGCGTTCCCCGAAAATTCCGGTTCCCACACGTACCATAGTTGCTCCCTCTTCAATAGCAACCATATAGTCATTCGTCATCCCCATCGATAAAATATCCATGGATACTCCAGTAATCTGTTCCTTTTCCACTGCTTTGGATAATTCATAAAGCGAACGGAATACCGGACGATTTTCTTCCGGATCATCCACAAATGGAGCAATCGTCATAAGTCCCTTGATATGAACATGAGGAAGGACAGCCACTTCCCGGATCAGTGCCAATGTCTCATCCGTTGTAATGCCAAACTTGCTTTCTTCCTGTGCCACATTTACTTCAATCAGTACGTCACACTCCACCTTTTTCTTCTCCGCTTCCTTGGAAATCTGACTGGCAAGCTTCAAAGAATCTACAGAATGGATCAAACATACCTTATCTACGATATATTTTACCTTATTCGTCTGCAAATGTCCAATCATGTGCCAGTGAACCGGAGATTTTATATGTTCATATTTGTCACACAACTCCTGTACTTTATTTTCTCCAAACTCGATCACACCAGCATCCAAAATCTCCTCCAGATCGGAAAGAGGCTTTGTTTTGCTCACTGCGATCAATGTCACTTCGTCTTCATTTCTTCCTGCTTTTTTACAGGCTTTGCTGATATTTTCCTGTACTTTCTTTAAATTATCCTGTAACAACAAAATCACTTCTTTCTAAGAATATTAGTAAATGATCTGTCCTTCTTTGATTGCTGCACTTTTCAGGACGATATGATCATATTGCTTAACACCAAATTCTGTATTGGCCTGTGCGATACAAAAGTCATCTGCCTGATATAGATTGTGGATCACCACAAACTGGGCATATCCTTTGTTTATCGTATAAACGCCTTCAAATTCCTTAGTTTCTCCAATCGTATAAGTGGAACCGGTTTCTCCTTTTTCACCTGCTTCTTTGCTTTCAGCATTTTGTTTTAAAACAGTTCCTTGCTTGATATCAGCAGTGCTAACATAGAAAAAGCCTTTTTTTTCATCTTTATAACAAATAGCCGGCTGGATCATTTCTACTTCAGGATTTCCCTTATCATCATAACCAGTCACCATATTAAATCCTACACCAGATGCCGACTGATCACTTTCCACCGCATATTCCACGGGTATTTTATAAAGCTTCTTTTTGATCAGACTGCTGTTTGGAATCTTCAACCCTTCTAAGGAATCCAACACAATCTCCACATTCAGATACCGCTCATCTACATAGCGATCCATATATTTATTAAATGATACAACGGCAAAATAACCTTTGTTCTGCTCATAAAAGGTCACAGGGCGCTCTACTTTCAGATCATCCTTCAAAAACTTGACTGTCATGTATTCCTCGTCATGTAAACGATCATACTGGTCTTTGGTAAGTTCCAATGCAAGTTTCCAATTTTCGTCTGTCACAAGGCGATATGCTGCAGAACCGATCGCATACATATCTGTCGTGCGGGTTTCTGTCATATTATTATCTGTCGTATTAAAAAGCTCCGGTGACAGCTGTTCTTCAGTCAGTCCCTCTAATCCATCGTAACAGTACGATACAACACCTGCTTTTTGCGCCTTGATCTGGTTGGATGGTGAGATCATTCCTTTCTCAATCAGGTCATCCATCTTAGAGATCAGAGAATCCGTTGTAATTTCTGAAATGTTATTGCGAAGTGCGTATTTGAAATCATAAAGCGCACCAAAATTGGATTCTTTATAGGAACTTTTATAGTCAATGATCTGATTTTTGATATCCAGATAATCATCATCTGATAATGTGGTCTCCCCGTCATCATTGGACAGCTCATTTTTTAAGGAACCGGAACTGTCTACCGCATAGACCGTGGAATTCACACCAACACGTTCTCCATCTGCTACATAATAGGTCAGATACCCCGCTTTGTCTGTTGCAACAACTTGTTCTTTCCGCAGTGCAATTCCTGTCGTTGTGATCTTATCATTGATCTGCTGGCTGGTTACCTCATAAGTGGAGATCACAGGCTTCGACATAGAAACAAAAACATGCGCAGCCAGATAACACAATACCATCAATGCAATGATGGTAGCCATATTCAATCGAAAATGAGCCGTTGTTGGCTTTCTTTTTTTATATCGAACCGTATTTTTCGCCATACACAACTCCCTTACGTGTTCTTCAGATACAAAATCCGATAAAACACACAAAAATTTCACTATATATTGTAGCATGTAAGGTGCTTAAACTCAATGTTTTTTATGCATAATTTCTTAAAAAATGTAAAAACTAACAATACATCTAGGAAATAGAGGAGGAGACGTATATGAAATATAATGTATTCGACTATATCGTTTTAACACTGGTTATCATCGGTGCGATCAACTGGGGATTGATTGGATTTTTCCGTTTTGATCTTGTCAATGTGATCTTTGGAAATATGTCGATCTTATCCCGCATCATCTACGCTGTGATCGGTGTCAGCGGACTTTATTCAATCAGTTTCTACTTACGAAATCAGGATATGTAATAAACCAATCTGTATCGTCGGGCAGTTTCTGTCCGGACTGTATACAAAAAACCCGCTCCATTGAACGGGTTTACATAACATCAATTCTGGTTTTGCGTCAACAAATGCGACATGGTATCATAAAGCTCTGTTTTGTCGCCGGCATGTAATACCACACCGATCAACTGCTCCTGTTTCGCATTTTGCGCCGATAACACGAGACAATGTCCTGCCCCGCTGGTCGTTCCGGTTTTACCTCCAATGATCGTAATCTGATCCGGAACCTTCGCTAAATCGCTGAAATAATGATTCGTGGAAGTGATTGGGGTTTTGATCTTCTCGCCTTTCTCATCATGATAGGTTACCGTATATTTCTTGGTAGAAACAATCTCCACAAAATGAGGAATCTCCAGATCTTTTTTTAAGATCAGATACAGATCATACGCACAGGAATAATGTCCTGTCTCATCCAGTCCGTGCGGATTTTTAAAATGAGAATGTGTCGCCCCGATGCTTTTGGCAGTCTGGTTCATCAGTTTGGCAAACTCCTTTACACTGCCGCTGACATAATTCGCCAGTGCTACAGCGCAGTCGTTGGCAGACTCGATCAAAAGGCCGTGCAGCAATTCATCTACCGTGATCCGATCCCCTTTTTTCAAAAATAATGCTACTGCCCCATTTTCAAGGTAAATATTATCTGAAATGACAACAGTATCATTTAAATTACACTTTGTCAGCACAATATATGCGGTCAAAAGCTTCGTTGTAGAGGCAGGTGCCGTCTGTTTCATAGAATCCTTGGAATATAAAATTTCATTGGTAGAATCATTGACAAGAAGCATCTCTTTTGCATTGGCTTCATAAGAAAACTGGTTGGTAAAGCCTTGTGGAAGCACTGCTAGATTAGCAGAAAATGTCTCCGGCAAATGAAGCGTACTCTCACTTAACTGTTGTGATTCTGTCTGACTTGGAAGATTATAATTACGATAGGCATTCGTGATCGTTCTGCCTTGGCAGCCTGTTGTAAGTAATAAACTCATAAGGCCAAGCAACAGGCAGATTTCTTTTAACACTGTGCTACGTTTCACAAAAAACACCTCTTAGTGATATAATTCACGCCAGTCAAGATCACCATTCTCCATGGCTTTGATCAGCATCTCTGCAGTTGCAAGATTCGTTGCCAGAGGAATATTATGTATATCACATAATCTTGCAATATCTTTGATATCCGGCTCATGTGATTTTGGATTCTGCGGATCACGCAAAAAGATAACAAGATCCATCTGATTATTTTCTATCTGAGATCCCATCTGCTGGACACCACCTAAATGTCCTGCCAAATATTTATGGACGTTGAGTGTGGTCACCTCTTCGATCAGCCGCCCGGTCGTACCGGTGGAAAACAGATTGTGATGTGCTAAAATGCCACGATATGCAATGCAGAAATTCTGCATCAGCTTCTTTTTTGCGTCATGTGCAATAAATCCAATATTCATATACTTGCCATCCCCCTTTAGTATTTTCTTCGTTGTAAGCCAATATTTAAAACCAATCCCATTCCTATCATCAAACTCAGCAGGGAACTTAATCCATAACTAATAAACGGAAGTGGCAGACCAGTATTTGGCAATAATTTAGTCGCAACACCAATATTGATAAATGACTGGAAACAGATCATAGAAGCAATTCCTGTTGCGATCAACATACCGGATGTGTTGCGTGCTTTACGCGCCATCTTTATACATTGTAACATTATTAAGAGTAAAATTGCAATAACAATCAGGCATCCAATAAAACCAAATTCCTCTCCTACAATGGAGAAAATGAAATCTGTCTGCTGCTCTGGTACAAGGTTTGCATCTTTTACAGTAATACCAGAGGTAGCATTTAACCCTTTTCCACTCAACATTCCGGAACCGATTGCCATCACAGAATTGTCCTGTTGCCATCCGGTGCTGCTGACAGAAGAACCCGGATGTAAAAATCCTTTGATTCTTGATACCTGATATTCCTTTAAGATCAATACATGCTTGGCATGATCCACATAATATAAAAATACAGCCATTATCGGAACAAGTACCGCAAGTGCAGTAACAATAATACGATAACTCAATCCCGCTACAAAGATCATGGCAAACAGCATAACAAAAATATCAATACTGGTGGAAAGATCGGTTTCTATCATGATCAAAAAGATCGGTATTGCACAAAAAACAGCCAGCTTAAACAAGGTTTTTGGTGTGTTCAGATCATCCTTATGCCGTTCCAAAAAAATAGCAACACATAGCACCATCACGATCTTGGCAAATTCCGACGGCTGGATCGTACCAATGCCCGGCAGCTTAAACCAACGTTTGGCACCATTTACATCATATCCAACCAGTTTCACAAGCAACAGTACAACACAGTCTATGCCATAAAGGATTGGCCACAGTTTACAAAACACATTGTAATCGATCAGGGAAACAACTACCATTGCTACAAGTCCAAGACCTAAACCTAAAATGTGCTTTTTTGTATAGCTTGCATCTGCCCCGTTTACAAACACGACCCCCATCAAGCTGATCAGCATGACAAGTATCACCAATTTAAAATTGTAGTTTCGTAATTCGTACGTTTTTAACATGTTCCCACCTGATTTATATTTTCTAGTAAGACTAACGTCCCTTCATACTTTTGATCGGGATATTTGCCAGTAAAACCGGAGCATTCCCTGTATCTAATCCATCTCCACCCTGATTGATCTGGATATCCAGCTTTTCTGTGTCAATCTCCACATATTTGGCAAGTACATCCATAATATCACGCTTGATTGCTTCCATTACCTCTGGAGAACAGTTGGCACGGTCACTTACAAGCATCATCTGTAATCTGCCTTTTGCATAATCACCAGAGCTTTTCTTTTTGAAAAATTTATCCAGTATTGTCATTGGTACCCCTCCTTAGTTTTTCTTGAAAATATTGCCAAGTTTTGCAAAGAACCCCTTCTTATCCAAATCCAGGAAAGGAACTTCTTCTCCCGTGATTCGTTTGCAGATGTTCATATATGCCTGACCAGCCAGTGTATCATTTCCTACTAACGGTTCTCCCTGGTTGGTTGCAACGACGATATTCTCGTCATCCGGTACCGCTCCAATAATATCAATAGCAAGAATTTCAACCACATCATCCATGGACATCATATCTCCACGTTTTACCATATCCATACGGATACGATTGACGATCAGCTGAGTTTTCTTCATTTCGTTTGCCTCTAATAATCCGATGATACGATCTGCGTCACGAATAGCAGAAACCTCCGGAGTAGTAACGACAAGGGCGCGGTCAGCACCGGCAATTGCATTTTTGAATCCCTGCTCAATACCAGCCGGGCAATCCAGCAATATGTAATCAAATCCTTCTGCCTTTAAATCGGCAACGAGTTTTTTCATCTGTTCCGGATTGACACTGGTTTTATCTCTGGTCTGTGCAGACGGAAGCAGATAAAGATTCGGACAACGTTTATCTTTGATCAATGCCTGTTTGATCCGGCAGTTTCCCTCAATCACATCTACAAGGTTGTATACAATACGATTCTCCAGCCCCATTACAACATCCAGATTACGAAGTCCGATGTCCGTATCGATCAACACTACCTTTTTGTTCAGCTTTGCCAAACCTGTTCCCACATTTGCTGTCGTGGTAGTTTTACCAACACCACCTTTTCCAGAAGTGATAACAATTACTTCACTCATGATTTGTACCTCCATCACAATTATAATGTTTATTTAAATAATATTATTTAATACAGCCCGGTTGATCGGTTCTATATAGATATTATTATTCTCCACAAATGCAATCTGCATTTCTTTACTTGGCTGTTTACGCTTCTTTAAAAATCCTTTGGAATCCGGACTTCTTGCATAGAGATCGCCGATCCTAAGCTGCATTGGATCCATATCAAGTGCAATGATAAAGGCATTACGACTTCCATTTACCCCCGCATATGCAGCACCTTTCAAACTTCCGATCACAATAATATTACCCTTTGCCACAACCTTGGCACCAGGATTGACATCCCCGATCACCACAATGCTTGAAGCAAATTCAATCGACTGTCCGGAACGTAAGGTGCCCCGGTAAAAATGCCCCAGATCATCATTTAATTCCACAACCGGAGTGACACCTGATGTCTGGTTATCAATCGAACCAACCGTTTCCTTTGGCGCATGTTTGGGAATGATGTCCACATTTTGTTCCTCTGAAATGGGCGGATTTGCCACTTCCTTTTTCTGTGGAAGTGTTGGTTCCGTTTTCTCGATTGGCTGTTTTGCTTCCCTATCTTCCTCTGGCTGTGTTCCCTGCTGTTTGGCAATCTGTGCCGCCATCAATTGTTCTTTCAGTTCATCTTCTTCCAAAATATAGGAGATCTCCAACCCACAGGCATCGTAAATAATATCAATAATATGCGCCTGTTCCTCGTCAGATAACGTTCTTCCACTGAACGTGATCGCCATCTGGGAAGATTTATCAAAAAACTTAGCCGACTCCTTAAATTTCATTCGTATGCGGTCGCAGAGTTTTGGATAAGGCATTTCTGCGTCTAACACGAGCGTCACGCCTAACCGATTTCCCTTGATCATAACCGGGTTTGTCATATACTTCACCTCTACCTCTTTTAATCTGTATTTGATGTGTATGCAGGCACCACTGCCTGAGTCTGTTCCTGCTTTTTATTCTTCTTGTCCTTCTTATCCGCTTTTGCTTCTTCTTCACTGAAGTAGTATTTATATACATCCTTTGCAACTTCCATTGCATTAGAGGAAGAATAACCATGTGGAATTACTACTGTAACAGAAATCTCTGGTTTTTCATATGGCGCATAAGAAACAAACAGTGCATGGTTAGAACGGGTCTTGTCCTCCTCTGCAGTTCCTGTCTTACCTGCAACCTCCGTATGCATGGAGTTGAAAATTTCTTTATGCAGCTTTCCGTGTACCACCTCATACATTCCTTTGTGGATCGCATCCCATGTGCTGGAAGAAAGATCCACCTTGTTTACCAGTTCCGGTTCATATTCTTTTACTGTATTTCCATCGCTGTCTGTCTGCTTATCCAAAATACTTAAAGAATAGCATTTTCCACTGTTGGCAACTGTCGTAACATAGCGGGAAAGCTGTACCGGAGCAAATGAATTCTTACCCTGTCCAATCGCAGAACGCACGGCATCCTGATTGGAGATCTGTGGTTCGTTTTCATCTAATTCAATTCCTGATTTACTGTCTAATCCATACATGGAGGCATACTTGGCAAGGCGTTTCAAGCCATATTCTTCATCAATCGTACCATCCGCCTTTGTACTTAAACGATGTCCCACCTCGTAGAAGAAATAGTTACATGACACTCCAATCGCGTCCGTTACTGTAACATTTCTGTGGCGGCTTGGATAGATCCAGCACTTTGGTGATAATGGAATCACATCATATATACCTGTACAGTTGATCGTCTCTCCCCGTTTGATCACACCTTCCCCTAATCCGGCGGAAGCAGACACCATCTTAAACGTAGAACCCGGTGCTGTACTAGATTGTGTGGCACGATTCAAAAACGGAGAAGTCTTATCATTGAGCAGACTGTTGTAATAATCATCATCCAGATTGTTTGCCAGCTTATTGTTGTCATAGCTCGGATAGGATACCAGTGCTTTTACCTTTCCGGTATTGACGTCTGTTACCACAATGGAACCGGAACATGGATCCAAAGCAAGCTGTGATGGCTTAATCTCCAGATTTTTAACCTTTTTATACATAAAAGAATAAGCAGATAAGGCTCCTGAAGAAAGATTTACATAATCCTCATCCTTTGAAGCATCCAGGATTCCCTGATCGTACAATACCAGGCAGCAGTCTCTTCCACTTACCGTACCATCATCGATCAGATACTCCAGTACTTTTTTCTCAAATTCTGTATCATCACTCAATTCATTTTCAATGTACTTGATCAGAGCAGACATCATCTCCTCTGTATCATAATAATTAGAAGTCAGATCAAAAGAAGAACTGTCGATCCATGATTTCTGAAAAGCGTACTCTAAAAATTCTCCTAAAGAAACCGTATCGTTACTCCACTCCCGATACATCTCATCATTTGTATCCAGCTCAGACGACTTCACAATGTTCTTTTTACAGAGCATGGAATAAATATAAGACATATATTCCTGATTTTCATCGGAAAGGTTCTTCTGTGTCGTGTGAGTAGAAAGCAGTTCTGTGCGGATCGTTGAAAGCTTATTTCGTTTCGCATTGGAAATCGCACTGCTGATCCGTTTTTCTGCATCACTCGCCTTTTTGGAACGTAAGTGATCCATACTGATAATATTGTTATTAAACAATGCAAAATACATTTCTGTTGTCGTAATATTTACAGGTGACTTTGTTTTAACGTTTGTATTTTTATAGTAGGTCAGAATGATACCAGCCAGATATTTTTCCATAATATTATAACATTCTTTTTCCAGCTCCGCATCAATTGTTAAGTAAATATCATTTCCCGTCGTAGCCTCTACTTCATCATCATTTTCTTTCAAGATATGCCCGACACTATCTACCAGAACCGTCTTGCTACCATTTTTTCCACGCAATACACTTTCATATTCCTGTTCCAGACCAGTTTTACCAATCACTTCACTGCCGGTATACTGCTCCTTCTTACCAGCTTTCTTATTTAACTCCGTTTTTTCCTCCTCGGAAATTACTCCGGTATAACCAACGATCTGCGAAAAATAAGGACTGTAATTATATTCTCTTACGGAGTCACTTTCGATATCGGCTCCCACCAGTTCATTGGCACTTTCCTTAATGGCAGCCACACTCTTATCGCTGATATCCATAGCGATCTTAACCGGCTCATACAGATTGTACCGCTTTAACCAGAGCATGTAGCGGATCGCAACAATCTTTAATGCAACCGCATCATCATATTTCTCCGATACGCCAAACATACGATCCTTTTTCAGGTCCTGATTTCCGTTTTTCAAAAACTCAAATACCGTTTTTGCATCAGCATTCTTCTGTTCTGCTGTCAGCTTCTCTACACTGCTTGCAGAATACACTTCTTTTTTAAACTGCAGAATGGTATTTTCGTTGGAACTGGAGAATACAAACTCTCCCTTTTTGTTTCGTTTGATTTCAAAGGAATTGACGATCTTATCGCCATTTTTATCAAGAATGTTAAGAATTTTATAAAGAATTTCATTCTTTACTGCATTTTCGGTTTTATTTTCTTTTTGGGCAAGTTCTTCAATCCCGGCATCATCCCCGTTATAAGTTAACGAATAAGTCAGCCGGTTATACGCAAGCAGATTACCGTTGCAATCATAGATATTGCCCCGCTGTCCATTGGTTGTGATCGTTTTTTCACTCATGACCGTAAATTCATCCAGATAATCTTCTCCATTTATGATCTGAAGCGAGAAAAGACGCAGAACAAGAATTCCCATCAGTACAATGAAGACAAGAATGAGCGCAAAAAGACGATGACTTATAAAATTTAATATGGCTTCTTTTATATCACTAAACAACTACTACGCACTCCTTTTTGTATAGTCTTCGAGCTTATTATTGATGTACAGAAACAGATTATATAAAAATAATGCGATAAAGAACGTATATACCACTTCTGGCAGCATAACATGTAATAGGTAAAACAGGAAATCTGTCCGATTCCGAAGCAGGAATCCACACACATACATTACAAAGTTATACGCAATGCTGTTGCCTAAGATCATGCCAAGCGGCAACAGTATATTATTGGCATAAAAAATTTGATTTAAAAATCCATTTCCATATCCCATACAGGTAAAAACAAGAGCATAAAGCCCCAGATCCTGTCCTCCCATAATATCTACCACAAGTCCGGCAAAAAAACCAAGCAGCATTCCTTCTGTCTGTCCCCGCATCAGGGAAAAGGAAACCACAAGGATCAGCATAATGTTCGGAATGATCCCGGCCATTGTAAAGTAGGAAAATACACTTACCTGTAAAACATAGCAAAGCACGATCAGTACAGCATATGTGATCACTCGTTTCATGTTTTTCCCTTCTTTCTATAAATTTCATTACTGTTGGTTTTCTGTTGTTGCCTCTTCACCAGTGGCATCCTTACTCACATCACTAGCTTCGGTGGTGTCTGCATCTTTGTTTGTTTTTTCTGTTTTCTTAGAGTTGTTCGAAGCAGCCACCTTCGAATCATCCATGTTTTCTTTCAATTCTGTAATGACAAGCACTTCTTCTAAATGTTTGAAATCAACCGCAGGTGTCACCTTTCCGGATTTCGTCAAAGAATTGCTGTCAAGCTTGATATCTGAAATATATCCGATCGTAATACCTGGTAAAAATTTGGCACTGACATTACTGGTGATCAGTTCATCACCCTCATTGATCTTGGCATCCTTACTGATATGATCTACTGTGATCGCACCATCTGCGATTGCCTTTAAATCCCCATTAACAATACAATTATCTGCGGTCGTGGAAAACATCGCACTGACATAGGAGGTATCATCAATGATCGCACGCACCTTTGCATAATTGCGACCAACTTGATATACAATACCTGCCAGACCATCTCCAGCCAGCACATTCATGTCTACCTTGATGCCATCCTTACTTCCTTTATCAATTGTAAAATTGTTATACCAGTTACTGTTATCAGAAGCGATAATACGTGCTCCCACCTTTGGATAGGATTCATATTTCTGATCAAGCTTATAGAGGCTCCTAAGATGCTCAAGTTCTGACTGATCGGATTCCAGAGAAGCCACCTGTTGACGAAGCTGATCTACTTTCTCCTGTAATTTTTCATTATTCTTTCGAAGCTCTCCCGCTGATTTGATATCCTCCAGCCGCTGCGTTGTCCAATTTCCAATGGAATTCACTCCTCGTTCCATCGGCACAAAAATCACGCTGGAAATCGTATTGAACACCGGAATGGATTTGGAAAAAAGCAGGGTGATCGTCATTAAAATAATGCAAATGCCTGACAATATCAAAAATACATACCGAGGCGGCAGCTTCATGGAATTGTTTCGTTTCATAGCGTCACATCCTAATTATAATTCTTCTTATTTGTTTGAAAATGCTAAATCTCTTAACTCCTCTTCTTCCATAATGCGCCCCAGTCCATAAATGACACAATCCTCCGGATGGTCGTAAAGGTTCGCACGAAGTGTCGTCTGTTCCTTGATCAGCAGATCCAGATTATGGATCTTTGATCCTCCTCCAGTCACATAAATGCCATGATCAAATATATCAGAGGAAATCTCCGGCGGAGTACGTTCTAAAATGATCTTGATGGCTTCCATGATCACCTTTAGATCGTCTGCGATCGCACGATGCACAAACTCCCTGGTCAACGTTACCGTCGTAGGAAGTCCAGTAACCAGATAACGTCCTTTCACAACAAGTTCCTCCTCAGTTGCTCCCGGAATAGCACTTGCCAGACGGATCTTGCTCTCTTCTGCCGTTTTATTGCCGATGATCACATTGGTTTCCTTTTTCACCAGAGATACGATATCTTCATCGAGTTTATTTCCACCAATTGGAAGCAGACGGCTTACTACAATACCGCCCAAAGATAAAATACTGATCTCTGTCGTATCAGCACCAAAATCGATCAGCATGACACCTCCCGGCTTTTTTATATCCAGCCCTGCCCCCACTGCAGCAGCAATTGGTTTTTCCACCGTATGGATATGTTTGGCACGGATTTTGGCATTTTCGATCAGTTCAGAAAAAGCACGCTTTTCCACTTCCGTAATATTGGTCGGAACCGCAACATAAACATCTTTAGCCCCGTTTCCACCCTTGATATCTTTTGTTACAAAATGATACAAAATCTCCTGCATCTTTGTAAAATCAGCAATCACACCGTGGCGCATGGGAAATGTTACAAAAATATTTTCCGGTGTTTTTTCACACATGGAAAATGCTTCATCTCCCATTGCGATGATCCCGCCACTTTCTTTCATTGCGACTACATTCTTCTGGGCAACCAAAACCTCCTGCCCTTCCTTATAAATTTTAATGTTTTTTGTTCCTATATCTATTCCATAACCTTTATGCTTCACGGTTAGGACTCCTTTCCGGTTTTATATTAGCTGGCTTGCTTTCATACTAACATACGATTCGGCTCCGATCACAATGTGGTCCAGCAATTCCACATCCAGTAATTCTCCGGCTTTTTTTAATCTTCCGGTCAGCAGAATATCCGCTGTACTGGGAGTAGGGTCTCCTGATGGATGATTATGCAGCACAATGAAACGCACAGCCTCATAGCGAAGGATCTCAATCATCACTTCCCGCGGAGAAGCAAGAGAAGCATTGACGGTACCAATACTGATCTCCAATTCCTTGATCAGTGCATTTTTCCCATCCAGCAAAAGGCAGTAAAAATGTTCCTTCTGATACGAATTCATCAGTTCCATATAATAATGTGCCACGGACTCTGAATCATTTAACACCATCGAAGCACGGTGGCGGCAAAGGGAAAGTCGTTTGGCAAGTTCCACTACACAAAGCAGTGTCACTGCCTTGATCTGTCCAATGCCATGGATCTTCAGATAATCCGGTAGTTTCATATAAAGCAGCCCATCTAGTCCCGGATGCTGCTCCTGTTCCATAAGAAGCCGCTGTGCCAACTGTAATGCAGATTCTTTTCTACTTCCTGTCTTTAAAATGACAGCCAGCAGCTGTGCATCCGTAAGAGACTGCGCCCCACTTAAAAGGCAGCGTTCATATGGCTGTTCACTGCACGGCAAGTCTTTCATTGGAATTGATAACTCATATGTTTTGTTCTGTTCCATAATTGATCCGAACCGGAAACAGGCATAGTTAAGCAAGTCTATATATTATTATAGCAATAATTACACCAATAATACTTGCAATATTGATGTCAATGGTCAGTCCAAATGTGAGAATCATCACACCCAGATTTAACACAACCGGAGATTCCAGTCCAAATGTCTTGCCATAAGAGAGAAAACTCAACCAGCTGACATTTCGGCTCAAATGTCCGATAAAGCTTCCCAGCACGATGCCGGCAAGCAAAAGTAAAAATAAGGCCCAGCGATTCTTACGACTGGTCGCTGCCATAAACATTCCTCCTTTATCGGGGACAAAAACCCATACTAAGTAATAGTAGCACAAATCCCTGTATTATACAAGAATTTGTGCTTACATTTCCATTTCTTTTCCAATTATAAACGAACCAATCCTGCGTCGATCACACGCTGTAGAGACTTCATGATTCCGTATTTTGCATGCGCATAAGTCAGTCCCCCCTGGAAGAACACCGTGTAAGGTGGTTTCAGCGGACCATCCGCACTAAGCTCGATCGAAGCGCCGGAAATAAAGGTTCCCGCCGCCATGATCACATCGCTGTCGTAGCCCGGCATTGCCCACGGCTCCGGCACCACGAAGGAATCCACCGGAGCTGCCGCCTGAATTCCCTGACAGAAGGCACAAAGTCCCTCTGCACTGTCCATATTGACCGCCTGAATAATGTCGTGTCGTGTTTCATTTGCCGCCGGATGCACAGAAAATCCCAAAGATTCATATAAAGACGCTGCAAAGATCGCCCCCTTTAATGCGGCAGCCACCACATACGGTGCTTCAAATAATCCCTGCATCAACGTCTGTGTTACACCAAGCGTAGCCCCGACTTCCTTTCCCAGTCCCGGAGAGGTCAGGCGGTAAGCACACTGCTCCACATATTCTTCCCGTCCGACAATGTATCCGCCGATCGGTGCCAGACCGCCACCTAAATTTTTGATCAGGGAACCTACACAAAGATCGGCTCCTACCTCGGTTGGTTCTATTTCCTCGACCAGCTCTCCGTAACAGTTGTCCACCATACAGATGATATCGGAACGCACTGATTTTACAGTTTCAATGATCTGACCGATCTGCGCTACACTAAGGGTCGGTCTTGTTGCGTAGCCTTTGGAACGCTGGATCGTCACAAGCTTTGTTTTATCATTGATCGCCTGTTTTATTCCCTCAAAATCAATGCTTCCATCTTCCTTTAGATCAACCTGACGATAGGTGATCCCGTATTCTGCCAGAGAACCCTTAGAAGGGCGGATGCCGATGATCTCATCCATCGTATCATACGGCTTGCCAACCGGCGATAACAGTTCATCCCCCGGGCGAAGATTAGCAGCCAGTGCTACATTTAAGGCATGCGTTCCACAAGTGATCTGCGGACGTACAAGTGCATCCTCGGCGCGAAACAGTGTGGCATAGATCTTCTCTAAGGCTTCCCGTCCCAGATCGTTATAGCCATATCCGGTAGTCGGAGCAAAATGTGCTTCCTGCAGTTTGTTCTCCTGCATAGCATGCAGCACCTTTAATTGATTTGCTTCTGCCATACGGTCGATGGCATCAAACCGTTCTTTGAGTTCTGCCTCCTTTTTCTGTGCCAGCTCAAACACCTGCGCACTGATTCCCATTGATTCGTATACTTTTTTTAAGTCCATGTTGTTCTCCTTTATTCTGTCAGATAAGTATCTATTTGTGCAAGCAATGCATCGGTATCCGGATAGATCTGCTTGTCGAGCCAGATCACATCGCGTTCCCGTTTAAACCAGGTAAGCTGCCGCTTGGCAAAATGTCTCGTATCACGCTTTAAAATTGCAACAGCCTCATCGAGCGTTGTTTGACCATCCAGATAATCAAGGATCTCTTTATAGCCAAGCCCCTGCATACTGACAAGCTCCTTTGTATATCCCATTTCCTTTAACCGTCTGACTTCCTCCACCAGACCATCCTCGATCATCTGGTCTACCCGGCGGTTGATGCGGTCATATAAAACAGCACGGTCATTTGTCAGCACAAAATAACGAAAATCATACGGTGATGTTTTTTGCATCTCCTGCTCGTTATGTTCCGAGATCTTCTTTCCAAAATCCTCGTAAAACTGCAGCGCTCTGACTACACGCTTAACATTATTTTTATGGATCTTTTCCGCACTTTCCGGATCTACCTTTCGGAGTGCTTCATGCAGGGCATCCACGCCCTGTTCCTTAGCATACTGCTCCCATTTTTTCCTCGTTTTCGCTGCCCCATCTTCCTCTCCAAAGGAAATGTCATAGAGCAATGCCTGAATGTAAAATCCGGTGCCCCCGACAATGATCGGCAAATGTCCGGCAGCATATATGTTTTTCAATGCTTCCTTTGCCATCTGCTGAAACCGCATCACATGAAATTCTTCGTCCGGTTCCAGACAATCGATCAGATAATGGGGAACGGACTGCATTTCCTCCGGACGGATCTTTGCCGTTCCGATATCCATATGGCGGTACACCTGCATAGAATCTGCGGAAATGATCTCTCCGTTATATTTTTTCGCTAAGGCAATGGAAAGCTCCGTTTTTCCGACCGCAGTCGGTCCGGTCAATAGGATCATTTTCTGCTTTTCCATCTGCATGGCTCCTTCCTGTTAATTTTTGTCCTGAATCCGCTTGAATTTGCGTTCAATCTCTGTCTTTGTCATGGAAATGATCGTCGGTCTGCCATGCGGACAGGTAAATGGAGAATCCAGTGTCAGCAGCTCATCGATCAGCCGGTCAGCTTCTTCAAAGGTCAGCTTCTGATTTCCCTTCACAGAAGCCTTGCACGCCATTGTTGCGATCTTAGACGGGATCATCGTTGTATCTGTACCAGCTACATTCTCCATCAGTTCATCCAAAAGCTCCAAAAATGCATCCTGATCCGCAATTCCATATAAATCCGTCGGCACTCCGCGGATCGCATATTCATTTCCACCAAATGGTTCGATCTCAAAGCCCATATCTGCAAAGAAATCCTTGCAGTCCTCGTAGCAGACTGCCTCCTTTGGTGTCATACTGATCACGATAGGCGGGGAAACCTGCTGGACAAACAGATTTTGTTTTTCCTTATACCGCTTCATAAACCGCTCATAATTTACCTTTTCATGTGCCGCATGCTGATCCATAATGAAAAGCTGGTTATCATATTCGATCAGCCAGTAGGTGGCAAACAATTGACCGATCACCCGGTGATCCGGCCGTGCCACAGCCTCCATAAACGGAATGGCATCGAGACTTAGCTGCTCCGGATTTTTCGGTTTTTCTTCTGCCTTTTCTGCCGCAGCCGTATAGGATGCCTGTTCCTCTACCCGCGAAGGTGCCGGCTCTTTTGGCGCAGCCACTGTGGTTGCCTGGATTCCTTTTGGGAAAGAGACAGGAATCTGCACTGTCTCCTTTGCCGCAGCCACAGTCTCCTGTGCTTGTTCCGGTTTAACAGGTGCATTTTGTGCCTGCTCTGTCACCGGCATAACCACTCGTTTTTCTGCCGGCTTTTCCATCGGGGGAAGCGGGCGTTCTTCCAGCCGTTTTTCCACGGTCTTACGTGCCGTTTCAAATGGCTGTGCGCCAACCGGTGCTGACTTTTCTATCACTACCTTTTTCTTTTGCTCCGGACTGACACTTGCCGTTGGGATCAGATCTTTGGTGAGCAGTGTCTGACGGATCGCATTTTTTAACACCTCGTAAAGTCTGCGCTCCTGCTTAAAACGGAGCTCCATTTTAGAAGGATGCACATTGACATCCATCTGTCCCGGATCGATCGTAAAATTCAGGCAGACAAACGGAAAACGATGGATCATTGTAAATGTTTTATAGGCATCCTCAACCGCCTTATAGATCACATTGCTTTTGACATACCGTTGATTGATATAGTAGTTTTCGTAGCTTCTGTTACCACGGCTGATGATCGGCTTGCCGATATAACCTGTGATATGAAGCGTTAATGTGTCATCCCGCAATTCTATCGGCAGCAGGCTGCGCGCCACTTCCTTGCCATAGATCGTATAAAGAATATCCTTAATATTTCCATTTCCTGACGTATGGAAACGGTTTTGACCATTCATGATAAACTGAAAAGAAATCTCGGGATGGGAAAGGGCAAGCTGCTGGATGAGGTCATAAATATGTGCCCCTTCGGTCTGTGGCGTCTTTAAAAACTTCTGACGTGCCGGAACATTGTAAAACAGATTTCTCACAATAAATGTAGTGCCTTCCGGGCAGCCGATATGTTCAAGTGCACTTTCCTTTCCTCCCGCGATCAGATACCGCACTCCGGTCAGGGATTTTCCTGTCTTTGTGATCAGCTCCACCTGTGCGACTGCGGCAATGCTTGACAATGCCTCCCCGCGGAACCCCAGGGAATGAATATGGAGCAGATCTTCTGCCGAGCGTATCTTACTGGTGGCATGACGAAGAAAAGCGGCCGGTACATCCTCCGCCGCAATTCCTGATCCATTATCGGTAATACGGATAAAGGAGATCCCACCCTCTTTGATCTCGATCGTGATCGCAGTCGCTCCACTATCCATAGCATTTTCTACCAGCTCTTTTACAACAGAAGCCGGACGTTCGATCACCTCTCCGGCTGCTATTTTATCAATTGTAAAATCATCAAGTACCTGTATCACTCCCATGTTGTCACTTCCTTTTCACTAGTTCAAAATCGGGGAAAGATCCTGAAGCGATGTTATTTCATAATCCGGTGTTATATGATCCGGCAAAACAGCCGGTTCTGCATGAAACCAGCATGTGGCAAGACCTGCCGCAATGCCGCCTGCAATATCTGAGCTTAAGCTGTCTCCTACGATGATCGTTTTGTCCTGCTCAAAATCAGGAATATGGGAAAAGCAGTAAGTGAAAAATGCCGGATCCGGCTTATTAAAACCTACCTCCTCCGAAATAAAGATCTGTTCAAAATAAGGAGCCAGCTCTGCCTTTTTGATCCGCCCGTGCTGCACACTGGCAGTACCGTTGGAAACGATAAACATCCGCTTTTTACCCTTTAACTGTTCCAAAAGTTCTTTCGCTCCGTCCATAAAATAAGCTGCCTGCGATAACTGGGATTCATAAAAATGCCATGCTTTTTCCCCATCCTCCTTTACGTTGAGTTCCTCAAACAATAACTCAAAACGCTTGACAAGCAGACGGCTTCTCGTAATCTTTTTCTGCTCCAGAAGCTTCCACAGAGACAGGTTGATCTCGCTGTAACGTTTCTTCACCTCGTCTGTAGCAGGCAGTCCAAGATGCAGCAGTGTCTGATGGATCGCGGCATCCTCTCCCTTGTTAAAATCCAATATGGTATTATCGAGATCAAATAATATCGTATGATACTGCATCCTGTACTCCTTTATACTTCATGTTTTAATTCGCTTAAAATCTTCAATGCCTGCATTGGCGTAATGTTATTCAAATCCAGTGCACGGATACGTTCGATCACCGGATTCGGTCCGGAAAAATCAAACAGAGACATCTGACGTTCCTCCTCTTTGCTCATGGTGGTCAATGCCTCGCTGATCGTGATCTGATCCGTATGAATGGCTACATCATGCTCCCCAAGCTGTTCTAATATTTCCTTTGCCCGCATCAGCACAAGTTCCGGAACACCTGCCAGACGCGCCACCTGAATACCATAGCTCTTATCTGCACCACCTTTTACGATCTTACGGAGGAAGACAATATCATCTCCTTCTTCCTTTACGGTAATGCAGTAGTTATGTACTCCGTTTAAACGTCCTTCCAGCTCTGTCAGTTCATGGTAATGTGTTGCAAACAGTGCCTTTGCCCCAAGCAGTTTCCGGTTACTGATGTATTCCACTACTGCCCACGCAATACTCAATCCGTCAAAGGTTGACGTACCACGCCCAATCTCATCCAGGATCAGCAGACTGTTTGCGGTTGCATTTCTTAAAATATTTGCCACTTCACTCATTTCCACCATAAAGGTACTCTGTCCGCTCGCCAGATCATCGGACGCTCCCACACGGGTGAAAATGCGGTCGCAAATGCCGATATTTGCTTCCTTGGCCGGAACAAAGGAACCCGCCTGCGCCATCAGAACGATCAATGCCGACTGGCGCATGTAGGTAGATTTACCCGCCATATTTGGCCCGGTAATGATCGCAATACGGCTGTCGTCATTATCAAGATACGTATCGTTGACGATAAAGGCATCGTTATCGATCACCTTTTCTACTACCGGATGGCGGCCTTCCTTGATGTCGATCACACCATCTTCATTTAACACCGGACGTACATAGTGGTTGTGGTCTGCCACATATGCCAGAGATGCATATACATCCAGGCATGCGATCTGATGTGCTGTGATCTGTACCCGGTCCATTTCTCCCGCCAGCGTATCACGCACCTCACAGAAAAGCTCATATTCCAGAGAATAAAGTTTTTCCTCGGCTCCCATGATCATTCCCGCCAGACGGTTCAGTTCTTCGGTCGTATAACGTTCCGCATTGGTCAGTGTCTGCTTACGGATATAGTAATCCGGAACCAGTTCCTGATAGGATTTGGTAACCTCCAGATAGTAACCAAATACTTTATTGAATTTGATCCGCAGGTTTTTGATCCCGGTCTTTTCACGCTCAGAAGCCTCATAATCTGCGAGCCATTTCTTTCCATCCGTCTTTGCTTTTTTCAGTCGATCGAGCTCCTCCCTAAAGCCCTCTTTCATGATACCGCCTTCCTTTACAGCAAGCGGCGGCTCCTCCACAATTGCAGAATCGATCAGTGAAAAAAGATCGGTCAAAGGATCCAGTTTTTCCTTGATGGATGGGAAATATCCTTTTTGAAATTCCTGAAGTACCGATACGATGTGCGGCAGAACACTCAGCGAATTACGAAAAGCGATCAGATCTCTTGGATTGGCAGTTTTATAGCTGACACGGCTCATCAGACGTTCCAGATCGTAGATTGCTTTTAAATATTCTCGTAATTCCTCCCGGAACATCATATTATCGTTTAACTCTTCGATCGTGTCGTAACGAAGCAGCAGTTCCTTTTTGGAAACTAACGGCTGTTCTATATAAGAACGCAGCAAACGTGCGCCCATTGCCGTTTTCGTTTTATCAAGCACCCAGAGCAGGGAGCCTCTCTTATTCTTTTCCCGGAGGGTTTCTGTAAGCTCCAGATTGCGCCGGCTGGAACTGTCGATCAGCATAAAGGAATCCGTCACATAAGGTGTGATATGCAGCAGATGGGCAAGATTCGTTTTCTGTGTTTCGGAAAGATAGGACAATGTTGCTCCACAGGCAATCGTTGCAAATGGAAGATCCATAAGCCCCAGTCCCTCTAAAGATTTCACTTTAAAATGACGGAATAAAATATCCTTTGCTCCGTCCGGCATAAAATAATGTGACGGAAGGGTAGAGATTGAGATCTTAAGCTGTTCCTGATAATAGGAAAGTGGGAACTGCTCCTCTTTGTAAAAGGCCTCATTGCAGATGATCTCTGCCGGCTGAAACTTGTTGATCTCATCAACTGCCTTGGAAAGGGCAGCGACTTCTGTCGTTTTAAAATCCCCGGTCGTAATATCCACGATCGCAAGTCCGATCACACCATCACAGTCATATATCGTCATCAGATAATTGTTACGACTTTCATCCAGATTCTGGGTGGAAATATTGGTACCCGGTGTAACGATCCGGATCACGTCACGCTTTACGATTCCTTTGGCAAGCTTTGGATCCTCCACCTGCTCACAGATGGCAACCTTATAGCCACGTTCGATCAGCTTATTTAAGTAGATGTCACAGGCGTGGTACGGAACGCCACACATCGGTGCACGCTCCTCCTGCCCGCAATCTCTTCCTGTCAACGTGATCTCAAGCTCCTTTGACGCCACCAATGCATCGTCAAAAAACATTTCATAAAAATCGCCCAGACGGTAAAAAAGAATACAGTCACTATATTGTTTCTTGATCTCAAAATACTGTTTCATCATTGGCGTCAATTCTGCCATATCTCATAACCTCACTTGTTGTCCACAATTTCTCCAAAGTAATAAAATCCTTTGGCTTCCTTCAAAAGAACCTGTTGAAAAGTACCGATCAGTTCTTCACTGCCCTTCACATGCACCTGTGTGGAATTGCTGAGACGTCCGGTAACCATACTGTCATCATGATCATCCCGGCTTTCGATCAGCACCTCACAGACCTTGCCAACCAGTCGTCCGGTACGCTTTTTGGAAATATCATTCACCAGATGAAGCAGACGGTCAAACCGATCCTTTACCACATCCTCCGGCACCTGTTCTTTTTCTGCCGCAGGTGTTCCACTCCGCTTGGAATAAATAAAGGTATACGCGGAATCATACTGCACCTTTTCTACCACATCCATCGTTTCTAAAAAGTCTTCTTCCGTTTCTCCCGGATAACCGACGATGATGTCTGTCGTGATGGAAAGATCCGGCATGGCTGCTCTTAATTTATCCACCAGTAAAAGATACTGCTCCTTCGTATAGTGACGGTTCATATCCTTTAACAGACGGCTGCTTCCACTTTGCAGCGGCAGGTGAAAATGACGGCAGATCTTTTTGGAAGCTGCCATCACCTCGATCAGCTCATCGGAAAGATCCTTTGGATGAGAAGTCATAAAACGGATCCGCTGTAAGCCTTCGATCTTTTCCACTTCCTGCAATAACTGTGCAAATGACATCGGCTCTGCCAGCGTTTTTCCATAGGAATTTACGTTTTGTCCAAGCAGCATCACTTCCACTACCCCATCTGCAACGAGCTGTTCGATCTCCCGGATGATCTCTTTCGGTTCCCGGCTTCTTTCCCGTCCTCTGACATAAGGCACAATACAATAGCTGCAGAAATTGTTACAGCCATACATAATGTTGACACCGGTCTTAAATGGGAATTTCCGCTCGCTCGGCAAATTTTCCACGATCTGCTCCGTGTCCTTCCAGATGTCGATGATCTGTTCACCGGAATCCAGACGGTTGTATAAGATCTCTGCAAATTTAAACACGTTATGCGTACCAAATACAAAATCCACAAAACGGTAGCTTTTGCGTATCTTTTCCACAACTTCCGGCTCCTGCATCATACATCCGCAAAGTCCGATCAGCATGTAAGGATTTTTCTGTTTTTCTTTTTTCAGACGTCCTAAATGCCCGTACACCTTTAGGTTCGCATTTTCCCGGACGGTACATGTATTAAACAGTACAAAATCACAGATCTCATTCTCAGAAGGGACAAAGCCAACCTCCTCCAAAATGGCAACCATTTTCTCGCTGTCGCGCGCATTCATCTGGCAGCCAAACGTTTTGACATGGAATGTAAAACTCCGTCCTGCCTCCTCCATACGCTTCTTTAAAAGCACTCTGCATTTGGCAATATAATACTGCTGGCGTTTTGTTTCGTCTTCCGGTGGCAGTCCCGTTACATCGACTGCATCAAAATTCACTTTATTTAACATAAAATTCTCTACTTTCTTTTGTTATGGACGGATCTGTCCATTTCCATAAATAATATATTTTGTGGTAGTCAGTGCCAAAAGTCCCATTGGCCCTCTGGCATGAAGCTTCTGGGTACTGATTCCGATCTCTGCTCCAAAACCAAATTCAAAGCCATCCGTAAACCGTGTGGAGGCATTGACATAAACACAGGCAGCATCGATCTCCCGCAGGAACTTCTCGCTGTTTTCGTAATCTCTTGTCACGATCGTTTCAGAATGTTTGGTATTATAACGATTGATATGTGCGATCGCTTCGTCGATGGAATCTACGGTTTTTACGGAAAGGATGGAGTCCAAATATTCCGTTCCCCAGTCCTTTTCTGTCGCAGGATGCATTTCCGATACAATGGAGCATGCCGCAGCATCGCCGCGAAGTTCCACACCCTTCTCCATCAGACGGTTTGCCGCTTCCTTTAAAAATGCCTCGGCACACTCCTTATGAACGACCAGTGACTCACAGGCATTGCATACTCCCAGCCGCTGTGTTTTTGCATTGAATACAATGTCGGCTGCCATCTTGATGTCTGCAGAAGCATCCACATATACATGGCAGTTTCCGGTACCGGTTTCAATGACAGGAACCGTGGCATTTTGCACTACGGAACGGATCAGTCCTGCGCCGCCGCGCGGGATCAGCACATCCACATATTCATTCATGCGCATCAGTTACGTGGCCGTTTCCCGGCTGGTATCAGAAAGCACCTGAATACATTCTTTTGGAAAATCCTGTGCTGCCAGAACATCCTGAATGACGGTACCAATGGCAAGATTGGAATGGATGGCATCCGAACCGCCACGTAAGATCACTGCATTTCCCGCTTTAAAACATAAAGAAAAGGCATCTGCTGTTACGTTGGGACGGGATTCATAAATAATACCGATTACACCCAGCGGGACACGCATCTGCCCGATCTTTAAACCGTTTGGACGCAGCTTCATACCAAGCACCTCGCCAACAGGGTCATCCAGATCCGCAACCTGCCGCACGCCAAGAGCCATTGCCTCGATACGCTCTTTCGTAAGCAGCAGACGATCCACCAGCGATTCCTTCATTCCATTTTTCTTTGCATTTTCAATATCCTTTGCATTAGCAGCCAAGATCTCTTCTGCCCGGCTGTTCAGCTCGTCGGCAACAGCAAGAAGTGCCGCATTTTTTTTGACAGTCGGTGTTTTCCCTAATAAAAAGGATGCCTCTTTTGCCTTACGTCCAATGGTTTCTAACATGTCACTACCCCTTTCTTATACGATCAACTGCGACTGCGTGATAATATAGTTGACCTTCTGGTCATGTTCGTCCGCTTCAAATCCATCCATGATCTGAAAATCATATGCCAGACCGATCTTACAAAAGTCTTCATATCGTGCCAGATAGCGGTCATAATAGCCACCACCATAGCCGATCCGGTTTTTCCTCGTATCATATGCCACTGCCGGAAGGAGCATCAGCGTATCTTTGGTTGGCTCCACCAAAATATCGGTCGGTGGTTCCAGGATTCCAAATTTACCCGGCTTCAGATCACTCAGATCGAACACCGAATAAAAATACATCTCGCCCTCGTCCTCCGTCACGGGAAGTCCCACTACTTTATTTTTAGAAAGAGCATCCTCGATCAATGGGATCGTATCCACCTCGTTACGGATCGGAGCATACAAAAGAAGAATATTACAATCCTGGTATTCCGCTAAGGACATGAGCCGGTGCAGACATTCCTTACTTGCCTTGTTCACTTCATTTTCCGTCAGGTTCATCCGCTGTTTTAAGAGGCTCTGCCGGATATTTTCTTTACTAAACATTCTTTTTCTTCAACTCCTCTATACTTCCATCCGGATTCACGATACGGATATTATCAAGTGATCTCTGAAGATCTGCTTTCATAGCATCAATATATTCCCGGCGCAATTTTGCCTGTTCCTTCTTCTCGCACTCACTCAAACCCGTTGTTTTTGATTTTTTATAAAGTGCGTTAATACGCGCAATTTTTTCTTCCGTCATATCCGTACCTTTCTAATCATTTAAAAATTCTTTCATATCGAAATTCTTTTCCTGACCTCTCAAAAACAGTGTTCCCACTTCTTTTCCAGCCAAAATATCCTGTAACACGTTCACATCTTTTCCATTTGCGATCACCATATCACAGCCGGAACGGTTTGCGATCGTTGCCGCATGGAATTTGGTCACCATGCCGCCGGTTCCCAGTCCCGTGTTGGTGTCCTTTGCCATAGCAAGGATCTCCTCGGTAATCTTCGGCACCGTCGGGATCAGCGTGGCATTCTGATTTTTTCGTGGATCATCCGTAAACAATCCATCAATATCGGAAAGCAGGATCAGAAGATCCGCCCCTACTAAACTTGCCACAACCGCAGATAAGGTATCATTATCACCGAACTCGATTTCGTGGGTGGAAACGGTATCATTTTCATTTACCACGGGAATGACATCGAGCTGTAACAGCTCCTGAAATGTATTGATAACGTTCATTCTGCGTTTGTCATTTGTCAACACCCGTTTGGTAAGTAACACCTGTGCCGCCATCTGGTGATATTCCGAAAAGAGTTTCTGATAGATCATCATCAACTGTCCCTGTCCAACCGCAGCACATGCCTGTTTCAGGGAAAGCGTCTTTGGCTTGCGGCTCAATCCCAATGATTTAAACCCTACTCCGATCGCACCGGAGGAAACTAAGATCACATCTTTCCCCTGATTTTTTATATCACATAAAATGCGCACCAGCCGCTCCAGTTTGGCGTAATCCACATTTCCCGTTTCTTCATGCACGATCGTGGAAGAACCAACCTTCACTACTATTTTCTGCTTCTCTTTTAATGCTTCTCTATCCTTCATTCTCTTCATCCTCTTTTATGATCGCTTCTGCAACCTTCAGTCCATCCATAGCAGCTGACATAATACCGCCCGCATATCCGGCTCCTTCTCCGCACGGATAGATTCCTTTGATATTACTCTGCATCCGTTCATCTCTTAAGATCTTCACTGGAGAAGATGTACGGCTTTCCACACCGAGCACCAGAACATCCTCCCGGTCAAAGCCCGGCATTTTCTGCCCCCATGCCCCAATCGCTTCTATTATAGCAGAAGTTACGAAATCGGGCAAACATTTGGTCACATCCGCCAGTGTTGCCGCTCCCTTTTCGCAAGGACGCACCGCTCCAAATTCTTTGGAAGGCTCGTGTGCCACAAAGTCCTTCCAGAGCTGTACGGGAATCTTTCCCTTTCCTTCCTGAAATGCTGCCTGCTCTAACCGCCGCTGAAAAGCTACTCCAGCAAGTGCGTCATCACTGCCATAATCCTCCTTCGTCACAGAAACAATAACAGCCGTATTGGAATTCTGTGCATCCCGCGCATAGTCACTCATCCCGTTGACAACGATTGCACCCTCCTCGGAAGAGGCATTTACCACATAACCGCCCGGACACATACAAAAGGTGAACGCACTTCTGCCATTGCTGCACTGATGTGTGAGCTTATAGCTGGCAGTTGGCAGCGGCATCGTGCCATAATGTTCCTTGTATTGCAGCCGGTCGATCTGTTCTCTAGGATGCTCGATCCTGACTCCTACCGCAAATGGTTTCGGCTCCATAGTTACGCTCTGTTCCTTAAGCATCTGAAAGGTATCTCTGGCACTATGCCCAAGTGCAAGCACTACACGATCGGAAAAAAAGGTCTGTCCAGTCTGTGTTTTGACACCGGATATGGCTCCTTCTTTTAACAAAAGCTCACTCACCTTTGCTTCAAAATGCACCTCTGCTCCCAGACGGATCAGCTCCTTACGCAGATTCGCCACAACACGCTTTAAATAATCCGTTCCAATATGTGGTTTGGCAAGATAACAGATATCCTCCGGTGCACCACATTCCACGAATGTTTTCAAAATGAAACGCTGGCGTCCATACCGGTCCTTCACCACCGTGTTGAGTTTTCCATCCGAAAATGTTCCGGCACCGCCTTCGCCAAACTGCACATTGGAATCTGCCTTCAACGCTTCCGTTCCGTTCCAGTAAGCATCCACATCTTTCTGGCGTTCTTCCACACATTTTCCGCGTTCCAAAAGGATCGGACGGTATCCATTCAGTGCCAGCAAATAGGCGCAGAAAAGTCCCGCAGGACCGCTTCCCACCACAATGGGACGCGTCTTTTTTTCCGGCAGTTTTTTCGCAATTGGCTCATAAAAAACAGTATTGCTCTTTGTGATATTTTTGTTTTTATTCTTCTTTAAAAAGCCTGCTTCTCTCTTTGTATCCTGAAAAGTAACATCAACCGAATAAACAAATGCCAGTGGATGTCTGCTTCTGGCATCAATAGAAAGCCGCACGATGTCATAGCAGAATGCATCCGGCGGGCACTTTAAAAGTTTGGCAACCGCCTGCTTCAATTCTCCTTTTTGAGCCGGCTTTGGCCATTTGATCTGATTGATTCGTATCATTTTGCTTTCTCCAAATACTTTTTCATTCCTTCTGCTGCAATACTTCCGGTCGCAAAAGCAAACTGCAGGTTATATCCTCCGCACGTACCGTCCACATCAAGCATTTCTCCTGCCAGAAATAAACCATCACTTTTCTTTGATGCCATCGTTTTTACATCCACTTCCGCCGTGCAAATGCCCCCTGCCGTTACCTGTGCTTCCTTCATTGATTTCGTTTTTGTGATCGTAAGCGGATAGGCTTTACAGTGGGATAAAAAGTGTTCTGCACCGTTTGAAACCAAAAGTTCTGCAACCGGGTCTAACAGCAGACCAGAGCAGTGACGGAGCAGTTCTTTTTTGCTCCACGCACTGTGATCTTTTTTTAGGCAGAACCAGTCAGCCAATGCTTCCTTTGTCAGATATGGAAAGAAATCAACAGAGGCATAACAGACCTTTTGTTCCACTAATATTTGTGCTGCATAACGGCTCACCTGAAACGTTGGAATTCCGCTGATCGTGTCACGGGTGAACTGAATCTCCCCTGTCTTTTTCGGACTGACTGGATGCTTTCGTTCCTTATCCTGATAGATCGTAATCGCTCCTGTTAAACGGATTCCTTTTAATGCCGTAATATCTTCTTTGACATATAGCGCACAAAGAGCCGGAAACAGTGGTGTCACCGTATGTCCCAGATTCTGTGCCAGACGATACCCAAAGGATTCCTCCTTAAAAAATGCGGAGGCTTTTCCGCCACAGGCAAGCAGCACTGTTTTCGCATCAAAATTCTGATACGACGTGATCACATGATAGCCATATTGTTTCCGTATGACCTGCTTTACAATGCGGTCAGCAAGAACAGTAACCCCTTCCCGCTGCAAGGCAGAGAGAAAACAGTTTACAACAGTGCGCGCCTGATTCGTATACGGATAATAATATCCGTCACGCTCCTGATCCATGATCCCGATACTTCTAAAAAAGGAACGCGTCGATTCGTGATCGCGCTGCTTTAATACTTCTTCTGCAAAGGTGGGATCACCGCGGTAACTGTCCTCCCCGTAATGGGAATTGGTAAAATTACAGCGGCCATTTCCCGTGACAGAAAGCTTCTTTCCAAGCTCTTTACACTGCTCGATCAAAAGCACTTGTTTGTTGCTGCGGGCAAGTGTGATCGCCGCACACATTCCGGCGGCTCCGCCTCCTACTATGATGCAGTCATAGATCATTGTATTCTCCTGTTCCTATTTATTCCCCAGCCTGTCCAGCCAGATAGTTAATAAACTGCTGCGCACTTCTTCCGGAAATACCGCCATGTGCCAGTTCCCACTGATTTGCCTTTAAATCAAGCTCCTCCTCGCTTAACTTGATATTGTCATGCTTCTTCGCAAGCTCATGCACAATATGGAAAAACTCCTTTTGGGATGGTTTGGAGTAGCTGATCGTCACACCGAAACGATTGACTAAAGAAAGCTTCTCCTGCATGGTATCAGAATGATGCAGTCCATTTTCCGTCTTCATATCACTGCGGTCGTCCCAGGTTTCCCGGATCAGATGACGACGGTTGCTCGTCGCATAGATCAGAATATTGTCCGGCTTTGTCTCCACGCCGCCTTCGATCACAGCCTTCAAAAACTTATATTCAATCTCAAATTCCTCAAAAGATAGATCGTCCATATATATGATAAAACGATAATTCCGGTTTTTGATCATGGAAATAACCGTAGAAAGATCCTTAAACTGATGCTTATAAATCTCGATCATGCGCAGTCCACGGTCATAATACTCATTGATGATCGCCTTGATCGAGGTAGATTTTCCCGTACCACTGTCTCCAAATAACAGCACATTGTTTGCGGCACGCCCTTCTACAAATGCTTCCGTATTATCCACAAGTTTTTTCTTCTGGATCTCATAGCCCACCAGATCATCCAGCACAACCTGATCGGTATTATTGATCGCTACAAAAGTGACATCATCTGCATGCTCCTTCAAACGGAATGCTTTGTTCAGGCCAAACATGCCGACACCATAATCCTTGTAAAACTTTGTTACGATCGCAAAGATCTCCTCGGCATCTTTTGCCTGTTCGATCGCTTTGCTGATCGTGCGTACTTTCTCACTGACATTGTGATTATACATCCGTTCCTTTTTCTCGATCGCATGATAGTTGGAGATTGTAGAAAAGCAATCAATCCCAAGGGCTTCTTCTATCTGTGCAAAGTCAAAATCAAACAACTCTTTAAACACGGCAAAATCTTTTTTCGCAAAGGAATTGACGGTTCCGTCGCTGGCTCCCACCTTTTCACAGGTCAAAGAAAAGGAATTCTCATTCGTGATCAGGATATAGGATAAATAATTATGCCACAGATTATCATCAAAGCCATAGCTTGTTGCAAGATCAAGCAGTCGTTTCATCTCCACAAAAATACGGGTGGTAAGTTCCGCCTTATCATACGAACCATGGGCGAAATCCTCAAAGATTCCGGATAAACGGAACAAAATACAATCTGGTTCTAAATCACGATATAATAATAGTTTTGCTACTTTCTGATACATTTTTCATCCTCTTTTCCATCAGTAGTTTCAAAAAACTTCATCTTCTTATGCTACAACTTTTCCGGTAAAAAAGCAACAAAAAAAGCAGCACACGGCTGCTTTGAAAAAATTTCCCATTAGCTGCTATAGGACTCCAACAAAGAATACAGTGTTTCCACATCTGCAACCGGAATTCCCTCTTTTAACTGCTGTTTGGTCTCCTCGCTCAATCTGCTGGAATCAATATCTGTTTCCTCATAAACCGTAGAACCATCCTTCAAATATACCATCACCTTATCATTTTCATACCGGATCAGATATTCGTAAGACTGGTTCACATGATTGGAAACCGTTTTCTCTATCGCGTCCGGGTTGGTTTCTAACAGATACTCTGTCTTTGCGATCTTGGTCATAATCGTCTGATAGCTTTGATACATCACATAAGCACTGGAAAACACTACAACAAGCGTAAAGAGGAAGAAAAAAAGAGCAATGTTCATTCTGCGTTTCATACAATCACCTCGCAGTTAGCATTGCCCTTTTTATTAAGATTTATTCTTCATTTTTGGAATCTTTTGCCTCTTCCAGCTTCTTTGATGCCTCTTCCTCCTGCTTCTGCAGACGTTCCAAAATCTTTAAGACATCAATCTCTTCCGTCTCAGCAATCCGCTGTTCTTCTTCCTTTTTATCTTCTTCGACCGCAGCTTCTAACTGCTCCTTTGCCAGAGAAGATACCATATCATCGACCATTTCTCCTTCCTGATGAAGCGTTGGCACTGCCGGCTCTTCTTTTGCCGTAACCGGCTTTGTTTCCTTCTTTTCTTCATCCCTATGTGGGAGTGGCTTTGGAGCACCTGTATGTGCACTCATCGCTTTTTCCGGAGCAGGAGATACGGTTTTTTCTTCCTCTTCCTCTGTTTCCGGTACTACTGCCTCCTGCTTTCTAAAAATAAACTTCCGATCCGGCTTCTTTTCCTTTTCTTCGGTATAAAGCTCACCGATTTCCTCTTCAAATGGCTGATCCTCTGTCTCGATCATATGAAATTTCAATCCAAGTTCCTTTAATTTTCCGCCCATCGGAAGCATTTCATAATCCTCTTCTCCCAGAGCATCGGAAAGCAACAGGAAGAAAACATAGGCGATCACAGAAACCACTAAGGAAAGTGCAAGTCCGACATACTCATGTCCATCCCCTAAGAGAATGGTTGGCAGATAATAAAATACCGCTGTACAGATTGCCATCTCAAGTGAGGCAAGCAGAATCCGTCCACCCCGTGAACCAAACAGCCTTTTATATCCGGTGATCCGGTAGATCGCAACCGCATTTAAGATCCAGATCACAAGAGAAAATGCCATCGTACCGATCAACAATGCATAGATACCAAATCCCCGATTTAAGAAAATCACGCACACAATAATATGCACGATCAGTGCAATCACCGCATGAATGATCGGGGATTTCAGATCGTCCAAGCCCTGTAACACGGCATTGGTCAATGTGGAAATACAGTTAAAGATGACATTGATCGCACCAAACATCAGTACATGGGTTGCTACAACCAAGGTAGTGCTTCGTCCAAACAAAAGCATGATCGGTTCTGCTAAAATGATCAGTCCCAGCGTACATGGGATAGAAATCAGCATAATAAAACGCAGTGCCATATCAATCTTTTGATTAGCTTCTTTTTTCTTCTTATTGATCACATTGTAAGTGATCGCCGGAATGATCGCACTGGAAAGTGCCGACGCAATACTGGCAGGCAGACTGACAAGCTTTAAATACTTGGCTGAATAGATTCCCTGCAGTACACTGATGTCCTCCCCAACAATTCCTTTCTTTTGAAGGATGGAGGCAAATAATGTCTGATCAATGACCGGACAAATGTTAAATACAAAACTGCTTAATAACACCGGAGTCACAGTCCATAAGATCACTTTAAAGATCGTATTATAATCTTCACGGTGCTCTGTTCTGTCCCGACGCACTCTTTTGCGGATCGTTGGTTTATAGACCTGATACAAAAAGAGCATAAAGGCAAGACCGACCAAAACACCAGCCGCAGTACCAAGCGTACTTCCGACCGCACCATATTTGGCACGTTTTACACTTCCTGCCGCATACGGAATAACAAGAATATATGCCGCAAGTACACTGATGATCGCATTTAAAATGCCCTCTAAAATCTGTGAAAATGAGGTTGGGATCATCGTATTATAACCTTGAAAATAACCGCGCAGCACACCCAAAATACCCGCTAGTATAATAACCGGACACAATACCCGGAGTGCCGGGATCGCTCCTGCCTGACTTTTCGGAATCAGAATACCAGAAAAGACCATCGTAAGCACAGCCAGTATCGTAGAAATTATGATCACATAAAGCATAGACGCTTTGAATACCTTCTGTGCATTGCGGTATTCTCTTCTTGCGACACGCTCTGAAACCATTTTGGATACTGCAATGGGAATGCTGAAAGATGAGATCAAAAGCAGCATAGAGTAGATATTATACGCATAACTGTAATATCCATTTCCCATATCTCCAATAATTCTGGTCAGCGGCATCTGATAGATGAGTCCCAGAAAACGTACAACAATCGTTGCAATTCCCAGGATCACCGCCTGCGTTATGAAATTATTACTCTTCTTTGTCTGTTCACCCATAACTATCTTTTTATTCCTTATTTGCTATTATTGTTCGTTTTCTCTTCCAGTAAAGTAAACTGCTTTGGAAGCAGTTCTTCAAAACGATAGACCATTCTGCCGCCTTTTATGGAATCAATGATCACTTTTGTATCCGGTGCAAAAAATTCACTCATCACTGCCAGACACATTCCACATGCATAGGGAATGGAGTTCGGATCTTTACATACTATAGCAATTGCCTGAAAGGTACGATATCCATTGGCAACTGCCTGAAAGATTGCCGTGCGCTCTGCACACATAGTAGCTCCATAAGAAGCATTTTCAATATTACAGCCTCCAAATACACTTCCATCCTCACAAAGCAGTGCCGCACCTACCGGATACTTTGAATAAGGCGTATAGGAGCAGGAAAGCATCTGCCTTGCTTTTGTCACTAACACATCAAACGTGTCACTGTTATTTGGCATCCTTAAATGTTACCCCTTTCTTGTCTGCCTTCGGGAAAACGGAAATAAAGGTTTTTCCCGGATTCACCTTTAATGCCTGACCGTCCTCGGTAAAGTAGTTGGTGTACTCTGCCTTGGAGTTTTTCGTCCATGTGATCGGAATCCGTTTTCCGGCTGTAATATAATATCCCTTTCCGGAACCGATCAGATCCACTTCCTGATATCCCTTTTTATCTTTGTTGGAGTAGTTGGTAAACTGCACAATGATATTTTTAAATGTAAGCTGTTTTCCGGTCTGGTCATCAATATGTTTTGTTCCGTACTGATAACGGTAGTAAAGACCATCCTTTTTATTATATACAAAATATGGATGGGAATATCCATTATAAGTCAGATTCACTCTCGTTGCTTTTTTCGCATTCTCTGCGGTAAGCTCCTCTGTATCTACATTAAAATCAAAACGAGGTGTTGTAAGCGATGTCGTTTTATCAAATTTAGACTTTTTGATCGCCTTTACGATACGTTTTCCATCTGTATAGGCATTGTGTGGAGCCACTCTTGCACTGTCACGATAAAAAGCTGCAGCTCCCACATTGTTGAGCGGAGTTAATTCCTCTGTCTTTAATGCCTCCATCTCTGCCACGGCATATTTGGTCTGTCCAAAATGCGTGTAAACGGCATCGTATTCATTGGAGTAATCCACATAGTAATGGCGTGCACTACGCACCGGACCTAATTTGGAAATATCCTTGTAATTCTGGAATACTCCCATCAGACGGGTAATACCACCCTCTACCACACATTCATACATAATGTCCGCAGCACTTAAGCCGGACTGTGGCATTGCTACGTCAATGTTGTTGATCATACAGGTAACAACACGGTTCTTGGCTACCTCATCCGGAACAAGTTCTCCCGTCAAAAGACTGGTTGACATGCCTTCCTGGAAATCATAATTGATGGTTTCCGTGATAGCACCATCTCCCTCTGCCGGTACATTCATTTCTACCTTTGCTGTGCTTTTGCCGCATCCGGCAAGTAATCCAGTAGCAAGCAATGCGCATGCCAGGGTTGCAGCTAATTTTTTCATAGTAAGTCTCCTCCTAATCTCTGGTATATCCTCGCTTCTGTAACAGAAGTTCCTGACGTTTTTCCATGTCGATGCGCTCCTCCTCTTCCATATGGTCAAAACCAAACAGATGCAGCATCGAATGTGCGACTAAAAAAGCAAGTTCACGGATCTCGCTGTGTCCGTAAAGAGCCGCCTGCTCCTTTACCTTCTCGACCGAGATCATAATATCGCCAAGCAGCAGACATCCGGTATCCGGATTAAAATTATCCGCATCCTCCTCCGCCTTTTGAAAGTTTCCCGGTCTGTCATAAGACAGCATCGGAAAAGAAAGAACATCCGTTGCACGGTCGATCCCCCGGTAGGTACGATTCACCTCATGAATCGTTTCATTGTCCGTAAGCGTAACGGAAACCTCCGTTTCGTAGGGGCAGTCATATTCCTCCAGCGCAGCCGAAACAATATCCCTGATCACTGTTTCATAGTCAAATGCCAACTGGCACTCTGTTTCATATTCTATCATAATATCCATAACTTGTCCTCAATTTCTTGCGAAAAACATCATTTTTATCCCAAAATATTGTTATTTCGCAGGTTTTTTCCGTGCTCGTTTGGCACGATACTCCTGTTTCTTCTCATAGTCCTCGTAGGCCTTTACAATTTTCTGTACCAGTGGGTGACGCACTACATCCAGGCTGTTTAACATACTGATCCCGATGCCTTCCATGCCTTTTAATACCTTTAATGCCACATCAAGTCCCGACTGTGCATCCGCCGCCAGATCCTTCTGCGTAAGATCTCCCGTGATCACGGCTTTGGAACCAAAACCAATACGGGTTAAAAACATCTTCATTTGCGCCGGAGTCGTATTCTGTGCCTCATCAAGTACGACAAAGGCATTGTCCAGCGTCCGTCCTCTCATGTACGCAAGCGGAGCTACCTCGATCAGTCCCTTCTCCATATTTTTCTGGAATGCCTCCGCTCCCATGATCTGGTAAAGGGCATCATACAAAGGACGCAGGTAAGGATCTACCTTACTTTGCAGATCTCCCGGCAGAAATCCGAGTTTTTCTCCTGCCTCGATCGCCGGACGCGTTAAAATGATGCGGCTCACCTCATTATTTTTAAATGCTGTGATCGCCATTGCCATCGCAAGATATGTTTTTCCGGTTCCGGCAGGTCCGACACCAAATACGATCATATTATCCTGCATCTGCTTGACATAGGACTGCTGACCGATCGTTTTAGGTTTGACCGGTTTTCCAAGCACTGTGTGACAGATCACATTTTTATCAAGCTCCACGATCTCACTGGCACGATCCTCCTGTGTCAGCGACAGGGCATAATCCACATTTTGTTCGGTGATCGTGTTGCCCCGCTCACTGAGCGTTAAAAGCTGTGTGATCACTTCCTCCGCCTGTTTCGTCTCCCGTTCCTCTCCTATGATCTTCAGGCAGTCATCCCGGAACACGAAGGATACATGCAGGGTACGCTCCATTTTTTTCATAAATACATCATATTGTCCAAACACATTCTGAATGTGGGAATCCGTTACTTTAATGAGTTTCTCCGTCTGACTCATGCTCGCTCTCCTTCTGGTATGCGTTTTCATCAATCAAAGAGATCTTTCCGGTTGCTTCTAACACCGTCAGGGTGCCATTGGCACACATCTGATCTCCTTTTCGTTCTATTTTAACATTATTTTGCGTGATTGTAAGTCCCTTTTTCGATAATTTCCTGAAATAGTTTTTCAGATGTTTTTTTGCCACCTCTTTCGCCTGTGCCTCTGTATACGTTTTTCGCACCAGCGAATATGCCTCATACTTATGATGGATCACAGCAAATGGGAAATAAAAGGTACGTCCGAGCTTAAAATGCCATATTTTTTCTGTCTGATCATATTCTTTTTCAGAAAGCGACGGTTCCCATAGCATCCGATCCTTGTCAAAGAACCGGATGCCAAAGCCATGTTTATATTCCTTCATCTTCTTTTTCTCATAATAGGAAAGGGAAAAGGAATCCTGATATGGCAGCAGCGTTTTGATCACAATATCTCCATCCGCCGGAACCAAAGCCTCCTCATACGTTTCTTTGGCATCATTTTGATAGGAGATCACACCACTGATCAATATCTGTCCCTTTTTTACGGTATCTCCTTTTTTTACAAGTGGGGTACCGCTTCTCGTGATCATGGAAGTGACCACACCATCCTTATGCGCCAGAAGATTACATGGTGATTCATTCTTAGTTTTGTTTTCGATCGGAATAGTTTCTTTGATATGAACGATCAGACACGTCCCCTTCATCTCACAGCTCACAAAAGCAAACGCATCATAATGCGTACGAAGTGCCTCCTCCAGCTTTTTCGTGTCCACCGTTTTGATGCGCTGTCCCGCCGTAACATAATGCTTTGTAATATAATTTCTGACCTCGCTCGTTTTGTATGTCTCATTCCCCACTACTTCAATGTCCCAGATAAAAAATGACATTCCATAAAGGAAGAGAAAAGAAAGAACAACAAAAAAGAGAAGAAAGCTGCGCTTTTGATAACGCTTCAATAGTCTGGGAAGTCCATGTGACTCCACCAGGGACAGCTTTACTCCCGTCTTTTTGGCGATCTCATTCAGCTTCGGCAGGGCATCCTCCCCTGCACAGCAGACAAGGCAGTCCTTCTGGTATTCGACATGAAAGAGAAGGATTTTCTGGCGTGCCGCATGGTTTAAAAATGTTTCCACATAAGCCCCCGACAGCCGGATCGTGGCATAACCAAACATCCATTTCAAAATTGCTATCATAAAAACCCCTTATTTAAACTGTATTGCACTGATCACTCCGCTGATTTTCATATCCTTGTCGGTGTAGTAATCAATGGTAAGCTTGCTTCCCTCAATTTCTATGATCTGCTTTTTGGCCTTGATCCGGATCAGGCAGTCACTGTAATCTTTGATCCCCATATAATTATCAATGATCAGTTCACGATTTCCAAGCAGCGTGAGATTGCTTAATCCGAGCATGATATCCTGTGGCAGTGAAAAAGTATTCACCACACGTTCTTCAATATCGTTTAAGGTATGCTTTTTCATAAAACAGCAATGCTTCTCCCTCGCTTTTTACTATTGTATGATTGTAAAAAAAACGTATGTCAAAAAAAGAAGGTGCTTTACGCACCTTCTTGTTCACCTGCTATTTGAACTTACGTTTTCTAGCAGCTTCTGATTTCTTTTTACGCTTAACGCTTGGCTTTTCATAATGCTCTCTCTTGCGGATCTCCTGCTGAATACCAGCCTTCTGACAATTTCTCTTGAATCTGCGAAGAGCACTATCCAATGTTTCGTTTTCTTTTACTACTACATTTGACATTATCTCACCTAACCTCCCTCCAGTTGCAAGTTGCATAACGTGCCAATTCAATACAACTGTTTGGGTATTATTTTTTAGCACTAAACTAGATTATAACACAAATTTCGATTCCGTCAACTACCTTTTTCAAAAAGTTTTATTTTTTCAGATAAAACCAGCCGTCACGGTAGGTATATGTCTCGTCACAGGCAGAAAACAAACGCTTCACCGCCTGCTCAAAATCACGCGCCATCAGTGCAAAATCCTGACTCGTCAGATTCGTTACATACTCCTCTTCCACATAGTCATCCTCTGCTTTGTCTTCCTTGGCAGCCACTCGTTCAAACAAATGGAACCCTTTCTTTTCCCGTCTGGATACTGCCGGCTCCTCCGATGTCTGTACAGATGCTTCCGTCGTAACCGCAGCTTCCGTAGCAGCCTGTTCTGTCACCTGCTGTGCTTCTGTCGTTACTGCTTCCTTTTCTTCCCTCGTTTCCTCAGTTGTGCTCTGCTCTGTACTTACAGAGTCAGTAGGCTCCGTCGTCTGCTGCACACTGTCACTGTTTTTCGGTTTTGCCCCGGTCACCTTCATCTGTGATTTTTTGGAGCCGCCCTGTGCTACATAATCCATCACATCACTGATGGAAAATACTCTGACATGATCCCCGGCATCTTCATCAGAAGCTGTCGTCGGATAAGACACGCAGTAGGTAGGAGAAAATGCTACGTCATTCAGATAAAAACCTGTACTGTCTGAAGCATAGGAAAAACGGGCTAACAGACTTGTATTTTTACTCACCCCACCTGCACTGCCTCTCTTGGCTGTGATCAGGTTTCCAAGCGAATACAGCGCGATCTGATACCGTGTCTTTTTCTGCTTCGTTTTCGTTTTTCTAATCTCCATCGGCTGGATCACCGTGTCGTTTGTTCCGACCACAATGTCTGCTCCCGCATCAAACAGCTTGGAAACAAGCTGCTTCTGATGTGTTGTCACACCGCGATCCGATACCTTTTGAAAAGACAGCATCACCACACTGATATCCACACCTAAATGACTGTTTTTCTCAATTGACTTGCATAAAGCTGTCAGTTCTTCTTCATCCTTTATCGTATGCACCGTATATTCGTTATTGCTTCCAAGAGGCGCATTGGTACGTTCCGTATAGGAATAAATCCCCGCCGTCACGCCGCCGAGATCTATCGTTTCTGCATCACACAGATCATCCTTTTCCGGGAAAATGCCCACCGGCTTCATCTGATATTTTTTTATTGTATGATACGTGTTGCAAAGTCCTGTATAGTTGGAATCAAATGCATGCTGTCCCGCCATTGCAAGCATCGTAAACTGGGAGGAGGAAAGCATTTTGGCAAATTCATCCGGAGCATTTTTGTATTGCTGCCCGCTATAGCCAAAATAAGAATTGCTGCGCCGTCCCTTTCCCTCTCCTGCAAAGGTTCCATTGACCGCTCCGACCAGACACCCCTGTCCGGACAAATAGGAAGCTACCGGAGAAAGCAGATCACTGCAGTGGAACTGCTTCCATGCCGCATCATAACAATTTAATAAAATGCCCTCATCAAAGGAAATGCTTCCGGTCAGCTCAAGAGAGGTCGCCCGGCTATGTTCTAAATACTGAAGCAGTTCATTGCTGACAGGTTTTACCGTATCATTTTTCTCCCATGTTACGATCCGTCCTTTTTGTGCGGTCAGATAAATTTCCCTAAAACCGAAACCTGCGCCGATCAACACGGCGCAGAGAAACAGGAAAGCAATATAAAATTTCTTAAAACTCATTATTTCAATTGTCCTTCTAATACTGTCTGGGCTTCCTTCAGAGCATCTTCGATTCCCTGTGGATTCTTACCACCAGCCTGTGCCATATTTGGACGACCGCCTCCGCCGCCTCCAACTTTGGCTGCACACGCTTTGATCAGATTTCCGGCATGTGCTCCTTTATCCATTGCCTCTTTCGTTGCCATGGCAACCAGATTGACTTTATCTGCTCCAATACTGCTTGCCAGTACGATCACACCTTCCTTGATCTGATCCTTTAACTGGTCACCCAGATTACGAAGCGCATTCATATCAACATCTTTTACCGCAACAGGAAGGAAGTTCACACCCTTTACTGTGACCATCTTACTCATCACATCTCCCATTGCTTCTCCTGCCATTTTATTTTTCAAGGACTCATTTTCTGATTTCAGATCCTTGATCTCTTTTTCCAACTGGCTGATTCGTTCTACCAGTTTGGCAGGCTCTGTCTTGGCAGTCTTGGCAGCCTCCTCTAAGGTACGCTCCAATTCCTCATAGTAAGCAAATACACCTTCTCCGGTCAATGCCTCAATACGTCTTACATTGGCAGCAACACCAGCCTCTGAAACGATCTTGAATCGACCGATCGCAGAAGTATTTTTAACATGTGTACCACCACAAAGCTCGATGGAGTAACCACCCATATCTACAACACGGACAACCTCGCCGTACTTCTCATCAAACAATGCCATCGCACCGGTATTCTTGGCTTCCTCGATCGACATTTCCTTGGTTACCACTTCATAAGAAGCCTGAATTGCTTCATTGACCAGATCCTCTACCTTGGCAATCTCCTCTTTCGTCATCGGAGAAAAATGAGAAAAGTCAAAACGCAGACGGTTTGGTGCAACCAAAGAACCTTTCTGCTTTACATGATCTCCCAATACGGTCTTCAATGCCTTCTGTAACAGATGCGTAGCACTGTGGTTCGCACAGGTACGGGTTCTGCTCTTTTCATCAACGGTAAGTGTCACTGTATCTCCTACCTTGAAGACACCATTTTCACAGACACCGACATGTCCAATCTTTCCACCCTTTAAATGGATCGTATCTTTTACAACAAAACGGGAATCACCTGCCGTGATCACACCGACGTCACCCTGCTGACCACCCATAGTACCATAAAATGGGGTATCAGACACGATGATCGTTGCCTCATCTCCGGTCACGATCGCATCTACAATGGAATCTGTAGTAAGAACCGTAATCTCAGAGGTTGCTGTCAACGAATCATAGCCTACAAAATTGCTTGTAATACTTGGATCGATCTCATCATAAACGGTTGCATCTGCACCCATGTAGTTGGTTGTTTTTCTGGCATTTCTGGCGGTTTCCTTCTGCACTTTCATACAAGTTTCAAATCCGTCCTGATCAACATTTAACCCCTTCTCTTCTAAGATCTCCGTTGTAAGGTCAAGAGGGAAACCATAAGTATCGTAAAGCTTAAATGCACGCTCACCAGACAATGTCTTTTCATTATTCTTGGCAAGCTCATCCTCATACTCTGCCAAAATAGAAAGTCCCTGATCGATCGTCTTATTGAACTGCTCCTCTTCCTGATTCAGTACTTTATAAATGAATACCTTGTTTTCTTCTAATTCCGGATAACCGTCTTTGGAGCCTTCAATAACCGTTTCTGAAAGCTTTGCAAGGAAGTTGCCCTCAATTCCAAGCTTTCTTCCATGTCTTGCTGCACGGCGGATCAGACGGCGCAGGACATAACCACGTCCCTCGTTGGTTGGCATAATACCGTCTGAGATCATAAATGTTGCCGAACGGATATGATCCGTGATCAGACGGATGGATACATCATCCTCATAGTTTTTCAAGTACTCCTTGCCACAAAATTCACAGACTTTGTCACGGAGTGCCTGGATCGTATCCACGTCAAAAATGGAATCTACGTCCTGCACAACGACAGCCAGACGCTCTAATCCCATACCGGTGTCAATATTTTTATTGGCAAGCTCCTCGTAATTGTTATGTCCGTCATTGTTAAACTGGGTAAATACGTTGTTCCAGACTTCCATGTAACGGTCGCAGTCACAACCGACCTTACAATCCGGTTTGCCGCAGCCATATTTCTCTCCACGGTCATAATAAATCTCAGAACAAGGTCCACAAGGTCCGGCACCATGCTCCCAGAAATTATCTTCTTTTCCGAAACGGCTGATACGGTCTTTGTCGATACCGATCTCCTTGTTCCAGATGTCAAATGCTTCGTCATCCTCTAAATAAACAGAAGGATATAAACGCTCCGGATCAAGTCCTACTACCTCCGTTAAAAACTCCCAGCTCCATGCAATGGCTTCATGCTTAAAATAATCTCCAAATGAGAAGTTACCAAGCATCTCAAAAAAAGTACCATGACGTGCGGTCTTTCCAACATTTTCAATATCTCCGGTACGGATACACTTCTGGCAGGTGGTAACACGTCTTCTCGGTGGAATCTCCTGTCCGGTAAAATATGGCTTTAATGGTGCCATACCTGCATTGATCAGCAGTAAGCTGTTATCATTTTTCGGAACAAGGGAAAAGCTCTTCATCCGAAGATGTCCTTTGCTTTCAAAAAATGATAAATACATTTCTCTCAGTTCGTTTACTCCATATTTTTTCATTGCTCTTATGATCCTCCTAGCCTTTCTATCTCAGATAGAAGCAATTATTTACTGTAATAAATCGGTATAAAAACAGGTACGGTTGCCCGTGTGACATGCAGCCCCGATCTGTTCTACTTTGGCAAGGATCGTATCCTTGTCACAATCAATCTTTAATTCCTTCACGTACTGGTAATGACCACTGGTCTCTCCCTTGATCCAAAGCTCCTGACGGGAGCGGCTGAAATAAGTCATTTTCCCAAGTTCCATGGTTTTGGCAAATGATTCCTCGTTCATATAGGCAAGCATCAGAACTTCCCCGGTTTTATAATCCTGCACAATAGCTGGAACAAGACCATGTTCGTCTTTCTTGAAGGTACTAAAATCAAGTGTACTTTTTAACATTGTTCTTCCTCTCTATCCTTCCAGTGTTCCTTTGGTGGATAATACTGTATCATATCGCGGATCGATCATCGTCGCCTCGTCGAGTGCCTTGGCAAATGCCTTAAAGGTCGCTTCGATGATATGATGATTGTTTACACCGTCCATATGTTTAAAATGAATGTTCATGCCCGCACTGTAAGAAACCGCATAGAAAAATTCATGCAGCATTTCCGTATCAAAATAGCCGACCCGGTCTGTTGTAAGTTTAATATCTTCCGACAAATACGGACGTCCGGAAAGATCAAGCGCACAAAGGATCAAGGTTTCATCCATCGGGAGCAGGAACGAACCGAAGCGTTTCATTCCCTTTTTATCTCCACAGCATTTACGGATCGCCTGTCCTAATACAATTCCAGTATCTTCAATGGTGTGGTGGCAGTCTACCACCAGATCACCTTTGACGGTAACCTTAAGATCAAACATACCGTGCTTGGCAAAACTGTTCAGCATATGATCAAAAAAACCAATGCCTGTATTGATCACTGCTTTGCCGGAACCATCCAGATTCAGATCCATGCGGATATCTGTTTCTCCGGTCTTTCTTACCAAACTCACCTTGCGTTCTGTCATATGCTTCACTCTTTTCTTAAATATAATATCACTGTTAGTATAGCCAACTTCCGGACGTTTGTCCAGAAAGCAGTTGGAAAAACTTACTCAAAGCGCACGCGGATGGAATTGGCATGGGCAGTGAGCTGCTCTGCTGTAGCAAAGTCAATAATATCCTTGCTTACCGGCTCCAATGCTTCTCTGCTGTAGTAGATCACGCTGGATTTCTTAATGAAATCATCTACACTTAATGGAGAGAAGAATTTGGCAGTTCCGTTGGTAGGAAGAACGTGGTTTGGTCCTGCAAAATAATCACCTAACGGTTCTGAACTGTATTCTCCTAAGAAAATAGCTCCGGCATTCTGAATCTTTGTCATCACATAGAACGGATCTTTTGTCACGATCTCCAGATGCTCCGAAGCGATCGCATTTGCAATATCCACTGCTTCGTTAAGATCGGAAGCAACAAGCAGATAGCCGTAGTTATCTAATGATTTGCGGATGATCTCCGCTCTGGATAAGTGCTTTAAGTATTCTTCAATCTCTGCCTCCACCTGCTTTGCAATGTCCATGGAGGTAGTAACAAGGATCGCACTGGCCAGCTCATCGTGCTCTGCCTGACTGAGCAGGTCTGCCGCAACATAATGTGGATTTGCCGTTTCATCTGCGATCACTAAGATCTCACTTGGACCGGCAATGGAATCAATGCTGACATGTCCGTAAACTGCTTTCTTCGCAAGCGCAACGAAAATGTTGCCAGGGCCTACGATCTTATCTACCTTCGGAATAGATTCTGTTCCAAAAGCCATTGCGCCGATCGCCTGCGCACCACCACATTTGAAAATGCGATCCACACCGGCTTCCTTTGCAGCCACAAGCGTCGTCTCGCAAACAACGCCCTCTGCGTTACATGGAGTACACATGTAAATATTTGGAACACCTGCTACTTTCGCCGGTACAATATTCACCAATACACTGGATGGATAGACTGCCTTTCCACCCGGCACATACACACCAACTTTATTGAGTGCTGTTACCTTCTGTCCTAACAGCGTACCATTTGGCTGTGCATCAAACCAACTGTTCTGACGCTGTTTTTCATGGAAAGTACGGATATTGGTTAAGGACTTGCGAATGATCTCTACCAAAGAAGGATCTACCTTTTCATATGCCTCTTTGATCTCTTCCTCTGTAACTTCTACGTTGGACGCATTGATCTTTGCATGATCAAACTGCTCCGTATAAGCAAATACCGCTTCATCTTTCTTCTCTTTTACATTGGCAAGAATATCTTTTACTGTTGCTTCATATTCTGTATACTGGTTCGGACTGCGTTTTAACAAATTCTCTAAAATGCCTTCGACGGCACCTTCTTTTACTTCTACAATTCGCATAACCATCCTCCTTTATGACTTTTTTCTATTCCCTATAGTATCACTTTAAGATTATTTTGCAATAACCTCCGATAATTTCGTAATAATATCATGGATGCGCTGCTGCTCCAGACGCATGCTTACCTGATTGACCACCACTCTGGCAGAGAGCGGACAAACCTCCTCCAATACGGTAAGACCGTTTTCCTTTAAGGTTGTTCCAGTTTCCACAATATCAACGATCACTTCAGAAAGTCCTACGATCGGTGCAAGCTCAACTGAACCGTTCAGCTTGATGATCTCTACCGTCTGATGCTTTACGTTGTGGAAATACTCCTTTGCCATGTTTGGATATTTCGATGCCACACGGATGCGGTCATGTCCATTTAAAAGTGCTCTGGCTGATTCCGGTCCACACACGCACATACGGCATTTGCCAAAGCCCAGATCCAGCACTTCATAGAGGTTTCTGCCTTCCTCTAAGATCGTATCACGTCCCACGATACCGATATCTGCTGCACCATATTCTACATAGGTTGGAACATCTCCGGCTTTTGCCAGAAAGAATTTCAGCTTTAATTCTTCATTGACAAAGATCAGCTTTCTGGTATCTTTATCCTTCATTTCCTCACAGGTGATGCCAATCTGTTCCATCAGTGCCATCGCCTGCTTTGCCAGACGGCCTTTCGCCAGCGCAAACGTTAAATATTTCATAATGCACCTCCCATAAGTGCAGCAACGGCTGCTTTTTTTGTTTCCTTTGAGGAAACGTCGATGAGCTCTGCCTCAGCCTGATCGTGGCTTAAATAAATCACCTGATTGATCTCATGGCTTTCACAGTATTCCTGATATTCTAAAAGGCTTACCCGGCTTGATTTTCTTGTCAACTGCACGACCTGATTGTTCGCCCGCATTGCTTTGGCAAGCTTTACTGCATTTTCCTGACACTCCTGCTCAAACAGCACCATAGATGCCTGCTCCTCAATCTGGAAATCAATCTTCTGGTGATTCATTGCCAGCAGGATCTCATCTACAATAAACGCAAAACCGACACTCGGTGCATCCACACCAAACTGTTTCATCAGACCATTGTACCGTCCACCTGTTGCGATCGGACTTCCGCTTCCATAGGTATAACCACGAAGGATCACACCGGAATAATAACGGTAATTTGAAAGCATACCAAGATCAAAGCTCACATAATCTGCCGCATCATAACAACACATGATCTGGTAGATCTTTTCCAGACGGTCGATCGCTTTTAAGGAACGCTCATTATGTACGATCTGTTTTGCCTCAGTTAAGACATCCAGACCACCCACATGATTGGTCAGATGGATAAATGCATCCGCAAGCTCTTTCTTTACCTGGGATTCCTTACAGATCGTTTCAATTGCAAATGTATTTTTATTCTGGATAGCTTCCTGTAATTTCTGTGCCGTAGCAGAAGAAAGACCTGCCTCCTCTACAAGGCCTAAGAAATATTCCACATGTCCGATGCTGACCTGAAATTCCTTCAATCCCACTGATTTCAGGCAATCTACCATCAACGCCGCCATCTCTCCATCTGCTGCAGAAGTATCATCTCCGATCAGCTCGGCACCGACCTGCGTAAACTCATTTAATTTACCATGCAGACGTGGCAGATTTAAGAAAGCCTGTCCTTCATAGCAAAGACGGATATGCTGTGTTTCATTTGCAAAATATTTGGACACACAGCGCGCGATCGCCGGAGTCAGATCCGGACGCAGTACCAGGGTATTGTTCTCACGGTCAAACAGCTTAAACATTTCTGTGCTTTGCGCCGTACCCTTGTCCTGATTAAAAATATCAAAAAATTCGATCGTCGGAGTGGTAATCTCATCGTAATGGTAAAGATGCATCACCTGATGAAACTGCTCTAACAGCTTACGTTTCTGCTTACATTCTTTTCCATAGATGTCTCTTACCCCCTCCGGGGTGTGAATCACTCGATCTAACATAATGTCACCTCTCACTTTATTACTTTAAAGTGATAATTCACTACCGAATTACCACATCACAATCATTGCCATTATACAAAAGATGCCCCGGTTCGTCAATTATTTTCTCTGATCCAGATCCTTTTGCACGATTTTCAGATAATTGATATAGATACGCTTTTCCAGCGGGATAAAAAATTCCGGTCGCAGCTCCTCATACTTGATATGCTTCCATCCACCCTGCCTGCTTTTTTCTACATATTCCTGTGCCTCCTTAAGAGACAGATAGTAATAAGTATCAAACTGTTTAAAATAAATCAGAAAAAATGCAATGCCGCCCTGTTCCTCAAACTCTGCCATATACTGAAGCTGATGCGCATGAAGATTCTGAAGCGCAAAACGGGTTCCCGCACACTCCTTTGCATCAAAGCACAGAGGCACCCCCTGCACCGCTCCGATATAATCAACTGTACTCTTCTCGTCAAAATAAGCCAGTGTAATGTGTCTGGTTGCCTGATCGATCTTGATCGGCGTGATCGGAGTTGGGATCTTCTGGATCAATGCCAGCTTCTTTTCCCGAAACAGTTCATTCGTCACACGGATCATATCCTCTAACATCGATCCACGCAGGCCTCTGGAATTCCATGTTGCCATAGTTAAAAACCATCCCTTTCTCTCAGCCGCAAAAAAGCGTCCGGAAGTTCTGCCGTGATCGTCTTTCCCGCAAGGCCAGCCAGAGGAAAATTCTCTGGAAAAGAAAGGATTCCCGCATGCAGAAGCTGGGAAGAAATGCGTTCTGTTTTTTTATACTGCTCGTTTGCTTTCCGATCTCCATACTTGTAATCTCCGATGATCGGATGTCCAATACTGGCAAGGTGCGCACGGATCTGATGCGTTTTCCCGGTAAGCAGATGTACCTTTAACAAAGAACGCTCCCTGTTATATCCGATCACCTCGTATTCAGTTTCGATCGGTGAAACCGCCCCTGCCACCATGGCTTCCTTTTCCGTTAAAATGCGTACTTCATTTTTTTCTTCTGATTTCTTGATGTAACCACGCAGATGGCAGCCTTCCTTCACGGCTCCAAGCACATACGCATAGTAGTATTTGCCGATCGTCCGATCCTTTAATGCCTTTGCCATTACCTGAGAGCCACGCAGGGTGACCCCACCGATCATCAGTCCGGTCGTATTCCGATCCAGCCGGTTGGCAATGGAAGGCGTAAAGGTCTTTCGTGTCTCCTCATTGATACGCTGTTTCTCATACAGATAAGCAAGAAAATATTCATTCATACTGATATCTTCCTTTTGCGCTTTCTGGGAAAGAACTCCCTTCCATTTTTCAAAGATCAGCACATCCGGATCTTCGTAAAGCACGTGAAACTGCTCCGGTAAAATAGGAAGCGATACCGTTTCCTTCTGACTGAATTTCTCAAACGTTTCATCCGAGAAGAAAATCTGGATCGTATCACCGGCAGTCAGAAGTTCCCGTCCTTCTGCTTTTTTATTATTTAATTTGATATTCTTTTTGCGAAGCATCTTATAAAGAAAGCTTTTGGAACAATGGTTTAGCACCTTTCCCAAAAGCTTATCCATACGTTGTCCTGCTTCTTTTTGCGTTACAACGATCTCCTTCATGATTTGAACCTCTACACATTGTATATTAACAATTCATCCTTGATCTTACGAAGCAGTTCCATGTTGGTATCCTCCTGCTCGACAAGTGTTTCCAGAATACGATTCATCTCACTGATATTGTGAATGGCTCGTACCTCAGAAGTAAGTCCGGCATTTTTCAAGATCTTATCCACATAGCGCTCTACCATTTCCAGTGTGAGTTTGGCAGTCGTATTGATCACCAGACAATACACGATCCCTTTCGTAATATAGATATACGGGGAATACATGATCCCATCCACCGATGCAAGTGTCACATCGTATACTGTAAGACCGTTTCGCAATGGTCTGGTGTGCTCATTTAAATCCTCCGCACTCACCTCATCCAGTGTATGGAACGGAAATACGACCACCACAGCAACAAAATGTTTGGCAGCCGGCAGCACACAAACGATCGCTACCACATAACAGATCGGAGAAATCAGCTTGCTGTCGATCAGATTGGCAAACAGCACCAGTGCCGCGATCAACACAGCATAGACAATAACGGCCATGATATGGTTTTTCTTATATTGGTTCATGTAACCATAATCACCTTTATTCATAACTTGCTTCCCTTCTTTTTCTCGGTCAAATGTCACAAAGACAATCTATTATATCACTTCTTCTTTTTTTTCGCAAGTTTTGCTGGTTTTGCCGCAGTCTTCTGCCCTTTTTTTCGCTCCGTTCTTTTTGACTCCGGTTTCTTTTTCTTCTCTGCAAATGGACGTGGAGGGATCAGACAGTGTGGCTCATAGCCGATCAGATCCTCCCGTCCGGCAATATGCAGTGCCTTTTTTACCAATTCATAATTGGCAGGATTACGGTACTGGATCAGCGCACGCTGCATTGCCTTTTCCTGTTTGTTCTTTGCTACATACACCGGTTTTTCTGTCCTCGGATCGATCCCCGTATAATACATACATGTAGAAAGCGTCGATGGAGTAGGATAAAAATCCTGTACCTGCTCCGGCATATAGCCGATATCCCGGATGTATTCTGCCAGGGTAATGGCATCCTTTAACGTAGAACCCGGATGGGAAGACATCAGGTATGGCACCATATACTGTTTTAATCCCAGGGCTTCATTTATTTTCCGGTAGCGTTTTGCAAATTCCATAAACACCGCATGTTTCGGTTTTCCCATATAAGCCAATACAGGATCACTCACATGCTCCGGTGCTACCTTTAGCTGCCCGCTGACATGATGCTTGCACAGTTCCCGCAAAAATCTGTCATTTCCTTCTGCCAACACATAATCGAAGCGGATTCCGGAACGGATAAATACTTTCTTCACCTTAGGAAGCTCCCGGAGTTTTTTTAACAGACTCAGATAATCGGAATGATCGGTCTTTAAATTTTTACAAGGAGCAGGAAACAGACATTGTTTGTTCGTACATACCCCGTGCTCGATCTGCTTTTCACAGGAAGTAGTACGAAAATCGGCGGTTGGTCCTCCCACATCATGAATGTATCCTTTAAAATCCGGCTCCTCTGTCATCTGTTTAGCTTCTGCAAGGATGGACGCATGGCTTCGCACCTGAATCCTTCTTCCCTGGTGAAATGTGAGTGCGCAGAAATTGCAGCCACCAAAACAGCCACGGTTGCTTGTGATGGAAAAACGTACCTCCTTGATCGCAGGAATCCCACCCTCCTTTTCATAGCTCGGATGATAGGTGCGCTGATACGGCAGGGCATATACATCGTCCATTTCCTGCATCGTGAGTGGATATGCCGGCGGATTCTGTACGGCATATTCCTTTTCCCGGTATTTTTCTACCAGTGTTTTTGCTGTGATCGCATCCGTATTCTGATACTGTGTATAAAAGCTGCGCGCATAGCTGAGCTTGTCCGCTTTGACGGTTTCAAAATCAGGCAGCAGGATATAGTCATCATAAATTGTTTCTAAGCTTTTGGTTTTGTATACGGTACCACGCACATACGTAATATCCTTCACATCCATTCCGCTGTCCAACGCTTCCGCAATCTCAATGACCGCATGTTCTCCCATGCCGTAGATCAAAAGATCTGCCCCGGAATCGATGAGGACGGATTTCCGGATCTGATCGTCCCAGTAATCATAATGGGCAAGTCTTCTAAGACTTGCTTCAATCCCGCCAATAATGATTGGCGTATGCTTATATACCTGACGAATCAGATTGCAGTAACAAATGGTAGCACGATCCGGTCGTTTTCCAATCTTTCCTCCCGGTGAGTAGGAATCCATGCTCCTTCTCTTTTTATTTACCGTATAATGATTGACCATGGAATCCATATTGCCTGCGCTTACCAAAAAGCCTAACCGTGGCTCACCGAGCTCCATGATACTTTCCTTTTTCTTCCAGTCCGGCTGTGCAATGATTCCTACACGATACCCATATCGCTCCAGCAGTCTGGTAATGATGGCATGTCCAAATGAGGGATGATCCACATAAGCGTCACCACTGATATAAACAAAATCCAACTGGTCTATGCCCTGTTCCCTACATTCTTTTTTAGTGGTTGGTAAAAAATCTGACATCTGTTTTCTCCTTTAATTTGTCGTTTTTAACAACGCGATTTCTTCTTTCGTAAGCAAGCGGTATTCTCCCGGTGAAAGAGATTTATCAAGGAAAAGCTCTCCCATCTGGATACGTTTCAGATACCAGACAGTGTGGGAACATGCCTGAAACATCCGCTTTACCTGATGGTACTTTCCTTCTGTGATCGTAAGCGTAAGAAAGGATATTCTTTTCTCCTGCTCCTGCGTCTCCTGATAATGATCTTTCACAAAATTCTTCACTCTCTGATCTATTCCTTCGATCTCATCTTGAAAGAACCGCTCTGTCTCCATCACCGTAAGTCCCTGAAGGTTTGCCGGTTTCGTCCATTCCTCCTGCTCCTTTGTTCCGATATCCACTCCCTGACAGAGCTGCTTTGCTTCCTCCTCGGTTACTTCACCGGAAACAATCACAAAATATGTTTTTTCCACATGTTTTTTCGGAGACAGCAAGGCGTGGCTTAACGCTCCATCATTGGTGAGCAAAAGAAGCCCTTCGGTATCGATATCCAGACGTCCGACCGGAAACAAATCTTTTCTTGCACGGTCAGAAACAAAATCAACCACCGTCTGATGCATGGAATCGACGGTGGCTGATACAATGCCCGCAGGCTTATTTAACATAATGTATTCGTTTGCTACATAGCCAATCGTCTGTCCATTTACCATAACGGTGTCCGTTTCCTTAAGCACCTTATATTCCGGCTTTTTTATAACAGAACCATTGACCATTACCTGACCCTTTCGGATATACTGTTTTACTTCACTCCGGCTTCCTACACGCATGTCTGCCAGATATTTATCCAAACGAATCTGTAACATAGTTCCTCCTACCAGACAAGATCTTCATGTTCCCGTTTGGAATCACGAAGGAACAGGTCGCTTACTGCTTCTTTTGCAGATTTTCCGTAGAACAATACTTCATTTACCTGCTCGATAATCGGAATCTCTACATTGTACTGTGTCGCAAGCATCAACGCTGCCTTAGCAGAATAAACACCTTCTACGACCATCTTTACCTCATCCATTGCTTCCTGCATGGATTTTCCTTCTCCGATCAATACTCCGGCATTATGATTCCGGCTGTGGATACTGGTACAGGTCACGATCAGATCGCCCATTCCGGACAATCCGCTGAAGGTTTCCGGCTTGCCGCCCATTGCCACACCAAGACGGGTCAGTTCTGCCACGCCTCTTGTGATCAACGCCGCTTTGGAATTATCCCCAAACTTTAATCCGTCACAGATTCCGGCAGCCAGTGCGATCACATTTTTCAGTGCGCCGCCAAGCTCAATACCCAAAACATCCGGATTGGTATACACACGGAACCATCCATTGGAAAATACCTGCTGCAGATCCTTTGCGATCGCATAATCCTTTGCACCTACCACAACGGTCGTTGGAATTTTTCTTGCTACTTCCTCGGCATGAGAAGGTCCGGACAGTACACAGACCGTAGAGCCCTTGATCTCTGCCTCAATGATCTCAGACAGACGCATCAGAGTGCTTTCTTCGATTCCCTTTGCCACATCCACGATCACCTGTCCTTCTTTATAGTAAGGAGCTACGCTTTTTGCAGTAGAACGTACAAACACGGATGGAACGGCAAATACTAAAATATCGCGTCCTTCTACCGCTTCTTTCAGATCATTGGTCACTGCAATCTTTTCACTCAACGGAATTCCCGGAAGCTTGTCCTTCTGCTCACGCTCCTCGTTTAACATCTTTACTTCCTTTGGGTCAATGGACCAGATCGTCACGTCATGTCCATTTTCATTTAACAGCATTGCTAACGCTGTTCCCCAGCTTCCAGCACCTAACACACTAATTTTTTTCATCATCGTACCCTCCTGTTATTCCTGCGTAATATGAACAGAATCCTTCGGATCTCCCAGACGCCGTTCCGTCCCCTGACACAACCGTTTGATATTCTCCCGGTGTTTCAAAAAGGCCGACGCCATAAACAAAAATGTGACAATATAACACTCTATCAGATGGTAACTGGATACATACGCTCCCGGCAGGCCGATATGATCAAACTGACCAAACAGGATCGTTGTGATAAAATATGTCGTTACCACACAAAGAGAGGCAAGTGACATATATTTTGTTCCCAGCACTACCACTGCAAACACAAGCAGACAGATCACAATAATGCGCCAGTCACCAAATGCAATCACGGCACCGGACGTTGCTGCAATTCCTTTTCCACCTTTAAAATTCATATAGAATGGATAGTTGTGTCCAAGCACTACTCCAAATCCGGCATACAGCACTAAAAGTCCCACCATATCCGGTGCAATGTGTCCAAAAATCAGGCGCACGATCACACAGCAGATAATAGCCTTTAAGCAGTCTCCGATATAGACTAAGATTCCTGCCCTTTTTCCCAGTACACGGGAGGCATTGGTCGTACCGGAATTGCCGCTTCCATATTGACGGATGTCTACCCCTTTTAAACGTCCTAAAATGTAACCGGTCTGAAACAGACCGAATAAATATCCCAGACATACGCTTAATAAGCGATATACGATCATCATTCCTTCTCTTTCCTTTCCCTTGCAATAAAATGAATCGGTGTTCCTTTGAAACCAAAGGTATTACGGATCTGATTCTCCAGATAACGGGTATAGGAGAAATGCATCAGCTTCTTGTCGTTGATAAACATGACAAAGGTCGGCGGTTTTACCGAAACCTGCGTCATATAGTAAATACGAAGCCGTTTTCCCTTATCAGACGGTGGCTGCTTCATGGCAACTGCCTCGGATAAGATTTCATTTAATACACCGGTCTGTACACGCAGTGCATGATTTTCGATCACTGTATCGATCATATCAAACAGCTTGCCGATACGCTGTCCTGTTGCTGCGGAGATGAAAATGATCTCTGCATAATTCATAAAGGAAAGCGTCTGTCTGACCTTATCTGTAAATTTGTAAATGGTCTTGTCATCCTTCTCGATCTTATCCCATTTGTTGACGGCAATGATCATGCCCTTTCCGCGTTCGTGTGCGATTCCGGCAATCTTTGCATCCTGCTCGGTCACGCCCTCATAGGCATCGATCACAAGTACCACCACGTCTGCACGCTCTACCGCACTGACGGTACGGATGATACTGTAACGCTCCAACTCCTCTTTGATCTTATTCTTTCTGCGCAGTCCGGCAGTATCGATAAAAACGTATTCTTTGCCCTGATAGATCACATTGGTGTCAATGGCATCTCTTGTCGTACCAGCCACATCCGATACGATGCAGCGGTTTTCGCCAAGCATTTTATTGATCAGAGAAGATTTTCCGACGTTTGGCTTTCCGATGATCGCGATCTTTGGACGCTCATCCTCCTCTTCCTCAAATGCAACCGGATCAAAATGGGAAACGACCTCATCCAGCATATCTCCGAAACCGAGTCTTGAAGTACCGGAAATTGGAAGGGGATCTCCCAATCCGAGGTTATAAAACTCATAGACATCCGGCATCTGTTTCTCAAAATTATCCACTTTATTTACGGCAAGAACCACCGGCTTATGCGAACGGCGCAGCATATCTGCCACCTTGTGATCCGCATCCTGAAGTCCCTGTCTGACATCTACGATAAACACGATGACATCCGCTGTCGCAATGGCATTCTCTGCCTGATCCCGCATATGCTTTAACATCTGATCGCCGGTATCCGGTTCAATTCCACCGGTATCGATCAGTGTAAAGCTTCCGTTTAACCATGAAACATCCGCATAGATACGGTCTCTGGTCACACCGGGTGTATCCTTTACAATAGAAATATTTTTCCCCGCCAATGCATTAAACAACGTGGACTTTCCCACATTGGGACGTCCTACAATGGCAACGATTGGTTTACTCATCTTTCATCCTCCATCATAGAATATGCATTTTTTTACACATCCATGTCATTTTATTTCGTACCAAAAATACGATCGCCGGCATCTCCAAGTCCCGGACAGATATACGCATCCTGATTCAACTCGCGATCCAGATGACCTACATAGATCTGCACATCCGGATGTACCTCATGCAGCTTCTTTAATCCTTCCGGAGCTGCAATGATACATAAGAACTTGATGTTTTTTCCGCCGTGCTGCTTGATAAAATCAACCGCAGCGATCGCAGAACCGCCGGTCGCCAGCATCGGATCCGTCACAACAATCAGACGCTCCTCGATCGGATTTGGTAATTTACAGTAATACTCATGTGGCTCATGCGTTTCTTCATCCCGGTAAAGACCGATATGACCGATCTTAGCGGTCGGTACCAATGCGGTAATTCCGCTCACCATACCAAGTCCGGCACGAAGAATCGGAACAACTGCCAGCTTTCTTCCTGCGATCACAGGAGTTTTGCATACTTCGATCGGAGTTTCCACCTCCACCTCTTTCGTAGGCAGATCGCGCAGTGCCTCATAGCCCATCAGCATAGCAATCTCCTCTACCAGAGAACGGAACTCATTTGTTCCGGTATTTTTATCTCTCAGGCGGGAGATCTTATGCTGGATCAACGGGTGCTCACAATATACAATATTATCATTCATGACTTAGTCCTCCTTGCTTGTTTGAAATTCATAATCCTTACCAGGTAAGATCGCATTCAAAAGAATACCAGCCAGAGCTGCGATCGCCAGTCCGGTCAGAGTAACCGGAGTACCTGCTACAGAAAAAGTAATTCCCTCTGTAAATCCAAGACCGCAAACCAGTGTTACTGCTACAATGATCAGGTTTCTGGAATTGGTCAGATCCACTTTATTCTCAACCACGTTTCGGATACCGATCGCGGAGATCATACCATATAAGATAAAGCTGATACCACCAATGATCGCCGTCGGCAGTGTACCGATCAATGTGGCAACCTTTGGAATAAAACTTAAGATGATCGCATAAACAGCGGCGATCCGGATCACTCTTGGATCATGTACACGGCTTAATTCCAATACACCCGTATTCTCGCCATAAGTCGTATTGGCAGGGCCACCGATCAAGGCGGAAATACTGGTTGCAATACCATCACCGATCAAGGTACGGTGCAGTCCCGGATCCTCAATAAAGTTCTCACCAACTGTTGCGGAAATGGCAGAAATATCGCCGATATGCTCCATCATCGTAGCCAGTGCGATTGGTGCCATTACCAAGATCGCAGAAAGATCAAACTTACAGAATTCAAATCCCGGAATACCGATCAGTCCGGCATCTTTGATCGCTGCATAATTTAAAATGGCAGAACCGTCCACGTTGGTGACACCAAAATGATTCATCACCATTGCAACCAGATAAGAGATCACCACACCCAAAAGGATCGGAATGATCTTAAACATACCTTTTCCCCAGATATTAAATACCACGATCACTACTAAAGCAACCAATGCCAGCGGCCAGTTCATGGACGCATTGCTGATCGCAGAACCGGTCAGGTTAAGACCGATACAGATGATGATCGGACCGGTTACAACCGGAGGTAAAAAACGCATAACCTTGTGTACGCCAACCAGCTTGATCACAAAGGCAAGCACCAGATACAAAAGGCCGGCGATCACGATTCCGCCACAGGCGTAGGAAAGCTTTTCATCTCCACTCATCGTTGCATAGATTCCACTGTCAAACTTTGCAACTGTTGCAAATCCACCCAAAAATGCAAAAGAAGAACCTAAAAAAGCAGGAACTTTAAACTTCGACATAAAATGGAAAAACAAGGTTCCGATTCCGGCACAGAATAACGTTACCTGAATCAACCGCCCCTGTGATACATCCCCAAAATAAGCACTGACCAGAATTGGCACTAAGATCGTAGCCCCAAACATGGCAAACATGTGCTGTAATCCTAATACGAGCATTTTCCAAATGCCCAGTTTTCTTGCGTCGCGAATTGGCTCCTGCGAAACATTCATCTTTTTCTTCCTCCACTTTTGTTTCTTACTACAAGTTATCCTACCTAGTATACCACAGTTTTAAAAAAACAAAAAGTATTTCCCAAAAACACTTTAGGAAAGCATCAAAAATGCAGCCAGATTTCCACGTTTTCCCTTGCTTGCACGGTGGGAAAACAAAAGCTTCGGATTGCAGCAGGTACAGACATCCGTAACTGCCAGATGCTCTTTTAAAATACCTGCCGAAAGCAAAATTCCTTCATTTGCTTTCCAAAGATCAAGCTGATATTTTCCGCCGCCTTTTTTCTGAAAGCACTGTCTGAGTTCTTCTTCGGAAAATTGTTTGGAAAATTCCTCATACACTTCTTCGCTTACCTCGTAGCAGTCTTTGCAGATGCTAGGTCCGATCGCCGCATAGATCTCCTCTGGTCTGGAACCAAATTCCTTCTGCATCGCGGCGATCGTAACAGTTCCCATTCTGCCTGCTGTACCACGCCAGCCGGAATGGGAAAGGCCGATTGCCTGATGCACCGGATCTACAAAATAAAGCGGCACACAATCCGCAAAAAAGGTTGCCAGACAGATCCCCTTTTCATTGGTGATCAGACCGTCCACATCCTCATAGGAAAGTGGCTTCATGATCCCCGCACCCGCATCCTCTTTCGTCACCCGGCGCACATTTGTATGATGCTGCTGGTCAGAGAATACAAGCTGGTCGATCGTAAACCCGACTGCCTTTCCGATCCGTTTAAAATTCTCGGTGACATTGTCCGGATCATCCTGTCTGGCATAGCTTAAATTCATGCTCGCCAGATGCCCGGTGCTGACACCTCCCAGCCGCGTCGAAAACGCATGCTTCACCGGAAGGGATTCAAACAGGGAAAATGCCAATGTTGCAACACCATCCTTCTCCTTTACAAGCAGGGATGCCGAATCATTGGCACATAAAAAATCTGATTTTGTCATAGTTTACTCCTTTTTTACAGATAACAATAGAAAAATGCATTCTCATAATGCGTGATCACATCCTGATCGATCGCAATCACATCATAACGTATAGCAGTATCCGGCGAGATCCCATGCTCACTCAGATAACTTAACGATACCCGGCTGATCTTTCTCTGCTTCGCCACACCAACCGCTTCTGCCGCAGAACCGCTGGCAGGATTCTTCCGGTATTTCACCTCAACAAATACCAATGTGCCCTGATCTTTCGCGACCAGATCGATCTCACCCTGCCGTACCCGGTAATTTTTCTCCACAATGCAGTAGCCCTTTTCTTTCAGATATGCTGCTGCGACCGCTTCTTTTTCACTTCCCACCTTACGCTGATTCAACTAGTTCCCCCTTTTTCCTAAATGTCCCACCTTGCTGCGCAGGCGGTCCATATCATCCACATATACTAAAATTTCTGCCACCACACCATAAAGCTCCGGTGGAATACACTCTCCAATATCCAGCTTCAATAAGGTTTTAGCAAGCTTAGAATCCTCATAAAGCGGCACATCATTTGCCCTGGCAGTCTCCTCGATCTTTTGTGCCACATACCCTTCTCCGGATGCTACGATCTTTGGCGCCCCCTCCTCCGGTTCATAAGAAAGAGCTACCGCCATTTTTTTCCGTAATTCTTCATTTGTCTGTGCCATAACCATCCCTCCTATGCGCGCATATCAAAGGTATACCGTTTGATCTGATGACTCTGTGGGACTTCCTTTTCCAGAAAATCCTTGGAAAAGTCCTCTACTTCTTTCGTCTTGGTTCCGGCTCGTTTTACCACTTCCGTGTCAAGCGTCAGATGAAGGGCGCGGATCCGTTCCTTGAGCTGATCCATATTCATCGATACAGTATTGACCGAACGGTTGTCATCCAGATAAAACCGTGCCGTTACTTTATCTCCGTTTAACTGCACATGAATATCCGTAGAACCGAGGTGTTCCATGTCCAGATGCAGCAGCACCTGTATGTCCTTTTTATCCTTTGAAAGAGCCTTTTTATTTGTATATACATACAGCTCACTGTTCACATCCTGATTCGTCAGTTGGATCGGAAGCTGGGCATAAGTATAATTTTCATTGATATCCTTGATAAACTGCAGATTTTCCTGCATGTTTCTGGAATGTCCCTGAAACTCCTCCTCAAAGGAAAATCCCTTTGATGCAAGGGAAAGCTGTTCGCTCTGCTGCGCCATACGGGTATAAAGCTTTGACAACGCATCCGGCTCCTTCAGTTGTTCCGGTGAAAGCTTCCACTGATGATTAACAATGCTTTCTACCAAAACTGTATATTCCTTGGAGGATAAAAACTGTTTGATCACATCATCGTTGAGCTTGTCATTCTGTTCCAGATAATCCGTCACGGAACGTGCCAGCTCCTCGGCAGTATGATTGGGGTCCAGCATCATATGAATGGCTTCGTCGCTCACACCGATCATTTTAAGCTGGGATGCAAAAGATGCCTGGATCTCATTCGGATAGGTTTTGGCAAGCGGGATCTGAAATTCTCCATTTTGAAAACGCGCCACCAGTTCTTCCTTTGTCGCTTCCGGATAAGTCTGGCTTAATTCCGTTAAATATTCCTCTGTCATCACGACATTTCCATTCTGGTCAAGCAGCGGTGTCATGCCATCCTTTAATACAATGCTGCCCTTTGGATAGGCAAGTCCCTGTTCATTCAGGACGGGATTTCCTTCCCGGTCAAGAGCCATCGGTGCATCAGAAGCATAAAACTGTTCCACCTCTGCCGGTTCCATGTAAAAGACATTTTTTAACGGAAGGGGGGACAGGGAAGGATCCGTCCCTTTCGCAAATGTTTCTAATACACCATGATTAAAACGGACAATATCGCCTGCAAATGCCTCCTCTTGTCCCAGTGCCTCATATGCTGACGTGATCTGTTCCACCGCAGTATCAATCTGACCTAACAGCGCACGATTCTGATTCTGATACTGCTCAAACTGTGTAAGATTTCCCTCTGTAATGGGAAGATTCACCTTCGTCATGGAAACGATCGTTGCGATCGACGCATTCGGATGATTGACCAGTTGCTGCAAAATACGCATGATAGAACTGCGATCGATCGGCATCCCGGCTTCCATCAAGGCCTTGACCACTGCCATATTTTTTTCATTCAACTGCAATCCCGCAGATAACAGGGAACGCTCGATCGTCTGATTCTGCGGACTGAATTTCTCATCAGTAAGCGGACGCAGATACACGGTTTCTCCGTTATTTTCCTTTACTTCAAAATACAGACTGTTACCGATATTAAGCGGTACATCATCCATCACCGTTGCGGATAACATCTGTCCGTTTCCCAAAGAAACCGTCACATTTCTCCCCGTCATATTGGTGATCTCACCCTTAAAGACATCCCCCTTTTCCAACTGGGAAATGCTTACCTCGTTGCTTCTTCCCCCTGTCATCAAGGCTCTGGAGGCCATCAGACTTTTGGAATACGATGCACTTGCTGTAGAAGCGTTGTTTAATGTACTTTTCGCATTGGCTGCCTGTGCAGCGGTAGTAATGATCTCCATACTATGACCTCCTGTTTTGATGAATTATTATAAAAAATTATGAATAAGCGATTGCCGATGGATCGGACAAGGACCATATTTTTTGATCGCCTCAATATGCTTTTTGGAACCATAGCCTTTATTGGAAGCAAAATCATATTCCGGATAGTCTTTATCCCATTCCATCATCATATGATCTCTTGTCACCTTTGCCACAATGCTGGCGGCTGCAACGGAAATGGATTTGGCATCCCCTTTGATGATCGGCACCTGCGGGATCGTAAGATCCGGAATCGTCACTGCATCCACAAGCAAAAGATCCGGTGTTACGGATAGCCCCTGCACTGCCTGCTGCATTGCCTGATACGTTGCCTGTAAAATATTGATCTCATCGATCACCTGATGATCTTTGATCCCGATCGAATATGCCACTGCACATTCTTTGATCTGTTCTGCCAGTATTTCCCTTCTTTTTTCCGGCACCTGTTTGGAATCATTGATGTATAACAGATCACAGTCTTTGGGCAGGATCACGGCGCAGGTAACTACCGGTCCGGCAAGCGGTCCGCGTCCCACTTCATCAATTCCGGCAATATACTCACACGATGCATACTTTCGTTCGTACTGCTTCATCTGCTCCATACGAAGCTTTTCTTTTTGTAATGCATCATATTCCTTCTGTGCCTTTTTCACCAGCTTTTTGACGCCCTGCCGCTCATCTGCTTCGTACTCTTTTACAAAGGAAAGTAACGCCTGTTCCTCACTGACATCCAGCTTTTCTTTGATCTGACTGATTGCTTCCATTGTTCTCCTACTCTACCTTTCCAATTGCCTTAAAAGGCCAGAATCGAAATGTTACTTTTCCGATCAGACGGTCTTTTGTTACATTTCCTACCGCTTCACTACGGCTGTCCTGACTGTTATTTCGATTATCTCCAAGTACAAAATACTCATCATCCTTCAGTGTCACAGGCTGCTTTAAACGTCCGTAATTCTGCGAGGAAATGCCTTCCTTCCCGTAGGAGTCATCCGTCAACAGCTTGTCGTTGATGTAAATATAACCTTCCCGGATAGAAATGGTCTCCCCCGGAAGCCCGATGATGCGTTTTACATAATTGCTCTTATTGCTTTCCGGAAATACAACAATATCATATCTCTGTGGAGAATGAAAACGATAACTTAATTTATCCACGATCACCTGCTCTCCATTGTATAAAGTGTCATTCATGGAACTTCCGGTAACCTCTGACTTTTGTCCGACAAAGGTGACAATCAGAATAGCAAATACGATCGCAGCAAGAAAACATGCAGCATAAGTAATAAATTCCTTTAATACCCCCTGCGCAGTAAGCTGCTCTTTTTCCGCTAAGATCACAGGCTCGCCCTCTTCTTTGGCTTTTAAGACAGGATCTGTGATCGCATCCTTTCGTTCCTGCTCCTTTTTTTCCTGTTCTATACGGGCAAGATCCATACGAGTCAACACCGTTTTTTCCGATTCCGGTTTCCGATTGGAGAAAGACTCCACCTTAGGCTGCACCACAACTTCCGGCTTCTTTGGAGTTACGATCTTTTCTTCCTCTGGTGGCAATGTCCCCATAATGGATTCCATGATCCGAAGCTCGTCCTCAGAAAGTCCATCTACCGCAGTACTCTCTGTCATGACAGGTACTACAGTTTCTTCCATTGAAGGAACCGGTTCCAGGACAAGGGTTTCCTCATCCTCTTCTTCTGGAGCAACACCGTTTTGATCCACCCGTATTTCCTTCCTGGCTTCCTCTGTCAGCACTGCATCTTCTCCATACTTTTCACCGGAACGCCCATAGTAGATCGTTGCTTTTTTGTGCACGGATTTTAATTCATCCAACGTCTTTAATGGCTTTGGAGTTGCAGTATCCCCCTCCTTAAAATAAGTGATCATCCCATCATACATATTATGACTTTGTTTTAATTCATCCAGTGTTTTGATCCTGAAATGTGGATCACGGATACCACCCTCTACCTGTTTCTTTGTTTCTTCCTGCATATACCACACTCCTGTTACATATCACAAAATTCTAAAGTGATCGAACCCAAACGTCCGCTCCGGTACTCATCCAGTAAAATGTCTGCCGCTTTACTAAGATCCAGTTCCCCACCTTTTTTCAAGCATTTTCGATGCTCTGCAATCTCAGATAAAAGCTCCAAAGAGGTATGCGCTTCGTCTACCTCGTAGCGTTTCTCAAGCACACCTTTGTAATGTTCTTTTAAAATATCGATCAGGGAAATTGCAAGCTCCTCTGAAATTAAGATCTCATCATTGACCGAACCGATCAACGCCAAGTGAAGTCCCACTGTCTCATCCTCAAATTTTGGCCAGAGGATCCCGGGTGTATCAAGCAATTCAATATTTTTGTTCAGCTTGATCCACTGCTTACCTTTGGTTACACCGGGTTTATTTCCCGTTTTGGTACAAGCTTTTCCAACTAAGGAATTGATAAAGGTGGACTTCCCAACATTTGGGATCCCGGCGATCATGGCACGGATCGGACGATTCTTAATGCCGCGTTTGCGATCACGCTCGATCTTTTCCTTACAAGCCTCCATAATAATTCCCTGAATAGCTTTTACTCCGGTTCCCCGCTGCGAATTAACAGTCGCAACAAAAAATCCCTTCTCTTCAAAATAACTCTGCCACTGTTTGGTATATCGGCTATCCGCAAGATCCACTTTATTCAGAAGGATCAAACGCGCCTTATTTTGTGCCATCTGGTCAATATCCGGATTCCGGCTGCTTAACGGAATTCTCGCATCCACCAGTTCGATCACAATATCGATCAGCTTAATATTCTCCTGCATCATACGTTTGGCTTTGGTCATATGACCGGGATACCACTGAATATTCATAACTTACCTCACATTCTCTATTGCACTTTTTTTAACTTCAGGCCGGAGATCCGAGCGATCACCTTGCCCTCAATGGCTTCCTTCGTCACCGCACCTATATTGGTAAAACGGGAATCCTCACTGTTGTTACAGTTATCTCCGATCACAAAATATTCATCCTCGCCAAGCGTGATCCCATCTTCTGCAATCCCCGCCGTTACAATATCCTCGGTAAACACAGTATCGGCAAGCTTCTTGTCATTGATATACACTGCACCGTCTGTAATACGCACAGTTTCCTTTGGAAGACCGATCACACGCTTGATATACTGGTGCTCTGCACTGGATTTCTTTACTGTAAACTTGATCACATCATACCGCTTTGGCTTATGCAGCAGATAAGCACTTCTTGCAAGCACCACATGCTCCCCGTCCTTTAAGGCAGGTGACATGGAATCTCCGACTACCTTTGTTGTCTGAAACAAAAAATATACGAAGCAAAATGCCAGAACAAGGGCAACCAGCACAAGGATCACATAATTGATGATCGTCTGTACGATCTCAGATTTCCGGTCACGTTTTCGGTTCAAATAGTACTCCATCCTGTATCCTCCTCTTACCACTCATACGGCGTGTTCTGATAAACGTAATAAATATACATTTATAATAATTGTAAATGATAAAACAATTATTATACTGTTTTCTTTAAAACTATCATTTACTAATATATTCACCATTTATAAGAAATGGTGCCATAACTTATATAGCACCATTATCAGATAAAAATTTTCTATACATATCTTCAATCCTATTTAGATCATCTTTGTGGAGATCTCCAATCTTAAAAATGAAACTATCTTTTGTAAGAAGTGTTACCTTTGACACCCTTGCAGTCGATGCTAACCTCAAACTTGCTTCCTCCCAATAAATAATTGGAATGTCATACGGATCTTCTTTTCTTACTTTGTGTTTTGTAATCTTCACAGACAAAACTCCAAGTATATTCTCATCAAGTACAACAACTGGTCTATTTAATATCCTTGTTGGATCTTCCTCTAATGGAAATTCAACAAACCATACTTCACCTTTATTCATTTGCATTTCTTCTTTCTTTCTTCAATTGCTCAAATACATCATCCCATTCAGATTCATCAGCTTCTTCATCATTTAATGATATTGTTGCATTTCCATTTTTATCATAGTTTGTGTTTTGTATTGCTAATTTATATGCTTTTATTCCATAAAGCCCAGTATTCATGTCCGGTTTAAATGGTAATGCCTGTTCTCTTACTGCCTGTTTTGCAGCCATTGTAAAGAAAGTTGTCATATCAAGACCTAAATTTGACATAAGTTCCTGTAATTGAGCTTTTAAGGTTTCGTCAATTCTCATAGTTACATTCGTATTTGCCATATCTATCACCCCTTTCTTTAATACTATTATATTATCCGCTTTCATTGTTGTCAATACATTGTTATAACACTGTATATATAAAATTGTTAAGAATAATAAGGCGTTTGGTGCATTGGTAGATAAGATAACAGAATTCTTAAATACCTATGATGACAACGAAGAATATAAATTTTTTGTTCAGTCAGGCACAACTAGTCAGGAGAACGTTGATGGTAGATTCCAATATTGGAAATCAATTGTTAATGAGTTAAATTAATTACAAACTTATGAAGAGTAGTCGGTTGACTACTCTTTTATTATACATTACGTGGAGAACCAGAACCAAGAAATCCAGTCCAGAATGAATAACCACGGTTTACAGTTTGGATTAGGTGCTTTTTACGATTCAAAAGGTAAATATCATGAAAGCTGGAATCTTCGTGCGGATAAAGATTATAGAAAGAAAATAGAAGAAGCACAAAAACAACTTGATATTTTAACTGAAAAATATGGAAGCGATAGAATAACTGAAACCCAAGAAGGGAGTGTCCCAAAGTTTGTGTAAACCTTCAAACTGATGTAAGATAAAATTACTCAGTTTGGAGGTTTATTTTATGGCGAGAAAAAAAGATTCACCGCAAAAGGCAGCCCTTAGAGAAATGATGGGCAATTATCTGAAGGA
>JBNMLP010000003.1:0-162773 GCA_050874905.1 Lachnospiraceae bacterium
AAATCATCCGGAAAGGACTCCACGAAGTCACTTCCTATCCAGAAAACTCTGTTTTGCAGATATATGTAACTTATTAACTGTTTAATAAAGTCAGTAAAATCAAGGGCTTTGTTGAACATGCACTAAAAAGAATAGAGAGGAAAATATGGTACAAATAAACAATTTAGAAGATTATATACGAATTGTAAAAAGATTTTATGCGACAGAGGGATGTGCAGGATTGAGGAAAATTTTTTATAGAGGACAATCAAATTGTGATTACAAATTAATACCTTCGCTGACACATAAATTAGATGGATACACAGATGATTGCGAAAATTATATTGCATTTGAAAGAGAAATTATTGAAAGAACTAAGTTAGAATATCCAGATATGTTTGGAGATAACAATTCAATTGATGAGTTAGCATTGCTGCAACATTATGGCTTTCCGACACGATTGATGGATATAACAGAGAATCCGTTGGTGGCATTGTATTTTGCGTGTACAGGAAATGAAGCTCATTCAGGCGAAGTGTTTATTTTCAACGCAGGTATTAATGCGGAAATATATACAAGTTATGATGGAAAAAAGATGAATAAAGAGGGAAAAATTGCATTTGTGAGAGCCAAAAATTTTAGTGAGAGACAAAGAGCGCAACAAGGATTATTTATGTGGTTTCCCGATAAAGAACTTAGTGGGATAGATAAAAATAATAAAGAAAATCAGATAATATCAGAAATTGTTACCATAGCAGCAGAAGATAAGACAAAATTGTTACAAGAACTAAAAATGGTGGGAATATCTGCAAGAAGTTTATTTCCCGATAACATTGATATTGGCTGTAAGGAGGTACTTAAAGACATAGTTAAAGATGCATATTCTGCTTAACAACTATTTTGGATAATCTGGTCTTAAGCCAATATAGTGGACAACAAAAGTGCGACTTTTACGCGAACCTTCTGCATGAGCTGCATCCGGTGTCTTGTAGCCTAAGCTACTATGAGGCCGTCTATGATTATACCAGGACTCGATATATTCAAAAATGCTCTTGCAAGCATCGTTTGAATCTTTATAAATCTTGTGATAGACTTCTTTCTTCTTCAAAAGAGAATGAAAAGATTCTATGCATGAATTATCGTAAGGACAGCTCTTACGACTAAAAGAATGGTGGATTTTTATAACAAGATACTTTTCAAACTGGTTGCTAGTGTATTGTGTTCCTAAATCACTATGCAGGATTATTCCTGATATGTCGGAGATATTCAGACAAGCGTTTTCAACAGCTTTAACTGCAAGATTTGCAGTCATAGTTGTTCCATATGTCCATCCATCTTTTTGAGTATGAATATAAGTAATATCTGTGCACCATTTTTATTTGATTCCAGTGGTTGTAAAGTCCTATTTTAATATATTTTCTTTTTAGTAACAGGGGTTGTTGTCTGAAAAATGGCGATATTTCTTGATTACAATTGAATGGATTCCAAGCAATGCCATTCTTTGCTGTACTCGTTTTAAGCTGACATGCCAGCCTTTCTCAAGTAATTCGTGATGAATTTTAGAGGCTCCATAACGTCTCTTTGTATCATAGTAAATCGCCAAGATATCATTATCGAGTTTCTGGTTTTCAGCATCTCGATTAGATTTTACATGGTTAAGACATTTGTAATAGGTGCTACGGTTTATTCCAAGTACCTTGCACATAATCTTAACAGGATAGCGGTCTTGATATTTCGTTATGAAGGATACAATTTCATCTATTGTTTTCTGGCGAATATGGCTGTAGCTTTTTTTAGTATTTCATTCTCCAGCTCAAGTTGCTGCATTTTCTTTTGCAACTCCTTGTAATCCTTGAGTGAAACCGACTGATTCTCATCAATCTCGATTGATGGAGCATAAAGCTTCTTCCATTTGTAAATTGTTTGCTCGACTAAGCCATATTCTTCTGCGAGCTGTGCAACGGGTTTTCCCGCCAGGTACAAGTCGATGATTTGTCGTTTGAATTCTTCGGTATATCTTTTACCGTTGTGGGCCATAGTGAAACACATCCTTTCTAATAAAGATTTTAATGTGTCGCACTTTTCGTGTCCACTAATTTATACTAACATCACGTTCTTATGAAGATTTTTATGAAGATTATAGGCAGAGATATGATGTTATAAAAGCACAAAGAAGGATTGCGACAGAGGGAAATGTAACATCGCTTGAGCAATATAAATTGAAGCCGAATAGTATGCAGGTTCGATTTATTACAAATTTAAGAAATATCTTGGAAAAACAGGAAAAACGGGCTTTGTTAATCAGTGCAACAGGTACGGGAAAAACATATGCTTCTGCGTTTGCAATGCGCGAGTTAGGTTTTAAACGTGTGTTATTTCTTGTTCATCGGGCCTCCCTTGCGTTACAGGCAAGAAAGTCTTATGAGAAAGTATTTGGCAGTTCTATCACTACTGGTTTAGTAGGAGGGGGTTTTCATGATTATGATAAGGATTATGTATTTGCAACAGTAGAAACGCTAAATAAAGATGCTCATTTGCAGCAATATAAACCGGATGAATTTGACTGTATTATTTTGGATGAGGCACATCATAGTTCTGCTAATACATACCAAAGGGTGATGAATTATTTTAAACCTCGCTTGTTTTTGGGTATGACTGCAACTCCTGATAAAAGAGATGATTTGGATGGAAATATCTATGAAATCTTTCATTACCAAATTGCTTATGAAATTCGTTTGCAGCAAGCAATGGAAGAAGATTTATTATGTCCGTTTCACTATTTTGGTATTTCTGATTTATCTGTTGTTCAGGATACAAAAACTAGAAAATTATCGGGAGAAGATTTTGATAATTTGGTTTGTGGTGAGCGTGTCAGACATATCATAGAACAGGCAGAGTATTATGGATACAGTGGAGAACGTGTAAAGGGACTGATTTTTTGTAGTCGCAAACAGGAATACAAAGAGTTATCAAATAAATTCAATGCATTAGGATATCGGACGGTTGCACTTAGTGGTGAGGATTCGGAAGAGGTAAGGCAAGATGCTTTTGAACGGCTAGCAATGAATGTGTCAAATGAAACGGAAAAAGCAGAATCGCTGGACTATATTTTTTCTGTGGATATATTAAATGATGGTTGGGAATTCCCGGGAGGAAAAATTGAAACGGGTGAAAGTCCTAGAAAAGCTTTAATTAGAGAAATCAAGGAAGAATTGAATGCAGACATTTCAGTTGGTGAGCTGATCGATACGGTGGAATTTGATTATCCTCAGTTTCATTTGTCAATGGATTGTTTTTGGTGTATATTGGAATCGAAAAATGTTGACTTGAACGAGCATGAAGACGCCAGATGGCTTACAAAAAAAGAACTTGGTTCCGTAGAGTGGCTGCCCGCGGATGCTGTTTTGATAGATAATATTAGTCAGTGTTTATAAGGGAAAAGCATTTCAATCGTTTCTCAAGTGAATTAGTTACAGATAAAGGAGCATATATGGACAAGAAATATGATGTAGTAGCATTAGGAGAATTGTTAATTGATTTTACGGAAAATGGAACTAGTGAGCAGGGGAATCCAATTCTGGAGGCCAATCCCGGAGGTGCTCCCGGCAATGTTCTTTCTATGTTGAGCAGGCTGGGAAAGAAGACTGCATTTATTGGGAAAGTTGGGAATGACTGTTTTGGAAACCAGCTCCGCGATGCTCTTACGGAGGTGGGGATCAATACGGATGGATTGATCGTGGATGATCATGTCAATACAACATTAGCATTTGTTCATACCTTAGCAGATGGTGATCGGGAGTTTGCATTTTATAGGAAACCGGGAGCGGATATGATGCTATCATCGGAAGAGATCAATGATGAAATAATAAAGAAAGCAAAAGTATTTCATTTTGGATCCTTGTCGATGACGGACCAGCCGTGCAAAGATGCAACAAAGTATGCTCTTTCTGTTGCGAGAAAAGAGAACCTTATCATTACATATGATCCAAATCTAAGGGAATCATTGTGGAAGAATTTGGATGAAGCTAAGGAAATGATTGCATATGGAATGTCCATGTGTGATGTAATGAAGATTTCAGATAATGAAGTATTATGGTTTACTGGAAAAAATAACTACGATGATGCTGTTGCACTGATTCTAAAAAAATATAGCAATATTAAGCTGTTGCTTCTCACGTTGGGACAAGAGGGAAGCAGAGCTTATCTGGGTGATAAAAGAGTGGATGTTGCAGGTTTTATTAGCGAAAATACTATTGAAACAACGGGAGCAGGTGATACATTTTGTGGTACTGTGATCAATTATATTTTGGATTACGGACTTGATTTAACGGAAGTACAATTAAAAGAAATGTTGACATATGCCAATGCTGCTGCTTCAATTATCACAACAAGAAAAGGTGCGATTCGTGTGATGCCGACACGGGATGAGATAGATGCATTGATCTACCCATCGGTACCCTTCATTTCCTCTGGAAAAAAGCCCACTGATTCGGTATAATGTAGATGTTACAGAAAAGAGAACATCATTAAGGAGGGTATAGCGCATGAGATATGAAATAAAAGGAAGTCCGCTTCCTGTTGTAGAATGTACATTGGAAGCCGGAGAAAGCATCATCTGTGAGGGCGGTTCCATGAGCTGGATGAGTGCCAATATGCAAATGGAAACATCCGGCGGAGGAATCGGAAAAATGTTTTCCAAAGCCATTTCCGGGGAGAAGTTATTTCACAATAAATATACTGCGGTGGGTAGTAGCGGGATTATTGCATTTGCATCCAGCTTTCCGGGCAATATATTAGCGGTCGAGATTGCACCGGGAAAAGAGATCATTTGTCAGAAGTCCGCATTTTTAGCAGCAACACCGGGCGTCGATGTATCTATCTTTTTCCAGAAAAAGCTTGGTTCCGGTTTCTTTGGCGGGGAAGGATTCATTATGCAGAAGATGTCCGGACAGGGCATTGTATTTCTGGAGATCGATGGCTATGTGGAAACCAAAGAATTGGCGGCAGGCGAACGGATCGTGATCGATACCGGTTATCTGGCAATGATGTCTGCAACCTGTTCCATGGATGTGCAGATGGTAAAAGGGGTAAAAAATGTATTCCTCGGCGGCGAAGGGTTATTCAATACTGTAGTGACCGGACCGGGAACAGTTTCCTTACAGACCATGCCTGCCTATCAGGTAGCAAATTCCATCCGTCCCTATATTCCAACACGTACGGATTAAAAAGGAGAGAAACAGATGAAATCAACATTGATCAAGGACACAACAAAACAGGAGCGTATTGAGCTGATCAAACAGTGGCTGCCGGATGAAGATGGGTTAGGCGCAGATGGTGGTATGGATCTGTGGGATCTTTATGCAGATTATATCAACGGAACGAAAGAGATTGCAGAGTGTAATGCTGCATTTTCTACCCAGTATATGACCGAGGCGGATCTGGCACAGGGAAAGCTCAGTAAGTAGCGACAACTGAAAATAAGTACGGGTATCCCACAAATCATTCTGGATTTGTGGATCATGTACGCTTGACAATTTCTATCAGATACCATTTAAATAGTCACAAAAGCTCCGTGGGGGCTATTGTAAAAACAGTCCCTTTTTCTTGCAAGTAACTTATAAATATGGTATTTTTTTGTTAGTAGGGTGAAAACGAGAAAAAAAACGAGGGATGATACAAATGAAAGCATATTATACCGTATGTGTGGCTATGGTAGTTTTTATCATGGTGATCATGTTGGTTTCAGTAAAGTTTAATATAGGATTGGATAAAAAGAGGAGACAGGCTTCTTCAATCTTATTTTTTATGATCATTGTTGGTGCAGTGTGTGAATGGAGCGGGGTACAGTTGGATGGTACAAGTTCTTCTTTGATCCCTCTTCATATATTTGTTAAGACGGTGGAGTTGTCAATATCGCCATTTATTGGTCTGGTTTGTGGACGAAGTTTTAGCGATTCTAAATGGGAGAAAAAAATTTTTGCGCTTCTGTCAGTAAATGTTGTGCTGGAGATTATTTCTGCTTTTTCCGGTATGATCTTTTATGTGGATGCATTAAATGTATACCATCATGGCTCTTTTTATTTTGTGTATCTGATTGCCTATGTGATCGGAATGTCCTATTTTATTGTGCAGGGAGTTCGCTTGTCCAGACGTTTTCAGGGAAATTACGGATTGTCGATCATGTTGGTGGTAGTTTTTATAGCCGTCTGCATCATAGTACAGTTGAATCATAGCATGATCCGGATTGACTGGCTTGCTATAGCTATTGGAGCGATCATGTTATATAAGTTTTATGGAGATATGTTATTACAGCTGGATGGGCTCACCGGACTTTTGAATCACTGGAGTTATGAACGTACGTTGGAAAGCATTTCTGAAGAAGCGGTTTTACTCTTTTTTGACGTGGACAAATTTAAAGCGGTGAATGATACTTATGGGCATTCCGTAGGGGATGTTTGTTTGCAAAAGGTTGCCGACAGTATTCAGAAAGCATATGGAGGATATGGGTTATGCTTTCGATATGGTGGTGATGAATTTTGTGTCGTGATGAATCCGCTCATTGCCCTATGCAGAGCGGTTGACCCAGCGTTTTTATGATGATTTAGAACGCAAACGAAAAGACAATGCCTGGCTTCCGGCAGTATCTTACGGATATGCAAAATATGATCCCGAGGGGATGGATATCAAACAGACGATGACGGAAGCAGATGAGATGATGTATCGTTATAAACAAATGCATCGATAAGGAGGCTGTTTTGAACGAACGAAAGATCAAGGATTTTCATGATCCGGCATTGGATCTTTATGCCCGGACAAAAGAGGCACAGCTGAAGCAACGCCCGTTTTTTGAACAGGGACTTTTTATTGCGGAGAGCCCGGTTGTAATTGAACGTGCGCTTGCTGCCGGTTATGAACCGGTCTCCTTTTTGATGGAGGAGGATGGCAAAGAGGCAGAGCAAAAGCTGGCTTCCTGTTTTGCCGATGTACCGGTTTACACGGCACCCTTTGATGTGCTGACAAAGATCACAGGATTTTCGCTGACGCGTGGAATGTTAAGTGCAATGGTCAGAAAGGAGCTGCCGCCGGTCGATGCGGTACTTGCGCATGCTGCGCGTGTAGCAGTATTGGAGGATGTGGTCAATCCGACCAATGTGGGAGCAATCTTTCGCTCAGCAGCGGCACTTGGCATGGATGCGGTATTGCTTACAAAGGACTCTGCCGATCCGCTCTATCGTCGGTCGATCCGCGTCAGTATGGGAACGGTATTTCAGATTCCGTGGACGTTTCTTCCAAAGAAGAAGGGGGGAGAGGAGCAGAGTCTGTCTCTCTTGAAAGAGCAGGGATTTAAGATTGCTGCCATGGCACTTTGTGATGATTCCATTTCCATTAAGGAGGAGCGGTTAAAGCAGGAAGAAAAACTGGCAATCGTACTCGGTACGGAAGGGGAAGGCCTGAAGCCGGAAACGATCCGTCAGGCTGATTATACCGTGAAGCTTCCGATGGCGCACGGAGTGGATTCGTTAAATGTTGCAGCCGCCAGTGCAGTGGCATTCTGGGAGCTTTCCAAAGGGTGAAAAACGGAGGAGAAAACAGAAAAATAAGATTGACTCTTTTGATACCGGATGGTAAAATATAGGAAACCCGGAAACCAAAAATGGTTTCTTGGTTTCCTTTTTTTAGGAGGAAAATATGGACGAAGACAAACAGTTACGGGAACAGATTATAGATGCTGCGATTGCTTCCTTTACAGAACAGGGATTAAAGTTTACGATGAACGATCTGGCGAAAAAGCTTGGGATCAGTAAAAAGACGATCTACACGGTACTGGAGAGCAAGCAGATGGTATTAAAGGGGATCGCCGACCGCTATGCCTCTGATTTTAAAGCCATGCAGGAGGAGATCGAGGCAGATGAAAGTTTAGATTTAAAAGGCAAGATTGAACGGATGCTCTGCGCGCTGCCTACCCAGTATTACAACATTGGGTTAAGCCGGATGTATGAGCTTTCTGCGAAGTATCCAAAGGAATACCGTTACCTGATGGAATCTGTCAATCAGGGGTGGGCACTGGTAGAACGCTATATCAGACGTGGCGTGAAAGAAGGCGTATTGCGAAAGATCTCCGTTCCGGTTGCGATGACAATGATCAAAGGAACCGTGAAGTGCTTTTTGGAGAGCGATGTGCTGGATCAGAACAAACTAAGCTATGAGCAGGGAAAAGAGCAGATGATCGATATTATTATGAAAGGGATGGAGCAGGATGAGTGAAGTAAGAGTGCTGGAGATCAAGGAGAGTATCTTTGCAGACAATGACCGTCAGGCGGATGCACTGCGGCAGGAATTAAAGGAGCGTGGGGTATTTTTACTGAATCTGATGTCCTCACCGGGGGCAGGCAAAACCACGACGCTGGTACAGACACTTTCGCTGTTAAAGGATAAGCTTGCGATCGGTGTGATGGAAGCGGACATTGATTCTGATGTAGACGCGAAAACGATCGCCAAAACAGGAGTAAGATCGATCCAGCTTCACACCGGAGGCATGTGTCATCTGGATGCGGATATGACCAGACAGGGCATTGAAGGACTGGATGTGACAGACCTTGATCTTGCTATTTTGGAAAATGTGGGAAATCTGGTCTGTCCGGCAGAATTTGATACCGGTGCGTCAAAAAACGTGATGATCCTTTCTGTTCCGGAGGGAGATGATAAACCATTAAAATATCCATTGATGTTTGAGATCTGTGACGTGGTGCTGATCAACAAGATCGATGTGCTTCCATATTTTGATTTCGATATGGAACGGGTGAAGGAAGCGATCCACCGCAGAAATAAGAATGCGCTTATTTTCCCGATCAGTGCAAAGACAGGAGAGGGAATGAAAGAATGGGCAGCATGGCTGGAGGAAGCAGTCAAAGATTGGAAACGTGCGTAACATAAAGGGGAAGGAGAATGCGTATGAAAAAGGAACTGGACAAAGAATTATATCCAGAGTATGTGTATCCGGAATACACACCGAAGGAAGATGAACCGTTTCGGGAGCCGATCGCAAAGCTGGGCAAAAAGATCACAGACCGGATCCCGCAGAAGCTGGGATTGAAAAAGATCACCAGAAATGACCCGGAATACTGGGGACTTGCCGGAGTATTAAGCGATGAAGAGGCGGAACTGGCATTAAAGCTCGGGGTGAGAAAGCCGAAAACCTTAGCCGAGATCGTTGCTCTTTCCGGAATGGAGGAGAAACATTGCGAAGCACTTTTGGAAGAATTGGCAAGAAAAGGACTGCTCGAATACAACTATGAAAATGAGGCGCATGTCAAGCAGTACGTTCTTCCGATGTATGTGCCGGGCTGTGCAGAATTTTTCAATATGAATGCCTCTATTCTGGAGTCAAATCCGGAAATGGGAACTTTCTTTGAGCATATGTCGAGACTGCCGTTGGAGAAGATCACGCCGTTTGTTCCGGAGGGTGGAGCCGGAATTGGAATGCATGTGATTCCGGTAGAAAAGGCGATTGAAATGGAGAATGAATCCATTGATTTAGAACATATTTCCTACTGGCTCAGCAAATATGAGGGCAAGTATGCTGCCAGTCCATGTTCATGCCGTCGTTCCCGCCTGACACATGGGGAAGGCTGTGCGGATGATCCGGAGGGATGGTGTATCGCTGTCGGAGATATGGCAGACTATGTAGTCGAAACACAAAAGGATGGCCGCTATATTACGAAGGAAGAGGCATTGGATATTTTCAAGGCGGCAGAGGAAAATGGATTTGTACATCAGATCACGAACATTGATGGCAAGCATAAGATCTTTGCTATCTGCAACTGTAATGTCAACGTGTGCTATGCCCTTCGTACGTCTCAGTTATTTAATACGCCGAATATGTCCCGCTCCGCTTATGTGGCAAAAGTGGAGAAGCAAAGCTGTGTGGCATGTGGAAAATGCGTGGAAGCCTGTCCGGCAGGGGCAGTAAAGCTGGGGCAGAAGCTCTGTGACAAGGAAGGCTGTGAAGTGACCTATCCAAAGATGCCGCTTCCATCACAGCAGCCTTGGGGCGAGCATATGTGGACGCACAATTACCGGGATGTCAACCGGATCAACTGTTATGATACCGGAACTGCTCCTTGTAAGACAGCATGTCCTGCCCACATCGCAGTGCAGGGGTATGTAAAGCTGGCAAAAGAGGGACGTTACGAGGAGGCATTGGCCCTGATTAAACAGGACAATCCGCTTCCGGTTGTATGTGGTCATGTCTGTAACCGGCGCTGTGAGGATGCCTGTACGAGAGCCGGGATTGATGAAGCCATCGCGATTGACGACATCAAACGGTTTGTGGCAGAGCGTGATCTATCGGCGGATACCCGCTATATTCCAAAGAAAACGGTGCCTTCTTTAAAGGGGGCATTTCCGGAAAAAATAGCGATCATCGGAGCGGGGCCTGCAGGACTTTCCTGTGCCTACTTTTTAGCTTTGATGGGCTATGCACCGACGATCTTTGAGAAAAATGCAGAACCGGGTGGAATGCTTCGTTATGGAATTCCATCATACAAGCTGGAAAAAGATCTGCTTGCAGCAGAGATCGATGTGATCAAGGCACTTGGTGTTACGATCCGGTGTAATGTGGAGATTGGAAAAGACATTACGATAGAAGAATTGAAGCAACAGGGATATGCCGGCTTTTATCTGGCGATCGGCTGTCAGGAGGGCAGAAAACCGGGAATTGCCGGACAGGATGCCAAAGGCTGTGTGACTGCTGTAGAATTTTTAAGAGAGGCAGGTGCGAAAGAGGCTTATACGCTTCACGGAGATGTTGTCGTTGTCGGTGGTGGAAATGTAGCAATTGATGCGGCGCGGATCAGTACCCGCTGCACGGATGCCAAAGTTTCCATGGTCTGCTTAGAAGACAGAGACCATATGCCTGCCAGTGATGAGGAGATCCGGGAAGCACAAGCGGAGCATATTTCCTTACACTGTGGCTGGGGACCAAAAGAAGTATTAGAAGAAAATGGCGAAGTAACCGGTATTGTGCTGAAGAAGTGTGTGCGCGTATTGGATGAGCAGGGACGATTTGCTCCGGAGTATGAGGAGGAGCAGTTGATGACGGTCCCTTGTAAGCAGGTCATCTTTTCTGTTGGTCAGGCAGTAAAATGGGACGGCCTTGGAGAAGAACTTTCCTTAGCACTTCGTCCAAACCAGACGGTACTCTCCAACCGACTGACGTACCAGACATCAAGACCGGATGTATTTGTCGGTGGAGATGTGGCAACTGGCCCGAGATTTGCGATCGATGCGATTGCAGCCGGAAGGGAAGGTGCGATTTCCCTGCACCGGTATGTACATGAGAACTGTACGCTGACGATCGGAAGAAACCGGAGAGATTTTGTAGAGCTTGACAAAGAGAACATTACTTATCCGGAGTATGACAAAGAGAAACGACAGGTACCGGAAGCTGCCGATGAAACAAAGCAGGCACATACCTTCAGAGATCTGTCCCATGCACTTAGTGAGGAGCAGGTGAAGAAGGAAGCAGGCCGCTGCTTATCCTGTGGAGCGTCCGTTGTAGATCCAAATAAATGTATTGGCTGCGGCATCTGTACGACCAGATGTATGTTTGATGCGATCCATTTGCACCGTGACATACCGAAAGCATCCGTGATGCGCACGTCAGAAGAAAAACTTCACTACATTTTGCCGAATATGGTAAAACAGTCGATCAAGGTGAAATTCAAAAAGAAAAATCAGGAGTGATCACATGCATGAACTTGGGGTAACATTTCATATTATGGATCATTTGGAAAAGGTAGCAGAAGAAAACAAGGTCGAAAAGATCAACAAGGTCACGTTGGAGATTGGCGAAGTATCGACGGTGATCCCGTCGTATCTGACCAACTGCTGGACGTGGGCGGCGAAGAAACGACCATTGTTTACCGGAGCAGAACTTATTGTGGAGACATTGCCGGCGGTTACGTTTTGCGAAGACTGTGAAAAAACTTATCCTACCGTAGCGTATGGAAAGGTTTGTCCGCATTGTGGCAGCGAGCATACGTATCTGATCAAAGGCAATGAATGCAACATTAAGGAAATAGAGGTAGAATAAACCAAAGAAAGAGAAGGAGGGATTGTTATGTTCTTTCAAATTTACGGAGACAAAGCAGGCTGGCAGTTACTTGGCTGGCTGATGGTATTTGCAGGACTGGTGATCATGAATGAGGTAGCCCGTCGGTCGAAGGCAGGAGGTATCGCATGTTTTCTGGTGATTCCGGCAGCACTTACCATTTACTTTATTGCGATCTATGCGGGAGCCGCATCGGGCGCAAAGTGGGCACTCAATAATGACACCTATGTACATATGAACAGCTGGTTTCATTATGCTAAGTTGTATGCGGCAACAGCAGGATGTATCGGCTTCATGATCTTAAAGTATCACTGGGGCAAGCTTGGCAAATCACATGCATTCAAAGTATTTCCATTTGTCATTGTGGCGATCAACATTCTGATCGCGGTAGCATCCGACTTTGAATCTGCGATCCGTGCAGGTTCTTTAGCAGGCGGCTGGTGGCTGTCTTCTGAGGGTGTGTGGCTTTATGGCGGCTGGTGGAATGTATTGAATGGTCTGGCAGGACTGTTTAATATTTTCTGTATGACTGGCTGGTGGGGTATTTACTCTTCTAAGGATAAGAAGGATATGCTCTGGCCGGATATGATCTGGGTATATGTACTGGCATATGATATCTGGAACTTCCAGTACACGTATCTGAATCTTCCAACACATTCCTGGTATTGTGGTCTTGCACTGCTTCTGGCACCAACATTTGCCGCAGCACTTTGGAACAAAGGTGGCTGGATTCAGAACCGTGCCAATACACTGGCTCTGTGGTGTATGTTTGCGCAGGTATTCCCACTGTTTCAGGATGCGAGCCGTTTCACCACGGTTACTTCCGTTTACGGAGAAGGTGGAATTGCAGCAGCAATGGGAAGCGCAATGCCAACCGTAGCAAATCCGACCGCACAGGGATTGATCTCTGTGATCTCCATTGCAGTCAATGTATTCGTCTTTGCTTACATCTTAAAGAAAGCACATGCGGCAAAGACCAATCCGTGGAAGCACGAGATCTTTGTGGATACAAACGATTACAAAGAAGCAATGTCACGCGCGGAATAAGATAGACTCTATAAAATGTGTTCTGCCGTTTTGGGATGATATTGTCCCGGAACGGATCAGAACACATTTTTTATGCTATAATAAAGCAAATGCAAATGACAACAAAAGACAGGAGGATCACCATGCAGAAAGCGAAAAAACGTATTCTGATCGCAATGGATTCTTTCAAGGGAAGCATGACCTCCCTGGAGGTTGGAAATACAGTGAAGGAAGCGATACTGGAACAGGCACCACAAGCAGAGGTTACGGTTGTCCCGGTTGCCGATGGCGGAGAGGGGACGCTGTTTGCACTCACTTATCAGAAGGAGCATGTGAGCGAAAAAACAGTGACAGTGACAGGCCCTCTGGGGGAAAAGGTAGCAGCTTCTTATACGATCTATGAGCAGAAAGGACGAAAAACGGCGGTGATCGAAATGGCAAAGGCAGCAGGACTTCCTCTTGTGCCGCCGGAAAAAAGAAATCCGATGTACACGACAACGTATGGTGTGGGAGAGCTGATAAAGGATGCCTGCAAGATGGGGTGTCGTGAACTGATACTGGGAATTGGGGGAAGCGCGACCAATGATGCCGGAGTTGGCATGTTACAGGCACTGGGTTTTCATTTTTATGACCGGCAGGGCGAGGAGGTTGCATTTGGGGCAGCCGGTGTCGCTGACATTGTGGATCTTTCATATGAAGACGCATTGCCGGAGTTAAGTTCCTGCACGTTTTTGGTAGCGTGTGATGTGATCAATCCTTTGGTGGGGGAGCAGGGCTGCAGTGCAGTATTTGGACCGCAAAAAGGAGCAGATGCTTTTATGGTGACGCAGATGGATGCGGCACTGAACCGCTATGCTAATCTGGTGGAAGCGATCGCAGATTGTGATGCCAGTGAGCTTACCGCTGGTGGAAACCGTTGGACACCGGGAGCAGGAGCTGCCGGAGGACTGGGATATGCCTGCCTGCTGTTTTTCCATGCAACACTGATACCGGGGATTGAGCTGGTACTTCAAAAAACAAAATTTTGTTCTGCGATAAAAGAGGCAGAAGTAGTGATCACCGGGGAAGGAAGACTGGATGCGCAGACGCTGCAGGGTAAAACACCAGCCGGGGTAGCAGCCTATGCCAGAAAGTATCACATTCCTTGCTATGTGATCGCCGGCTGTTTTGGCGAGGGGGCTAAGCAGTGTCAAAAGAGCGGTTTGTTTGCCGGCTGTTATGCACTGACGAAAGAAAGCAGTAAAGAAATGCTGCAACAGCAAATGGGAAAAGCACAAACGGGGCAGAATATCAGGAAACTGATTCATTCATTATACGAAAAAGGAGAAGAATTATGATACGATATCGTTGGGCAACACTTGGTTGTGGTGTGATCGCACATCAGTTAGCAGAAGCAATGAAAGCGCAGGGGGCAACCCTTTATTCGGTGGCCAACCGAACCAAAGCAAAGGCAGAGCAGTTTGCGGCACAGTATGGGATTGAAAAAGTATATGACACGATCGAGGAAGTATTTGAAGATGAAAATGTGGATGTGATCTACATTTCCACACCGCACAATACGCATCTTCCGTATCTGAAACAGGCACTGGCAGTCGGAAAACATGTTCTTTGTGAAAAATCTATTACGTTAAACAGCAAAGAACTGGCAGAGGCCGCAGCACTTGCAAAAGAAAATCATGTCATTTTGGCAGAGGCGATGACGATCTATCATATGCCGATCTATAAAGAACTGAAAAAGCGGATTCAGACGGGAGAATTTGGTCCCCTGAAACTGATTCAGATGAACTTTGGAAGCTACAAAGAATATGATATGGAAAACCGCTTTTTTAATCGTCGTTTAGCAGGTGGGGCAATGCTTGATATTGGGGTATATGCTCTGTCCTTTGTCCGCTACTTTATGAGTTCCAAACCGGAGGAGATACTGTCACAGGTGACCTATGCGCCGTCCGGTGTCGATGAGGAAGCAGGAATCTTATTAAAAAACAAAGAACAGGAAATGGCAACGGTGCTGCTCTCTTTACATGCAAAGCAGCCAAAGCGGGGAATGCTTTCCTTTGACCGGGCGTATGTTGAGCTTTATGAATATCCAAGAGGAGAGGAAGTCGTTATCACTTATACAGAGGACGGGCATCAGGAGGTTATCCGTGCCGGAAAAACAGCACAGGCATTGGAGTATGAAGTGCTTGATATGGAAGCTGCGATAGCGGGAGAAGCAGACGAGATGCAGTTTGCACTGACCGAGGATGTCATGGATCTGATGACTACGATCCGGGCGCAGTGGGGACTCACTTATCCGGAGGAAGAAAAGAATTAGCACTCTGTCTTGACGAGTGCTAACAAAAGTGCTACTATAGAGTTGGTAAAGGGAACAGACGGGAGATCAAAGCAGCATACCCTGCTGTAATTTCTATATTTATAAATAAGAGTGCAAGGGAGAGCTGCAAGTACAGTTCTCCTGTTTTTTATCAGAAAATAGCAGGAAGGAGGAATCTGTTATGTCACAGAAACGAGATTATTATGATGTGTTGGGAGTCAGCCGGCAGGCAGATGAGGCAACGATCAAACGTGCATATCGAAAACTTGCAAAAAAATACCATCCGGATACCAATGCAGGAAACAAGGAAGCGGAACAGAAATTCAAAGAGATTTCAGAGGCCTATTCCGTGTTGAGCGATAAAGAGAAAAAGAAATTATATGACCAGTTTGGACACGCAGCATTTGAACAGGGAGGAGATCCCGGCGGTGGATATAGCGGAGGCTTTTCTGGTTTTGAAGGCAGTCCGTTTGGCTCCGGTTTTGGTGGAGGTCAGACGTTCCACTTTGAGGGTGGTAACATGGACGACTTCATGAATGATATTTTTGGAGGTTTCTTCCATGGAGGTGGTCGTGCGTCCGGACAGCGAAGTGATCCATTTGGTGGAGCAAGACAGCAGACGAAGGGGGAAGATATAGAAACGACGATCTCCATTACTTTTGAGGAGGCTGCATTTGGCTGTGATAAGCGGCTGCGTCTGTCTTCAGAAGGACGTCCGGGAAACTCTGCGATCGAGGTACACATTCCTGCCGGGATCAATCAGGGGCAGTCTGTGCGCCTGAAAGGAAAAGGACAGAAGAATCCTTATGGAGCAGATGGTGACCTTTTGATCAAGGTCAATATTCTTGATAAAAAGGGCTACGAGCGGAAAGGTCAGGATGTATATACGACAGTAACCATTCCTTATACGACAGCCGTATTAGGAGGAGAGACAAAGGTGCATACCTTGTATGGTGATGTGTTGTTAAACATCAAGGAAGGAACACAGTCCGGCACGAAGATCCGTCTGCGCGGAAAGGGTATCCAGAAGATGAATCATCCAAACGAACATGGAGACCAGTATGCGGTTGTCCAGATCGATGTACCAAGCCATCTCAGTCCGAAAGCGAGAGAAAAGTTAAGAGAATATCAGCAGATGATCGGCTGACAGGCATAAAGCGAAAATGAACAGAATATAGTGAAAAGAAAAACCGCTTATTTGACAAGCAACCTATTATGGTCTATGATGGTGTTTGCCGTAAAGCGGTTTTTTATTTGGAAATAAAAGGAGGACATCGTATGGCACTGTCAGTAGTAGAATTCCTGAAAGTGGTATTTTTAGGAATTGTGGAAGGAATCACCGAGTGGCTTCCGATCAGCAGCACCGGACATATGCTTTTGGTTGATGAGTTTATATCACTTCAGGAAAGTGATGCTTTTAAGGAAATGTTTTTTGTCATCATACAGCTTGGTGCAATTCTTGCCGTAGTTGTGATATTTTGGAACAAGATGTGGCCGTTTCAGTTCAAAGATAAAGAGCAGCCGGTCATAAAAAAGGATATCTTTTCTTTGTGGTTTAAAACAGTGGTTGCCTGTATTCCGGGAGCAGTTGTCACGATCTTATTTGATAACTTCATCGAGGCACATTTACATACTGCAACGGTCATTGCGATCACATTGATCTTTTATGGTATTTTGTTTATCGTGATCGAGAACTGGAACAAAACCAGAACACCGAAGATCAAAGATCTGTCTGACATTACTTATAAGACTGCATTCTGGATCGGTATGTTTCAGGTGTTATCCATCATTCCGGGAACCTCGCGTTCCGGCTCCACGATCATCGGAGCGTTATTGCTCGGAGTATCCCGTGTAGCCGCAGCCGAATTTACTTTCTTCTTAGCGGTTCCGGTTATGTTCGGATTAAGCGGATTAAAGCTGTTGAAGTTTGGGCTTCATTTTTCTGCAACCGAGTTATCCGTGTTGATCATCGGAATGGTCGTAGCATTTTTAGTATCTGTTGTAGTGATCAAGTTCTTAATGAGCTATATCAAAAAGCATGACTTTAAGATCTTTGGATGGTATCGTATTGTGCTCGGAATCATCGTATTGTTATATTTTGCATTCTTTTAGGAAAAAGAAAGCCGTGGTCAGTTTCCTGCCACGGCTTTTTTCATTCAGAGATTATTTTTTTCGGATATGGATTTCCGGGATTGCCACGGAATCATATGTTACAGATGGCTGCGCCTCGTCTTTCGGTGCAGCTTTTTTGGTTGGTTCTTCCTCATGGGTGTGTACCTCCGGCACGGCTACATTGTCTAATGTGACATCAAATTTATGCGCATGTTTTTTCTTTATTTTCTCAAACATAACAATTCCTCCGATTATAATAGATTGATGAAAAATGTAATAGTCAGACTGTTAATGAAATCTGCAAATAAACTTCCGACCAACGGGATCAAAAGATAAGCTTTGATCGATGGGGCATATGTTTCGCAGAGCACCTGCATATTTGCCATTGCGTTGGGGGTTGCTCCCATTCCGAAACCACAGGTTCCGGCGGAGAGGATCGCTGCATCGTAGTCGCGTCCCATGACACGGAAGACAACGAAATAGGTATATAAAAACATGAATAACACCTGCACGGATAACAGGATCATCAGAGGCAGGGCAAGCTCTGCAAGCTGCCAGAGCTTTAAGGTGATCATGGCGATTCCCAAAAAGAGGGAAAGACAGATACCACCAAGATCATTGATCTCGCCCATGTGGACGGTAAAGGCTCCGGTATATTCCCCGATATTCCGAAACAGAGCGGCAGCGATCATTGCGCCGATATAGATAGGAAATGTCATTCCGGTTTTTGTTAGGAAGAAGGAGAAAATGGTGCCGAGTCCGATCGCTAAAATAAGCTGGAACACGGCGGCAGCGTACATATTTGTATGACGCTCATGCTTTTTCTCGTCTTCGATCAAAATGCTGTCATCTTCTGTTACTATCGTATCCAGAAGATTCTTTTTTTCAATCAGTCGGCGGCCGATCGGACCACCGATCAGACTTCCGGCCACAAGACCGAAAGTGGCGGCAGCAGTACAGATTGTGGTAGCACCCTTGACACTGAAGTCTTCTAAGACCGGACCGAAAGCGCCGGCAGTTCCGTGACCACCCACCATAGGGATGGAACCGGTACACATACCGATCAGCGGATCTAAATGCAAAAGCTTTGCCACACCAACAGCAAGCAGGTTCTGGGTAACGATCAGCAGGATCACCAGTCCTAAAAAGATGATCAGAGATTTGCCTCCGCTTTTTAAGACTTTTAAGTTAGCCTGAAAGCCGACCGAGGTGAAGAAAAATACCATACAGACTTCCCGAAGGGTATCATCAAAATCAAATTCTGCAATACCGGTGGCATAGCAGATGCATGTAAAAATGGCAAACAGCAGTCCGCCGACGACCGGAGAAGGAATACAGAATTTCTCCAGCACATAGATTTTCTTTTTCAGAAACTGTCCCAGCATTAACACAAGTACAGCCAGAGCCAGTGTCTGATACATATCAACATGAATGTTCATAACGTTCCTTTCTATTCCTTTGTAACATCAATTCCGTTTTCTTTGTAATACTCTGCCGCTCCCGCATGAAACGGAATGGTGATACCTTTGACGGCAGTTTCTTCCGTGATGCGAAGATCCATGGACAAAGAATACTGCAGATCCTTTGCGTGGGCAAATAAGAAAGAAGTCAGCTCTTTTACAGTAGCATCACTAAGCGTTTCATTTGCCAGCAGTACAGCCGGAATACCGAGGGAGGAAACGGCTTCGGTCTGACCGCGGTAGGTATTTGCCGGAATCGTGGTATCCTCGTAAAACGGATAGGCGGCTTTCAGCTTTTGGGCACAGGCATCATCAATGGCAAGAAAACGGATTGCACAGTCGTCCGATAATCCTTCCAGTGCTGCAAGATGTAAGCCGGCGGTAAAGAAGGCGGCATCAATCTTACCGGCAGCAAGATCGGTGGCAGCTTCGGTGTAATCAAGATTCACCATGTCAACAAGTTTGGCGTTCAGACCACTTAAGGAAAGGATCTGTTTGGCATTGCGTTCGGTACCCGATTCTGCTTCGCCGATGCTGACCGTTTTTCCCTGCAGGTCGGCAAGGGAATGGATGGAAGAATCGGCACGTACCACGATCTGGCATACTTCGGTATAAAGAGAGGCGATCGCCTGATAGCCCTGACAGGCGGCTTTTTCATAAGCTCCTGTGCCGTGGTAGGCTTCGTCTACCAGATCCATCTGTGCAATGCCGAGTTCAATGTAGTTTCCGTTTAACAGCCGGATATTGGCGGCGGAACCTGCGGTTGACTTGACGTCGATCGTGTAAGGCTCGTCCTTTGCTGCACTAAGTTCAGAAAATGCGGCGGCAAAGGCGTAGTAGTTACCGCCAAGACCGGCGGCACCGAACCGGATCGAGGTCTGCTGCTGACACCCGGTGAAGGAGAGCAGGGCAAGCAGACTTAAAAATAAACAAGCTGTTTTTTTCCATTTTTTCAATCAAAATTCCTCCTTTTTGTATGCTTTGATGGATTGGATGCAAACCAGAAGATCAATCCTAAAAATGCCAGTGCAACCATGGACCATGGGATCAGATAGTGAAGTCCCAGTGGTGCAAACAGATCATAGTAACCTTTTAAATAGATCAAAACGACGATGACCGGAATGATATAGGTCATATACCAACGGATCTTTTTCGGGAAACGAAGTCCCATTCCGCTGTTGGCTTCTTTGATAAAGTTGTCATAACCCCAGCCGTTTTCCCTGGTACAGAACATTACATAGACTAAGGAGCCAAGCGGCAGGACATTGCTGGAAACTAAGAAATCCTCAAAATCCATGATGGTGCTTTGCGGGCCGAGTGGTGTGATCCCTGCCCACAGATTATAGCCGAGAATACATGGCATAGAAAGCAGGATAATGGCAACGACGTTTACAGCAACTGCTTTTTTTCTGCTCCACTGCCAAAGGTCAATGGCAAAGGAGATAATATTTTCAAATACGGCAATGACGGTAGAGAGTGCCGCAAAACTTAAAAACAAGAAGAATAAACTGCCCCAGATCCTGCCGCCGGTCATTTGATGAAAAATGTTTGGCAGTGTGATAAAGATGAGTGATGGTCCGGAGCCCGGCTCAATGCCAAACGAAAAGCAGGCGGGAATGATGATCAGTCCTGCCATCAGTGCCACAAAAGTATCTAAGATTGTGATGCTTAACGCTTCTCCGGTCAGACTGCGATCCTTTCCCAGATAGCTTCCAAAGATTGCCATGGAACCCATTCCGATACTGAGGGTAAAAAATGCCTGTGACATGGCACCAAAGATCACGCTTCCAATGCCGAGTTTTTTCATATTGGAAAAATCGGGAACCAGATAAAAGCGGACGCCCTTCATGGCTCCCGGCAGTGTCAGGGAGTGGATGGCTAGTACCACGATCAGAAGCAGCAGACAGATCATCATAAATTTGGTGATCTTTTCCACTCCCTTTTGTACGCCGAGAGAGCAGACAAAAAAGGAGAGCAGCACGGCTATGATCATGCTGATCGTTAAAATACCCGGAGATGCCAGCATAGTATTAAATTTCTGCGTGATCATTTCCGCAGAGAGAGTTCCGGTAGAAAATTCTCCGGTCAGGCAGCGGTAGAAATAATAGAGCATCCATCCTGCAACCATTGTATAAAACATCATTAACAGGTAATTGCCTGCCATACCAAGGTAACCGTAATAATGAAAGCGGCTTCCTTTCTTTTCCAGTGTCAAAAAAGAGGTAGCACAGCTTTTCTGGCTGCCACGTCCTACTGCAAATTCACAGATGATGATCGGAAATCCCAGTATAACTAAAAAGAGCAGGTAGATCAGAATAAAAGCAGCTCCTCCATACTGTCCGCACATGTAGGGAAATTTCCAGACATTTCCAAGCCCGACAGCACATCCGGCAGACACCAGGATGAAGCCTAGTCTTGAACCAAATTTTTCGCGTTCCATAATTGTTCCTTTCCTAAATAAAATAGCGTTCTTGCGCATGGATTATTATATACAAAAACGAAGGTTTAGGCAAATGAAAACCGTAACCATTTTTCGGCGATTTTACATACAATTTACGAAGGTAGTATTTTGCACTTTACAAACCATGCCTATACTCATAATTGTTTCAAACGAAAGGAGATTTTAGAAATGAGAAAAGAACAATTTAAGAAGGTAGCAACAGTAGTATTAGGTAGTGTGATGATGTTAGGACTTTTCGCAGGATGCGGAAGCACTTCAGGAAACAGCAGCAGTGCAGCGAAGTCGGAAGGCAAAGGTGGAGTAAGCGGTGCGATCTCTGTTGTCAGCCGTGAGAATGGTTCCGGAACAAGAGGAGCATTTGTAGAGCTGACCGGAGTAGAGGAAAAAGATGCCGATGGCAATAAAACAGATAACACTGTGACAAGCGCGATCATTGCAAACAGCACAGATGTTGTGATCAACAATGTAGCAGGAGACAGCAATGCGATCGGATATGTTTCCTTAGGAGCATTAAATGATACTGTAAAGGCAGTAAAGGTTGACGGTACAGAGGCTTCTACAGACACCGTAAAGGATGGCAGCTACAGCATTTCCCGTCCATTCAACATCGCAGTAAAGACAGATACCAAATTAAGCGATGCAGCACAGGATTTCTACAACTTCATCATGAGTGCAGAAGGACAGCAGGTCATTGAAGACAACAAGTACATCAAAGTAGATGAAAATGCAGCCGCATTTAAGAGCAACAATGCATCCGGTAAAGTAACCGTATCTGGTTCTTCTTCTGTTACACCGGTCATGGAGAAATTACAGGAAGCTTATCAGGCGATCAACAAAGATGTTGTTGTTGAGGTACAGCAGAGTGATTCCACTTCTGGTATGACAGATGCAGCAGCAGGAACCTGTGACATCGGTATGGCATCCCGTGAGTTAAGCGATGACGAAAAAGCAACTCTTACCCCAACTGCAATCGCAATGGATGGTATTGCCGTAATCGTAAACAAGGAAAACAGCGTAGATGATTTAAGCATGGATCAGATCAAGAAGATCTATACAGGTGAGATCACAGATTGGAGTTTGAAATAATATGCAGGAAATGCAAAATGCGCTGGAATGGAACGAAACACCTGCTCACAAAGCAGGTTCGTCCCGTTTCAGAAAAAATCAAATCAAAGAAGGAATTGCCAAAGGCATATTTACCGTAGCAGCGGCAATTTCCATATTATCCGTATTACTGATCTGCTGGTTTTTATTTGCAAATGGAATCCCGGCGATCAAAGAGATCGGTGTAACAAACTTTTTATTTGGTACTACATGGGCACCGACCAATTCCCAGCCACAGTTCGGAATCCTTCCGATGATCGTCGGAAGTATCGTGGTAACACTGGGAGCTGTCATTGTCGGTGTACCGGTTGGAATTTTAACCGCGGTATATATGGCGCGGTTTTCCAACAAAAAATATTATAAAGGGCTAAAGACGGCAACAGATCTTATGGCAGGAATCCCTTCCGTTGTATACGGATTCTTTGGACTGGTCATCTTAGTGCCGATGGTCAGAATGCTGCGACCAATCTTTGGTGGAAATGGATGCAGCATATTAACGGCCTCACTTTTACTTGGAATTATGATCCTCCCAACGATCGTCAGCGTCAGTGAGTCCTCTATCCGTGCCGTATCCAATACGTATTATGAAGGGGCAAGAGCATTAGGGGCAAGTCATGAGCGGAGTGTATTCCGGGTGATCGTTCCCGCTGCCAGATCTGGTATTTTAGCATCTGTGATCTTAGGTGTTGGCCGTGCAATTGGAGAAACGATGGCGGTGATCATGGTAGCCGGAAATCAGCCTCAGATTCCAAAGAGTATTCTGGATGGCGTGCGGACCATGACGGCAAACATTGTTATTGAGATGGGATATGCAACCGGGCTGCATCGTAGAGCTCTGATCGCAACAGGTATGGTGCTGTTCCTCTTTATCTTAGTACTGAATTTAGGATTTTCCATCCTGAAACGAAAGGAGCAATAGACATGAAGGCAAAGACTCATAAAAATCTGGAAGCAAAAATATTATTTTCCGCTGTCTATTTTGCTGCATTTGTGACATTTGGCATGTTGTTTTACATCATTGGCTATATTCTCGTAAAAGGAATCCCACATTTATCCCTTGATTTCTTCTCTCTCACATACAATTCGGATAATGTGTCAGTGGTTCCGGCTGCGGTCAATACGGTTACAATGGCGGTGATGACATTGCTGATCGTTGTGCCGATCGGAATTGGAGCGGCGATCTATACGGTGGAATATGCGAAACGTGGAAGCAAGCTGGTGAAGGTGGTACGTATTACAACAGAGACCCTGTCCGGTATTCCTTCCATTGTGTATGGCTTATTCGGTGTATTGTTCTTTGTAACAGCAATGAAATGGGATCGATCCATGTTAGCAGGTGCATGTACCCTTGCGATCATGGTTCTTCCAACCATTATGCGGACAACAGAGGAGGCTTTGCAGTCTGTACCGGATTCATACCGGGAAGCAAGCTTTGGATTAGGAGCAGGAAAACTTCGTACTGTATTTCAGGTGGTATTACCGGCAGCAGTTCCGGGAATTTTATCCGGTGTGATCTTAGCGATCGGACGTATTGTTGGTGAAACCGCAGCATTGATCTATACTTCGGGAACCATTGCAAAGATTCCGGGATCGATCATGGAATCCGGACGTACCCTGGCACTTCACATGTGGACACTTGCCAATGAGGGCTTACATGAAGACAAGGCCTATGCAACAGCCGTGATCCTGTTGGTATTGGTGATCGGAATCAATATGCTTTCTTCTTTTGCGGCAAGAAAATTGATGAAGAATTAGAAATAGAGAAAATGAGGAGATTAGAATGGATAAAATGAGTGTATCGCACCTTGATCTGTACTATGGTGATTTTCATGCACTGAAGGACATCAATCTGGGGATGGCCAAAAATGAAGTGACCGCTTTTATCGGACCATCCGGCTGCGGAAAAAGTACGTTTTTAAAAACGTTAAACCGCATGAATGATATGGTGGAAGGTTGTAAGATCACAGGCGACGTAAGATTAGACGGCGATGATGTCTATAAAGATATTGATGAAAATGTATTGAGAAAACGGGTAGGAATGGTATTTCAAAAGCCAAACCCATTTCCGATGAGCGTATATGATAATATTGCATTTGGTCCGAGAACACATGGAATCCGTGGCAAAGCAGAGCTGGATGAGATTGTGGAGCGGTCGTTAAAACAGGCTGCCATCTGGGATGAATTAAAGGATCGTTTAAAGAAAAGCGCACTGGGACTTTCCGGTGGACAGCAGCAGCGTCTTTGCATTGCAAGAGCACTGGCAGTAGAACCGGAGGTTATCCTGATGGATGAGCCGACTTCGGCACTTGATCCGATCTCTACTTCAAAGATTGAGGATCTCGCACTGGAGTTAAAGAAAAATTATACGATCATCATGGTGACACACAATATGCAGCAGGCAGCACGTATTTCTGATAATACGGTATTTTTCCTGCTTGGCGAGATTGTGGAAGCCGGGAAAACAGAACAGATCTTCCGCAATCCGACACAAAAGAAAACAGAGGATTACATTACAGGGAGGTTTGGTTGATGAGAGACAAGTTTATAAATCAGCTTCGTAAGTTAAACAATCTGTTGATCGAGATGGGACATCTGATCGAGGAATCCATTGAACTTGCCGTAACGGCACTGGTCAATCAGGATGAGGAAAAAGCAAAGCGCGCGATCGCATTTGATGAAAATATTGACGACATGGAAAAAGAGATTGAAAATCTGTGTTTGAATCTGCTCCTTTGCCAGCAACCTGTTGCAAACGATCTTCGTTTTATTTCTGCAGCCATGAAGATGGTTACCGATATGGAGCGGATCGGAGATCAAGCTGCTGATATATCAGAGATCACAATTTTACTCGCCCATGAGCCGTACATTAAAGAACTGGTAAACATCAAAAAAATGGCAGTAGAAACAACAGATATGGTAATGAAAAGTATTGAAGCCTACATTGAAAATAACAGCAAAAAGGCGCGCGATGTGATCGCGCAGGATGACGTGGTAGATGCACTGTTTCAGGATACCAAAACAGAACTGATCACCTTGATCAATGAAAACATTGAAAATGGAGAGCAGGCAGCTGACTTTTTAATGATCGCCAAATACTTTGAGCGGATCGGTGACCATGCGACCAACATTGCAGAGTGGGTTATTTTCTCCATTGAAGGGGAAATGGTCATGTAGTTTCAAATTGTTTAATGATATGCCGGATCGATTCATAAAGATCCGGCTTTAGTGTGTCAAGATCTACCGGAGACTCCTGGAGGATCACATTGTGGCAGGTGGAATTGACAAGTTCAACGATCATATAGATCATCAGTTTTGGATTGCGGAAGGAGCGTCCTGATTCCGCGATCAGCTGTTCGAAAATGTTTAACACATCCATGTTATTCATTTCCGGAATATGAATATGAGAGAATACAGCCCAGCTTAGGTTTTTCGATATAAACTTTAAGAGGGGCTTATTTTTTGCCAGCCGGTTAATGATATTATCAGTTAAAGCAATGACCTCTTCTTCAAAGCTTTCGTATTTGGTTCCGTCAAGTTCTTCTTTGGCAGACAGAAACAAAAGCTCTGCCTGATGGGCAACCAAACGATCTTTTAAATCGTATTTATCCTTGAAATATAGATAAAACGTTCCCTTGGCAAGCTTTGCCTGATTCACAATATCAGATACTGTTGTGTTTTGTACGCCTTTTTCTGTAAAAAGCTGGAAGCCTGAATGTAACAAGGCTTCCAGTTTTAATTTTTTGTTTTGATCAATTTTTCCCATAAGAAATCCTACCCCTATCTGATCAATCTTTTTCTTTGATCTCCTGTGTAGCAAAGATGAATTTTACGCTGCCGTCCATGGAGTCATCGATTCCACTGAAGGATTGATAATCCTTTGCCGCATTGCTTAATTTTTCCAGACGGGTCTTTAACGAGTTGCCGGAATCGATCAGGTCTCTTAAAGAACCGGTCAGTGTTACGATACCCTCATCGTTAAAGGTGATCATGCCTTCCTCTAAGGTATGGGAGCCTTTGGCAAGTTCTTTCATACCATCCAGAAGTTTTGGAGCATTTTCATCGAGCTGGCTGGTACCAGCATATAACTTTTTGCTTCCGGTGAAAAGTGTTTTTGCACCTTTCTGTAAAGTTTTACTGTTCTTTGTGAGCTTTTTGCTGTTTTTACGGATCGTTTTGGAACTGCTTTTCAGTTTGCTTACTCCGCCGGTTAAAGCTGCATTGTTGCTTGTGATCTTGGTGCCTGCCTGATAAAGGGCGGCAGAATTGGTAGCTGCAGAGGAAATACCTGCTGCAATCGCATCACTGGCAGAAGTCAACTGAGCGGAGGCTGTCGATAAGCTGCTGCTCTTTTGTGATAGTGCGGAAATGGTATCATTTAAGGCAGCTACTCCTTTTCCTAAAGCTCCTGTTTTAGCATCTGTGGCACTTACAATACTGGCGGCTCCGGCTTTCAGATCCTTTGTTCCGTTTCCATCTAAAGCACCATCGGAGGTACCATTTGTTGCAACATCGATCGCCGCAGCTGTCTGCTGTGCTCCTTCGATATACTGGATAGCTCCACTGATCGCGGTAAGCTGTTTAGTAAGCTGTGCCTTGGCAGTTGGATCTGAAGTTGTTCCAAGTTGTGATTTATAAGCAGATTCTAACTGTTTTAATCCGGTAAGTAATGCATTTGTAGTATCATTTTCTTCTAACTTTTTAACTGCCTGATTGATCGTATCTAAGCCGGAGGACAAAGAAGCTGCGCCGGTATTCAGGGTAGCCATACCATCGACAAGCTGTTTTGTTCCGGTAGCATAGGTAGCACATTTTTCCGGAGATAATTCCGTAGTAACGGTAGAAAGAAAGGTATTTAATCCTTGACGGAATGTTTCATACTGTGCCGGGAAATCCTTCACTGCATTGGAGTAGGTTCCTTGTGCAGTGACGAGCTGGTTGACGCCGTCGGCATAGCTGTTGATACTGGTTCCTAACGTATCTACACCATTGGTGTAAGTAGTGACACCGGCTAACAACTGGTCAGCGCCGCTGGTATAACTTTTTACACCGGTGGAAAGTGTTTTTGCACCCTTTTTCAAAGAAGCAACCCCATCATTTACGGTAGTAACCCCGTTCTTATATGTTTTGAAATTCTTGACCAGCTTGTCAGCACCATCGGAAAGATCCGTGCTGCCATCGATCAATTTTGTGGCGGCATCCTTTAAGTCGTCCAGCTTTTTATCTAAGTCACTGGTGTCGGAAACATCGGAAAGATCAAGTTCTTCAAAAGGTTCTGCACTGGCAACAGTATAAGTGGATCCCATCTTAAAGTTGGTGACATCCGCAGTGATCGTAACCGTATCGGTCAGTTTGTCATCGAGCTTATCTGTTGGAAAAGAAATATCTTTGGTATTCAGGGTGGAGAGATTTAAGGCATCCTTTAACCCCGGAACCCCATATCCTACAACAATCTGGTTATCCCCCTCGGAAGCAAGTACGGAGCCATTGTCGATGGTGATATTTTTAAATGTATCTGTCGGAAGGATCATACCGGTTGCCATAAGGAAAGGAACATAATCCTTGGAGGAGTTGGCATAGGAAATCTTCATCGTAAGCTTTCCACTCTTTCCAGCCAGATCATCAGCCTTCATTTCCTTGCCATCCAAAGAATAGGTGATGTGCATGGAAACAGGCATCTCTTTCGTGGACGTACCCTGATAATAAATATCATCGTCCTTCGTGTTCCAGGTTAGTGTTTTGTTGTCCTGCGTAAAAGTTTCATCCCCCTTGACATTGGTAATGTCAGATAAATCGGAGGAATCCTTTAACGTGCCGTTCGTGCCGGCATTTTTCAGCCAGTCGGAAACAATCGTTTCCTTTACATTACCATTGGCATCCAGATTTCCATAAACCGTTTCCTCTTTGGAAATACCACTGTCAGACTTTTTGGAAGAAACTTTTTTTGCAGTGTATCTGACAGCCGTCTGTTTCGCAGGAGCCGCTTTGGAATCCGTAACAAAAGAAGCATTGGTCAGGCCACTTCCCGTAGCAAGTAAGCTGGTAGCCGCTAAACCACTGAGACCAAGAGCAGCAAATCTTTTCTTACTATAATTTAATTTCATAATCATAACCTCCTAATCTTAAAAGCTATAAAATCATCTTATCTATCATGAAGCAGTGTTGTTGAAATAGGAACTAATATGTTTCCTATATAGATGCAATAAAAAATCTTACCCTATCCTCACTCCTTCGGAACGGTGTTGTTGAAATGGAAACGAGCTATTTCGTTATGTCAACATGATTTACTTAAAAACTATATCCTATCCTCATTCCATTGGAATGGTGTTGTTGAAATGCATACTAATATCATCTCTAAAACAGATGCAATAAAAAATCTTATCCTATCTCCACTCCTTCGGGAACAGTGCTGAGTGGACTGTCCCATGCCAGAAGCAGGTGCTTGAGAGCCGCCGGTACTTGGATGCCGTATTTTGGCATCCTATGTACCGCTGCGAGCGAACAGCAGCGAGAGCGTGCCTGCGCTGGCAGGGACAGACCACTTAGCACGTCACTAAGTCACTTAGCAGCAATCTGTTTTGCTTGTTTCTCCTGTTTATCCCGCACCCATACCTTTTCCTTGATCATACTGTACGTTGTTCTCGTAATAATACCATCAAAGATCCATAAAAATGCAGGCAGGCAACAGATGACAACGATCATACTGATGATCGCACCACGAGCCAGCAGAGTACAGATCGCACCGATCATATCAATGTTGGAATACAGACATACCCCAAACGTCGCGGCGAAGAAGCAAAGTCCACTGGTCATTACAGACTTGATGGATGCTTCGTGCGCGATGCGGATGGCATCCTTCTTGCTCTGTTTTCTGATCGTACGTTCCTTTTGATAACGGCTGGTCATTAAGATCGCGTAGTCAACCGTGGCACCTAACTGAATCGTTCCAATGACGATGCTTGCCACAAACGGTAGGGAGGTTCCTGTGTAATACGGAATCGCCATATTGAGTGCGATCGCAAATTCGATGATCGATACTAAAATGATCGGAATGGAGATCGACTGGAATGTGACTAATATAATAAGGAAGATTGCGATCATGGAGATCGTATTGACCATCGTCAGATCCTTGTCGGTAACATCCTGCAGATCCTTCATCATCGGACCTTCTCCAATGACCATATTTCCTTTTTGATATTGCTTCACGATCTTGTCCATTTTGGCGATCTGGCTGTTGCATTGATCGGTCGCGGAGCTATAGTTGGACGCAGCGAAGATCAACTCGTAGTGATCATTTTTCACCATGTCTTTCACATCATCCGGGATCATGAAATCCGGAAGATTAGAGCCAACAAAGGAATTCAATCCCACAACCCAGCGGATGCCCTTGACATCCTTTAATTCTTTGATCATGGCATTCTTTTCTTTGGCGGTCATGCCGTCCTTACATAACACCATGTGAACATTGCTCATATCAAAATCATCTTTCAATTTCTTATTGGCAATGTTGGAATCCAGATTGCTTGGAAGCGACTGATCCAGATTATAGTAAATGCTGTAATGGCTGTTACCGTAAAGAGCCGGTACCAGAATAATGGCAAATAACAAAATAGCGATGTAGCGGTGTTTCACAATGAAGTGGCTGACCGGATTCAGATTTTTGATGAGTGGTCTATGTGTTGTTTTTTCGATCAGCTTATCAAAGGTTAAAATGAGAGCCGGAAGAACGGTGACACAGACAACCACACCGATGATGACACCCTTGCACATGACGATACCAAGATCCTTACCTAAGGCGAAGGTCATAAAGCAAAGTGCTAAGAAACCGGCAATCGTAGTAATGGAGCTTGAGGATACCGATTTAAATGTATTGGCGATCGCATGTGCCATGGCACGTTTGTCATCTCCCTCAAATCGCTTCTTATTTGCAGAATAACTATCCAGCAGGAAAATGGAATAGTCCATCGTCACGGCAAGCTGTAAAACAGCGGTCAGTGCCTGCGTCAGATAGGAGATCTGTCCTAAGAAAATATTGCTTCCGAGGTTATAGATGATACTGAGTCCGATCGTTAAAAGAAACAGGAACGGAGTAACATAAGAATTCATGGTTAGCAGTAACACAACCAGGGAGAGCAGTGCGGCGATGGCAACGTAGATCGGCATTTCCTTTAAACACAGATTCTTAATATCGGTAGTGACTCCGGTGATACCGGCGGCAAATGCCTGCTTTCCTACAACGTGGCGGATGCTTGTCATGGCTTCCATTGTGGAATCGGCAGAGGAGGTATCGTCAAACAAAGCGATCATCATCGTTGCCTTTCCCTGAAACAGGGCATCCTTCAGATCAGAAGGGAGCATATCGGTTGGGACGCTTAGATCCATTGCGTCATCGTACCATAACACATCCTTTACATGGTCGATCTTTTCAATCTTTTTTTCCAGTGCAGCGGTCTGCTGATTGCTCATATCTTCCACAACGATCATGGAAAAGGCACCCATACCAAATTCATCTACCATAATGTCCTGACCTTTGATCGTTTCCAGGCTGTCCGGCAGATAACTTAAGATGTCATAATTGATCTTCGTCTTAACATAACCGACGATGGATGGAATCAGCAGCAGTACCGCAAGAAACAGGATCACATTTTTATGCTTCGTGATCCATTTTCCAAATGCTATCATAAGAGTTCCTCCTTTTTTATGTTTAAAAAATGAACAATGGTCATTTTTATTTTCGACCATATCCTACAACCAAAATGACCATTAGTCAATATTTTATATGTGAAAAAAATGTGAACATGTTTATATAATAGGAAGAAAGCAAGTTAATTGACAATTTTTGTGCAATAGACTAAGGTTTTAGATGGGGTCGGTCTTCTTAACTGACTCTTTGCTTAAGAATATGTATAATGTGTATCAGGAGGAAACAATGAAAGACAAACTGAACGATACGATCAAAACCGTCGTTGTTTTAATTACATGCTACATCGTATGTCTGATCATAGAACGCTTTTTCAAAGCTTCTTCGCTTGTGACGGCTGTGATGGCACTTGCGGTATTTATAGTATCACGTATGACAACAGGATATGTGTATGGATTGGCAGCATCCTTAGTAAGTGTACTTGCATTAAACTATGCGTTTTCCTTTCCTTACTTTGCGTTTAATTTCAGCATTCCGGAAAATGTGATCTCTGCGATCATTATGCTGGTGATCACGCTGATGACCAGTGCGCTGACTTCGCAGTTAAAACAGCAGGAACGCATGCGGGCAGAAAGTGAAAAGGAGAAAATGCGGGGCAACCTTTTGCGGGCAGTATCCCACGATCTGCGCACACCACTTACGACGATCTATGGTTCGAGCACAGCGATCTGTGAAAATTACGACCAGCTATCCGATCAACAAAAGCTCCAGCTTGTCAGTGATATTCAGGAAGATGCCAACTGGCTGATGAAGATGGTGGAAAACATTTTATCGATCACACGGATCGACAATGCCAAAGTAAAGCTTGCCAAATCAGCAACGTCCTTAGAGGAGCTGATCGATTCTGTATTGATCAAGTTTAAAAAGCAGTATCCTGATCAGAAGGTGAGCGTAAGGATGCCGGAGGAATATATCAGTGTCTTAATGGACGCACTTTTGATCGAACAGGTTCTGATGAACCTTCTGGAAAATGCAGTATTGCATGCCAAAGGAATGACTACGCTTACTCTCCAGGTGACGGCACAGCCGACAAAGGTAACCTTTGAGGTAAGGGATGATGGATGTGGCATTGACCCGGCTCGTCTTCCGGGACTTTTTAAGGATTACTTTGAAGTAGGAAAGGCTCCGGTCGATCATCAGAAGCGCAGTATGGGAATCGGACTTGCTGTTTGTGCCTCCATTATCAAAGCACATGGTGGAGAGATCATGGCGGAAAATGGAAAAGAAAGGGGTTGTTGTTTTCGATTTACATTAGACAGGGAGGTGACAGAGGATGAATCGTGACAAAATTCTGGTTGTGGAAGATGAAAAAAATATCTGTAATTTTATGAAAATGGTATTTGAAAATAACGGCTATCAGATCTTTTTTGCAGAAAATGCCACGTCCGGAATGACGATGTATTATTCTCATCATCCGGATCTGGTACTTTTGGATCTGGGACTTCCGGATATGGATGGCGTGGAAGTGATCAAAAAGATCCGAACGGAATTTGACACTCCGATCATTGTATTGTCTGCCAGAAGTGATGAAAAAGATAAAGTGCAGGCACTGGATTATGGAGCAAATGACTATGTGACAAAGCCGTTTGGAACGAGCGAGTTGCTGGCGAGAGTGCGGGCGGCCTTGCGGATCAACCGCTTTCAGGGAATTGCACCCAAAACAGGAAATGAATTTCAACTGGAAGATCTGGTGCTCAAATATGATTCCAGACAGGTACGGATCAAAGGGGAAGAGATCCGCCTGACACAAACGGAATATAATATTGTAGAATTGCTATCCATTCATGCCGGAAAGGTACTTACATATAGTGAGATCATCAAAAAAATCTGGGGTTATTCGGATTCGGGCAGCATCAAAAAGCTGCAGGTCAATATGGCAAATATCCGGAAAAAATTTGGGGAACATCCCGGAGAATATCACTATATTTTAAATGAACTTGGAGTTGGCTATCGTATGAGGGAAGAAGGAGAAACAGAGTAAAAGGGAAGGTGAAAAAGATGGGTAATGTATTAGTCTGGATCATGGTAGCAGTTGCAGTAGGAGCTTTTGTTGTCGGTTTCATTATGGAAAACGTGGGACTGAAAAAGGACAAAAAAGACGAGTCCGCTGCCGGAAAGGACGAAGAAAAATAAAACAATGTGTAAACAGGAGGTTTTGCCTTGTAAGGTAAAACCTCTTTTTTTTATGCAAAATGCGCCATAAGATGGCGAAATGAAATGGAATATGGTAAGATGGTGGATAAGAAAGTATAAAAATATAGACAAATATCAGAGAGGCAGGAAAAGATGAAACGGAAAAAAGTCTTATATATTTTAGGAGTGATACTGGCTGCCATTCTTTTAAATATGGCTGGAAAATATATCGCAGCAGTGGTAAAACTGCCTTTTTGGATGGATACCTTGGGAACATGTGTGGCCGCCTGCGCATTAGGACCGGCCGGGGGAGCGGTGACAGGAGCATTGTCAAATATCAGTTTTTTGCTTTTTGATGCCAGTTCCATTCATTATACTGTGGTATCCGCATGGATTGGATTTCTTGTTGGCATATTATATAAACGAAATGCGTTTGAAGAACTTTATACGGTCCTGGTAGGAAGCCTGATGGTAGGAACGACAGTCACATGTGTCTGTGTCCCTTTGGATTTGATCGTGTATGGGGGCAGTATTGGTAATCTGTGGGGGGATGCGCTTCGGGAAATGTTACAGGACAATGCCGCTCCTGCTACAGTATGTACGGTGCTGGGACAGGCCTTTGTTGATATTCCGGACAAGATGCTGACGCTTCTGCTTCTGTTTGGACTGATCCGTATGAAACGGCACAAGAATTATAAAGGTACATGGAAGCATGCTGCAATGATCGTTTTTGTTCTGACGGCGGCTTCCGGTATGACCGGCGCAAAAGCGGTGAACATATCCGGGGTAGATTATGTGGAGCAGATCTTTAACAATGAAAATAAAATGGCATCATCGGAGGCAAATGACATCGTAGAAACAAAGGATGGTTATATTTGGATCGGCGCATATGCCGGGTTATACCGATACGATGGCAAGTCATTTGAACGGATGGGAAAAGAGCAGAATATTACGAATGTTACCTGCCTTTATGTCGATCAGAACGGCAGGCTGCTTGTGGGAACCAATGACTCCGGTGTGCAGATTTATGAAAATGGTTCCTTTTCGGCTGTCACAATCAAAGAGGGACTTCCGGTCAATTCCGTGCGTTCCTTTGCAGAGGATTCGGACGGGAATATTTATATTGGTACAACTGGAGAAACAGCGGTGCTGCATCCGGATCAGAGTGTAGAAACAGTGACGGCACTTTTGAACATTTCCTATGTGATGCATATGACTTATGCAGATGATACTTTGTTTGGAGTTACCAATGAGGGAATTCTTTTCTGGCTGCAGGAGAGCAGACTTTGGACGTTAAAACCGCAGGACGAAATGATGCGCTATACCTGTCTTTATCAGATATCGGAAAATACTTTTTATGCCGGAACAAACAGCAACCGGATGGAGGTGCTTTCCTGGGATGGACAGGGCTTAGAGCAGGTTAATACGATTGTTACAGATACCTTATCTTACATCAAAAATATCTGTAAGGACCATGCGGGGACGATATGGCTTTGTGCCGACAGTGGGATCGGTTATCTGCAGCAAAAAAGCAAAGCGGCAGCTATTACAGGTCTTTCCTTTAATTCTTCCGTGGAAAAAATGGTAGAAGATTATGAGGGCAATTATTGGTTCGCTTCTTCCAGACTGGGAACGATGGTGCTGATGAAAAACAGTTTTGTGGATGTGACGCACAATGCCGGACTTTCCGATGAGGTCGTCAATGCTACCTGCCTGTACAAAAACCGGCTATATGTTGCAACGGACAATGGATTGCTGCTCATCAATGAAGCAACGGGGAAAACAGAGGAAAATAAATTGACAAAACGCCTGAAAGGCATCCGCATCCGTTGTTTGATGAAAGATAGCAGGGAGCAGCTCTGGCTTTCCACGTATGGTCCGGAAGGGCTGCTTTGTGTGGCGAAGGATGGCACGGTCACCAGTTATAATGAAGAAAATGCCGGCACAAAGGGAAACAGCTTTCGTTCTACCTTTGAAATGAGTAATAAAACGATCGTTGCTGCAAGCAGTACTGGAATTACATTCCTACGAAATGGTAAGGTGATTGGTACGCTGGGGGAGGAAGACGGTCTGACCAATCCGCAGATTTTATCACTACAGGAAACGGAGGATCATAAGCTGCTTGCCGGAAGTGATGGTGATGGTATTTTCGTGATTGACCATGGAACAATCAAGGACTGTTATAAGCTGGAGGATGGACTGACATCACAGATCATTCTTCGCATGACACCATGTGAGGATGGATTTTTGATCGTAACGGGGAACTCTCTTTGTTATCTGGATGGAGCAGGAACAATCCGCACGATTAAGAATTTTCCCTATTCCAATAACCTGGATGCAGTCGAAATGCCGGATCATACTTATTGGATTTTGTCGAGCGCCGGTATTTATATTGTGAAAAAAGAGGAACTGTTGAAGGACGAAAAGACGTTGAATTATCGTCTGCTTGGCTCCAAAGAGGGACTGAACAGCAGTATCACGGCAAACTCATGGAATGCTATATCGGAAAAGGGATATCTGTATCTTTCCTGTTCCTCCTGCGTGATGAAAATTGATGCAAAGAATACCGAAAGCTATCAGGGGGAATACCGCCTTGCCATGAATGGGGTGTTAAGCGGCGACCAAAAGATCCTGCCGGATAAAAACGGAATGTATCATTTGCAAAAAGCAGAGGGGCGTCTGGTGCTCAATCCTGTGGTACTTGATTACACGTTGAATAATCCTTATGTGCGGTATTATCTGAAAGGTGTAGATAAGGGACCGGTTACGGTTCGTTTTAAAGATTTTGATAAACTGGTTTATACCAATCTGTCCAGCGGCAGTTATACTTTTACGTTTCAGGTGTTGGACGAGACGACGATGGAGCCATTAAATGAACTGAGCTGTACCTTTATGAAAGAACGAAAGTTTTATGAATCCTTTTTGTTTCGGGCATATTTGATTTTTATTGTTCTGGCACTGGTAGCATTTGTCACATGGGGATTTTCGAGAGCCGGAAATCTGGCGATCATCCGGAGTCAGTATGAACAGATCCAGCTTGCAAGAGACGAGGCAGAACAGGCAAATAAAGCCAAAAGCCAGTTTTTAGCAAATATGTCGCATGAGATCCGTACCCCGATGAATGCAATTATCGGAATCAGTCGTATGGCACTCAAAAAAGAAACTGATCCGCAGCTCAAACAGGATATGCAGGATATTCTGGATTCCAGCAACCAGTTGCTCGGCATAGTGAATGATATTCTTGATTTTTCCAAAATTGAATCCGGGAAAATGGAACTTGTCACGGCTCCGTATTCCCTGTATGATATGTTACATGAGGTGCTTATGGTCATCCGGTGCCAGTTGGGAGAAAAGCCGGTTGCGTTAAGGACAGAGATCGCAGAGGATATTCCGGATCAGGTCATCGGAGATGAAATACGTGTCCGACAGATTTTGATCAATCTGCTAAATAATGCTTTAAAATTTACTAGTGAAGGAAGCATTACCTGTTCTCTTCAATATGAGGGAGAAGGCAGTTACTGTTTTCAGATCAGGGATACCGGGTGCGGGATCAAAGAAGAAGATCAGGCACATTTGTTTGAGGCATTTGAACGGGTAGAAAATCAGACGGTGCATGCAATCGAGGGAACCGGTCTGGGGCTTACGATCGTAAAACAACTGGTAGATTTAATGGATGGTTCCATTGCGGTAGATAGTGAGTATGGAAAGGGAACCTGTTTTACCGTGCGTATCCGGCAGCAGATTACCAAAGATTCCATCACGATCAAAGAGGCAAGAAAGCGGCTGGCAGAAAAAGAGCGGCTGCACCGGGACGATACTGTAATATATAAGGATGCCAGAGTGCTGGTAGTAGATGACAATGCGATGAATCTGAAGGTGGCAAAGGGACTGCTGGAAGAGTATGAGATCACAGTAACTACGACGGACAGCGGAGAGGGATGCTTGGAACTTTGCCGGGAACAGCATTTTGATCTGGTCTTTCTGGATCATATGATGCCAAACATGGACGGCATAGAAACCCTGCATCGGTTAAAGAGTTATCATCAGACTGTTCCGGTAGTGGTCATGACGGCAAATGCGATTCGTGGAGCAGATGCGATGTATCGGGAAGAGGGCTTTGATGATTATTTAAGTAAGCCTCTGGATCAAGCAGAATTAGATCGTGTTCTTGCACATTTCCTGAAATATTATGCTGGAAAACGAAGCAGTGAGGTCAAAGAAGTGACGCCCCCGGGAATGGCTGAAGCAGATAGCAGGGATGACCGTGCTAAGCGGCTTCGTTTGTTTATGGCACAGCACGATATGCAGCAGGATGCAATTGATTTATATGCAATGGGTGACATTGCAGGATTTTATGATATACTGGATATGTATGTGGAAGAGGTAGAGGAAAAGGCAGGTAAGCTTGCTTTTTATCTGCAGCAGGGGGATTGTAAGAATTATAAGATCCTGATACATGCGATCAAGAGCAATTGCAAATATGTTGGAGCCGGTGTGCTTGCAGAGGAGGCCTATGCATTAGAACAGGCAGGAGAAAGAGAAGATCTTGCTTTTATTAAGGAACATCATGGAACATTTATCCGACACTACAGCAAGTTGGTGAATGAACTTAGACACTTTATGAATAAATAAGAAAGAAGGAATAACACATATGGAAAAGGTAGAATATTGGGACATTTATGACAAGAACAAGAAAAAAACAGGACGTACCATGAAGCGCAATGACTGGTGCCTGGCAGACGATGAATATCATTTAACGGTACTTGGTGTGGTACGGCGTACGGATGGGAAATACCTGATCACCAAACGTATTAAAACGAAACAGTGGGCTCCCGGCTGGTGGGAGGTATCCGGCGGTGCCTGTATGGCAGGAGAGGAGTCAAAGGAAGCAGTGCTGCGCGAGGTAAAGGAAGAAACCGGACTTGACGTAAGCAATGCGGAGGGCGGATATCAATTTACCTACCATAGGGAAAATCCGGGAAAAGGGGATAACTATTTTGTAGATGTATATCGTTTTACACTGGATTTTGAGGAGTCTGATGTCACTCCACAGGCAGAGGAAACCGATGGGTTTATGCTTGCGACACTGGATGAGATCAAGGCATTTGCAAAGGAAGGCATTTTCCTGCACTACGACAGCATCAAGCAGGTTTTTGAAGCATAATACAGGAGAAGCGCATGGATAACAAAACGAGAAAAGAACTGTCAGCGGTTCTAAGACAGGTGAAGCTTCGTTTCCCTGAAATACAACTGGAAAAAGGAATGGCCTATTGTGGCAATGACATGGCATTATATGTGGAAATGCTGCATGGATTTTTGGACTGGGAACGCTATGAGACACTAAAGAACGATTATGAGGCACAGGATTATAAAAATTACCGCATCCGGGTGCATGGACTCAAAAGTACGGCGCTGATGATCGGCTTATGTGATCTGAGTGAGGAAGCAAAGGAATTGGAATATGCCAGTAAAGATGGAAAAACGGAAATCATTACAAAGAAGCATCCGGCGATGATGACACATTTAAAAGAAGTGCTTCATGGACTGGGTGAGGTGTTACAGTAATAAAAAGGAGACATTAGAAAAAAATCTAATGTCTCCTTTGCTTTTGCTCCTTTATAAAATATCAATGTATTCATCATTGAGAGCCTTGTTCATGGAACGAACCGCACAGAATTTACCGCACATACTACAGGTATCGCTGTGGTCATCCTCTGGAAGACGGCTGTTTCGGATGCTTCTTGCAGTATCCGGATCTAAAGCACAGGCATACTGTGCTTCCCAGTCGAGTACCCGTCTGGCATCCGCCATCTTGTCATCGATATCTCTGGCATGGGGAACTCCTTTGGCAATGTCAGCGGCATGTGCAGCGATCTTAGAAGCGATGATCCCCTGTTTGACATCTTCTACGTTAGGAAGTGCCAGATGCTCTGCCGGGGTAACATAGCAGAGGAAGGCAGCTCCGTTCATGGCAGCTACTGCTCCTCCGATCGCGCTGGTGATGTGATCGTAGCCCGGTGCAATGTCAGTGACCAGTGGTCCTAATACATAAAATGGTGCGCCCATACAGATGGATTTCTGTACCTGCATGTTGGCAGCTACCTGATCGAGCGGTACGTGTCCCGGACCTTCTACCATGACTTGTACGTTGTGTGCCCATGCCCGTTTGGTAAGCTCTCCTAAACGAACCAGCTCCTCAATCTGGCATACATCCGTGGCATCTGCTAAACAGCCCGGACGACAGGCATCTCCTAAGGAGATCGTGACATCATGTTCTTCACAGATATCTAAGATCTCATCGAAATATTCATAGAACGGATTTTCCTCCCCGGTCATGCTCATCCAGGCAAAGACCAGACTGCCGCCACGACTTACAATGTTCATTTTCCGTTTGTGTGTTTTGATCTGTTCGATTGTTTTTCTCGTGATACCGCAGTGCAGGGTAACAAAATCCACTCCATCCTCGGCATGCATGCGGACAACATCGACAAAATCTTTGGCAGTCAGTGTCGCTAAGTCTCTTTGGTAGTGGATGACGCTGTCATAGACCGGAACGGTACCGATCATGGCAGGACATTCACTGGTGAGTTTCTGGCGGAATGGCTGGGTATTTCCATGGCTGCTTAAGTCCATGATCGCCTCGGCACCAAGCTCGACAGCACTCATGACCTTTTGCATTTCAATATCGTAATCCTTACAGTCACGGGAAACACCGAGGTTGACATTGATCTTAGTGCGCAGCATGCTGCCGACACCTTCCGGATCTAAGCAGGTGTGATGCTTGTTGGCACAGATTGCAACTTTTCCTTCTGCAACCAGAGCGCGCAGTGCCTCCGGTTCCATATATTCTTTTTTTGCAACAATTTCCATTTCTTTTGTCAGGATGCCTTTTCTTGCAGCATCCATCTGTGTAGTATAGGTTGACATAAATCCTCCTTGACAATCAAAAATAACAAAACGGGGGCTTTTTGAAAGCTCCCATAGATAGTTTAATTATAAGGTTTTTTTCTGGCAAATGCAATGGTATTTCCGAGAAAAGGGGGAAAAGAGCCATTCTAAAAAGTCTTTTTTTATGCTATACTAGGCAGTAAAGGAAAAGGAAAGAAATAAAGGAGGATACTTATGAGTAACGTACATAAATTTGGAAGTGATGTTGATACCGATCAGATCATTGCTTCCCAGTACTTATTGTTACCGGATATTGAGGCAATGAAGGGATATACCTTTGAGTCGCTCGATCCGGAATTTGCAAAGAAAGTAAAGCCGGGAGACCTGGTTGTGGCAAACGAGAATTTTGGCTGTGGTTCGAGCAGAGAGCAGGCACCGAGTGTATTAAAAGCATTGGGGGTAAAAGCGGTGATTGCGAAGTCCTTTGCCCGTATCTTTTATCGTAACTCTATCAATATCGGATTGCCTGTGATCGTGTGCAAGGAGCTTTATGATGCTGTTTCAGATGGCGAGGAAGCAGAGCTTGACTTAACTGCCGGAACAGTGACCGTAAAGGATCAGACATTTTCCTGCACGAAGCTTCCGGAGTATATGCAGAATATTTTAAATGCGGGCGGACTGATCGCATCATTAAATAAAGAGGAGGCATAGCGGCATGGGAATGACAATTGGAGAAAAGATTATAGCAAGAGCAGCCGGCGTAGATGTTGTAAAACCAAATGATATTCATACGGTGACACTGGATCGGATGATGAGTAACGACGGTACGACACATTTGACGGTAGATATGTATCACAATAAATTAAAGCATCCAAAGATCGCAGATAAGGACAAGGTGGTCTTTATTATGGATCACAACGTGCCGGCAGAGAATCCGAAGACGGCAGAGGCACATAAGAAAATGCGGAACTTCGCAAAGGAGAACGGCATCCGTCTTTATGAGGGACAAGGGGTATGTCATCAGATCATGATGGAGGATTATGTATGTCCGGGTGAGCTGATCTTTGGTGCAGACTCACATACTACGACTTATGGTGCACTCGGTGCTTTCGGTACCGGAGTCGGCTGTACAGATTTCCTTTATGCCATGACGACCGGAACTTCCTGGGTGATGGTGCCGGAGACGATCCGTTTCAATCTGCATGGCAAGCTGAGAGAAGGCGTATATGCCAGAGATCTGATCCTGACGATCATTGGGGATATCGGGGCAAATGGTGCCAATTATAAGATCATGGAATTTGCCGGGGACGGTGCCCACCAACTGAGTATTGATGAGCGTATCGTGCTCTGTAACCTTACGGTGGAGGCAGGAGCCAAAGCCGGAATCGTAGAGCCGGATGACAAGGTCGTAGAGTACGTGACGGCACATGGCAGAAAAGCAGAACATTTATATCAGAGTGATCCGGATGCCCAGTTTGCTGCCGTTTATGAGTATGATCTTTCCAAGATCGAGCCGGTTGTGGTAAGACCGGACTTTGTAGATAATTTTGCCACGCTTTCCGAGGTGAAAGAAGAAAAGATTGCGATCGATCAGGCATTTTTAGGTTCCTGCAACAATGGACGTTTGTGTGATCTGAGAGCGGCGGCAGATGTCGTACGTGGAAAAAAGGTTGCAGATACGGTGCGGTTCCTTGTGGCACCTGCATCTCAGCAGGTATACATTGATGCCATGAATGAAGGAATCATTACTACCTTGATGGAAGCGGGAGCAATGATCATGAATCCGAACTGTTCGGTATGCTGGGGAAGCTGCCAGGGCGTGATCGGTGAAAATGAAGTATTGATCTCAACCGGAACGAGAAATTTCAAGGGACGTTGTGGAAGTCCAAGCTCCAAAGTCTATATGGCGAGTGCAGCGACAGTTGCTGCCAGTGCGGTGGCAGGCTATATCACCGGAGCACAGGATGTGAAATAGCAGGAAAGGAGCAGCAAAATGGAACAGTTTACAGGTAAAGTATGGGTGCTCGGAGATGACATTGATACTGATATTATCATTCCTACCGAGTATCTGGCACTTCCAAGTGTAGAAGATATGAAACAGTATGGTTTTTCTCCTCTTCGTCCGGAATTGGCAGGACAGATTAAAGAGGGTGATATTATCGTAGCCGGAAAGAACTTTGGCTGCGGTTCGAGCAGAGAGCAGGCACCGGAGATCATCAAGGCGTTAAAGGTGAAATGTGTGATCGCCAAATCCTATGCCCGCATTTTCTTCCGCAATTCGATCAACAACGGACTGCTGCTGATTGAAAACAGTGACATTCAGGATGTGGTAAAAGAGGGAGATTCCCTGACCGTAACGCTCGGAGAAAACATTTCCTATCAGGGAAAGGACTATCCGATCGCGAGCCTTCCGGATAATCTGATGGATATTATCAATGCAGGTGGTCTGGTAAAGGCAATGCAGAAGAGAAATGGTTTGATTTAAAGGAGGGAAAACACGTGGGACATACGTTAATTGAAAAGATCATAGCGCGCCATACGGATGCGGAGAATATAAAACCGGGAGATATTGTGACGGTACAGGTAGACCGTGTCATGATCCATGATATTTTCATTCCGTTTGTGGCAGAAAAATTTGAAGAAATGGGATTTCAAAAGCTCTGGGATCCGGACAAGGTAGTATTGATCTACGATCATTTAGTGCCGACCAGTGCGGTAGAGGATGTGCGCCATTTTAAGATTGGAGATCAGTTTGCAAAGAAATATGGTCTGACCCATGTCCATCGAAGTGATGGAATCTGTCATCAGTTAATGACGGAAGCCGGATATGCAAAGCCGGGAAATATTGTATTTGGAACGGACTCTCACACGACCACTTATGGCTGTGTCGGCTGCTTTTCTTCCGGAATCGGTTATACCGAGATGGCTTCCATTCTGGGAACCGGGGAAATGTGGATCCGTGTGCCGGAAACGATCAAGGTCGTGATTGATGGAACCCTGCCGGACAATGTGTATGCCAAGGATGTCATTTTACGTCTGCTCGGTGATCTGCGCTCTGATGGTGCGACTTATAAGGCGTTGGAGATCAGTGGTTCTGCGGTGGATGCCATGAGTGTAGCTTCCCGTATGACCATATCCAATATGGCGATCGAGGCCGGTGCAAAGGCATGCCTGTTCCGTCCGGATGAAAAGACTTGTGAGTATTCCAAGGTAGCTATGGATGAGGTGGATTGGATCTACGGAGATGACGATGCCACTTACTGTAAAGTGATGCATTATGATGCCAAGGATCTTGTTCCAGTCTGTGCCTGTCCTTCCCAGGTAGACAATATCCATGAGGTGAAGGAGATTGCCGGAACAAAGCTGGATCAGGTATTTATCGGTTCCTGCACGAATGGACGTTTAGAAGATCTGGAAGTTGCAGCTTCCATCTTAAAGGGAAAGAAGGTAGCCGTGAAGTGTATTATTACTCCGGCAAGCCGTAAGATATATCTGGAAGCGATTGAAAAGGGCTATATGCAGACTTTGGCAGAGGCAGGATGCATCATTACCCAGCCGGGCTGTGGATTGTGCTGTGGACGAAGCGGTGGAATCTTAACCGATGGGGAGAAGGTACTTGCAACGAATAACCGCAACTTCTTAGGACGTATGGGTACCTCCAAAGTTGGCATTTATCTGGGATCACCTGCAACTGCGGCAGCTTCTGCCATTGCGGGCGAGATCGTAATGCCGTAATTCATTAAATTTTCCGAAACTGGACGGTAACGCCCCTTTGTGGGATCAGGTATTTTTCAGGCACGCTCTCGCTTCGTTGCACTGCGTAGCGGTGCGTAATGCCCTAAAATACAGGGCATAAGCACCGACGCGTGCAAATGAGCCTGAAAATTTACCTGAAACCCACTGGGGTGATTACGGAAAGGACACGTCAAGATGCATAAAACCAGTCAGGCAATTAGACTTTTAAAAAGCGTAAGTGACAAGTCAATTTCAGGTGCAGCCTTCACGGATGCGTTGTACTATATATAAAAACTATGTTATTTTTTAGAGAAGAAGATGGAATTGATATAGTGGGAAGAGTAGAGGAAAGATTGGCACCGGATGATCGCAAGTGTTCATTTGGTGCTTTTCTGTATGAGGAAAGAGGAAGCTTGGTTTTGATGAAATATTTGGCAGAAGCGCAGTAATGAAACTTCTTGAATTGAAAGAATCAGGGGCATCAAAACTTCTTTCCAACTTAGTTCAGGCAGATGTAATTGAACCCGTGTCCGGACACGGAAAAGGAAAATATAAATTTAAAAAATGTAAGTATACCATGTCACATTTTCCTCTTAAAGTTGTGTAATAAGGTGAAAGGAGGAAGGTTGCATGGAGGATCAAAAAATCGTACAGATGTATTGGGAACGTAAGGAACAGGCGATCTTGAGCACATCAGAAAAATATGATTCCTACTGCATGACGATTGCAGAAAATATATTAGGAAACAGGGAAGATGCGAAGGAGTGTGTAAATGATGCTTTGCTGGTACTCTGGAATAAGATCCCGCCGGACAAACCGCAAATGCTTTCTGCCTATCTTGGCAAAATTGTCCGGAATCTTTCCATTAACCGTTATAAGAAAAACAAGAGAAAAAAGCGTGGTGGTGGTCAACTGCCCTTAGTATTGGAGGAGCTTGAGGAGGTGCTTTCCGGTTCCAGAGGTCTGGAGGAAGAATGGGAGGAGAACTATCTCTTAGAGTGCATCAATGCTTTTTTAGCGGAATTACCAGAGGAAAAAAGAAAGCTCTTTGTATGCCGATACTGGTATGCAGACAGCATAAAAGACATTGCACAGCGGTTTGATATGACGCCCAATCATGTATCGGTAACCTTAAAGAGAATCAGAAAAAAACTGCATGATTATCTGATAGAAAGGGGATATGAGCTATGAAAGAAGAAAAACTTCTGGAAGTGATGGACGGGATCAGAGAGGATTACATTGCTGAGGCAAGAACCGGCAATCCAAAGAAACGGAGTAAAAAGCTGTTCCCACTTGTGGCGTGTATGGTATTTTTATTTGTGGTAGCTGCATTTGTGATGCCGCACGTTCAAAAAGGATCTTCTTACAAAGCCGTGGCAGCAGAAAAGGGAAAAGAAGAAATACAGCTTGGAGCAACGATGCCGAGTATTCTTTATTATGGAGCAGGTCAGGTCATTATGTATGATTACATCGGAATCTGGGTGTATGATCTGAAACAGGAACAACTGATCGGATTTTGCGATTTCAGACCGTTACAAATGACGCAGATACAAGGAGAACCCTGTGTATTTGTAGATGCATCAACGGATGGAAAATATGTGCGCTTTTACAAATCTGATGGAAGCATCAAATACTTATATGATGTAAAGAAAGACAGTTATAAAGAGGTGGATGATTATGATAAAACGCTGTCGTGGAAGTTTACTTTAGAGGATGTAACAGAAACGCATCGGCTTTCTGATCATAGTGAAACTTACAAAATTGGAGCAGATTCCTATTTATCCTATAAGATTGAGCCGGAAGGCGATGAAACTATAAGATACAAAGACCTGATCCTTGTGCTGGAAAAAGCAGGCAAAAAAACCACATATCGTCCTTTCACTGTAAAATAAAACAAAAAGTGTTCTCTCCTTATCAGGCAGTTGCCCGGTATGGAGAAGAACACTTTTTTTGTAATGAGTTTTAGAAATCAGTTATCCTTTATTTGGAAAATAAATTTTTGAATTTATCTAACATCGTCTGTTTGGTTTCTTTTGAAACTTCTACCGTTTCTACTTCCTTTTTTTCAATCTTTGGTGTCTGTAATACGAATAATACAGAGGTAACCTCTTTGTTTTTATCAGAAACGAAAGAAGTACAGGCAATATCTTTTCCGGTATATTCCGCAATCTTGTCATCAATGGTCTCGTTCATTTCGTCTTCCATTCCATCTGTTTTTTCATAAAATTCCCTGCTCTTATCAGCCAGCTCACTGGTACCGTCACTTAAAGTAGTAAGACTTTGTGCAAGGGCATTTGTTCCCTTTGCCATGCGGTTTGTTCCGGTATAAAGCTCTTTGGTGCCGCTTACTGCTTTGGCAGAACCTTTCACAATTTCCTGATAGCCCTTTTGCAATTTTGCTACTCCGGCCGTGTACTCTGTGATGCCGCTATCCAGCTTGCGGTAGTTTTCCACCAGTGTGTTGATCCCGGCCTGTAACGTGGTAAGATTTACTGCCAGTGAGGAGAGGGAGGTTACCATTGACTGGATACTTGCATCAAAGGTTTCATAATTGTTTTGCAGGGCGATTGCACCGGTTCGTAATGTTCCGGTGGACGGATCAAGGGCGGCATCCATTCCGTTGATGAGTGTATTGCTTCCCTGGATATAGGCTTTGTCAGCGTTTAACAGAGCGACAATAGAATCGGTACCCGGAATCTGCTTTAATGCGGTACAGGCTGCATCATGCTGGTTGATATAAGCATCCATATCGGTAATTCCTGCCGCCGTTAAGGATTGCTGGTAGGTGGTGATGCTGTTGTCCATCGTGGCAAGCCCGGCGGTTAAGGACTGGATTCCCTGTTTGATCTGTGTGGAAGAGGAGGCGAGTGTTGTAAGTGCCTCGGTATCCATCTCAATTCCTGATACTGCTGTCTGTATGGTGGTCAATGCCGTTAAGGTCTGTTTGGAGCCACTTTTCAGTTTTTTCGATTTTTTATTCAATGTTTTTAAGGATGCATTCACCGTTTTGATTCCCTTGTTTAAGGAGGTGACTCCGGATTTTAATGAGCCGGTTCCTTTTTTTAAGGAAGCGGATGCTTCGTTTAACTGGGTGGCACCGGTTGTGATCTTTTTTGTCCCTGTATGAACGTTTTCTGCGCCTTCACTTAACTGTTTTGTGGCAGATTCCAATGTAGAGAGTGTGTCGGTCAGTTCACTGGTATCAAGATCAATGTTTAAATTTAACTGCATGGCATTGATCGAGATCGGATCCATCTCAAAGTCTGTGACGTTGGCAGTGATGGTATAGTCCGCTCCCTTGCCCGGAAGGGTAATATAGGAAAGCTGTTTATTGCCGCCTACATTGGAAATGGTAGCGTCTTTTGCTTTGATGTCGCTGCAGGTTTTGGCATCCAGTGTAACAGTAGACTGAAGCGCAAAGCCTTTGTAAAAATTCTCATCTCCCGCATTATTTTTTTTGATGGAAAGCTTGATCTTTAAGGCACCGTTTGCACCTGCCAGCTCGTCTGCCTGTACTTGCCTGCCGTTTAAATAGTAATGGATGGAAATGTTCCAGGGAAGTTCTTTATTGCTTAAATTTCCCTGATAATAAAGGGAGTCGGCGTCCGAGTGAATCCGTATGGTTCCATTTCCCTCTGTAATGGCATCGTTGCTGGTAAGATTTTTCACACTGTCGTAATTGCCATAGTCAATGATGTCTCCGGTGTCAAACCGGTTTACGACATAGAGCTTGTCGGTAGAACCGGAGGAAGAGAGGTTCGCATAGACGATCTCTTCTTTTTTTGTGCTGCTTTCTGCTGCAAAGGAAGGAAGGGTTGTGTAACCTGCGAGCAGTCCGATCATGGTGATCGAAAGGATGCGGGTGGTTGTTTTTTTCGTGATACGGTAGTTTTTATTCATGGGAAATACCTCCTTTTTGTTTTTTTCTGGTGAGATGCTCTTTGATCCAGTCATAGGAAATGAGCAGTCCCGGTAAGACGAACAGTACGCTCAGCAGAGAGCAGATTGTTCCTTTTCCAAGCAGATAGCCAAGCTGTGACAGCAGACCATGTGTGGAAATTTTTCCTAATAAGAAACCTACGACGGTCAGTACGGTTCCGGATGTCAGGATGGATGCGGTGACATGGGAAAGGGTTGCTACAATGCTGTCCTTTCGGGAAAGAGTCTGACGGTTTTCGTAGTAACGGTTTGTAAGCAGGATGGCATAATCTACGGTTGCACCAAGCTGTACCGAGCTGATGATCAGGTATGCAATATAAAAGATCGGCTGATCCAGATAGTACGGAATGGACATGTTGATCCACACGGCGGTTTCAATCGTAGCAACCAATATGACCGGAAGTACGAGAGAGCGCATCGTGAGCAGCAGGACGACAAAAACTGCTCCGATCGCAAGCAGATTTACTTTTTGCATATCGGCGGTTACAGTGTCCATCAGATCGTAGGTGCTGACACCTTCTCCTGCCAGATAGTAGCTGTCAGGATAGTAGTGCTCTGCAGTTTCCCGGATCTTTTCGACCAGAGAAAAGGTTTCTTCCCCTTCGTATGCGGCCTTTACTGTAAGTACCATCCGGCTGTAGTGGTCGGATTCCAGTTTCTTTAAGGTGTCAGAATCGACATAATCGTAAGGAACCTCTGCCCCTGCCTGATCGACAAAGGAAATAATGGAAGATACTTCTTTGATCTTGTGCAGCGCATCCGAAAGTTCCGTTTCCGTTGCGGTATCTCCTTTTTTCACGAGCAGAACATAGGTGTCGCTTTTACCAAAGCTATCTTCGATCGCGGCGGTGTCATCTCCCAGTGTGGTACCTTTGCCGAAAATGTGGGAGGCACCGAAGTAATAGTCATTATGCACGCTGGCAAGGTAGGATGGTGCAATGAGCAGCAGGAAAATCACGCAAAGGGGCAGTGTGATCTTCTGAATGACACGTCCAAAACGCCGGAAACTCGGAAGAAATGGACGGTGTTTTGTTTTGTCCATCAGATCACAAAACAGCAAGATCACTCCCGGCATAAATAAAAATACCGTGAGCAGACTGATGGCGATTCCTTTTGCCAATGCAAAGCCAAGATCCGGACCAATCTGAAAACGCATGAGTGTCAGTGCCAGAAAGCCGATGACGGTTGTCAGTCCACTTGATAAAATGGAAGAGGTGGAGCTTGTCAAAGCGTGCAGCATAGCTTCTTCTTTTGTGCCATGCTCCTGTTTCCTGCATTCTTCAAAACGATGGATCAGAAATACAGAGTAATCAAGTGAGACCGCAAGCTGTAAAATATTTCCCGCGGCATTGGTGACAAATGAGATCTCTCCAAAGATCAGATTTGATCCGGCATTGATCGCGACAGCGAATCCAAGTCCGATCAATACAACAATGGGTTCCGCCCATGAGGTAGTGGTAAGCATCAGAACGAAGAAGGTGAACAATACACCGATCACGGCAATCTTTTTTATTTCGGATACCGTGCTGTTTGTTGCTACGGCAGTGCTCACTGCAGATCCGGTCATGGCATTGTCATTTCCGATCAGTTTGCGGATGTCGGCCACCGCTTTAATATTTTTATCTTCTTCAATGGTCACCAGAAACAGGGCATTGCCATCCTTGTAATAAGTGGATATGGTATCTTCGTCCTGTGTTTCCAAGGGGACAGTAAGATCCACCACATCGTCGAGCCATGTGACGTCGGATACTCCGTCAATTTTCAGAAGCTTCTCTTTATAAGATAATGCTTCTGTTAGGGAAACATCCTTTACCATGACACGGGCGTTCGGGATTCCGCCAGAAAATTCTTCCTTCATTTTATCAAGCGATACTGTGGAAGGAGAATCCTTTGGCAGGTAAGAATTCATATCATAGTTGACCTGAATCTTTGTTTTGGCTGCTAAGGAAAGCAAAAGCAGAACGCAAAATACCAGCAGAATCATTTTTCTGTGTTTGATTATGTGTTTGTAAAAGGTTTCCAAGTCATCATCTCCTTATTATCATATTATAATGAACAAATGAAAGATAATTGACATTTGTTTATTAACGATATAATATGATAAAAGAAATGGTTTTACAATGTACAGTTAAAATACAAATGAAACTTAATTGACATGTGTATAGAAAATGTCCAAACGGAAAGGAGCAGACAGCATGGAGAAAGAAGGCATGGAATCCAAAACGGATCTGCGGGTGATAAAGACGAGAAAGGCACTTTTGGATGCCTTTTTGCAGATGTTAGAGGAGAAACGGTTTGAGAATATTACGGTAAATGAATTGTGTGAGCGTGCGATGGTGCGGCGCGCTACCTTTTATAAGCATTTTATGGATAAGTATGATTTTTTCTCGTACTTTGTCCGGAGTGTCCAGCAGGAATTTACCAACGAATGTCGAAAGCATAAGAAGGATGAAAATCTGGTTTCTTACTGTGGCTATCTTTCCGGCGAATGTATCCGTTTTCTGACCGAGCATCATAAGCTGGTGGAAAATGTGGTAGAGAGCAGCATGCTTTATACGGTTCTGGAATTGTTTCAGGAGGAGATTTATAAAAATCTTCTGTTAAAGATGCAGCAATTATATGAGAATAAAAAAAGTGACAACTCGATGCGGCTTAGTGTTTCCTTTTATACCGGAGGATTGCTCCAGGTGATAAAGGATTGGATACTAAGCGGCGGGGAGCTGTCAAAAGAACAATTATTAGCAGAAATGAAAACGATCACGACTGCTTTTTTTGCAGAGGAATCAGACTGATTCTTTCTTTTCTACGTCCATGTTTTTCGGTAATACCAGATTTAAAAGGATCGCTACCAGAAAGACAACTGCAACACAGTTTTCTGCAAACACAGTTTCAATGATCTTTGGAAAGATAGCAAACAGATCTGGTACCTGGGTGAAGCCGATGCCGATACTTAAGGAGAGGGCAACGATCGTAATGTTACGCTGTGAGTAGCCGCATTTTCCGATCATTTGCAGACCACTGACAACGATCGTTCCAAACATCATGATCGTACATCCGCCGAGGACGGCATCCGGCAGTGTGGCAAGCACAGAACCAAAGATAGGGAAAATGCCGGCTAAGATCATAATGATGGCTCCGGTTGCGATCGTAAAACGGTTGACGACCTTGGTCATTGCAACCAGTCCCACATTCTGGCTGAACGAAGTGATCGGAAGACATCCAAACAGGGAAGATAATGAGCTGATGAAACCATCGCAGGCTAGGGAGCCGGAGATTTCTTTGGTGGAGGCACTGCGGTTTAAACCGGAGTTGGCAAGTGCTTCGGTATCTCCGATCGTTTCAGTGGCAGAGACTAAAAAGATCAGTACAACGGAAAGGATCGCATTCGGATGGAATTCCATTTTAAATGGCAACAGATGTGGCAGAGCGATCACGGATGTGCCAGAGAGGGAAGAGAAATCCACCATCCCCATTGGAATTGCGATCAGATAGCCAACGATCAGTCCAAACAATACCGAGAGCTGTTTGAAATAGGATTTGGCAAAAATGTGAAATAAGATGCAGCATAGTAAGGTAACACTTCCGAGAATCCAGTTTTTGGCAGACCCGAAATCTTCACTGCCGCTTCCGCCTCCAAAGGAAGTCGAACCAACAGAAAGAAGGGAAAATCCAATGGCTGTTACCACACTTGCGGAAACAATCGGAGCGATCAGCTTCATCCAGTATTTGGCAAACAGACCGAGAATACCTTCTACCAGACCGCCGATCAAAACGGCTCCCATGATCGCACCGTAGCCATAATTGGCTCCGATGTAACAGAGAATGGAAACAAAGGTAAAGCTGATTCCCATGACGATCGGAAGTCCGGAACCTACCCGCCCGATCGGGAATAGCTGGATCAGTGTACCGATCCCGGCGATGAGCATGGCACTTTGAATGAGCATGGCAAGTTTACTTCCGGAGACACCGCTGGCTCCTGCTACGATGATGATCGGTGCCATATTGGCAACAAACATAGCCAGGATATGCTGTAATCCAAATGGAATGGCACGGGAAACAGGCACCCTGCCGTCTAACTGATAAATATTTTCTACGCTTGTCGTATGTTTTGTACTCATGTGAGTTCCTCCCTTGTACTGTCTATTTTACTGTTCCCGAAAGGTGATGGTGCCGGAAGCGGCATCCATGTTTTCTACAATGGAAAGCGACTCTAACGGATAGCCGAGGTTCCGGATCATACGGCCACCCATCTGAAAGCCTTTTTCTACAGCAATGCCGATGCCCTCAATGCTGGCTCCGGCTTCTGAAATGATCGAGATCAATCCCTGCAGGGCACATCCATTTGCCAAAAAGTCGTCAATGATCAGGACGTGATCGTTTGGGCTTAAAAACTTTTTGGATACGATCACCTGATTTTTGCATTTGTGGGTGAAGGATTCTACCTCTGCAACATACATATCTCCTTCAATATTGATGCTCTTTGACTTTTTCGCAAAGACCACCGGAACATCAAAATGTCTGGCTGCAATACAGGCGATGCCAATGCCGGATGCCTCGATCGTTAAGATCTTATTGATCGGTTTGTCATGAAAACGGCGTTTCCATTCCGCTCCCATTTCATCAAACAAATGAATATCCATCTGGTGATTTAAAAAGCTGTCTACCTTTAATACATTTCCTTCCTTTACAATTCCGTCTTTTTGAATACGTTCTTCTAAAAAGTTCATCCTGTTTCCTGCCTTTCCTTCATACAAAATATCTCTGATTATAGCATGAACAAAAAGACGATGCCATGAAAAAATAGAAAAAACAAAATACGGTGATAAGAAAATTTCAAAATGCAGTGTTTCGTGCTATAATAGGCGCGGAAAATATGACAATATAGAAAGGTTGTTTCATGGAATATACAAAGGAACAAAAACAGGCAATTGCACACGACAAGGGGCCATTTCTCTGCCTTGCCGCTCCGGGCTCCGGAAAAACATCGGTGATCACAGAGCGCACCCGCTATCTGATCGAGCAGTATGGTATTCATCCCGGACAGATCTTAGTGATCACATTTACCAGAGCAGCTGCAAATGAAATGAAAGCACGGTTTGAAACTTTGATGGGAGGGGCACACACCGCTGCGACTTTTGGCACCTTTCACTCCGTTTTTTTCTGGATCTTAAAACAGGCATATCACTACACACCTGCAAACATCATAAAGGAAGAGACCAAATATCAATACATCAGGGAGCTGGTGCAAAAGGAAGATCTCGATCTGTCGGACGAGGCGGATTTTATTCAGGAGATCTTAGCGGAGATTTCTCTTGTCAAAGGGGAAATGATGGAGGTTTCCAACTATTACAGCACCAGCTGCTCCGATGATGTGTTCCGGCGTATTTATGAAGGGTACTGCCGTCGGTGCCAGCAGGCCAATCTGATCGATTTTGATGATATGCAGAGCTATTGTTATACCTTATTAAAGGAACGTCCGGATATTTTAGCAATGTGGCAGAAGAAGTTTCGCTACATATTGATCGATGAGTTTCAGGACATCAATCAGTTACAGTACGAGATCGTGAAAATGCTTGCCAGACCGGAGGATAATCTGTTTATTGTCGGGGACGATGACCAGTCGATCTATCGGTTCCGTGGGGCAAGACCGGAGATCATGCTTCATTTTACAGATGATTATCCAAATGCCAAAAAGGTACTTCTTGGAGTCAATTACCGCTCCAGCGAGGAGATCATGGCAGCAGCCGGTCGCGTGATCATCAATAATAAGGAACGTTACGAAAAAGAAGTGGTGGCAAACAGTGGCAGTGGGGAAGAGGTGTCTGTGCTGCGTTTTGATACACAGAAGCAGGAGCATCTCGATCTGATCGAAAAGATCAAGCAGTACAATGCCGCCGGCATGCTCTATAAGGATATGGCGGTATTATTCCGCACGAATCTGCAGCCACGTATGCTTACCGAGCGGCTGCATCAGTATAACATTCCGTTTTGCATGAAGGACGGGATGTTCAATCTTTATGACCACTGGATCTGTGTCAATATTTTAAACTATATCCGGATGGGGTTAGGTGATATGCGCCGCTCAGTGTTTTTGACCGTGATGAACCGCCCGAACCGTTATATCAGCCGGGATCTGCTGGACCAGGATATTGTGGATTTTGAACGGCTGAAAATGAAAGTGGCAAATCGTGACTGGATGGTGGAACGTCTGGAGAACTTTGCCGGACAGATCAGTCTGCTAAAGAAGATGGCTCCCTATGCTGCAGTCAATTACATCAGAAAAGGCATCGGGTACGATGATTATATCAGAGAATATGCGAAAGAACGCCGCATGAATGAGGAAGAATTGTTTGATATATTGGAAGAGGTGCAGGAGTCGGCAAAAGAGTATCGTACCTATGAAGACTGGTTTTTACATATGCAGGAATACAAAGAACAGTTAAAAGCATCCAGACATTTAACGGATAAAGAGGATGCGGTGGTGTTAAGCACCATGCATCAGAGCAAGGGACTGGAATATGATGCCGTATTTATTATGGATGCCTGTGAGGGGATCACTCCACACAAAAAGGCAGTAAAGGAAGAGGAGATCGAGGAAGAACGCCGGATGTTTTATGTGGCAATGACGAGGGCAAAACAGCATCTGACGATCTATGTGGTCAACAAGATCTTTAACAAAACAGCGACCGCCTCCCGCTTTGTCAGTGAATTGGAATACGACCGCCGCTGCTTTACGGTAGGACGTGATGTTACTCATAAGATTTATGGAGAGGGAACGATCACGTATGCAGATGCCAAGCGTGTCAGCATTTATTTTAAGGAGAGCGGGGAGACCAAAACGTTTCACCTTGCGTATGCGTTGGAGAATGGATATCTTGCCCTCTCATAAAACCAAAACTGTTCTTGCTTTTTGCGGTAGTCTTGTTGTACAGTAAGAGAGAATGATGTCGAATAGTTGGATGTGAAGGAAGAAGTCATATGGTATTTAGTAGTGTCGTATTTTTATTTCTGTTTTTGCCGATCGTACTGCTTGCCTATTTTGCAGTAAAAGGAAAGGCACGTAACCTGGTACTGGTGATCGCAAGTCTCTTTTTTTATGCGTGGGGAGAGCCGGTATATTTGTTTTTGATGATCTTTTCCATTCTGTTTTCCTACGGGATGGGACGTTTGATCGACCGGAAAAAGAAGGAGAACGATCCGGGAGCAGCCAAGCTTTGGCTGATATGTAGTATTTTCGTACATATCGGTCTGCTTGTAGTTTTTAAATATACGGATTTTCTATTGGAAAATGCGAACCATCTGTTTCATACCCACCTTCCGCTGGCCAATATCGCACTGCCTATCGGTATTTCCTTTTATACGTTCCAGATCTTATCGTATGTGATCGATGTGTATGCCGGAAAGGTTGCCGTGCAGAAAAATGTGATCCATTTAGCTGCTTATGTATCCTTGTTTCCACAGTTGATCGCCGGCCCGATCGTCCGATATGAGACAGTGGAAAAGGAGCTTGCCCACCGGGTGGAGAGTATTGATGAATTTGCACTCGGCGCACGTCGTTTTATTGTGGGACTTGGAAAAAAGGTGCTGATCGCCAATACGATCGGACAGCTTTATGATACCGTACATGCCCTGCCGGATGACCAGCAGTCTGTGTTACTCTTATGGCTGGCGGCAGTTTCTTATACCTTCCAGATCTACTATGATTTTTCGGGTTATTCTGATATGGCGATCGGACTGGGCCGCATGTTTGGATTTCATTTTCTGGAGAACTTTAACTATCCGTACATGTCGGCAAGCATTACAGAATTCTGGCGCAGATGGCATATTTCCTTAAGCTCGTGGTTCCGTGACTATGTGTACATCCCCCTCGGTGGAAACCGGGCAGGAAAATGGAAGCAGTACCGCAATATCATCATTGTATGGCTGCTGACCGGAATCTGGCATGGGGCACAGTGGACGTTTGTCGGATGGGGACTTTATTTCTGCGTATGGCTGATCCTGGAAAAAGTATGTCTGCTAAAATTGCTTCAAAAGCTGCCAAAGTTTGTAGGACGGATTTATGCCATGGTTCTGGTTGTCATCAGCTGGACGATGTTTGCAGCTTCGGATATGGGAGACTTTTTTCACAGTATAAAGGGCATGTTTGGATGCGCTTCCCTTGCATTTGTAAACGAGAATGCGCTCTATTATCTGACTTCCTATGCGATTCTGTTTATCGTGGCGGCGGTCGGTGCGACCAACGTGCCGAAAAAACTGGCAGACTTTTTCTTTGCAACAGGGAAACGGGAACGTTCCGTATTTTTTGGCGGAGTGCAGATCGTGCTGCTCTTTGGACTGTTTTTCCTCTGTGTTGCGTATCTGGTCAGTGCCAGCTTTAATCCGTTTTTATATTTCCGATTCTGATGAAAGGGGACTTCTGATATGAAAAACAGAGTAATTGCATTTTTCTTTCTAACAATACTTGTCTCCTTTTTGACCGCATCTCTTTTGCTGCGTCCAAGACAGTATTCTGCTATGGAAAACCGTTATTTAAAGCAGGCTCCAAAGCTGACGCTTTCTTCCATCAAGGATGGTACATATATGGATGAGGTGGAGGAATACATGGCAGATCAGATCGCAGGAAAGGATCTGTTTATCGTGGCAAAGACCACGATGGAAAAATGGATGAACAAAAAGGAAAGCGGCGGTGTTTACTTTGGAAAGAACGGCCGCTATATCAAAAAATATGAACCGGATGAAGAAACATTGCAAAAGAACATCCAGTTTGTAGATGCCTTTGCAAAAGAGATCAAGGGACAGACCCGTGTCACGTTCCTGCTTGCACCGAATGTACAGAGCATATATCCGGAGGAGCTTCCATCTCATGTCGTGATGCCGTCTGCCAAAAAGGACAGAGAAAAGGTAGAAAATGGAATAAAGAATGCGAAGCTGGTAGACCCAACCTCACTTCTGACGGCACACAAAGAGGAATACATTTATTTTAAAACCGATCATCACTGGACGATGCGGGGCGCATACTATGGTTACAAGGCACTGTTAAAGGCATGGAATGAGACACCGCATCCGTTGTCCTTTTACGAGGAGAGCAGCAAGAGTGATTCGTTTTTGGGCTCCCTTTACTCCAAGGCACCGCTTTCCATAAAAAAGAAGGACTCCATTGAAGTCTTTACGAATTTATTTGGGGCTTACCGGGTGACGTTCGAGGATGGCAGTCATATCAATTCCTTGTTTGTTCCGTCCAGACTTTATACGAAGGACAAATACACCTATTTCTTAGATGGCAATCATCCGTTTTTAACGATCAGGAGCAATGCAGGCACAGGCAAAAAGGCATTGGTGCTTAAAGATTCCTATAGCCATGCTCTGCTTCCATTTTTAGCAGATCACTATGATACGATCGAGGTATGTGACCTTCGTTATTACAAGGAAGATTTAAAAAAGAAGATCAAAGATGAGGGATATGATGATGTGATACTGCTTTACAACATGGACTTTTTCAGTACGGATGACAATTTTATCTGGCTGAAATAAGGGCAGTGACAAGCAAAGAAAAAAGTAGTATATTAGGTGGTATGAAGTGACATGGTTAGGAGGACAATAAAATGAAGATGCAGGAATATGAAGGATATACCTATGTGGACGGCGGGGTATGTGCGGCAAAGGGATTTGTGGCAAACGGCGTCAACTGCGGATTGAATTCGGACAAAAAGAAAAATGATCTGTGCTTAGTATATAGTGAAGCCCCTTGTGCGGCAGCAGCCGTATATACGACCAATAAGGTGAAGGGTGCTCCGATCCTTGTGACAAAGGAGAACTTAAAACGATCCGGCAATCGGGCAAAGGCAATCGTAGCCAATTCCAAAAATGCCAACACCTGTAATGCCAACGGCCTAGAGATTGCCAATGGTGTCTGTGAGCTTGTGGCAGAGACACTTAAGATCAAACCGGAGGAAGTGATCGTTGCATCGACCGGAGTGATCGGACAGCCGATGTCTATTGATCCATTTGCGGCATCTATGAAAACGCTGGCGGATGGTCTTTGTGTAGAAGGACACAAAAAGGCAGCCAATGCGATCATGACAACGGATACTGTTCCGAAGGAGGTTGCAGTTTCCTTTACGATTAGTGGCTGTACCTGTCATTTGGGCGGTATGGCAAAGGGAAGCGGAATGATCCATCCGAACATGGCAACAACGCTTAATTTTGTCACGTCAGATGTGGCGATTTCCGAAGAACTGATCCAGAAAGCATTATCTGAGATTGTAAAGGTAACCTATAACTGTCTGACGATCGACGGAGATACTTCCACCAACGATATGGTGAGTGTGATGGCAAATGGCCTTAGCGGAAATGCCAAGATCACGGAGGAAGGTTCCGATTATGAAATATTTAAACAGGCTCTTTACATTGTAATGAGCAATATGACCCGGATGCTGGCAAAGGATGGAGAAGGTGCCAGCAAGCTTTTAGAGGTAGAAGTGAGCGGGGCAAAGGATCTGGAGAGTGCGATCACGGTAGCGAAAAGTGTGGCGGGTTCTATGCTTTATAAGTGTGCGATCTTCGGAGAGGATGCCAACTGGGGACGCGTGCTCTGTGCGATTGGTTATGCTCCGGCAGAATTTGATATCAATCTGGTTTCCGTATCATTGGAATCAGAAGCAGGCAGTGTATTAGTCTGTCAACATGGAGCTGGTGTTGCATTTTCGGAGGAAGAAGCTGCAAAGATCCTGGCAGAGGAAGAGATCGTAACAAAGATCGATCTGCATCAGGGAGAGGCAGCGGCAAAAGCATGGGGCTGTGATCTGACCTATGATTATGTTAAGATCAATGGCGATTATAGAAGTTAAAGATAAGGAGAAAAGACATGAAAAAATGGATGATGATGGTACTGCTTGTTGGTCTGCTGGCTTTATCAGCCGGATGTGGAAAGCAGGACGGTATCCCGGAAAAGGAAGATGTTCTTTCCGGAAATACTACAGAGGGAACAACAGAGAAAACAACGCAGGAAAAACAAAAAGCCAGTGATGGCTCCACCATGGATATGACCGGGGTGACAAAGGCAGATACGATCGATGGATTTGACCAGATGGCTGAGCCGAAAGAGGGCGAGACGATCGCTACAATTTCGGTAAAAGATTATGGTGATATTACAGTGAAATTTTTCGATAAGATCGCACCATATGGAGTGAAGAATTTTGTGACACATGCCAAAGAAGGCTACTATGATGGACTGACGTTCCACCGTGTGATCAATGATTTCATGATCCAGGGCGGTGATCCGGAAGGTAGTGGTATCGGTGGCGAGAGTATCTGGGGTGAGCCATTCTACAATGAAATCTCTGAGCAGGCGATGGTGCTCCGCGGTTCTTTATGCTACGCCAATTCCGGAGTAGACCCAAGTAACGGCAGCCAGTTCTTCATTACACAGATGGCAAAGGTTACAGAAGAGGACATGAATAATTACGAAAAGAACGGATATACCTTCACTGATGAGCAGAAAAAAGCATATGAGCAGTACGGTGGTGCGCCATGGCTGCAGGGAAGCTATACGGTATTTGGACAGGTGATCGATGGAATGGATATTGTAGATCAGATCGCAGCAGTGGAAACGGATGAAAATGATATGCCGAAAGAGGCAGTCACCATTTCCTCAATTAAGGTGAGTGAATACAAAGCCAAATAAAAGGTACCCAGAGAAGGATTGATAAGCCCAGGATTCCTACGGGATCTTGGGCTTTTTGTAAAGGAGGAAATGGATGCTTACCATCTATTTAAAAAATAATAGTGATACCCCCTATTATGAACAGATCTATCAGTATATCAGAGAAGAGATCAAAGCGGGGCGGATTGCCTGTCATGAAAAACTGCCATCCAGCCGAAAGCTATCCGAGCATCTTTCTGTCAGCCGCAGTACGGTCGATATGGCATATGCCCAGCTTGTGGCGGAAGGCTATGTGGAGGCGAAGGAAAAGAGTGGCTATTATGCCAGCAATATTGAGGAACTGCTGCGTATTGTTCCGGTTGCCTATCCGAAGAATAAAGAAGAGCAGATACAGGAAGAAATGGTCACCTATGATTTTTCCCCGACAGGAGCGGATGCCCTTAATTTTCCGGACACCTACTGGAGAAAGCTCTCTAAGGAGTGCATCAATTATGATGATGGTACATTATTTCAAAGCAGCGAACCGCAAGGAGATCTTGGCCTGCGCCAGGAGCTATCCAATTATCTGCGGCAAAATCGTGGGGTATATGCAAAACCGGAAAATATTGTGATCGGAGCCGGAAGCCAGTATTTGATGATGCTGTTGCTTCGCCTGCTGGGCGAAAAAAGTTATATTGCAATGGAAAACCCGGCATATCGTTCCAGTTATGACACGATCACGTCACTCGGAAGAAAAGTAGCTCCGATCGCGGTCGATGAGAATGGATTGTCGGTCGATCAATTGATCGAAAGCGAAGCAAATATTGCCTATGTGACACCGTCACACCAATTTCCACTTGGTATGGTCATGCCAGCCAGCCGGCGCACACAATTGTTAAACTGGGCAAATTTTGAACCGTCCCGGTATATTATTGAAGATGATTACGACAGTGAGTTCCGGTATCACGGACGCCCGATCCCGGCTCTGCAAAGTATGGATCACGGCAAAAAGGTGATCTATTTTGGAAGCTTTTCCAAAGTGATCTCCCCGGCAATCCGAATGAGCTACATGGTACTTCCGGACCCGCTGCTCTATAACTACCGGCAGACGTTTAAGAGCTTTCCTTGTACGGTATCGCGGCTGGATCAGTCGATCATGACCAAATTTCTGGCGCAGGGATACTTTGAACGCCACTTAAACCGCCTGCGGAAACGCTATAAAACGAGGCACGATATTCTGATGAAGGAATTGAAACGCTTTGGCGATCAGGTGCGGTTAAGCGGTTCCAATGCCGGATCGTATGTTGTGCTTGAATGGCTCGGAAAAATGCCGGAGGAGGAGCTTTTAAAGGCAGCAAAGCAGCAGAAAATGAAGCTGTATCCGCTGTCCCATTATATGATCGCACCGTATTTCCGGATGTATCCGACCTTTTTGATGGGATTTGCCCAGTTGTCCGAGGAGGAGATTGAGGCGGCGGTGACGCTGTTAAAGGATGTGTGGCAATAATTGTTAGGGTGAAAAAATTGACAAGGAATCCGATTTCTAGTTATACTAGGTGTTGACGATTTTAGCGTGAAACAGTAATGGAGGAGTAACTATGTCAGATAAAGATGATTTAAATTTTAATGAAGTAGATGAGCAGGGAAATGAACTGTTCGATGAGAATAGCAAAAAAGAAGAGGATGACGATGATAAGGATGGCTATGAGGAGTACTGTTATCTGTGCCACCGTCCACAAAGCATTGCCGGACGGCTGATACATATGCCAAATGATATCTGTATCTGCCAGGATTGTATGCAGAAAACGTTTGATGGATTAGCAGGCGGAAACATCCAGTTTATGGATATGAGCAATTTTGACCTGTCGAGACTTTCCGACATGGGAATGGGAAAAAATCCGAAGGTAAAACCGCAAAAGCAGAAGAAAAAGAAAGAAAAAGCACCGGAGCTCTCTCTTTCCAACATTCCTTCTCCGCACAAGATCAAAGCAATGTTAGATGAGTATGTGATCGGACAGGACTATGCCAAAAAGGTGATTTCGGTGGCTGTTTATAACCACTACAAAAGAGTCATCACCAACACGATGGATGACATTGAGATCGATAAATCCAACATGCTGATGATCGGACCGACCGGATGTGGAAAGACGTATCTTGTCAAAACACTGGCGCGGCTTTTAAATGTACCGCTTGCGATCACGGACGCGACTTCTCTTACCGAAGCCGGATATATCGGCGATGATGTGGAGAGCGTGATCTCCAAACTTTTAGCGGCGGCGGATAATGATGTGGAACGGGCACAGCAGGGGATCATTTTCATTGATGAGATTGACAAGATCGCGAAAAAGAAAAATACAAACAGCCGTGATGTCAGCGGAGAGTCGGTACAGCAGGGCTTATTAAAGCTGTTAGAGGGCAGTGAAGTGGAAGTTCCGGTCGGAGCAAGCTCCAAAAATGCGATGGTGCCGCTTACTACAGTTGATACAAGAAATATTTTATTTATCTGTGGCGGTGCCTTCCCGGATCTGGAGGAGATCATTAAAAAACGTCTCCTGAAAAATTCCACAATGGGATTCAATGCAGAATTAAAAGACCAGTTTGATGATGAGGATGTACTGGAAGAGGTGACGGTGGAAGATTTAAGAGCTTATGGAATGATTCCGGAGTTTATCGGGCGGCTTCCGATCATTTATACACTGAAGCATCTCGATAAGGATGCCTTTGTCAAGATTTTAAAGGAACCGAAAAATGCAATTTTAAAGCAGTATCAGAAGCTTCTGGCACTGGATGAGGTGGATCTGCAGTTTGACGACAGTGCCCTTATGGCGATCGCAGAGCAGGCAGTGAAGAAGGATACCGGGGCACGTGCACTTCGTGCGATCATTGAAAAATTTATGCTGGATATCATGTATCAGATCCCACGGGATGAAAACATTGGAAGAGTGACCATTACGAAAGATTATATTGAGGGAAAAGGTGTTCCAATTATTGAGATGCGGGGAACCAAAGTGCCGAAACTGGAACAGTGATCAAAATTTCCGGTTTGCAAAATTTTGGAAATTTGTTCACAGAATAGTGACATTTGTATTTTACTATCAGTAAAGGTTAGGAAAACATGTTCTGCAGATGCAGGGCAAAAAGGAGGATATTATGATTGTAGTAGAAGACTTAGTTAAGAACTATGGCAAGTTTGAAGCGGTCAAAGGTCTTAGCTTACATGTGGAAGAAGGGCAGGTAGTTGGTCTGCTCGGCCCGAATGGAGCTGGTAAGTCCACCACAATGAATATCATTACCGGATACATCAGTGCCACAAGTGGCTCTGTAAAGATCGACGGCCATGATATTATGACAGAACCAAAAGAGGCAAAACGTGCCATTGGTTATCTGCCGGAGATTCCGCCGCTTTATATGGATATGACGGTGCTGTCTTACCTGAAGTTTGTGGCAGAATTAAAGGGTGTGGCAAAAAAAGAGCGTCCGGAAGAGGTAAAACGGGTGATGAAGATCACCAAGATCACGGATCGTGCCCAGCGTATCATCAGTAAGCTTTCCAAAGGATACCGCCAGAGAGTGGGCCTTGCAGCAGCACTGCTCGGCAATCCTCCTATTTTAATCTTAGATGAGCCGACGGTAGGCTTAGATCCAAGTCAGGTGGTAGAGATCCGGGAATTGATCCGCGGATTGTCGAAAGAACATACCGTTATTTTAAGCTCCCATATTTTGTCAGAGGTCAGTGAAGTGTGCGACCACATCATCATTATCAATAAGGGTGTTGTAGTGGCAGAGGATACACCGGAGAACCTTTCCAAGAAGTACTCCAACCAGAGTCATGTGTCAATGGAGATCAAAGGAACGAAGGAGCAGATCGAAGCGGTATTACAGAATATCGATTATGTGGATAGTTTTGATTTTGGCGAGCAGATCGACGATGTATTAGAAGTACATGTTCTGCTGAAAACAGATGAGGATAAGAATGACGATCTGTTCTATCTGTTTGCCGAAAAGAAAATGCCGGTTCGCCGTATTTCAAGAGAGAGCTTATCGTTGGAGGAAGTCTTCTTAAAACTTACCAACGACGAGGACGAGACGGATGAAAAAGCATCGAAGCAGGATGCAGACGAGCAGACACCGGTTGCTGAGACTACAGATGAGACAGCAGAAACAGATGCAGCCTCAGAAGAAAAGGAGGAAGAGTAATGTTAGCGATTTATAAAAAAGAAATGCAAGGTTATTTCACCTCTATGATTGCCTATTTATTTCTGGCTGCATTCGTGGTATTAGTTGGAATTTACTTTGTATATTATTGTGTCGGATATTCCCTCACAGATTTTGCCGGATATGTACTTCCAAGCACTTGTACATGGCTTGGACTGTTAGTACCGATCATCACGATGCGTCTTTGGTCAGAGGAGCGTAAGCAAAAGACAGATCAGCTTCTTTTGACTTCTCCGATCAGCGTAGTAAAGATCGTGATCGGAAAATATCTGGCAGTACTTACACTGTTTGTGATCGCACTGGCGATCATCATGCTGTATCCATTTATGCTTCATTTTTATGGTGATGTCGAGTGGACGACAGTGGCACTGGGTATGTTTGGTTACTTTTTAGTAGGTGCGGCTCTGATCGCAGTTGGTTTCTTTATCTCTTCTTTGACAGAGAATCAGATCGTATCTGCGGTTGTGACGGCGGTATTGATCTTTGCTTCTTTCTTCCTGAATAACATTTCAAGCAATCTTCCGGGAAGAGCAAGATACAGCATTATCTTTTATGCCTGTGTAGTTGTTGCGGTGATGATACTGTTTTATGTTTCTACCAAAAAGGTACTGCCATCGGTAGTCTCCGGTATCATTGGAGCAGGTGTGATCGCACTGGTATATTTTATCAAGCCATCCATGTATGATGATGGACTTTCCAAGGTGATCGATTGGTTTTCTATGATGGAGCGCTACACCAATTCCTTTATCAATGGACTTTTAGATGTCAGCGCAGTCGTATACTATCTGTCATTTGCAGGTGTATTCCTGTTTTTAACAGTACACATGATTGAAAAGAAAAGATGGAATTAAAGGAGGGTAAGATTGTGGCGAAGAAAGAACAGAACAACGAAAATGAAATAACGAAAGACACGAAATCTGCCCAGACAGAACCTGTGGTAGAGGTCGTAGAAGAGAAGAAAGAAAAAGAAGAGAAGAAGGAGCTTACCATATCACAGCGCAAGGTGCGTCATGGTATCCTTTCCACCGTTGCAGTTGTGGTTGTGATCGCAGCAGTGATTGCCCTGAATGTATTTTTATCATCCAAAAACTGGAGTATTGATCTGACTTCTTCTAAGCTTTATACACTTTCTGATGCGACGGAGAAGATGCTGGATACTTTGAAGAAGGATACAAAGATCACGGTCTATTTCTTAAATGCCAAAGGAAGTACGAACAGTGTTTATACCAATATTTTAGACCAGTTTGAAAACGCCAGCAAATATGTAAAAGTAGAATACAAAGATTTGGAGTTGTATCCTGATTTTGCATCCAAGTACATTACGGATGGTTCTACTGCAGCAGAGAATGATATGATCGTCGTAGGAAATGACAGAAGCCGTTATGTCAGCAGCAGTGATTATGTTTCCTATGATTATGGCGAAGACGGAAGTGCTTCTACTACGGTAAATCTGGAATCAAAGCTGGTTTCTGCGATTGATTACTGTATGACAGGAGAGGCAACTAAGGTATATACACTGACCGGTCAGGGAGAAACAGATTTAAGTGATAATTTCCAGAGCGGATTAAGCAATGACAATTATGATATCGAATCATTGGATGTTGTGGTGTCCGGAGGTATTCCAAAAGATTGTAAATTATTGGTCATCAATTCCCCAACCAGCGATCTTTCCGACAGCCTGGTGGAGAATATTGAAGAATACATGGACAATGGAGGAAAACTTTTTGTTACTTTAAATCCAAATCAGACTTACGAGAAATTAAATGCATTATTGCTGAAATATGGTGTCAAAGTTAATGATGGTATTGTGGTAGAAAATGGTTCCGGTTATTACATGGGTAATTATCCAACCTACCTGCTTCCAACATTAGCTTCCCATGATATTACCCAGCCGATCAGTTCTAAAAACATGCATATTTTAGCTCCGGTCAGCAAGGGTCTTACCGCAGAAAAGGTGGATGGTTATACAGTAACGGATCTTCTGGTTACATCGAATGATTCTTTCTCTAAGGTAGATATTTCATCTGGAAGTGGAGAAAAAACAAAAGAGGATATTGATGGTCCGTTTGCCGTTGCACAGGTAGTGGCAAACAAGGATGGTGAGGGTGTGTTATTTGTATCTGGTTCGTCCTCTATGGATGTATCAGATATCGACTCTGTGGTATCTGGTGCGAACTCAAGCTTTTACTGTAATGCAGTTAATTATATGACCGCACAGGAGAGCAAGATTGCAGTCAAATCTCCGACTGTTACGAATACACATGCGGTATTCACTTCCTTTGCATCAAAGATGATCACGGCGATCGGTCTGGTTGGTATTCCGGTACTTTTGATCGTGTTAGGAATTGTTGTGATCGTAGTACGGAAACGTTCTTAGGTCATTTTAAAAGAAAAAGAGAAAAGCAGGTACTGCTCTTTCGCAAGAGAGCGGTACTTGCTTTTTTTAATGGGTTTTGATAGACTGATACTATTGTTTGCCACAGGCAGGGACAGCAGAAGAAAGAAGGAGAAAACGCATGGCAGGTTCATCATTTGGAACGATCTTTCGGATCACAACATGGGGAGAATCTCATGGAAAAGGAATAGGAGTAGTTGTAGACGGGTGTCCGGCGGGACTTGCACTCACCGAAGAAGAGATTCAGGTATATTTAGACCGCAGAAAACCGGGGCAGAGCAAATATACTACAATGCGGAAGGAATCCGACCGGGTAGAGATCTTATCCGGGGTGTTTGAAGGGAGAACAACCGGAACACCGATCTCAATGATTGTTTATAATGAAGATCAGAGGTCGAAAGATTACAGCGAGATTGCATCCTATTATCGTCCGGGGCATGCGGATTATACCTTTGATCAAAAATATGGTTTCCGGGATTACCGGGGCGGCGGACGTTCTTCCGGCAGGGAGACGATCGCAAGAGTAGCAGCCGGAGCGATTGCGGCAAAGGTGCTTTCAGAACTTGGAATTACCGTGCGTGCCTATACCAGTGCCATCGGGGATGTTGCTGTAAATGAGGAACATTTTGTACTGGCGGAACGTGATAATAATCCGCTCTGTATGCCGGATCAGGAAGCGGCTCAAAAAGCACAGGCACTGCTCGATCAGAAAATGCAGGAAAGAGATTCTGTCGGCGGCATTGTGGAATGTGTCGTGGACGGTGTGATGCCGGGAATCGGCGAGACCGTATTTGACAAACTGGATGCCGAACTTGCCAAAGCAATCGTTTCCATCGGGGCAGTAAAAGGCTTTGAAGTGGGCGAAGGAATGGCTGCGTCGAAGCTTAGTGGAAAGGAAGATAACGATGGTTTTTATCAGGATGAGACCGGTCATGTTTTAAAGCATACAAACCATGCCGGAGGTATTTTAGGAGGCATGAGTGATGGCTCCACGATCAAAATCAGAGCCGCATTTAAGGCAACTCCATCCATTGCGGCGATGCAGCAGACGATGAGCCGTGAGGGAGATAACATTGAGATTTCCATTAAGGGAAGACACGATCCGGTCATTGTACCGCGGGCGGTTGTCGTGGTAGAGGCGATGACAGCCGTAACGGTGCTGGATGCGTTGTTAAAGAGCATGACGAGCCGGATGGACCGGATTAAACAGTTTTTTGGAAAGGATAGTGAAATAAGTGACATATAAAATTGTAGGACAGGATGGACGTGCCAAAAGTGCTGTGATGGAAACGGTGCATGGTACGATTCAGACTCCGGTATTTATGAATGTAGGAACGATCGGTGCGATCAAAGGTGCGGTTTCTACGATGGATTTAAAGGAGATCGGAACACAGGTGGAACTTTCCAACACGTATCATCTGCATGTGCGTCCGGGAGATGACGTGGTTTATAAGATGGGTGGACTGCATAAATTTATGGTATGGGATCGCCCAATCCTTACGGATTCCGGCGGATTTCAGGTATTTTCTTTGGCTGGTCTTAGAAAGATCAGGGAGGAGGGCGTTACTTTCCAGTCGCATGTGGACGGACACCGCATTTTCATGGGACCGGAGGAAAGTATGCAGATCCAGTCACATCTGGCATCAACGATCGCAATGGCGTTTGATGAGTGCCCGTCAAGCCGGGCAGACCGTACTTATATCAGAAATTCTGTAGATCGTACGACCAGATGGCTGGCGCGCTGTAAAACAGAGATGGCACGGTTGAATTCCCTTCCGGAAACGATCAATAAAGAGCAGCTTCTGTTTGGTATCAATCAAGGCGGCGTGTTTGAGGATATCCGTGTGGAACATGCGAAGACGATCGCTGCCATGGATTTAGACGGGTATGCCGTAGGCGGACTTGCTGTTGGGGAAACGCACGAGGAGATGTACCATATTTTAGATGAGGTTGTACCACATCTTCCAAAAGAGAAACCGACCTATTTGATGGGAGTGGGAACTCCGGCTAATATTTTAGAGGCAGTGGAACGCGGTGTGGATTTCTTTGACTGTGTATATCCGAGCCGGAACGGACGGCATGGGCATGTCTATACAAATGAGGGAAAACGTAACCTCTTTAATGCCAAGTATGAACTGGATGACCGTCCGATCGAGGAAGGCTGCCAGTGTCCGGCATGTAAGCATTACAGCAGAGCCTATATCCGTCATCTGCTAAAGGCGAAAGAGATGCTGGGTATGCGGCTTTGTGTGCTTCATAACCTTTATTTTTATAACCATATGATGGAGGAGATCCGGGAGGCGATCCGTGAAAACCGCTATCAGGAGTACAAAAAGCAGAAGCTTATGGGAATGCAGCAGAAGTAAGCCTGTGTACAAATAGTGAAATCAGGGAAGAAGTACTTGACGTTTGGGTGGAAAAAAAGTAAAATTTACCCTAGATTATGATATAAAGGAGAAAGTAATATGTTAAATATGTATCTGGCAGCAGCAAAGAGTACAAGCGGCAGCGGAATGACGATCGGCTGGATCGTGATCTACATTGTGATCATTGTCGCTATGTTTTATTTTATGGCAATCCGTCCACAGAAGAAACAGCAGCAGTCTATGCAGGAAATGAACAATGCGTTGGAAAAGGGAGACAGCATTATCACCACCAGTGGTTTTTATGGTGTTGTCATTGATATTCAGGATGACATTGTTGTGGTAGAATTTGGAAGCAACAAGAACTGTCGTATTCCAATGAGAAAGACCGCAATTCAGACGGTGGAGAAACCGGATGGTACAACCATTTCCATGGATCGGTAAAAAAGGGGACGTTGACACTTATGTCAGCGTCTTTTTCTTAGCTGGTCATACCACCAAGCATGCCGCTTACCACGCACAGAACTAGAACAGTAAGGTTGGTGGTAGACAAGGCGACAGTGTGGTTAGCAAGCAGAGAAATCAAAAGAAGTAAGGCGATATAAAGTGTGCCAAGGATGAGTCCCCAGAGGAAACGCTGCTGCTTTACCCGTTTTCCAAGCCGGAAGGCACCGAAGAAGCAGGTGAGGATATAAATGCAGATGATGGCGATGTTGGTGACTGCGGAGGTCAATTGAAACTGATACACCAAAAAGGTGAGCAGCAGAAGAAAAACAATGGTGGCTGCATAGGAAAGCAGCAGACATTTGAGAGTTTCCAATAATTTACCTTTTTGTGTCATAAAATACCTCCCGATCGTAGCTGGTGTTATCGCTGTCTTTGTGGGACATCTGCTATACTGTATGAATACATCTGGAAAAATATGATAAAAACATTTGATGGAGCAAAGGAGAAGAAAAATGAAGCATATTATTTCATGTGAACAATTTGACCGTGCATATCTGGAGCATTTGTTTTCCATTGCGGATGATATGATCGCACATCCGGAAAAGTATGAGGAAAGCTTAAAAGGCAAAGTGATCGCTACCATGTTTTTTGAACCAAGCACTCGTACCAGACTTTCCTTTGAATCAGCGATCTTACGCCTGGGTGCTAAAAATATCAGTACGGAGAATGCGAAAGAGGCTTCTTCTGCCACCAAGGGAGAAACGTTAGAGGATACGATCCGGGTGATCAGTGGTTATACAGATGGAATCGTCATGCGTCATTTTGATAAGGAAGCGGCGCAGCGGGCTGCTGCCGTTTCTACAGTGCCGATCTTTAACGCAGGCAGTGGAAGCGGTTCTCATCCGACCCAGTCATTGCTGGATGTTTATACGATGCATAAATGCGGCAAGAAATTTGACCACATTTCCGTGGCAATGGTGGGAGATCTTTTGTTTGGACGTACCGTACATTCCCTGATCAAGCTGCTTACGGTGTTTGATCATGTGATCATCTACGGACTTTCTACTCCGCATTTTGCTCTGCCGAAGGAATATGTGGAGTATCTGCATCATTTTGGTGCAACTTATATTCCGTGCAGCAGCTTTGAGGATCTGCCGGAGGATATTGATGTGATTTACAGTACCCGTACCCAGCTGGAACGGTTTACGGAGAGTGATCTGGCAACGAAAGAATTTATCGTGGATAAAAAGGTGATGAACCGTTTTTCCAAAGATACGATCCTGCTGCATCCATTGCCAAGAAATGCAGAAATTGCACCAGAGGTGGATGACGATCCGCGGGCAAAATATTTTGAACAGGCACACAACGGAATGTGGATCCGTATGGCATTGTTATATGATACGATCCTTCACCAGTAATTTCCAATTGCAAAGGTGGCGCAAAGATTGTAAAAAAAGACTTTGCAGATATTTTTTCTTGTGTTATAATGTTGGAAGTTAGAATTAAGGAGGCGCAAATATGAAACGCATTAAGACATTAACAACCAAGACGTTAAAGAATACGATGGCAAAAGGCGGATGCGGCGAGTGCCAGACTTCCTGCCAGTCTGCATGCAAGACTTCATGTACCGTTGGTAACCAGACTTGCGAGACTCAGAAGTAATTGCATACGAAATGTAATGTAAGAGAAAGGCTATTCATAGCATTGAATAGCCTTTTATATTGTTTAGGATATAAGGAGTAAAAGATGATACATCAGTATAAGAATAATGGCTACAATATTGTTCTTGATGTTTGCAGTGGCTCCGTCCATGTAGTAGATGATGTGGTATACGATGTACTTGCCCGCTATAGTGAGGCATATGAAACACTCTGTGAGACAGAGGATGCATCCTGTGCGAAAAACTGTGACAGCTGTCAGGTGAAGCTTCCGGAGGAAGTCAGACAGCAGATCGTGGATGCCTGCAGTGAGGCATATCCGCGTGCGGATGTAGAAGAAGCGATGGAGGAGATCGAGGAACTCAAGGAGCAGGGATTGTTATTTGCTCCGGATGAGTACCGGGACTATGTCATTGATTTTAAGAAACGAAAGACTGTTGTAAAAGCACTTTGCCTTCACATTGCCCACGATTGTAATCTGGGCTGCCGCTACTGCTTTGCGGAAGAAGGGGAGTACCATGGAAGACGGGCACTCATGTCCTTTGAAGTGGGCAAAAAGGCACTTGATTTCTTAGTTGCCAACTCCGGCAACCGCAGAAACCTCGAAGTAGATTTCTTTGGCGGAGAGCCGACGATGAACTGGGAAGTAGTCAAACAGCTTGTAGAATATGGACGATCCATTGAAAAAGAACATGACAAGAATTTCAGATTTACCTTAACGACCAATGGCATTTTACTGAATGAAGAAATGATGGAATTTGCCAACCGCGAAATGGCAAATGTAGTATTATCCATTGATGGAAGAAAAGAGATCAATGATTACATGCGTCCGACCAGAAACGGAAAGAGCAGTTATGACATCATTCTTCCAAAGTTTCAGGAATTTGCTGCGTTACGAAACCAGACCAATTATTACGTGCGTGGAACGTTTACCCACCACAATCTGGATTTTTCAAAGGATGTCTTACATCTGGCAGATCTTGGGTTTAAGCAGATCTCCGTGGAACCGGTAGTGGCCGGACCGGAAGCAGATTATGCGATACGCGAGGAAGATCTTGACCAGTTAAAAGAGGAATACGACAAATTGGCGGCAGAGATGGTAACACGGCAGAAAGAGGGGAATGGATTTAATTTCTTCCACTTTATGATCGATCTCAATCAGGGACCGTGTGTTGCCAAACGATTGTCAGGATGTGGATCAGGTACAGAATATCTGGCTGTGACACCTTGGGGAGATCTGTATCCGTGTCACCAGTTTGTTGGAGAAGAAGACTTCTTAATGGGAAACGTCGATGACGGGATCACCAAAGAAGCCATCCGGGATGAATTTAAACTTTGCAATGTATATGCAAAGGATAAATGTAGAAAATGCTTTGCGAGATTTTACTGCAGCGGCGGCTGTGCCGCAAACTCCTACAATTTCCATGGGAATATCAACGATACCTATGAAGTAGGATGCGAGCTGGAACGCAAGCGGGTAGAATGTGCAATCATGATTAAAGCCGCTTTGGCGGAAGAAAAGGAGAGTTAAACATGAAGAATCAGAAAACGAAAAGCATATTGATCATTTTATGCTTCATCATCCTTTCTGTGTTTGCAGGTTTCATTATTCTTCAGGGACTTGGCAAGCAGCACAAAGGAACAGCTTCCCACATTAAACTGGGACTGGATTTAGCAGGTGGTGTCAGCATTACCTATCAGGTAAAAGAGGACAACCCAACCGATACCGAGATCAACGATACGATTGCGAAGATTCAGGAGCGTGTACAGGAGTACAGCACCGAGTCAAACGTATATAAGGTAGGAAGCAACCGTATTCAGGTAGAAATTCCGGGCGAGACAGATGCAAATAAGGTATTAGAGGATCTTGGTAAACCAGGTTCTTTGGTATTCCAGTTAGAAGACGGTACCCAGGTAGTGACCGGATCTGATATTACCAGTGCGGAAGCCAATACACAGACTGACAGCACCACCGGCGTGAAAGAAAATGTCGTAGAATTAGAGTTTAACAAAGATGGTGCAAAGAAGTTCGGTGATGCTACAAGTGCAAACATCGGCAAGCAGATCTACATCATCTACGATGGCGAAGTGATCAGCGCACCAACTGTTCAGGCAGCGATCACAGATGGTAAATGTGTGATCACCGGACAGGAGAGCTTAGATGAAGCAAAATCTTTAGCTACTTACATCCGTATCGGTGCACTTCCATTAGAGCTGGAAGAGATGAGCTCCCAGGTTGTAGCGGCACAGTTAGGTTCTGAGGCTGTTACTACCAGTTTAAAGGCAGGTGCCATTGGTCTTGCGATCATTTGTGTATTCATGATCGTAGTATACTTCTGGCCTGGATTCATTGCATCATTAGCACTGATCGCATACATCTTACTGACCTTACTGGCATTAAATGGATTTAATATTACATTGACACTTCCTGGTATGGCGGGTGTTATCTTAGGTATTGGTATGGCGGTGGATGCCAACGTCATCATCTTTACCCGTATCAAAGAGGAGATCCGTGATGGTAAGTCTGTAAAGACTGCATTAAACTCCGGATACAATAAAGCATTATCTGCTATTTTAGATGGTAATATTACCACCTTGATCGCAGCAGCAGTATTATACTTAAAGGGGTCTGGTACGGTACGTGGATTCGCACAGACTTTAGCACTCAGTATTATCCTTTCCATGTTTACCGCATTAGTGATCACCAAATGGCTGTTAAATTCTTTCTACAGCGTTGGTGTACAGAAGCCGGCATTATATGGTAAAGCAAAAGAGACCAAGGTATTTGATTATGTAAAACTCAGCAAGGTTTGTATTGTACTTTCTCTGTTAGTGATCGTAGCAGGTCTTGTGGCTCTTCCAATCAACAAGAAAAAGACAGGAAATGTATTGAACTTTGATCTGGATTTTGTCGGTGGTACGACGATGACATTGACACTGAAAAACGATATGACAGTTAAGGAAGCAGAAAAGACCGTAAAACCGGTCGTTGCCAAGGCTGCAGATATTTCAGAAGGCGGTGTTCAGGTACAGGCAGTTAAGAATGCCAACCAGATCATTGTAAAGACCGAGCAGTTAAGCGTATCACAGCGTGATGCCGTGCAGGATGCCTTAGAAAAAGATAAGGCGATCGAGCTGAAAAATGCGATTGAGACAGAGAATATCTCTGCGACGATCAGTAGTGAGACAAGAAGAGATGCCGTGATCGCCATCGTGATCGCAACGATCCTGATGCTGATCTATATTGCATTCCGATTCAAAGACTGGAAGTTTGGATGCTCCGCAGTATTGGCACTGTGCCATGATGTATTAGTGGTATTCTGTCTGTACTCTGTAGGACGGTTAGTTGTAGGTGCAACCTTTATCGCATGTATGCTGACGATCGTAGGTTATTCGATCAATGCGACGATCATCATTTTCGACCGTATCCGTGAGAACTTAAGAAGCATGAGCATTGCCAAGGTTGGTTTAGATACGATCGTAAATACCAGTATTTCACAGACATTTACAAGAACGATCAATACTTCTGTTACCACCTTTATCATGGTATTCATGTTATGGCTGATGGGAGCAAAATCATTAAATGAGTTCTCTGTTGCACTGATGACAGGTATTGTGTGTGGTGCATACTCTTCTGTATGCATTACCGGACCAGTCTGGTACCTGTTCAAGAGAAAAGGTGTAAAGAAGGCAGAAGAAGCTGCAAAGGCAAAATTAGAGCGTCAGGCTGAGGCAAAAGCCAAAGCAAAGGCAGGCAAGGAAGCACAAAGTGCTGCCAAACCATCTACTTCTGCAAAGAAATCATCTTCTAAGAAAAAAGGCGGAAAAAAGAAACGCAAATAAGGAAGTAAAGGGATAGATCAGGGAGTTCCAGTCATATCGATGGAACTCCCTTTTTTATAAGCCGGATAAAATGGCAGATGATACGGAGTGATTAAAATGCAGGAAATATGGACAGTATTTAATAAAGCGGCGGATTTTCATGCGCTGGCAGAACAACTAAAGGTAGACCCTGTACTGGTTCGGATCATGCGAAACCGTGATCTTACCACCTATGAACAGATGGCGCAGTATCTCGGAATGGGGGCGAAAGAAGCGACAGAGGATCATTTGTTAAAGGACATGCAAAAAGCGGTGGACATTCTTCGGGAGAAATTATGTGAGGGAGCCCATATCCGCATTATTTCCGATTATGATGTGGACGGTATCTGCAGTAATTACGTGCTTTACACCTGTTTGCGGGAGCTGCTTCGCGGTTTGGGAAAGGATGTATCACAGGTGGATTACGTGATCCCACACCGGATCAAGGATGGATATGGCTTAAATGCAGAGCTGATCAAAAACGCACATGAGGATGGCGTGGATACGATCCTCACCTGTGACAATGGAATTGCTGCAGTAGAGGAGATCGCGCTGGCGAAAAAATTTCAAATGACGGTGGTTGTCACAGATCACCATGAAGCACAGCAGGAGATTCCGGATGCGGATGCGATCATAGATCCCAAGCAGCCGGGTTGTAGTTATCCGTTTGCGGAAATCTGTGGGGCAGTGGTTGCCTTTAAGGTGATGAAGCAGCTTTATGTGGCAATGGGGAGAAAAGAACAGGAGCTTGACTGGCTGTATCCTTATCTTGCTATGGCAACGGTCTGTGATGTTATGGTGCTGCAAAAAGAAAATCGCGATATTGTAAAACGGGGACTTGCCATGCTGCAAAAAAAGGTGCGGGAACGTACGTTAGAACCCGGTCTGCTTGCTTTGATCGATGCAAATCAGTTAGAGCCGGAGCGCATCAATGCTTACAGCTTCGGTTTTACCCTCGGACCGTGCTTAAATGCTATGGGGCGGCTTTCGTCTGCCAAGTGGGGGCTGAAGCTATTGTTGGAGACGGATAAAAAAAAGGCAGAACATCGGGCACAGCAGTTAAAGAGGATGAATGAGATCCGGCAGGAGATGTCAAAGAAAAATGAGACATTGGCGATTCAGATGGCGGACAGTGAGCCGTATCAGAAAGATCCGGTTTTAGTGCTGCATCTGCCAGACTGCCATGAAAGCATTGCAGGGATCGTGGCAGGACGCGTAAGAGAACATACGGGAAAACCAACGCTCCTTTTAACGAATACAAAGGAACCGGGGATTGTAAAGGGCTCCGGGCGTTCCATTCCAGAGTACGATATGTTTGCAGCACTGATGGAGAACAAAGACTGTTTCATAAAGGTGGGCGGACATAAAATGGCAGCTGGTTTTACGCTGGAAGAAGAAAAGCTTTCCCTGCTCCGAAAACGGCTCAATGAAAGCGCGCAGCTTTCCAAAGAAGATCTTGCAAGAAAATATGTGATCGATCTGAAAATGCCAATAGAATATATCGGGGAATCTTTCGTAAAACAGCTTTCTTTGCTGGAACCGACGGGAAATGGGAATCCCAGAGCGTTATTTGCGGAAAAACATATGACGCTGACAACTGTAAAGGTGGTCGGAAAACGACAGAATGTACTGCGGTTAAATCTGCTTACGCCGACGGGAAAGCATGTGACTGCCGTGTATTTCGCAGCAGAGCCATTTGCTCTCTTTGCATCATTTCCGGTACCTGTTATCCGCCAGGTAAAAGCAGCGGCGGCGTCAGGCAGACGGCTGATGCTTCCGGTTTCTATTTTGTATCAGCCGATGTTAAATGAATATATGGGAAATGTTTCCATAGAATTAAAACTAATCAGTGCGAAATATGAAGAATAATGGAGAAACGCATTGAAAAAATCTTTTCATCTGTTAAAATAGAATAGGATGTTTAGAATTTCGATAGAAAAGAGGAACGAACATGAAAAAAGTGGAAGATTACGTGAGAACGATACCGGATTTCCCGGAAAAAGGCATTATGTTTCGCGATATTACAACGGTACTTTCGGATGCAGAGGGACTTCACCTTGCCATCGATGAGATGAAGCATCTGTTAGATGATGTGGAGTACGATGTGGTAGCAGGAACGGAATCCAGAGGATTTATTTTTGGTGTGCCGATCGCATATAGCTGCAACAAACCATTTGTTCCGATCCGTAAGAAGGGAAAACTGCCATGTGAAACAGTGGAAGCAACCTATGATCTGGAATATGGACAGGCAACGATCGAGATGCATAAGGACTCCATTAAAACGGGACAGAAGGTGGTATTGGTCGATGATCTTATTGCGACCGGAGGTACGATCGAGGCAGCGATCAAGCTGGTCGAAGAGTTAGGTGGAAAGGTAGTCAAGGTAATCTTTTTGATGGAACTGGCAGGATTGAATGGAAGAGAACGTTTGAAAGGGTATGACGTTGCTTCTGTTATTTCCTATCCGGGCAAATAAATAAGCAGAGAATAAAGGCAGCGAGGTGATAGGATGGAAGAACCAACGAGCTTTGGAAGAAGCAGTCTGGAATTAGACGGAAAACATATAGAAAAGGACATCAGTACGCCTGCTGATTTTACAGATCCGGAAGAGCTTTATCAACGTTTGATCAAAAGTGTGAGAATGTATCATCCGAATACGGACATCAGTATGATCGAGAAAGCCTATCATATTGCCAAAAAGGCGCACGAAGGCCAGAAACGAAAATCCGGAGAGCCTTATATCATTCATCCGCTTTGCGTGGCGATTATCTTAGCAGAGCTGGAGCTTGATAAAGAAACGATCGTAGCAGGTATTTTACATGATGTTGTGGAAGATACCGTGATGACCAGGGAGGAACTCGCACAGGAGTTTAATGAGGAAATTGCCCTTTTGGTGGATGGTGTTACAAAGCTGACACAGCTGAATTTTGCCAACACAAAGGATGATATTCAGGCGGAGAACTTAAGAAAAATGTTTTTGGCAATGGCAAAGGATATCCGTGTCATTATCATAAAACTGGCGGATCGCCTGCACAATCTGCGTACCCTTCAGTATATGAAGCCGGAAAAGCAGATTGAAAAAGCGAGAGAAACAATGGAGATCTATTCTCCGATCGCACACCGCCTTGGTATTTCCAAAGTGAAGATCGAACTTGATGATATTTCCTTAAAATACCTGCATCCGGAAGAGTATAAGGATCTGGATGACAAGATTGCACTGCGTAAAAATGAGCGTGACGATTTCATCCGCACGATCGTATCAGAAGTGAGCAAGCAGATGAAAGAGGCGGGCATTGATGCGGAAGTGGACGGTCGTGTCAAGCATTACTTCAGTATTTACAAGAAAATGCGCAATCAGCACAAAACACTGGATCAGATCTATGATCTGTTCGCCGTGCGCATCAAGGTGGAAACGGTCAAAGACTGCTATGCGGCACTCGGTGTGATCCATGAGAATTATACCCCCATTCCGGGACGGTTTAAGGATTATATCGCAATGCCGAAGTCCAACATGTACCAGTCTCTGCATACGACATTGATCGGACACAACGGACAGCCGTTTGAGATTCAGATCCGAACGTATGAGATGCACCGCACGGCAGAGTACGGTATCGCTGCCCACTGGAAATACAAAGAGAATTTAACAGGTACGACCAAAGATCAGGAGGAGGAGAAATTGAGCTGGCTCCGCCAGATCTTAGAGTGGCAGCAGGAAGCGGAAAGTAACCATGAGTTTTTGAGCTTCGTAAAGACCGATCTGGATCTTTATGCCGAGCAGGTATACTGCTTTACGCCGGATGGTGATGTGAAGAACCTGCCAAACGGTTCCACTCCGGTAGATTTTGCATATAGTATTCACAGTGCAGTAGGTAATAAAATGGTGGGTGCGAGAGTCAACGGGCAGCAGGTGCCGGTTGATTATATCCTGCAGAATGGTGACCGTGTAGAGATTGTGACCTCCCAGAATGCAAAGGGACCAAGTCGTGACTGGTTAAAGATCGTAAAGAGTTCGCAGGCAAAGAACAAGATCAACCAGTGGTTTAAAAAAGAATTTAAAGAAGAAAATATTGTGCGCGGAAAGGAACTGCTGCATGAGTACTGCAAGACGAAGGGATTAGAACTTTCTAAGTATCTGCAGCCGCAGTACAAGGAACGGGTACAGATCAAGTATGGTTTCCATGACTGGGATTCTGCACTGGCAGCCATCGGACATGGTGGATTAAAAGAAGGCCAGGTCATGAATAAACTCATGGAGGAATATGAGAAAGAACATCCGAAACTAGTCAGCAACGAGGAGATTTTAGAGGAACTTGGTACTCCGTCGGCACAACCGAAAAAGGTACAGGGCAGCAAGAAAAACAGTATTGTGGTCAGAGGGCTGCATGATGTTTCCGTACGTTTCAGCCGCTGTTGTAATCCGGTTCCGGGAGATGAGATCGTAGGTTTCATTACCAGAGGCCGAGGTATTTCCCTGCACCGGACAGATTGTGTCAATCTGCTTGCGATGGATGAGATGGACCGGCAGCGTTTGATCGAGGCGGAATGGGATAAGAAGGAGCAGGATCAGAATGGCGAGCGGTTTGAAACCGAGATCACACTTTATGCTTATACCCAGCAGAACCTGCTCATGAATATCACGAAGGTGTTTACGGAGCGGGGGATCGACGTGATTTCGTTGAATGCCAGAAATGGCAAGCAGGGGAAATCCACGTATTCCATTACTTTTGAAACAAGTGGTACATCGGAATTAAACAGTCTGATCACAAAGCTTCGTTCTCTGGAAGGAATTATAGATATTGAACGAACAACAGGCTGATGGAAAGGAGTTTGCTATGAGACAACATATGATGCTTCTTACAGAACAGGTAGGTAATTTAGGAACCAACTGCTATTTATTATGTAATAAAGATACGAAAGAAGCGGTTGTGATCGATCCGGGGGCAGAAGGATATCTGATCCGGGATGTTTTGGAGAATAACGGAATGCGTCCGGTTGCTATTTTACTGACACACGGGCACTATGATCACATTGATGGCGTGGCAGCATTGAAAGAGTCCTTTCACTCGTTAAAAACGTATGCCTGTTATGAAGAACGGGAGACGTTACAGAGTGCGGAACAGAATTTAAGCGAAGCATTTGGAAGACCGTGTACGGTCAACGCAGATGAATTTCTGCACGATGGAGACAAATTGGAGTTTGCCGGGGCACATTTTCGCTGTATTCATACACCGGGACATACGCCGGGCGGCATGAGCTTTTATGCGATCGAGGATGAGGTGCTTTTTTCCGGGGATACATTGTTTGCAGGAAGCGTAGGAAGAACGGATTTTCCGGGCGGAGATGCCAAGGCATTGTTACATTCCATCCGGGTGAAGTACGCTGACATTGGAGATTATGTAAAAGTATGTCCGGGACATGGACCAACAACGACGATGGAGATAGAACGGGCAGAGAACCCATATATGTAAGATTATGATTGGATTGATACAAAACGATGAACGGTACGATTATGACATCCGCACGCTGTTACAGGCGTTTTATGAAAATGAAAAGATCGTGCCGACGCGAGAGAATACCAGAATGCAGCTTACGGTGACCTTTCAGGAAGAAGGGGAGCATCAGGCGGTATTTCAAACGGAAGATGGCAGCGTTATAAAACGGTCTTTTTCCGGAGATTACCGGGATAAAATGCTGACCAGAAACACCGTCAAGGAAGCCATTTACAGCATACTCTGCGAAGCCTGTGGACACACGCTGCCGTGGGGAACACTGACGGGTATCCGGCCGGTTAAGATCATAACCGGATATCTGGAACAGGGGTGCAGCGAACAGGAGGCACTTGCCCGTTTCAAAAAGGATTACGTGGCATCTGACCAGAAAGCAGAATTAAGCTTAGAGGTTGCAAAAAAAGAGCAGGAAATTTTAAAAGGAATCGATTATGAGAGGCAGTACAGTCTTTATATCGGAATTCCGTTCTGCCCGTCAAGATGCCTTTATTGTTCTTTTACCTCGTATCCGCTGACCTTATATGAGGAGTATGTGGACACTTATCTTTCGGCACTCTTTCGGGAGATTGATTTTGCAAAGAATGCAATGAAGGGGCGGCATGTCAACAGCATTTATATCGGTGGTGGTACGCCGACATCACTGACGGCCGAACAATTAAAACGGCTGCTTCATAAGATCGAGGTTTCGTTTGACCTTTCCCATATGCGGGAGTTTACCGTGGAAGCAGGACGGCCGGACAGCATTACGAGAGACAAATTAGCAGCCATACTGGAAAGCCCGGCAACGAGGATCAGCATTAATCCGCAGACGATGAACGATCAGACGTTAAAGCTGATCGGAAGAAAGCATACCGTCGAACAGGTGAAAGAAACCTTTTATCTGGCGAGAGAGATGGGATTTGACAACATTAACATGGATCTGATCATGGGACTTTTAGGAGAAAATGAGCAGATGGTGGCACATACACTTTCTGAGATAGAAGCATTAAGTCCGGATAATCTAACGATCCACTCGCTGGCGATCAAACGTGCAGCTAACTTAAATACCAGACGAGAAGAATACGAACATGTGGCGCGTGGAACAACGAACGGTATGCTTTTGATGGCAGACCGGACGGCAAGAACTCTTTCCATGAAGCCATATTATTTATACCGACAGAAGAATATTCCCGGCAATTTTGAAAATGTGGGATATGCCCGTCCGGGAAAGGAAGGAATCTACAACATTCTTATCATGGAAGAAAAGCAGACGATCCTTGCACTCGGAGCAGGAGCCGCAAGCAAGTATGTGTTTGGAAAGGGACAGCGTATTGAACGTACCGAGAATGTCAAAGATGTGAAGCTTTATGTAGAACGGATTGATGAGATGATCAAACGAAAATGTGATATGCTTGAGAGCATGTAGCAGGGAGGAATGATCCGGAGCATGGAACGAATTTGGAATCAAAGTGTGGATAGTGAATTTGCGAAGGCGTTGACACACGGGATGCTGGTGAGCAATGTGGCATACTTAGTGAGTCAGGAGCTGAACCTGTCGGAGGAGGAGTGTGCGGTAGCGGCGTTAGCCGGAATGGTACATGACATTGGAAAAATGCAGTTAAATTCCTATGTCAATCTGAATCCCGATCAGAAACAGTCAATGAGTATTGATGAGATCCGCTATGTGCGTACTCATCCAACGTTAGGATATGCCATCCTTACGGAGCAGGGATTTGATCCCAAAATCTGTGAGGCTGTGTTATATCACCATGAGAATTACGATGGAACCGGGTATCCGGCGAATCTTGCAGGAGAGAAGATTCCTTATCTTGCGAGAATTTTAAGAGTGTGCGATGTATTTTCCGCCCTGATCTCAGAGCGGCCGTACCGGGAAGCATTTGATATAGATACCGCAGTAGAATTGATGATTGATGAGGTGCGTCATTTTGATATGCGTATTTTCCTTGCATTTCAAAGAGTGGTGCAGTCCAATGAGCTGATCTTTTCCATTGGCAAACTTTCCATGTTTACCAGTGATGAGTTCCATTATGAGTTTAATAAATCCGGCCATGCGCCGATTGAAATAACCAGTTAAGAAAACAAATAGTAGGAGGATAAAAAAATGGCAGAATCTATGAGAGGCTTGAAACGAAGCCATAGATGTGCAGAACTGAGCAAGGCAAATGTAGGTGAGAAGGTTACTGTGATGGGATGGGTACAGAAATCCCGTAATACCGGTGGATTGATCTTTGTTGATTTAAGAGACCGCAGTGGATTATTACAGATCACTTTTCATGAGGACAAGCTTGCAAAGGAAGATTTTGATAAGGCATACAAGCTGCGCAGCGAGTATGTGATCGCTGTAACCGGACAGGTAGTAGAGCGGGAAGGCGGTATCAATAAAAACTTAAAAACTGGAGAGATCGAGGTGATCGCAGAGACACTGCGTGTTCTTTCCGAAGCTGATACACCTCCATTTCCAATTGAGGCCAATTCCAAAACGAAGGAAGATATCCGCCTGAAATACCGTTATCTGGATCTGCGTCGCCCGGATCTTCAGAAGAACCTGATGATGCGGAGCAAGGTTGCCGGAATTATCCGCCAGTTTTTAACAGAGGAGGGATTTTTAGAGATTGAGACTCCGGTACTTTGTAAGAGTACCCCGGAGGGAGCAAGAGATTATCTCGTGCCAAGCCGTGTACATCCGGGGAATTTCTATGCACTGCCACAGTCTCCACAGATCTTTAAGCAGCTTTTGATGTGTTCCGGTTATGACCGTTATTTCCAGATTGCTAAATGTTTCCGTGACGAGGATCTTCGTGCAGATCGTCAGCCGGAATTTACCCAGATTGATATGGAACTTTCCTTTGTGGATGTGGACGATGTCATTGATGTGAATGAGCGGCTGATCGCAAAGGTATTTAAGGAAGTGCTGGATGTTGATGTAGAGCTTCCAATGAAGCGCATGACATGGGCAGAGGCGATGCGCCGTTTCGGTTCTGATAAACCGGATACCCGTTTCGGTATGGAACTAAATGATGTGACAGAGGTTGTCAAGGACTGTGAGTTTGTTGTATTTAAGAGTGCCATCGAAAACGGTGGTTCTGTCCGTGGTATCAATGCGAAGGGACAGGGCGGCATGTCACGTAAGAAGATTGATTCTTTAGTAGATTTTGCGAAAGACTACGGTGCAAAAGGACTGGCATATATTGCGATCGGTGAGGACGGTACGAGAAAGTCTTCCTTCGCCAAATTTATGAAAGATGAAGAGATGGATGCGTTGGTACATGCAATGCAGGGTGAGCCTGGTGATCTGCTTTTATTTGCAGCAGATAAAAATAAAACAGTATTTGCAGTGCTTGGAGCACTCCGGATCGAGCTTGCAAAGCGTATGGATCTGATCGATCCAAAGCAGTTTAACTTCCTCTGGGTAACAGAGTTCCCAATGTTTGAGTATTCCGAGGAGCAGGGACGTTATCTGGCAATGCATCATCCATTTACGATGCCGATGGAAGAGGATCTTGCGTTATTAGATACGAAGGAGCCATGGGAAGCCAGAGCAAAAGCGTACGACATTGTATTAAACGGCTGTGAGTTAGGTGGAGGTTCTGTTCGTATTTCCATGAACGATGTACAGGAGAAAATGTTTACTGCACTGGGATTTTCCAAAGAAGAAGCCTACGACCGTTTCGGTTTCCTCCTGAATGCGTTTAAATATGGTGTACCGCCACACGCAGGACTGGCATTTGGATTTGACCGTATGATCATGCTGATGACCGGATCAGAGAGTATCCGCGACGTCATTGCATTTCCTAAGGTAAAGGATGCGTCCGATCTGATGTCTGAGGCTCCGAATGTGGTAGAACCAAAACAGTTAGAGGAATTGTTCATAAAACCAACCAAAGTAGAGAAAAATACAGACGAGGTAGAGGAAGAGTAGTGACAGGCCTTAATATAGAATGAAATGCAGGTGATTTAAGATGGAAGAAAAAAAGATAGATTATGATGCAATTGCGCAGATTGGAACAGTTGACGTGCTCATCCCTACCTATCATCCGGATGAAAAACTCGAGTCTCTGATCAAACGTCTTCATAAGCAGACCATTCAGCCACGACATATCTATATTATGAATACGGAAGAGAATTTTTTTAAAAATCAAGAAGTCGATCACTATGACGATATTACAGTACACCATATTTCCAAATATGAGTTTGATCATGGTGGAACAAGGAACCGGGCTGCCAGCCAGTCTGATGCAGATTTTCTGTTGTTTATGACACAGGATGCCATTCCGAAAAACAAGCATTTGATCGAGCAGCTATTACTTCCGATGGAAGATGATGAGATTGGTGTTTCCTATGCGAGACAGTTAGGAGATAAGCAGGCCAATTATCTGGAATATTATACGAGAACCTTTAATTATCCGGCGAAAAGCAGAAAGAAGACAAAGGACGATCTTGCTACGCTGGGCATCAAAACCTTTTTTTGCTCCAATGTATGTGCGCTTTACCGCAGAAGCACCTACGAGCAGATGGGAGGTTTCGTGCTTCATGCGATCTTTAACGAAGATATGATGATGGCAGCATCCATGATCGAGGCAGGTTATGCCGTTTATTATGCGGCAGATGCCAAGGTGATACACTGGCATGATTATACTGGAATGCAGCAGTTAAAACGGAATTTTGATCTGGCGGTATCGCAGGAAATGGCAGGCGGTCTGCTAAAAGAGATCAAATCGGAAAAAGAAGGCGTGCGGCTGGTCGTAAAGACGGCGGGACATATGCTGAAACGTGGAAAGATCGGGTTGATGTTTCGATCTATCTGGTTAAACGGTTGTAAGTTTATCGGATACCGGCTGGGTAAGAATTACCGCCACTTAAGCCGGGGGATGATCCGCAAACTTACGATGAGCCCGAGTTTCTGGACGGGGTACTGGGATCGTTTGATGCAGCTATAAGAACAGGAGGTAAAAACTATGGGTGAGAATGCAAATACTTTTCGTAATACGGAAATGTTAAACTGGATGGGATTTTTCTCTGAGAAAATGGATGTAAGTCCGGAGAAAATTCATCCGATGAATATTTGTGGAAAAAAGAAAAATGTTGTACCGCTGATCGAAAGCCATAAACGTGTGATGATCTTTGCGGATGAAAGCCATAAAGATTTATGCTACGAGCTGTGGGAGGCTGGACTGGGTGCCTGTAAGGTGATGATCGGAACAGGCACTGCACCGGGAAGCGATATTTTAAGCACCGATATTCAGAGTGTGATGGGGCGCGAGATTGAGGGACCAACGGTATTATTTGTAACAAATGAAAACACCAGGGAGTCTTACCGGATTGGCATTAAGAATGAGAATTTCAGCCGGGGACCGATCCGTTATGTTGGAAATGAGATCCGTGCAGTGATCATGAGCCTGTTAGATGTGGACCGCCAGGATACGATCTGCATTGTAAGTGGAGAATCGATTGTAATCGAGGCTGCGATCGCAGCAAGCGAGGGTACGATCATTGCAGTAGAGCCGGATGCCGGATCTATGCGCGCGATGGAAGAAAATGCTGCCAAATTTGGTGTACATAATGTGGAGATTATTGAGGGAGTAGACCAGGAGGCATGGAAAGAGCTTCCGGTTCCAAGACTTGCTTTTATTGTGGCAGACAAGCATTTAGAAGAAAACATTGCAGCACTGCTTCAAAAGAATCCACATATGCAGTTTGTAGTATATACACTGGAATTAGATACGTTATCCGGTATCAAACCATTGTTTGAAAAATATGGTGTCTCCAATACGGAAGTGATGCAGATTTCTGTATCAAAAACCAATCACAACAATGTATTTATTGCACAGCCTTCTCCGTGGCTGATCACAGGAGAAGCGTAAAACAGACCGGATGCGCGGGGCATCGGGAAAGATTCGCTTGAATTTCGACCGTAATCATACTATAATCGTAACTAAGAGTTTCTAAAAATAGGGAAGATGGAGTGATTGGAAATGAGCAAATGGCTGAAGATTCTGATTGTTCTGCTATTCATTGCTGCGATTGGCTTTGGCGGATACAAAGGAATACAACAGAATAAAGCAATCAAAAAATCAAACGCGAATGCCGTAGTTTCCTTTGCGGACATGAATAAAAGTAAGATGGGCAGCTATAGCCTGACGGGGGATGAAAAGGTAAAGAACATCTTATTGGTAGGTTCCGACAAGCGTGGCAGTGAAACAGGATATGGTCGTTCTGATTGTATGCTGATCGTATCGATCGATAAAAAGAATAACCAGCTAAAGATGACTTCACTGCTTGGAGATGCCTATGTAGACATTCCAGGCTATGGAGAGAACCGGCTGAGCATGGCTTATTCCATTGGCGGAATTTCTCTGCTGTATGAAACCATTGCAAGCAATTATGGGATACAGCTGAATAATTATGCGATCGTGGAATTTAAAGATTTTGTTTCGATCATAGATAAGATTGGCGGAGTGACGATCGATGTTACAGAATTTGAGGCCAAATATCTGCAGTATTATTATGATGACCAGAATGTAAAAAATATAGCGATCGGAGAGAATCTGCTAAATGGTACACAGGCACTTGCCTATGTCCGGATCAAACAGGATGCAGCAGGAGATTATGGGCGTACGGTAAGAGAGCGTAAGTTGATGAAGGCAATGTACAGTTCCCTTTCCAAGTCATCTGTATCCAGTCTTTTGGATATGGTAAAGCAGCTTGTAAAATCAATGACAACGGATCTTACTTCGAAAGAGATTACCACGTATCTGGCAGATGTGATCGCCATGAGTGAGGATGACGTAAAGGAATACGTCCTTCCTGCAGATGGACAGTACTCGGTAGAAACGGTGGACGGAGTAACCGTATATCGTTTTGATGCAGATGTAGTCCGAAAAGATGTTGCTGATTTTATGTACAATCCGGTCATGCAGCAGGACATTGTGGATACCAATGACACAGAGGAATAGTCTGTTACAGAGCAGATTGACAAAGGAAACGGATGTTGCTACAATGATGGTTGCAAAAAGAGAAAGGTGGATATAACATGAGACGAAGTGTATTATCTTTGTTAGTGGAAAATACATCAGGTGTGTTAAGCCGGGTAGCCGGACTGTTCAGTCGGCGTGGCTATAATATTGACAGTCTGACAGTAGGAGAGACAATGGATCCCAAATATTCCCGTATGACGGTGGCGCTTCATGGGGATGATGCGATCATTGACCAGATCAAAAAACAGCTGATGAAGTTAGAAGATGTGATCAGTATTGATGAATTAAAAGATGATGAGTCGGTATGCCGTGAACTTGTTTTAGTTAAGTTGGAGTGCAGCAGACAGCAGAAACAGGATGTGATCGCAATTGCAGACGTGTTCCGTGCAAAGATCGTGGATGTGGGAATCCATTCACTGATGATTGAATTGACCGGTAACACAAACAAGATCAACGCATTTCTGGCACTGCTGGAGGATTATACGATCCGTCAGATTGTTAGAACCGGATTGACTGGTCTGATCCGTGGCAATTATGAAATGGCAGAAACGGATAATGAAAGATAAGAGATACGATAGGAACGGAAGAATAAAGTGTGGTTGTCTTAGGATAGCTGCACTTTTTTGATGAGAATAAAAAGTGAACTTGACTGGCAGGATCACTTACAGAATGGAGAATCAGGATGGAGAAAGAAAATTTAGCCCAGAAAATTGCGGAGGAACTTCGGAATATGATCCTGGAAGAACATATTTACCAATATGGAGAGAAGCTTCCCAATGAGAATGAATTATCCAGACATTTAGGAGTCAGCCGCACTACGCTTCGTGAGGGAATTCGGATCTTAGCCTCAGAAGGAGTATTGGAAGTAAAGCGTGGCAGGGGAACTTTTGTAGCAGAGGAGGTTGACCAGATTGCCAACAGCAGAATAGAGATACAGGATTTCTCCAATATGAAAATTACACTGCGGGATTTATATGAAGCACGTATGATCTTTGAGCCGGAGGCCGCAGCACTTGCCTGTAAACGTGCCACGGATGAGGAGATTGAACAGATCCTTGCACTGGGAGAGGAATGCCAGCGGCAGCTTTTAAAAAATCCGGAAGGAAAGGATCGGATTGCATCTGAGAGTGCTTTTCACGGTGCAATTTTAAAGGCTTCCCACAATGATTTTTTAAGCCAGTTTATGCCGATGCTGACAGAAACAATTGAGAAGACGTTTTCTCTAAACTACAATCTGACAGTTGTGGCAGAAGATGCGTATAAAGATCATATCCTGATCATGAAATTTTTAAAGATGCGGGATGCACAGGCACTGAAAAGTGCCGTGACGATTCATCTGCATCATGCGGTATGGAATGAACAACTTCCATGGACAGAAGATAGATAAGCAGGTATAAAAAGTTTTTCTCAGAAGATGGAAAAAAGGGTTGACAGATATACAGATACAAGATAGAATAGTTGTATGACAACGATACAGAGTTGTATTACAACTATATTTAGGAGGAATGAAAAAGATGGCAGAAGCAAGAATTTTTTATCAGGACGATTGTAACTTATCACTTTTAGATGGCAAGACCATTGCAATCATTGGTTATGGTAGCCAGGGACATGCACATGCATTGAATGCAAAAGAGTCTGGATGTAATGTAATCATCGGATTATACGAGGGCAGCAAGTCTTGGGCAAAGGCTGAGAAACAGGGATTTGAAGTATATACTGCAGCAGAAGCTGCAAAGAGAGCAGACATTATCATGATCCTGATCAACGATGAGTTACAGGCTGATATGTACAAGAAAGACATCGAGCCAAACTTAGAGGCAGGTAACATGCTGATGTTCGCACATGGTTTCAACATTCACTTTGGATGTATCAAACCACCAGCAGATGTAGATGTTACTATGATCGCACCAAAGGCACCAGGACATACGGTACGTTCTGAGTATCAGGCTGGTAAGGGTACTCCTTGCTTAGTAGCAGTTGAGCAGGATGCAACTGGTAAAGCATTAGATCTTGCATTAGCATATGCATTAGCAATTGGTGGAGCAAGAGCTGGTGTATTAGAGACTACATTCAGAACAGAGACAGAGACAGACCTCTTCGGTGAGCAGGCAGTTCTTTGTGGTGGTGTTTGTGCATTGATGCAGGCTGGTTTTGAGACATTATGTGAGGCTGGCTATGATCCACGTAACGCATACTTTGAGTGTATCCATGAGATGAAGCTGATCGTTGACCTGATCTACCAGAGTGGTTTTGCAGGAATGAGATACTCTATTTCTAATACAGCTGAGTATGGTGATTATGTAACTGGTCCTAAGATTGTTACCGAGGATACCAAGAAGGCAATGAAGAAAGTCCTTTCTGATATTCAGGATGGTACTTTCGCAAAAGAGTTCTTATTAGATATGTCTCCAGCAGGACGTCAGGTACACTTCAAGGCTATGAGAAAGTTAGCTTCTGAGCATCCATCAGAGAAGGTTGGTGCTGAGATCCGTAAGTTATATAGCTGGAATAATGAAGAAGATAAGTTGATCAACAACTAATCTCTCATCAAAAGAAAACAGATTGGGCAGAGTCGCAAGGCTCTGCCTTTCTTATTATTGATCTGGTTGTGATGCCATAAAAAATATGGTATGATAACAAAAAATAAAGAAGCAGGTGAGTAAAATGGATGCAGATAAGGAAGAGTTGAAACGGAAAAAACAGGAAGCCAAATCACAGATCAAGGATTTAAAGCGGCAGCAGAAAGAGAATAAAAAGCAGATCAGGCAGATCAAATCAGATAGTGAGCCGAGTCAGGGAACGTTTGGTATGACGGTACTCATTGTATTGTTTTTGCTGGCACTGTTGTTTTTGCTGATTAAGTTTGATGTGGGTGGATTTGGTTCTAATGTATTAGGTCCGGTGATCGGGGATGTTCCATACATCAATAAGATTCTTCCGGCATCGGCGCAGGATGATACCTTGCTGAACAATAAAACTCAAACATCCAAAAAGAAAAAGAACAAAAAGCAGCAGGCGACAACAGAAACTGCTACTACTACGGAAGCAGCTACCACACAGGCAGCAGCCACGACTACAGATGCGTCAGCTACGACACAGGCGCCAAATGCAGCGTCAGCAGCCGGAACAAGTGTGGGTGCCGGAACGAGCGGAAATGCAGCGGCCACGACGCAGGCGTTAGATCCAACAATGCAGACTTATGTCGATACCTATAACAACATGGATGCATCCAGTGCTGCGGCAATACTGGAAGGAATGACGGGAGATTATCCATTGGTGGCAGAGATCATGTCACATCTGGATCCACAGAAACGGGCAGATATATTTGCAGCCATGTCTGCGCAAAATGCGGCCAAGATCATGAAGATCATGCAGCGATTCTAACAAATAGGGGGAAAGAATATGCCAAAATGCTTTCAGATATTAGGGATTGAACCGACCAAAGACAAAAAACAGATAAAAAAGGCGTATGCAAAATTGTTGCCGCAATATCGCCCGGAGGTGGATAATGAGGGATTCATGAAGCTGCGTGAGGCATACGAAGAAGCTCTTGTTTTGGCAGATCAAGAGGAAGTAAAAGCAACAGAGAAAGACCCGGTTGCTCTTTGGATGGATAAGGTAGATCAGATCTATCAGAACTATGAAACAAGAATCGATGTCAGCAAATGGCAGGAACTGCTGGAGGAGGATGTCTGTTTTGCCATTGATTCTGCCAATGCGTGCAATGAGCAGCTATTGATCTATTTGGCAGAACATATTATGGTGCCACATGAGGTGCTGCATGTATTAGAAGAATATTTTCATTGGGAAGCCAAGAAGAAGCAGTTGTTGAACCATTTTCCGGAAAACTATATTGAGTATTTGATTTCTAATGCAAAATATCCTGATAATTTCCGCTATCTGTTATTGAAGGCAGAAGAACCGATGGATTATGATGCATGTCTGGAGGAATATTATAAGCTTGATCATCTGATGAATGATGGAGAAAAGGAAGAAATCGAACAAAGTCTTGCCAAGTTAAGCAAGTACCCGGTCAAGCATCCGGACATCGAAGAGCTGAAGCTGCGTACGCTTGTCTTTTTAGAACGGAAGGAAGAAGCGGAAGCAGTATTTCAGACATATCGTGAGGTAGAACCGGACAGGGAACGCTTTGTGCAGGTGGAGGCACGCTATTATCTGGAAGTAGAACGTTATGATGAAGCGGAAAAAGCCTATCAGGAAATTCTTGATAAGACAGAGGATCATGTGGGTGCCATGATTGGACTGGCCGCAGTTTATCAGAGAAAAAAAGATCTGAAAAAAGCATTGGAGATCATTGAAAAAGCACAGGATCTTGTTCCATACAATGGCTATATCAGAAATTTCTGCGCAGCACTCAATGAGGAGATCAAAGAAAGTCGGAAGGAAACTTATGAACAGAATAAGGAGAATCCGGAGAAGGTCTATCAGTACTGCAAAACATTGGCAGATTCCTGCCATTATGAAGAGGCGGAACAGATATTTGAAACTTTAACAGAGAATTATCCGGATGAAACTCGTTATCTGGAATTAAAGAGCAGTGTGTATATTGACTTGATTGATCTGAATCGTAAGAGCTATGAGAAAGCGATCCCGGCACTGGAGCGTCTGGTTGAACTACATCCGGAAAAACTTGCTTACTATGAGGATTTAGGTTATTGCTATGGAGAGGCAGATCAATTAGAACGGGCGAAAGAAGTATATGCAAAGGCAAAGGAGATCGATGAAACATCCCCAAGGATCTACTATCGCCTGGCACAGATTTATTTAAAAGAAAAACGATATCGGGATGCAGTGGATATCTGTGATGTTGGTCTGCAGTATGATAACCAGATCCCGAATCTCTATCATTTTAAAGCAGAAGCATATTACCGGATGGGAGAGTACGAAAAAGCACTGGAACTTTGTGACCGTGCCATTTCCATTCTTCCTTATATGGATACTTTCGAGATTAAAGCGAAGATATTTGCAGAGTATGACGCCTATGAGGAAATGGAGCAGATGCTTGCTCCAATGAGCTATCCGGAGAGTATGACCGACCTGCTGTTATCTTATCTTGCACAGGCCAAGCGTAATCTTGATAAGAGAGAAGAAGCGCAGGCGTTACTGGAGCAGGCGATCGCCAATCATAGCAAAGAGGGACGGATCTATTATCAGCGCGGCGTACTCTACTATACAGAGGAAGAGGGCGACCGGAAAAAACAGTTGACACAGGCAGTTGCATTGGCGCAAAAAGCAGCCGAATTAAATGGCGATTATAAATATGAATATCTGCTGCTGGAAGTACAGGGACTTCGTGCCTTAAATGATAGCAATGCCGCAAAAGAGCGGATCGAGGAGTGGCTTAGAAAAGGAATCAGGGAGGCAAGACTTTATCTGCTTTATGCCGATGTGGAGCATGATCTGGATCACAAAGATGAAGCACTGCAGTATTATCAGAAGGTTGCAGAGTTAAATCCGGATCATCCGGGTATCCACGGACGCATCTGTGACGTTTATATGGAGCAGGGATGTTATGAAGAGGCATTAAAAGAGGTGATCCTCCAGCTTGCACTGGCACCATCGGATTACTACTATGTAGATCAGGGAATTATCTACAATGAGCTGGATCGCAACAATGAAGCAAAAGAAAGTTACAAGATGGCATTAGAAGATAACCCGGAGAACTGCTATGCATGGGCGAATCTCGGATTTCTGGCAAAGGAGACCGGACATTTAGAGGAAGCACTGCAGGATTACGAAAAAGCACTGGCGAACGAACATCCGAACCTTCGTATTGTTTATGAAGCAGCGCGGCTTTCCAGACGGTTAAATAAAACAGAGCAGGCAGTCTCTTATCTGTTGCAGATAAAGGATCCGAACACTTCCTATTATTATGAGGCCAGACTGATGCTGGCGGACATCTATGCGGAACAGGGAAAACGGAAGCAGAGTGCGTTGATCTATCAGGAATTGCTGCAGCCTGCCTATCAGGATGATTATACAAAAACAATCACGCATTACGCGAACCTGTTTAAGCATGCAGGGGAAGAAAAGGCAATGATATCCGTGTGGAAGCGCGCGCTAAAGCGCAGTCAGCGTATCGCTTACCGCAAAGCCTATGGCAATCATTATGAATGTCAGTATTATAAATATCTGGGTGGCTATTATCTGGATTATAAAGAAGATCTGAAAAAGGCGTGTAAATATTATGAAAAGGCATATCAGCTTAACCGGGAGGATGGATATGTCTGTTCCAAACTTGGTGTGATATATGAAAAAATGGGAGATGTAAACCGGGGAGCAACGTTATATGAAGCAGCATTCCGGGAGGATATTAAGCTGTTAAAGCAGGATCCAAAAGATGCGTGTGCGGCAGACTGTGTCGGTATGGACTATGCATGGAAGGGTATGTATGAGGAGGCAATCCGGATGTTTTTCTGGGCGGTTTATTATGGACCGCGCTGTGCTTATTGCACCAAGTGCAGCTGCTATGAAGTTTATTATGATATGGCAGAAATGTATGAACGCAGAGCCAAAGAAGTGCAGCCGGCCAGCGCAGAACTGTTGGAATTTGTACGTCTTAGAAAAGAAGAACTCCAAAAAGCTGGGGAAAAAGCACACGAAGATGTGGAATTGCCGGAGCAGAAACTGTTTTCTTCTTTAGTGGAACTGCTGGATGATTATGTGGCGGTGGCAACAAAAGAGGATTGTCTGAAAATGGCAAAAAAGTACTATGAGGAAGCGTATCGCAGATGTCCTCATAAAGAGAAGTACAAAAAAGCTGTCAAACGTTTCCAGTGACATTTGACGCAAGCGGGAAGAAATTCACTTGCATACCAATAAAAAAGAGTGTATGATAAGAAGCTGGTGAGAACATACAGGATTGATGTAAGGAAGTAGGTAGCATGGAAAGAATTAGAAAAAACAGGAAAAAGGGAAGAGTAGGAAGGATTTTACTGATCATTGTCGGTGTTCTTCTGGTAATTTATGTGGCAGGAATTGTGTTCTTCCAGTCTCACTTTTTGATTGGTACAAAGATCAACGGGGTAGCCTGTTCCATGAGAAGTGTAGCAGGAGCCGAAGAAGCGATCACAGATGTGGTGCAGAATTTTGATATAACAGTAAAAGAAAGACAGAAGAAAACGGAACATTTAAACGGCAAGGATTTTTCTATGGATGTGGTGTTTGACGGTTCCATGAATGATCTGGTGAAGAAGCAGCGTACCTTGTTGTGGCCGGTATCATTTGCGATGCCGCAGCAAAAAGCAATCGGGGTACATGTGACATACGATCAGGAAAGCTTGAAAAAGGCAGTTCTTGCACTGGATTGTGCAAAGGAAGCCAACATGGAAGATCCGGTGGATGCAACCATTTCCTATAACAGTGAAAAAAAAGAATTTGAAGTGGTTCCGGAATCGGTAGGCACGAAGGTGGAACTTTCAAAATTACAGGAAGCTGCCGAAAATTGTGTGAAAGAATTAAATGAGTCCCTCAACTTAGAGAAACAGGACTGTTATGTGAACCCAACCTATTATGCAAAGGACGATGCTGTGACAGATGCACTCAATCTGGCAAATGCATACATTAACACGAAGGTAACATACGATTATGGTAAGGATCAGGTAACGGTAGAGCCGGATCAGATCGCTTCGTGGCTGAAGGTAAGCGGCAAACTCAAGATTTCCTTTGACAAGGAGAAGGTTGCACAGTTTGTCGGAGAGATGGCGTCTAAGTACGATACCATTTTCTCAACCCGTACGTTTCAGACCAGCTATGGTTATTCGGTTACGTTGAGCAAGGGTGATTACGGCTGGTGGACAAATCGGGATGCGGAAACCAAAAGTCTGATTTCTTTTATCAAGGAAAAGAAGAGTGGAACCAAAGAGGTAGAGTATCTGCAAAAGGCTGCTGCAAGAGGAGAAGATGACTTAGGAAACACCTATGTAGAAGTCAACCTGACCAGACAGCATGTTATTCTTTATAAAAACGGCAAGGTGGTAGATGAGGCGGACTGCGTGACCGGAAAGCTTAAAAATCCAACTCCTTCCGGTATCTATTCGGTTACCTATAAGGACCACACCTATGAGAATCATCAGGTGCAGCTTGTCGGAGAAAACTATGCATCCAAAGTGGATTATTTTATTCCGTTTAATGGAAACATTGGGTTCCATGACGCAAGCTGGAGAAAAGTATTTGGTGGAACATTTTATAAATACAGGGGATCCCATGGATGTGTGAATCTGCCATATCACATGGCGGTGTCTATCTACGATAACATGGAAAAGGGATATCCGGTCATTGTTTACGAGGATCCAAATGTTCCTTCTGCAACCACAGAAGAAAAGGCGGAGGATTAACAGATGAAGGAAGAAGAGCAGCGGATCAGAAAGCGGCTCATGGAGCTTGCAAACCGCTCCTATCGTAGTAACCGCTATGAATTTACCAACTTTTTAAATGAAATGGAACAAGACATTGTACTGCAATTGGAACGGGAATTTCCAATTGCAGTTTCCTTATATGGCATATTTCCGATGAGCGAGCGAAATATTGCGGTGTTTGGAAATGAGGAAACGTTCGGCTATGAGGAACAGCCTCCGGTCTGTCTGTTAAAACTCACTCCGGTTTCCAAAAAGTATGCGGAAAAATTGACACACCGGGACTGTCTGGGCGCATTGATGCATCTTGGAATGGAGCGGGAGATGATAGGGGATATTCGGATCACCCCATCCGTCATTTACCTTGCCTGCATGCAGCAGATGGCAGAGTATATCAAAACAGAGCTGACCAAGATCCGTCATACGATCGTAACGGTGTCCTGCTGTGACAAAACAGAAGTACAAGACCTTTGCCTTTCCGAAGGAGAGGAAGCGGAGCTTTTGGTTTCCTCCTTGCGGCTCGATGCGGTAGTGGCGGCTGTGTTTCATCTTTCCAGAGAAGAAAGCCAGCGCATTATCCGGGAAAAACGTGTATTTGTGTCCGGGAGATTATGCGAAAATAACAGCGGAGCCGTAAAAGAAGACAGCATGGTATCTGTCCGGAAAAAGGGACGATTTTATTTTCATAATATTGCCGCAAAAACAAGAAAAGACAAGTTCAAGATCCGCATCACCCGGTATGATTCTTGACTTTACGAAGCCTCGTGGCTGTGGTAAACTAAAGAAACTGGGGGACCTTTGAGAAGGATATACTTTTTGAAAGGATGATAGCGGGATGTTTGACTGGATTGAAGAAAAATTAGGAACCATTGTAGATTTTTTCACAAATCAATGGGCAAAATGGACGAATGGAAAACGAGGCGAGGATGACTTAAGTGGTCTGTTCTGGATCGTTGGTGCGGTATTGTTACTGATCGATCTGTTTGCGAAAAGTGTAGGGCTTTTGATCTTTGCACTGTTGCTGATCGGGTATGGACTATTTCGCTGTTTTTCTCCATTTTCTTATCATGAAAAAGAGAATGAACTGTTTGCCGGTCTGATATCCGGCTGTAAATCATTGTTTGTCAAACTGTGGGAAAAGTTATCTGGCAAGATGAAGGAATTCAAAGAAGCGGATAAAAAGGCTTATGTGGAGCAGTTGAAGAACAAGGTTGTTCCGGATGAAGAGACCAAGCAGGAAAAAGAACAGGAACGGGAAATGAAAAAGAAATATTATATCTTTGAATGTCCCGGCTGCAAACAGCAGGTGCGTATTCCAAACCGCGGGAAAAAAGGACGTGTGGCGATCGTATGTCCGGCATGCAAAACACGGTTTGTCCGCATGAGATGGTAAGTGTCATATAAAATCAGAAGTATCATATAGTAATAAAAACATCTATTCCATATGGAATAGATGTTTTTTGCTTTAGAGAGGGGGATGAAGATGAAACAATGTCAGGATCGTACCTTATATGAAAAAATGGCGGTTGCCTGTAAAAGTGAAAAGAGCAGACGGCTTACCTGTGTGGAAAATCATCTGCTCTTTCATGGATATTTGTTTGTCATACTGTTGGTAGCCGGACTGCTTGCCAAAAATGTGCTGCTCCTTTGCGAAAGCAGCATGGTATTATTTTTTGTGCTCTATTTTTTGATCCGTCGGATCCGGCTTTCCAGGCATTAGGAAAAGTATTTTTCTTTGATCGGTGTGACCGGCATTGGTTGTCCGGTCCAAAGTTCGAATGCTTCTGCTCCCTGATATAAGAGCATATACAGTCCATTGCAGGTGGCAGCACCGTGTTTTTTTGCTTCTTCCATCAGCCGTGTGGTTCTTGGGTTATAGATGATATCGGAAACGATCAGACCGGGATGCAGCATAGAAGGATCGCTTAATGGACAGGCATCTTCATTCGGAGCCATGCCAACCGGAGTGGCATTGGTCAAAATAGCAGCATCCTGTAAGAGCTGCCGCAGCGTCTGTGTATCCTCCAGAGCACAAGTATCGACCAGACAGCTTGTTTTCTGACAGAGCGTATCGGCAAGCTTCTGTGCTTTCTGGAACGATTTGCCGGCACGATTTACGATCGTGATCCGCTTGAGTCCGTCTAATGCAGCCTGTACCGCAATCGCAGTCGCTGCTCCGCCGCCGCCAAGCAGTACCATATGCTTTCCGGTGAGATCATATCCGGCATCTGCGACGGCCCGCATGTACCCTGTCCCATCGGTGTTGTGGGCAAGTAGTCTGCCATTTTCCACTACGACAGTATTTACGGCACCAATCAGTGAAGCGGCCGTAGATACTTCGTCGGCCAGTTCAAACATACGTGTTTTGTCCGGCATGGTGAGGTTGAAGCCTCTTACATTCATGACACGGAAGGCATCGGTCACACATTTTAAATCCTCTGTTCCCACATCAAAACACAGATAGCGGTAGTCCAGTCCCAACAGGCGGAATGCTTCATTGTGCATCAGTGGGGAAATGCTGTGAGATACCGGGCTGCCGAGCAGACCGGTCAGGCGGGTAGTCCCTGTGATCATATCAGTTCCTTCTTTCATTTTGTATTCTAAGCATCAGTATAGCATAGATGCGCGCAGGAAAAAAAGTGCAAATGAAACAAGATGCCAGAAATCACCAGTGGGACAGCCGTATTTTCGTGAAAACTACAGTTGCGCCGGCAAAAAAATATCAGTATAATCAGTAGCAGAGAACTATTGTTAGAAAAGATAACAGAAATGGAGGAAGAAAACGTGAAAAAAACAGGAAAAATAATGATTTTCAGTATTGTACTTCTGGGATGTATGCTGGGCTTTTTGTCCCGCAGCGGTGCCGAGGAGGTCTACCAATATGAGGCAAATGCGGACGGGACATTGACCATTACCGGAATGAATACGAAAGAGGAGAATGTAATGATCCCTGAAACAATCGGAGACAAGACGGTCACAGCGGTCGCAGCTAAGGCATTTTATGGTGCAGATATGGCGACGGTTTCCATCCCGGCTTCTGTGAAAACAATCGGAGCACAGGCATTTCAGTATTGTACCAAGCTGACTACGGTAACCTTTGCTGAGACGGGACTCACCGGTATTGGAAAGGAAGCATTTTCCAACTGTAAAGCAGTCAAAGAGATCACTCTTCCGGTATCCGTAGAAACGGTAGCAGACGGAGCATTTTCCAATATGGGCAAATTGATGCTGACTTCTTCTGCACTAACAACCACTTATGGAAAGAATGTATTTCAAAAGACGACACTTTCCGAAGTGACACTGATGCAGTCTGCAACGCTTTATGATTACGTAAAAAGCAGTGCAAAGAAGATCAGCTATATCGGGGCTTATTTTGATTCCCTGAGCCAGGAGGTACTGGTAGGAGGACAGCAGGACTTAAAGCTGAAACAGGCGGAGGGACAGACCATAGTCTGGACATCATCCAACGATGCCGTTGCCAGCGTGGAAAATGGTATTGTAACGGCCAAAAAAGCCGGAACAGTAAAGATCAAGGCACAGATGGAGACACAGACACTTACCGTTACGGTAACCGTAAAAAATCTGTCCATCAGTGAGAAGAGTATTACTCTGACCAAAGGATTTTCTAAAACACTTTCCGTAAAACATGCCAAACAGGTTAAGTGGAGCAGCTCGAACAAAAAGGTGGCATCGGTGTCTTCCAAGGGAAAAGTGACCGGAAAGAAAGAGGGAGGCGCGACTGTAACAGCAAAAGTGGGAGCAGCTTCTTATAAATGTAAGGTAAGGGTTGTGAAAAACAGGCAGAAGTTTTCTGCTTATTCCAAAAACGGTTACAGCTACAATTCCGGTGTGATCGGCTTTTCTTCCATTGAGAAAACCAAGAACGGCTACCGTCTGAAAGGACATTTTATCAATGGAACGAAGCATAAGATCCAGTACATCAAAGGAATTACGGTGGTAGTCAAGGATGGAAACAAAGTGGTTGCGAAACGGTACTATTCCAAATTGAACTTAAATACCCCGCAGCGTGCAAGCAAAGCATTGACCTTTACCTTTACTGGTTCCAATGTAAAACGCAAAAATGTAGATCTTCGTAATTGCGTGATCCTGCCGATGACACAGGGTGGAAAATACTTCTATGAAACAACTAAAACGGTAGAGGTGGAAGTCCCTGCCGGACAGTAGCAACGGTACTTTGGACAGAAAAAGTTGAAATAAGGCAAAAAATGTTATATGATATAGATTAAATGGGCGGATTCTACCCGAATCTGTAACGGATAACGAAAGGGATGAAACAGAATGGAATTTAAAATTGGAGTCATTAAAGGGGACGGTATCGGACCAGAGATCGTGACCGAGGCAATGAAAGTATTGGATCGTGTTGCAGACAAGTTTGGTCATACGTTTCACTATGAGCAGCTTTTGATGGGGGGTGCCTCGATCGACGTACACGGGATTCCGCTTACGGATGAAACGATCGCAGCAGCAAAGGCATCGGATGCTGTATTAATGGGATCCATTGGTGGAAATACAGCAACTTCTCCATGGTATAAATTAGAACCATCCAAACGGCCGGAGGCAGGACTTTTAAAGATCAGAAAAGAACTGAACTTATTTGCCAACTTACGTCCGGCATATCTTTATGAGGAGCTTAAGGATGCTTGTCCACTTCGTTCGGATATCAGTGCAGACGGGTTTGATATGATGATCATGCGGGAGCTGACCGGAGGTCTTTACTTTGGCGAGCGCAGCACCGGCATGGAAAATGGTGTGATGACGGCACATGACAATCTGACTTACACAGAGCCGGAGATCCGCCGTATCGCGATCCGCGGATTTGATATTGCCAGAAAGAGAAGAAAGAAAGTAACAAGTGTAGATAAGGCAAATGTATTGGATTCTTCCAGATTATGGCGCAAGGTAGTCGAAGAGGTTGCCAAAGATTATCCGGATGTTGCCTATGAGCATATGCTGGTAGATAACTGCGCGATGCAGATCGTCCGGAATCCGGCACAGTTTGATGTGATCTTAACGGAGAACATGTTTGGTGACATTTTATCGGATGAGGCAGCTATGGTAACAGGCTCTCTCGGTATGTTATCATCAGCCAGTCTGAATGAGACCAAGTTTGGTCTTTATGAGCCAAGCCATGGTTCTGCGCCGGATATCGCAGGACAGAATATTGCCAATCCGATCGCCACAGTGCTTTCGGCTGCGATGATGCTTCGCTTCTCCTTTGATCTGGATGAGGAAGCAGACGCAATTGAGAATGCAGTTAAGGCGGTATTAAAAGAGGGCTACCGCACCGGCGATATTTACTCCGAGGGTATGAAGAAGGTATCCTGTAGTGAAATGGGTGACGAGATCACCAAGCGTATATAAGAAGCAAACAGAAATAAAAAGATATAGTATAAGGCAGGTAAGAATATGAAGAGTGATAATGTAAGAAAAGGTATGCAGCAGGCACCGCATCGTTCCCTGTTTAACGCACTGGGAATGACAAAAGAAGAGATGGAGAAACCATTAGTTGGTATTGTTTCCTCTTACAATGAGATTGTACCGGGACATATGAATCTGGATAAGATCGTAGAAGCTGTAAAATTAGGTGTTGCCATGGCAGGTGGTACGCCGGTAGTATTTCCGGCGATCGCAGTATGTGATGGAATCGCCATGGGACATATCGGTATGAAATATTCCTTAGTGACCAGAGATCTGATCGCAGACTCTACGGAAGCAATGGCGCAGGCACATCAGTTTGATGCACTGGTTATGGTTCCAAACTGTGATAAGAATGTACCGGGACTTCTGATGGCGGCCGCACGTGTCAACGTTCCGACGGTATTTGTTAGTGGTGGTCCAATGTTAGCCGGACATGTGAAAGGCCATAAGAGAAGCTTATCCTCTATGTTTGAGGCAGTGGGTTCTTATGCTGCCGGATCAATGACCGCAGAGGATGTAGAAGAATTTGAGAACAAAGTATGCCCGACCTGTGGTTCCTGTTCCGGTATGTATACCGCAAACAGCATGAACTGTCTGACTGAGGTGCTTGGTATGGGACTTCGTGGAAATGGAACAATCCCGGCAGTATATTCTGAGCGTATCAAGCTTGCAAAGCATGCTGGTATGGCAGTAATGGAAATGTACCGTAAGAATATCCGCCCAAGAGACATTATGACAAAGGATGCGATCATGAATGCATTGACCGTTGATATGGCATTGGGATGTTCCACAAACAGTATGTTGCATTTACCTGCGATCGCACATGAGATCGGATGGGATTTCGATATCAAGTTTGCAAATGAGATCAGTGCAAAGACACCGAACCTTTGTCATCTGGCACCAGCCGGTCCAACCTATATGGAGGACTTAAATGAGGCAGGCGGTGTATATGCCGTAATGAAAGAATTAGAGGAGATCGGTCTGCTCAATACAGACTGTATGACCGTAACCGGAAAGACAGTAGGCGAGAACATCAAAAACGCAGTCAACCGCAATCCGGAAGTGATCCGTACCGTGGACAACGCTTACTCAAAGACAGGTGGATTAGCTGTATTAAGTGGTAACCTTGCTCCGGATGGAAGCGTTGTAAAACGTTCCGCAGTGGTACCGGAGATGCTGAAGCATGAAGGACCTGCTCGTGTATTTGACTGTGAGGAAGATGCGATCGCTGCGATCAAGGGCGGCAAGATCGTAGAAGGCGATGTGGTTGTCATCCGTTACGAGGGACCAAAGGGAGGTCCTGGTATGCGTGAGATGTTAAATCCAACCTCAGCGATTGCCGGTATGGGATTAGGTTCCAGCGTGGCATTGATCACAGATGGACGTTTCTCCGGTGCAAGCCGTGGAGCATCTATTGGTCATGTGTCACCGGAGGCAGCAGTTGGCGGTCCGATCGCGTTAGTAGAAGAAGGCGACATCATTTCCATCGACATTGATAACCTGAGCCTGAATCTGCAGGTTTCTGATGAAGAACTGGCAGAAAGAAAAGCAAAATGGCAGCCAAGAGAACCAAAGGTTACAACCGGATATTTAGCACGTTATGCAGCGATGGTAACAAGCGGCAACCGTGGTGCGATCTTAGAGGTGCCAAAGGCAAAATAGAAAACAGGCAGATGCAATAGAGGAGAAAACAGATGAAACAGTTAACTGGATCAGAGATTGTAATTGAATGTTTAAAAGAGCAGGGGGTAGACACTGTATTTGGCTATCCTGGTGGTGCGATTTTAAATATTTATGATGAGCTTTATAAGCATGAAGATGAGATTCATCATGTGTTGACCTCGCATGAGCAGGGGGCGGCACATGCAGCAGATGGATATGCCAGAGCAACCGGAAAAGTAGGCGTATGTATGGCGACTTCCGGACCGGGTGCTACCAATCTGGTGACCGGTATTGCAACAGCGCAGATGGATTCCATTCCACTTGTTGCGATCACCGCAAATGTAGGTGTTCCACTGCTTGGAAAAGACAGCTTTCAGGAGATCGATATTGCTGGTGTTGTGATGCCGATCACCAAGCACAGTTTTATTGTAAAGGATGTAAAGGATTTAGCCGATACGATCCGCAAGGCATTTAAGATTGCAAAAACCGGACGTCCGGGTCCGGTGCTTGTCGATATTCCAAAGGATGTCACAGCAAATAAAACAGACTATACGCCAAAAACACCGGAGCCGATCGCACGCTCGACGGAGCAGATCCGTGGAAAGGACATCGACAAAGCCGTAGAGATGATCCAGAAGGCGAAAAAGCCAATGATCATGGTAGGCGGCGGTGCTGTCATTTCCGGCGCACAGTCAGAACTGAAAGAATTTGTAGATAAAATTGATGCTCCGGTATGTGATACCCTGATGGGAAAAGGCGCATTTGACGGAACAGATCCACGGTATACCGGTATGGTTGGTATGCATGGTACAAAGGCATCAAACTTAAGCGTAGTAGATTGTGATCTGCTGATCGTAATGGGAGCACGTTTCTCAGATCGTGTAACCGGAAATGCTTCCAAATTTGCAAAGAAAGCAAAGATCCTTCAGATCGATGTTGATCCGGCAGAGATCAACAAAAATGTGAAAGTACATGCCAGCATCGTCGGGGATGTAAAGAGTGTACTGGAAATGTTAAATCATAAGATCACCAAGCCGTTGAAGCATGAGGCGTGGATGGAAAAGGTGCAGAACCTGATGAAAGAATATCCGCTTCATTATTCTGAGACCGGACTTTGCGGTCCTTCGATCATGGAGTCGATCTACCGCCAGACGGACGGAAAAGCGATCATCACGACCGATGTCGGACAGCATCAGATGTGGGCAGCACAGTATTATAAATACTCCAAGCCTAGAACACTGATCACCTCCGGTGGACTGGGAACGATGGGCTATGGTATCGGTGCCTGCATCGGAGCCAAGTATGGCAAGCCGGATCAGGTATGTATCAACATTGCCGGAGATGGATGCTTCCGTATGAATATGCAGGAGATCATGACGGCAGCCCGCTATAACGTACCGATCATTGAAGTGGTTATCAACAACCATGTACTTGGCATGGTACGTCAGTGGCAGACATTGTTCTATGGCGAACGCTATTCCAATACAGTATTAGAAGATAAAGCAGACTTTGCAAAAATTGCAGAGGCAATGGGGGCGACCGGATATACGGTAACGACCCAGCAGGAATTTGATGACGCATTCAAAAAGGCGTTAGAGGCAGATGGTCCGGTTGTGATCGATGCCCAGATCGGTAAGGATGATAAAGTATTCCCTATGGTTCCGGGTGGAGCAACCTTAGAAGAAGTATTCGATGGTGACGATCTGGCGAAACAGACAAAGTAAGTTATATAAAAGGAGGAAGATATAAAATGGCAAGAGTGTATAACTTTTCAGCAGGACCTTCTATGTTACCGGTAGAAGTGTTACAGGAAGCAGCAGATGAGATGCTTGATTACAATGGAACAGGCATGAGCGTAATGGAGATGAGCCACCGCTCGAAAGCATTTGAGGAGATCATTGAATCGGCAGAGCAGGATTTAAGAGACCTGATGAACATTCCGGACAATTACAAGGTATTGTTCTTACAGGGCGGAGCTTCCCAGCAGTTCTCGGCAATCCCAATGAACCTGATGAAAAACGGTGTAGCAGACTACATCATTACAGGTCAGTGGGCAAAGAAGGCATATCAGGAAGCAGCAAGATACGGAAAAGCAAATAAGATTGCAAGTTCAGAGGATAAGACCTTCTCGTACATTCCGGATTGTTCGGATCTTCCGATTTCAGAGGATGCTGATTATGTATACATTTGTCATAACAACACCATCTATGGAACAACCTTCAAGAAGCTTCCAAATACAAAAGGCAAGATCTTAGTGGCAGATATGTCATCTGACATTTTATCCCAGCCTGTAAATGTAAGCGACTATGGTCTGATCTATTTTGGTGTACAAAAGAACGTAGGACCTGCCGGCGTGGTTGTTGTTATCATCCGTGAGGATCTGATCCGTGACGATGTTATGGAAGGAACTCCAACAATGTTAAAATACAAGACACAGGCAGACGCCAATTCTTTATATAACACCCCACCTGCTTATGGCATTTACATTTGCGGTAAGGTATTCAAGCACTTAAAGAAATTAGGCGGTTTGGAGAAGATGAAAGAGATCAACGAAAAGAAAGCAAAGATCTTATATGATTTCTTAGATTCTTCCAAGCTCTTTAAGGGTACCGTGGTTCCGGAGGATCGTTCTTTGATGAATGTTCCATTTGTAACCGGAGATAAAGATATGGATGCCAAGTTTGTAAAAGAAGCAACAGAGGCTGGCTTTGTGAACTTAAAGGGACACAGAACCGTTGGTGGTATGCGTGCTTCCATCTACAATGCAATGCCGATCGAAGGTGTAGAGAAGTTAGTTGCATTCATGAAGAAGTTTGAAGAAGAGAACGCATAAAATAAGGTTAGATGCAGAGAATAAGGAGACATAAAAATGGTTAAGGTAAATTGTTTAAATCCTATCGCAGCCTGCGGTACGGATCTGTTTAATGAGCAGTATGAAATGACAGAGGAATTCAGTGAAGCAAATGCAGTGCTTGTCAGAAGTGCATCCATGCATGAGCTTACCCTTTCCGATAACTTAGCTGCTATTGCACGTGCCGGTGCAGGTGTCAACAACATTCCTCTGGATGCCTGTGCAGAAAAGGGAATTGTTGTATTTAATACACCGGGTGCCAATGCTAACGGTGTAAAAGAGCTTGTAGTAGCCGGTCTTATGTTAGCTTCCCGTGATTTAATGGGTGGATATAACTGGGTAAAAGAAAATGCTTCCGATGAAAACATCGCAAAGATGGTAGAGAAGCAGAAAAAACAGTATGCCGGAAATGAGATCTCCGGTAAGAAATTAGGTGTGATCGGACTGGGAGCGATCGGTGCAAAGGTTGCCAATATTGCGTTCCGTCTTGGTATGGAAGTATATGGTTATGATCCATTTGTATCAATCGATGCTGCATGGTCATTATCCCGTCATATCAAACATATCACCAATATCGAGGACATTTACAAAGAGTGTGATTACATCACCATACACGTACCTGCATTAAAGGATACGATCGGAATGCTCAACAAAGACGCATTTGCACTGATGCATGACGGTATGAAGATCTTGAACTTCTCCCGTGATACTTTAGTAAATGATGCAGATATGAAGGAAGCACTGGCAAGCGGAAGAGTGGCAAAATATGTAACCGATTTCCCAAATCCGGCTATTGCAGGATTGGACAATGTTATTACACTTCCACATCTGGGAGCTTCTACCGAGGAATCCGAAGATAACTGTGCGATCATGGCAGTGAAAGAGATCATGGATTACATGGAGAATGGTAACATTAAGAATTCTGTCAACTACCCTGCCTGCGATATGGGCGTATGTGACAGTGCCGCAAGAATTGCGATCAACCATAAGAACATTCCGAACATGATCACCCAGTTTACAAAGGTATTTGCAGACCAGAATATCAATGTAACCAATATGATCTCCAAAAGCCGCGGCGACTGGGCATATTGTATGCTTGACTTAGATGGTGTTCCGGCAGATACATTAGTAGAAGCATTAAAGAGTATTGACGGCGTAGTAAAGGTACGTGTGATCAAATAGAACCGACAGAATCAATAGAAAAGGAGAGCGGATGATGAGTGAGAAGTTAAAAGTAGGTATTTTAGGTGGAACCGGTATGGTGGGACAGCGTTTTATCTCTCTGTTAGAGAACCATCCATGGTTTGAGGTAGTAACCATTGCAGCTTCCCCAAGAAGTGCTGGAAAAACATATGAGGAAGCAGTGGGAGACCGTTGGAAAATGGATACTCCAATGCCGGAAGCAGTAAAGAATATTATCGTGCACAACGTAAATGAAGTAGAAGAGGTTGCTTCTACGGTAGATTTTGTATTTAGTGCAGTAGATATGAGTAAGGACGAGATCAAGGCGATCGAGGAAGCCTATGCAAAGACAGAGACACCGGTTGTGTCAAACAACAGTGCGCATCGCTGGACACCGGATGTACCAATGGTAGTACCGGAGATCAACCCGGAGCATATGAAGGTGATCGAGTGCCAGAAAAAACGTTTGGGAACCAAGCGTGGTTTCGTTGCGGTAAAGCCAAACTGTTCTATCCAGAGCTACGCTCCGGTATTAACCGCGTGGAAAGAATTTGAACCATACGAGGTAGTGGCTACCACTTATCAGGCAATTTCCGGAGCAGGAAAAACCTTTAAGGACTGGCCGGAGATGGTGGGAAATGTCATCCCATTTATCGGTGGTGAGGAAGAGAAATCAGAGAAAGAGCCACTTCGTATCTGGGGACATGTAGATTTTGAAAAGGGAGAGATTGTTCCGGCAACAACTCCTGTGATCACCTGTCAGTGTGTACGTGTACCGGTATTAAATGGACACACGGCAGCCGTATTTGTAAAATTCAAAAAGAATCCAACCAAGGAGCAGCTGATCCAGAAATTAGAGGAGTTCTCTGGTGTGCCACAGGAATTAAAGCTTCCAAGTGCACCAAAGCAGTTCATCCGCTACATGGAAGAAGACAACCGTCCTCAGGTAACCTTAGATGTAGATTATGAGAATGGAATGGGTGTTTCTGTAGGACGTATCCGTGAGGACAGCGTATACGACTGGAAATTTATCGGTTTATCTCATAACACCGTACGTGGTGCCGCAGGTGGAGCAGTACTTTGTGCAGAGCTGTTAAAGGCACAGGGATATATTGAGAAGAAATAGGAATAAGAAGATAAAAAGTGAGAAGGCGATGTAAGTGATTACATCGCCTTTTTTATTTCTTATTGACAAGAATCGAAAAATAATATATAATAAGTAAAAATAAAAGGATGGTGATTCTATGAGAATAAAAAAAATTCTTCCAATTGTATTTGTTGTGACGTTACTTTTTATTCCTATGTATGCAGGTGCATATTCTAAAAACTTGACTATGAATATGCAAGAGAAAAGTAAAACCATAACATGTGATTGTTATTTGGCTAAGGTTACAGGAGGTGCATTAATTGGTGGTAAGGGTATAAACTATAAAATATATTACAAAATCAAAGGAACACTAACTACGAAACAAATAACATCGGGAAGTTGTGCATCAAACACTAAATTTCCTGCCTATGAATTTTCCACAGCCGCGCAATATAGTTCATGTTATTTAAGCTTAAATGAGTCCCAAAGAAGTAAAGATAATCCTGGAATTGGATGGGGGCTAATAAAATATGATGACTAGTAAAATAAATAGATAACATGAGGGAGGATATAATGCTACGGCAAAATCTAATGTTGTTTTATAAGACAAAACAATGCTTTTTTCTATACATAATTGGGAATTTATTGCTGCTAGGATATTTGCTGGTAGAAACGATATTTTTTTCTTATACATATGGTCAGTTTTTGGATGGCTTGGATATCGTGCAGCTTCTATTCCCTTTTACGATATATTCCGGTATCGTGTTTTTGCTATTAGGATATGAGTACATGGGAAGTGGCGAAAAGTATGAAATGGCAGAATGTCTGGATGCCATGGCAGTTCCTTTTTTGCAAAGGAAATGTCTGGAGGCTTGTGTTCTTTTTTTACTTGTGTTGTTCCAAAGTATTCTGGTGATTGGTTATGTGTTGCTTGTAGCAGTAATACTTGGTGAACGGGATGCTTTCATTTTCTATATGTTAAAAGCAATGATCGTTTATTTTACCATGCCAAATCTGATCTTATGTGTCATTGGAATGTTGATACAGCAAGTAAAAAAACGTCTGGTATCTTCTCTTATGCTGCTTTTTGCTACCGTTTATATGACCATACGTTTTTATCAATTGTTTTACGGAAAAGAAACATTATATGGAATCAGTGATGCTACCCAGTTCTTTGGCGTGGGAACAAGATATGTGGGAAATATCAGCGATCCATATCCGATTTCTATTCATATCGTAAGTAAGTCTGTTTATATTCTGGCAGCCTGCCTGTTTTTCCTGTTATTGATCTGGTATTGGAAAAGCAAAAAAAAGTGCTTGCTTTATGCACAGGCAGGGTTGTTTCTGCTTTTTGTGGGGAATGTTATTTTATGGAATTTACCATGCTCCGGAAATTATGAGGGCTATGAAGATCAGTCTGATGCGCTTTACCAAGAAGCAGATGCGCTCTTACAGCAGGATAAACCGATCGGTATATTGGGAGAGGATACTTTTTGGGTGACAAACTATGAAATGGAAGTCGCAATGGTACCTGATTTTAAGGCAACGGTGAAGATGCAGGTATCAGATACTTCTTTGCCGGAGTATTCCTTTACCCTGTATAGCAGGGCAAAGATAAAAAAAGTGGCAGATCAGAAGGGAGAACGTCTTTCCTATAAAAGAGAAGGTAATTTTTTTACCGTCTATCCCAATGGAAAAGAGTTATCTGCTATTTGTGTTGTATATGAGGGAAGCTGGCTGAACCGTTATTATGCTTCGGCATCGAGTGCGTATCTTCCGGGTAATTTTCCATATTATCCGATCAGCGGGAAACGTCCGGTGGATCATAATGGGCTTTGTACCCTTCCAGAACAGGAAAGTACATTTTCTCTTACCGTAAAGGGGAAAAAGCATAATATGATCAGCAATCTGGAACAGAAAGGAACACATTTTTCTGGAATGGCCAACCAGGTGACCTTGCTTTCCGGCAATTACCGGAAATACAAAAAAGATGGGATAATATATATTTATCCTGCATTTTCTGCAAAGTATGATCCCCAAAAGAATCATAGAATACATATTCCGGTAACTGCGAAAACGGTTGTTATTTCTCCTCTGGAACTGTCGGGGATCTATTTATTCGGCTCGGATATCGTGATCTGGCGCGGGATAGAGGACGATGTAGAAACATATCAGCAACGATTAGAAGCAGTGGGAGAGCAGGCAGCACAGTAACAGGAGGAGTACGATGCTTAAGGTAGAACACATCACGATGCGTTTTGGAAAGAAAACGATCATCAAAGATATATCCATGGAATTAGAAGAGGGAATTCATGGTTTGCTTGGACCAAACGGGGCAGGAAAAACAACATTTATCCGCTCTGTTGCAGGGCTATATCCGAAGTCCAAAGGCTCGGTGTATTTTAATGGAGAAAAATTAGAGGGAAGCCATATCGGCTATCTGCCGCAAAAGTTTGGCTTGTTTCCCAATATGACTGTGCGCCAATTGATGCATTATCTTGGTACCATGAAGAAGCTTCCCCGTGCTGCCATAGAAAAAGAGTTAGAGCAATTGCTGGATGAGCTGCATTTAACAGAGCAGGCAGATTGTAAAGGGGCGAGGCTTTCCGGTGGAATGATACGTCGTGTGGGGATCATGCAGGCATTTTTGGGAAATCCCGGTGTTGTGTTACTTGATGAGCCAACGGCAGGGTTAGACCCGGAGGAACGGCTTCGGTTTAAGAATTTTATGAAAGAGCGAAAACGAAATGGTCAGACAATCCTTGTTTCTACTCATATCGTAGATGACATTGATTATATCGGAGATTATGTGGAGGTTATGCAGGAGGGACAAATAAAGAAAAAGGGAACCTGTGACGAAATTATTTCCTGTGCCGCCGGAAAAGTCTATGAAATGGAAAGAGAGACTTATGAAAGACAGATATCTCCTGGAATATTAGTAAAAGAATATGAAAAAGAGGGAATGGGGAAGGTTCGTGTTCTGCTTCCGGATGGGGCAGAGGAACAGGAGCTTACTCCTACGTTAGAGGATGGGTATCTATGTATATTAAAAGGCTGGTGAAAGAAATGTGGGTGCGGCTGGGCGTGACTGCCTTTGTTCCTCCCGTGTTGTTATGGCTGCTGTTAAACATCTGGAATTTCCATGATCTGCTTTATCCAAACAGATCTACGAAATATTTCATGGATGAGAGGATGCTGTTGCTGCTTCCGATCGGAATCGGCATACTAAGTGTGGTAAGCTGCCTGCCTTATCTCGCACAGAACGGGCGCGAGGTTTTGTACATACAAAGATCACAGTTAAACCGCCAGCTTACGATCAACGATGTTTATTATGTGGTAGTTGTGACGATAGAATATGTGCTTGTGTATCATAAAAGCATAAAGGTGGGGAGTCTTGCCTATTTTCGTTACGTGCTGTTAAGCCTTGCCGTATCGCAGATATGCGTGCTTTTGTTATATGCGGTAAAACATGTTACGATGGCACTGGTGCTTTTGACAGCCGGTTATCTGGTGCTGTGTCTGCTTCATGGAGGTGGAACAAAGATTGTAGATCTGTTTTCGTGGAATTATGAAGATGAAACCTATCTGATCCAGATGCTCATACTGTTTCTCATTACCCTGTGCGGCAATTATGGAAGGAGAAAATTGATCGAACAATATTGTTCTTATTAAAAGAGAAAATGCGGGGACTCTATGAAAAATACGATAAGGAAATTAAAACATAGTGCGATTGCGTCATTGCTTCTTCTTGTGCTGGCTGTTCCATTTCTGGTGGAACGGAAAATGAAAATGGAGGAAACGGCACAGTATGTACTTGTAGCACAGCAATATTTAAATATAGTACTGCCTCTTTGTGTGGCAGTTTTGTTTTTCTGTTGTTTCTATGAAAAAACGCAGGGAAAAGGAAGGGAGCTTTTTTATCTGGCAGACCGTGGGTGTGGGAAGGAGCTTTTTCTCATCTATACGGTCGTTGCGGGAAGTCTGGGGCTCTCCGTGCTTTTGTTTTATCATAGTCACATAGCACAGCCCGGAATTTTTTTTCTGCAATATCTCATATTGGAATATAGTCTGCTCAGCTTTTGTTATGCCCTTCTCTATGTGACTTCACATATCGTCGTGGTACTGCTTGGCGTGTTGCTTTTCTACGGTATGCTGCTTACCGGGGCAGGGGGAACAGGGACGCTCTTTCTATACCCGTGGGAGCAGGCTGTCACCATACGAGCACTGTGTTATGCAATGCGGTATGAATTGCTGCTTGGAGCTTTCAGCAACCTGATCGGCATATTTGCCAACAAAAAATATACCAGCTATTAAAAAAGGACTGTGCCAAAATGTGCACAGTCCGTTCTGTTTTTTATTCTTCCTCAGAATTTGCCTCATATGCTTTTCCGGTTTCATCTACCTCAGGAGCCTGCTCCTTATTATAATGATAAAGTGTGTCTTTAAGATCAAAATCAAGCACATCCTGGGAGTCTCTCACTCGGATTACTACCGATTTGGAAAGTGTTTCAATCTCTTCTATGGAAAGACCACTGATCATTGCGACATCCTCAAAAGGAATTTCTACCTCTAACATATTCTTGGCAATTTCAACCTGCCGTTTCTTTGTATTATTCATACGTTCACTTCCTATTCTATATATTAGTCTAACTGTGCCAGCCAGGATTCATTGACAGCAATTACTTTTTCCATAGCATCAGGTCCCGGTGCACCGATCGTATTTCGTTTGTTCACACAGGTTTTTAAACTGATCGCATCATAAATATCTTCTTCAAATGCCGGGCTGATCGCTTTGTAATCCTCCAGAGGAAGATCATCTAAGGCGATGTTTTTCTCAATACAGGTAAGGACTAACTGTCCTACGATACCATGGGCATCACGGAAGGCAACTCCATGATTTACCAGATAATCTGCAGCATCTGTTGCATTGGTGAATCCGTTTTTGGCACTGCTTTCCATGGCAGTTTTATTGACACGCATTGTTTTGATCATACCGTCAAACAGTAACAGACAGCCCTTTACCGTATCAATGGCATCAAAGGTAAGCTCTTTATCTTCCTGCATATCTTTGTTGTATGCAAGTGGAATTCCTTTCATCGTTGTGAGAAGAGAAGTCAATGCGCCATAGACACGTCCGGTCTTTCCACGCACGAGCTCGGCAATATCCGGATTCTTTTTCTGTGGCATGATGGAGCTTCCGGTGCTGTAGGCATCGTCCAGTTCTACAAACTGGTATTCATTGGAATTCCAGATAATGATCTCCTCGGAAAAACGGCTCAAATGCATCATGATCGTGGCAAAGGCACTGAGCATCTCAATGACGTAGTCACGGTCGGAAACACCATCCATACTATTTAAGCACGGACCATCAAAGTCCAGCAGCTTTGCTGTCATCTCGCGATCCAGAGGATACGTGGTACCGGCTAATGCACCGGAGCCGAGGGGACAGATATTCATACGATTTAAAATATCGTTAAGACGGCTGTAATCCCGCTTGAACATTTCCATATAAGCTCCCAGATGATGTGCAAGTGTTACAGGCTGTGCCTTCTGTAAATGAGTAAATCCCGGCATAAAGGTATGAACGTGTTCCTTCATTAATCCGTGAATGGTTTCCAGCAGTGTTTTTAACAGTGCTTTTGTTTCAACCAGCTCATCCCGGCAGTAAAGGCGCATATCTAATGCAACCTGATCATTTCTGCTTCGCCCGGTGTGAAGCTTCTTTCCGGCTTCTCCTACCCGGTCAATCAAGTTTGCTTCCACAAAGCTGTGGATGTCTTCGTATTCGGATGTGATCGCCAGCTTTCCTGCCTTTACATCAGCAACAATGCTGTCTAATCCTTTTAATATGGTTTCTTTTTCTTTCTCCGTCAAAATACCTGTTGCAGCAAGCATTGTGACATGCGCTTTGCTTCCCCGGATATCCTGATCAAAAAATTTCTGATCAAAGGAGATCGATGCATTAAAATTATAAACCAGTTGATCGGTTTCTTTTGTGAAACGACCACCCCATAATTGTGCCATATTGGTACCTCTTTTCTAAAATGTAATACTTGTGGGTCTTGCCCAGATAACAGTATTATACAACAAGGAGAAAACAATTGACAACGGATAAATATGACTTTTTAAGGAAATGTGATCGAAAACAATATGAATAAATATAAAAATATGCGAATATTTATACATTGACAAGAAGAATCAATAGTGCTACGATGGAAGAATCAAAAACGAAAAAGATACACCGTTAAGGTGCAGGAGATAAAAGGAGGAACATGCGATGAAATTGAAAGATACCGGGCTTACAAAAGAGCAGTTGATCAACGATGCCAATACTTATATGATGGAGCTGGCCACCCGCTTTGATCTGATAGCGGAGACATCAAAGGGAATGTACATATATAATGAAAAGGAAGAACCATATTTAGACTTTTATGCCGGAATTGCGGTCAACTCTGCCGGAAACTGTAATGAAAAAGTGGTAGAAGCGATCATTTCACAGGCAAAGGATACCCTTCATGTGTCCAACTATCCGTATAGTATTCCGATGGTTGTGCTTGCCAAACTGATCTGTACCAACATTGGTATGGATAAGATCTTCTTCCAGAACTCCGGAACCGAGGCAAATGAAGCTATGATCAAGATGGCAAGAAAATGGGGAATCGAAAAATACGGACCGGAGCATTATCACATTGTAACGGCAAAGCAGAGCTTCCATGGACGAAGCTATGGTGCCATGAGTGCGACCGGACAGCCGGATAATGCCTGCCAGATGAATTTAAAGCCGATGTTACCGGGCTTTACTTATGCAGACTTTAATGATCTTGCGTCCTTTGAAAAAGCCTGTACCAAAGATACCGTGGCGATCATGGTAGAGCCAGTACAGGGAGAAGGCGGCGTTTATCCGGCAACAGAGGAGTTCTTAAAGGGACTGCGGAAGCTTTGTGATGAGCGTGATATGCTGTTGCTCTTTGACGAAGTGCAGACCGGCTGGGGACGTTTAGGATCATTGATGGGATATATGTCATATGGAGTAACACCGGACGCGTTATCCATGGCAAAAGCAATGGGTGGCGGACTCCCAATCGGAGCAGTGTGTGCCAACCAGAGAGCTAATCAGGCATTTACACCAGGAAGCCACGGATCCACCTTTGGAGGAAATCCGGTCTGCTGTGCAGCCGCTATCGCAGAGATCAAAGAGATCATCGAACGCGACCTGCCGGCCAATGCAAAAAAAATGGGCGATTACTTTATGGGATTATGTAAAAACCTTCCGGGAGTCAAAGAAGTCAGAGGCCGTGGACTTTTGATGGGAGTAGAATTTGAGAAGCCGATCGCCATGGAAGTAAAACATGAATGTTTTGACCGTCATATGCTGATCACCGCAGTCAGTGGCAGCATCATCCGTATGGTGCCACCGTTGATCGTAAGTAAGGAAGAATGTGACAAAGCATATGCAATCTTAGAAGAATCCGTAAAAGCAGCATTATAAAAACACTATATTATTTAAAGATAAGTTCCCTATTATCAGAGTACCGACCTTTGATCGTCAGATCACAGGTCACCTTAAAACAATCTGATGACAGGGAACTATTTCATTACTACATATATAGATAAGAAAACCTTCTTACCTACAGAACAAGAAAATCTCAGAGTTTGTGATAATAACCAGTTTATTAAGAAACCATTTCCTCTTACAGAATACGAAAAGCCTTGATTGCCAATATTCCTCAGAGTACAGCCCCTTGTGGATGCTTTCTTAATTGTGCAGGCGCTTTGGAGCCGCCGGCACTCGTTTGCAGCAAGCGAAAGCGCGGCTGCGGACGAAGTACCGCTGCGAGCGACAAGCAGCGAAAGCGTGCCTGCACAAAAAGAAAGCAACCACAGGGGGCGTCACTATATCTATACATAATAAGAAAAAAACAAAAAAACGTTGACAAAAAACATGTGGGGTGGTAATCTCTTTTTAGAAAGATGTTAGCACTCAAAAGAAGTGAGTGCTAATAACTTCAAAAAAAGACAAAAGATGTCAGAAAGGATGGTTAAATGGAGTTAGATGAGCGAAAGCTTAAGATATTGCAGGCAATCATCAAAACCTATTTGGAAACGGGCGAACCGGTTGGTTCCAGAACGATTTCCAAGCTGCCGGGATTAAATCTATCTTCGGCAACCATTCGAAACGAGATGGCAGACTTAGAGGAATTAGGATATATCATTCAGCCACATACCTCTGCCGGACGTATTCCATCTGATGCCGGATACCGTTTATATGTCGATCAGATGATGGCGGAGAAAGCATTGGAACGGGAACAGAAGGAAGAAACCGAAGTCGCAGAACATGATGCCTTGCTTGCAAAGGTAGATCGTTTGGAACATTTGTTGCAGCAGGTTGCAAAAGTATTAGCAAGCAACACCAATTATGCAACGATGGTAACTGCCCCGAATTATAAAAATACCAAGGTGAAATTCATCCAGCTTTCCCAGGTGGATGAACGTCAGTTATTGGCGGTCATCGTGGTAGAAGGAAATGTCATCAAAAACAAGATGATCGAGGTAGAAGAACCACTGGCCAACGATGAGCTGCTTAAGTTTAATGTATTACTGAATACGTTTTTGACCGGGCTTAGTTTGCAGGAGATCAATTTAGAACTCATTCAGACGATGAAGCAGCAGGCAGGAATCCACGCAGACATTTTAGAACACATCTTTGATGGTGTGATGGATGCGGTTCGTTCGGCGGAAGAATTAGAAGTATATACCAGCGGTGCGAATAACATCTTAAAATATCCGGAACTTGGAGATGCTTCCAAAGCCGGCGAGATCTTAGAGGTGTTTGAAGAAAAGAAAGCACTGAATCATTTGATTGAAAGTACCTCAGATGGAGATAACCAGTACGGTATTCAGGTATATATCGGAGATGAACAGCCGATTCAGACGATGAATGACTGTAGTCTGGTAACGGCCACCTATGAATTGGAAGAAGGTGTTCGTGGTAAGATAGGTATTATCGGTCCGAAACGTATGGATTATGATAAGGTAGTAACAACACTCAAAAATCTAACCGATGAGTTGGATACCATTTTCAAAAACAAAACATAGGAAAGGTGGGAATTAAGTGGCACAGGACAGAAATGAAGAAATGAAAGAAAACGATGTAAATAAAGAAGAGGAAACAAAGGAGTCCAGTGAGATTGAAGTAACGATTGAGGACTCTGAGGAGAAAAAAGAAACAGAAGAGACAAAAGAAGAGGAAAAAGAGAAGACAGCAGCTTCGGATAATAAGGAGAAGTCTTCCAACAAGAATTCCTCAAAGAAATCACGTAAGACGATCAAAGGCCTGGAGATGGAATTAAAAGCACAGGGCGAGATTATTGATGAATTAAAAAAGAAATATGCAGCTGCAAAAGAGGCAAATGAGCAGGCGCAGGATAAGTACCAGCGATTGATGGCAGAGTTTGAGAATATGCGCAAACGAACCGAAAAAGAAAGCTCCCGGATGTATGATGTGGGAGCAAAAGAAGTATTAGAAAAGTTACTTCCAATCGTGGACAATTTTGAACGTGCACAGCTTACCGTCACAGAGGAACAAAAGGATGATCCATTTGTACAGGGCGTGGATAAGATCTATCGTCAGATGATGGGATATCTGGAATCTGTAAAGGTTGCACCGATGAATGCAGAGGGCAAGGAATTTAATCCGGATCTTCACAATGCAGTCATGCATATTGATGATGATTCGTATGATGAGAATGTTGTAGTAGAGGAACTTCAAAAAGGTTATATGTATAAAGATGAAGTACTTCGTCACAGCATGGTAAAAGTAGCTAATTAAAAATAATATAAAAATGATGACAGTTTAGGAGGAATTATTATGGGCAAGATTATTGGTATTGACTTAGGAACAACAAACTCATGTGTTGCAGTTATGGAAGGTGGTAAACCGGTTGTTATCACAAACTCTGAGGGTGTAAGAACAACACCATCTATCGTAGCATTTACAAAGAATGGAGAGCGTGTCGTAGGTGACCCTGCAAAACGTCAGGCAGTTACGAATGCAGACAAGACCATTTCTTCTATTAAGAGACATATGGGATCTGATTACAGAGTAACAATTGATGATAAGAAGTATTCTCCACAGGAGATTTCTGCAATGATCTTACAGAAATTAAAGGCAGATGCAGAAAGCTACATTGGAGAAAAAGTAACAGAGGCAGTTATCACAGTACCTGCTTACTTTACAGATGCACAGCGTCAGGCAACAAAGGATGCTGGTAAGATTGCAGGCTTAGATGTAAAACGTATTATCAATGAGCCTACAGCTGCTGCACTTTCCTATGGATTGGATAATGAGAGTGAGCAGAAGATCATGGTATACGATTTAGGTGGTGGTACGTTTGATGTATCTATCATTGAGATCGGTGATGGTGTCATTGAAGTATTGGCAACTGCCGGTGATAACAAGCTTGGTGGTGATGACTTCGATGAAGCTATTACACAGTATATGTTAGCAGATTTCAAGAACAAAGAGGGTGTTGACTTATCTGGTGATAAGATGGCAATGCAGCGTTTGAAAGAAGCAGCAGAGAAAGCGAAGAAAGAGTTGTCTTCTGCTACTACAACCAATATCAACCTGCCATTCATCACAGCAACAGCAGAAGGTCCAAAACACTTTGATATGGATTTAACAAGAGCAAAATTCGATGAGTTAACGGCTGATTTAGTAGAGCGTACCGCGACACCGGTACAGACAGCATTAAAGGATGCCGGTATGACCGCTTCTGAGCTTGATAAGGTACTGTTAGTTGGTGGTTCTACACGTATCATCGCAGTACAGGAGAAGGTAAAACAGTTGACCGGCAAAGAGCCATTTAAGGGAATCAACCCGGATGAGTGTGTTGCCATCGGTGCTTCTATCCAGGGTGGTAAGTTAGCAGGTGATGCAGGTGCTGGTGAGATCTTACTGTTAGATGTTACTCCGCTTTCTCTTTCTATTGAGACCATGGGTGGTGTAGCAACACGACTGATCGAAAGAAATACAACCATTCCTACAAAGAAGAGCCAGATCTTCTCTACCGCAGCAGACAATCAGGATGCCGTTGATATCCATGTTGTACAGGGTGAGCGTCAGTTTGCAAAGGATAACAAGAGCTTAGGACGTTTCCGTCTGGATGGTATTGCTCCGGCAAGACGTGGTGTACCACAGATCGAAGTAACTTTTGATATTGATGCAAACGGTATTGTAAATGTATCTGCGAAAGACCTTGGTACAGGAAGCGAGCAGCATATTACGATCACATCCGGATCAAGCTTATCAGATGCGGATATCGATAAGGCTGTAAAAGAAGCTGCAGAGTTTGAAGCACAGGATAAGAAGAGAAAAGAAGCGATCGAAGCAAGAAATGAGGCTGACGCATTAGTATTCCAGACCGAGAAAGCATTAAAGGATGTTGGAGACAAGATCGATGCTGCCGGAAAAGATAAGGTAGAGGCTGACTTAAAGGCATTGAAGGAGATCGTAGATGGTACTGAAGCAGATGCCATGACAGATGCAGATGTAGATAAGATCAAAGCAGCAAAAGAGAAATTGATGGAGAGCGCACAGGAGTTATTCTCCAAGTTATATGAGCAGTCTGCTCCAAATGCAAATGCGGGAACAGGTGCGGAGAGTGCCGGTGCAGCACAGTATGACGCTGACGACGTAGTTGACGCTGATTACAAAGAGGTGTAGAATAAGCTACATGAAAAGTAGTGAAAGGTGATTCTAATGGCAGAGAAGAGAGATTATTACGAAGTGCTCGGTGTAGCAAGAAATGCAACCGAAGCAGAATTGAAGAAGGCTTACCGCCAGTTGGCTAAGAAGTATCATCCGGATATGAATCCGGGTGATGCGGAAGCAGAGCGTAAGTTCAAGGAAGCTTCAGAAGCCTACGAGGTATTAAGTGACGCAGAGAAACGTGCCAAATATGATCAGTTCGGTCATGCCGCATTTGATGGTGGTGCCGGAGGAGGATTCTCCGGTGGCGGATTTGAATTTAACATGGGCGATATGGGTGACATTTTTGGTGATGCATTTGGATTTGGTGACATCTTCGGATTCGGAGGTGGTTCCCGTACCAAGAAGGATTCGAACGGTCCGGTACGAGGTTCCAATATCAAGACGAGTGTGCGTATCAGCTTCGAGGAAGCCGTATTTGGCTGCATAAAAGAAATCGAACTGCCATTAAAAGATCCTTGCGGACTTTGCCACGGAACGGGAGCACAGCCGGGATATGATCCGGTTACGTGTACGAAATGTGGTGGAAAAGGTCAGGTAGTATTTACCCAGCAGTCCTTATTTGGAATGGTCAGAAATGTGCAGACTTGTCCGGAATGTAATGGTACAGGACAGATGATCAAGAATAAATGCCGCGCTTGTGGTGGTTCTGGTTATACGACAAGCAAGAAGAAGATTCAGGTAAATATTCCGGCTGGAATTGATAATGGACAGAGTGTTCGTATCCGTGAAAAGGGAGAACCTGGAAAGCGCGGAGGAGAACGTGGCGATTTATTGGTTACCGTTATGGTAGACCGTCATCCAATCTTTCAGCGGAATGAATATGATCTTTATTCTACCCAGCCGATCACCTTTACGCAGGCGGCGCTTGGTGCAACGATCGAGATCAATACGATAGACGGACCATTCCGTTATACGATCAAACCGGGTACACAGACGGACACCAAGATCCGTTTGAAAGGAAAAGGTGTACCGACGATCCGGAACAATGCGGTGCGTGGTGACCACTATGTAACATTGGTAGTACAGGTGCCGGAGAAGCTTTCCGAGCAGGAAAAGGAAATCTTACGAAAGTACGATGAAAGTTCTGGCGGTGGAGCAACAGAAGAAGGAACGCAGGAAAAGAAAAAAGGCTTTTTCAAAAAGGATAAATAAATAAAAAAAGAAAGACGTTGCATGTGCAGCGTCTTTTTTGTATGCTTTCTGGATTCTGGTATTTCCTTTTTGAGATAAATGTAGTATGATAAAACTAATTGTGTAAAAAGGAGGATCTCAGAGCATGAAATGGAACAAGATTACCATTGATACAACGGTAGAGGCAACTGATATGATCAGCTATGAATTGGCAGAGCTGGGCATTGAAGGAATAGAAGTAGAGGATCACGTACCTCTTACCATGGAGGAACGCAAAAAAATGTATGTGGATCTTTTGCCGGATGAGATTGCTCCCAATGATGGAACTGCGAAAATATCCTGTTATATTGATCCGGAGGAGGATATTGAAGCCCTGTCTATGAAGATTTCCCAGATGTTAAAGGAAGTGGGACAGTTTTTGGATGTCGGTGCGGCAACACTGTCCTTTGGAGAAACCGAGGACAAAGACTGGATCAATAACTGGAAGCAGTTTTTCAAACCATTTCGTCTGGATGATACCATTATCATCAAACCAACATGGGAAACTGTGAACGATCAGAAAGAGGGAGACATTATTGTGGAGATTGATCCGGGCACGGCTTTTGGTACAGGTTCCCACGAAACAACAAGACTTTGCATTTCCCAGATCAAACGGTTTTTGAAGCCGGGGGACAAAGTACTCGATTTAGGCTGTGGCAGCGGTATTTTATCTATTATTGCATTAAAACTTGGTGCAGGAAAGGTAGTCGGAACTGATATTGATCCGAATGCGATCATTGCAACAAAAGAGAATCTGGAGGTTAATCATATCGAGAAGGGCAGCATGATCCCATACGAGGGCAACCTGTTGGAGGATGAGGCGCTTTGTGAGAAGATCGGAGAGGGGCAGTATGACATTGTCGTTGCCAATATTTTAGCAGATGTGATCATTCCGCTTTCCTCTATTGCCCGTCGTTTTATGAAAGAAGGAGCTTATTTTATTACCTCCGGTATCATCAATACCAAAGAGGAGGAAGTAAAAGAAGCTATGGTGAAAAACGGCTTTGAGATCGTAGATATTATTCCGATGGGAGAATGGGTATCCATTGTAGGGAGATAAGCATGTATAAGTTTTTTGTAGAACCGGAGCAGATTGTGGAAGATACGGTATTTATAACCGGAGAAGATGTCAATCATATTGTACATGTTCTGCGCATGAAAAAGGGCGAACAGGTTTTGGTAAGTACGAGTAATGACCGGGAATATCTGTGTGAGATCACGGCTCTTGAGGAAGAGGCAGTGCAGCTCAAGCTGTTGGATGTGTATGGAAGCAACCGCGAACTTCCTATCGAGGTAACTCTCTATCAGGCACTTCCGAAAGGAGACAAGATGGAGACTGTAATCCAGAAAATGGTAGAGCTTGGGGCAGTGAGAATTGTTCCTGTGGTAACGAAACGGTGTGTCGTTCAGCTGGATCAGAAAAAGGCAGCTAAAAAGGTGGCACGCTGGAATGCCATTTCCGAGGCGGCAGCCAAACAGTCCAAACGCAATAAAATTCCTGAGGTGACGATGCCAATGTCCTTTGACGATGCTCTTCTTGATGCGAAAAAACTGGAAGCAGCTCTGATTCCTTATGAAAATGCAGAAGGGATGGAGCAGGCAAGAAGTATGGTAGACGAGTCGGCTAAGAAACGATCGCTGGGAATCTTTATCGGACCGGAAGGCGGATTTACAGAACAGGAAATTGAAAAAAGCCAGCTAAACGGTGTGAAACCAATCTCGCTGGGACATCGTATATTGCGAACCGAAACAGCAGGAATGATGCTGATGTCAGTCATCATGTTTGCAACAGATCAGGATTAGAAAGCAGGGAATAACGTGGAAGCATATTTGGACAATGCAGCAACAACGCAGGCATTAGAAGAGGTTTGTCAGGTCATGGATCGGGTGATGAGGAAAGATTATGGAAATCCTTCTTCACTTCACAAAAAAGGACTGGAAGCAGAACATTATATCAAGCATGCCAGGGAAGTGATCGCGGCAACATTAAAGGTAGAGCCGAAAGAGATTTATTTTACGTCCGGGGGAACAGAGTCAAACAACTGGGCACTTCACGGGATCGCGATGGCAAAAAAACGGCAGGGAAAGCATATCATAACCAGTTCCGTAGAACATGCTTCCGTGCTGAATCCGCTGGGATTTTTAGAGGAACTTGGTTACGAGATCACATACCTTCCGGTCGATGAACACGGAAAGGTGAAGATCAGTGCATTAAAAGAGGCGATCCGCCCGGACACTATTATGGTATCTGTGATGGGGGTCAACAATGAAGTGGGAGCGGTGCAGCCGCTGCGGGAGATTGCAGATGTGATCAAAGCATCCGGACAAAATATTATTTTTCATGTGGATGCCATACAGATGTACGGAAAACTGGAACTTTATCCGAAACGGCTTGGCATTGACCTGCTTAGTGTGAGTGGCCATAAGATCCATGGACCAAAGGGAAGCGGTTTTTTGTATATCAAAGACCGCACCAACATCAAACCATTTATCTTTGGTGGAAATCAGCAGTCAGGAATGCGTTCCGGCACAGAAAATGTTCCGGCGATCGCGGGACTTGCTGTGGCAGCAGAATACATTTATCAGCGTAATTTTAAAGAGGATCATATTGCGTATATGCAAAAGATCAAAGCGCACTTTATCGAAGAAGTTACAAAGCTTCCGGATTGTTACGATCATTCCGGGGAGGCACCACATATCGCAAGTATTACTTTTCGGGGAATCCGAAGTGAAGTGCTGCTGCACGCCTTAGAAGAACGCGGGGTATATGTATCCTCTGGTTCTGCCTGCTCCTCCAACAAGCCGGAGCTGAGCGGAACATTATTAAATATGGGTCTTACACCTGCGGATGCAGAATCTACACTGCGTTTCTCCTTTTCTACATTTACCAAAGAGGAAGAGCTGGATTATGCAGTGGAACAGTTAAAAGAGCTGCTCCCTACCCTGCGGCGTTTTGTAAGAAGATAACAGAAGAAAGGAAGAGAAGATGGAATATAATGCATTTTTAGTAAAATATGCCGAGATCGGTATCAAAGGGAAAAATCGAAGATTGTTTGAAGATGCTCTGGTGAAACAGATCAAATTTTCGTTGGAACCTGTAGGTGATTTTTCCGTATTTAAAGAACAGGGACGTATCTTTGCAAAAGCAAATGACACCTTTGATTATGAGGAAACAATTTCTGCCCTGCAGCGGGTATTTGGTATTTCTGCCATTTGTCCGGTTGTCATCAAGGAAAGTGCCCAGTGGGATGAGCTTGCAAAGGCAGTCTGCGAATATGTGGATCATGCTTATCCGGATAAAAACATTACCTTTAAGGTGCTGGCAAGACGTGCAGACAAATCTTATCCAAAGAAATCGTTTGAGATTGCTGCGGACTTAGGAGCAGAGATTTTAGATCATTTTCCGGAAATGAAGGTGGACGTGCATCATCCGGCCGCATATATTAACGTGGAACTTCGTACCCATGTCTACATTTATTCGATTGAGATTCCGGGACCGGGCGGAATGCCGGTTGGTACCAACGGGAAAGCAATGCTTTTATTATCTGGTGGAATCGATAGTCCGGTGGCAGGCTATATGATCAGCAAGCGAGGGGTGTATCTGGATGCGGTATATTTTCATGCACCACCATACACCAGTGAGCGTGCCAAGGAAAAGGTCGTAGATCTCGCCAAGCTGGTAGCGAAATACAGCGGACCGATCCATCTGCATATTGTGAACTTTACAGATATCCAGCTTGCTATCTATGAGAAATGCCCACATGACGAGCTTACGATCATTATGCGCCGTTACATGATGCGGATTGCAGAATATTTAGCCAAAGAAAATAAGGCGCAGGCATTGATCACGGGAGAGAGCATCGGACAGGTGGCTTCCCAGACGATGCAGTCATTGGTAGCGACCAATGCAGTTTGTACGATGCCGGTATTTCGTCCACTGATCGGAATGGATAAACAGGAGATTGTAGATATTTCAGAAAAGATCAACACTTATGAAACTTCCATCCTGCCATACGAGGATTGCTGTACGATCTTCGTGGCGAAGCATCCGGTCACCAAGCCAAAGGTAAGTGTGATCGAGGCATCTGAGCGCAAGCTTTCAGAAGTGATCGATGATCTGATGGAACAGGCATTAAATTCAATTGAAACGATCGTGGTAAAATAATAAATAAAAAGAGGTTGTCAAAACGACAACCTCTTTGTGTTTTTATGTAATACTGCGTACAGATTAACCAACCAGGTATGGCTTGATGGCATCCATGATTTCGGCTTCTTCTGCATCGGTGTCACAGTGGATATTTAAGTCGATCGGTTTGGAGATATCCAAACTGAAAATACCCATAATAGATTTCGCATCGATCACATAACGGCCGGAAACTAAATCGAATTCTGCAGTAAATTTCGTGATTTCATTGACGAATGATTTTACTTTTTCAATCGAATTCAGATTGATCTGGACTGATTTCATACGAATTACCTCCTTGTTCGTAAATCCCCCATGGGATAAATTTATAAGTTGCACTTCTTCTCTCCATCAATTATACTACCGTTAGTATTGCAAAAAGTCAAGGTATAAAACTATACAAAAAAATGGAGCAGAATCCGTTAGGAAATCAGCAGGAGTACGAAAATGAGCACAGAACAGAAAACAGTGTCTTTTATCACACTGGGTTGTAAGGTAAATCAATATGAATCCGATGGAATGGCGGAGCTGTTAAAGAAGGCAGGATATAAGATCGTGCCGGATCAGACGCCGAGTGATGTTACGGTAGTAAATACCTGTGCCGTTACCAATATCGCGTCCAGAAAGTCCAGACAGATGATGCATCGTGCCAAAAAGCGGAATCCGGATACCGTGCTGGTGGCAGCAGGCTGTTATATACAGAGCATAGAAAAAGAACTGGAGCAGCTCCCGGAAGTGGACATTTTCTTAGGGAACAATCAGAAAAATGAAATTGCTGCATTCTTGCAGGAGTATTTTGCCGGACGGGGAGAAAGTCCCCATTTGATCGACATCAACCATTCTTCTGCTTATGAAGAATTTTCCATTGGGGCAACAAAGGAACATACGAGAGCCTATGTAAAGATTCAGGATGGCTGTAACCAGTTCTGTTCCTATTGTATCATTCCTTATGTCAGAGGCCGGGTGCGTTCCCGCCGGATGGAAGATATAATAAAAGAAGCGGTTACACTTGCTATGGATGGATACGAGGAGCTTGTTTTAACTGGTATTCATATCAGCTCTTACGGAGTGGACATGACACCAAAAACAGACCTGCTTACGCTGCTGAAAGAGCTTCATAAGGTAAATGGGATCAAGCGGATCCGGTTAGGGTCGTTAGAACCAGGGATCATTACGGAGTCCTTTGTAGAAGCGATTTCCAATATGCCAAAGATCTGCCCGCATTTTCATTTGTCCCTGCAAAGTGGGGCGGAAGCTACCTTAAAGCGTATGAACCGCAAATATACGGCAAAGCAGTACCGGGAAAAGTGTGAGCTGTTACGCCGCTATTATGATGATCCGGCACTTACCACGGATGTGATCGTGGGATTTCCGGGAGAAACGGACGAAGAGTTTGAAGAAACTTATGCTTATTTAAAGGCATTGCAATTATATGAGATCCATGTATTTCCGTACTCTGTGCGGGAAGGAACGGTGGCGGCAAAGATGCCGGATCAGGTAGACGGAAACGTGAAAAAACAGCGGTTGAACCGGCTGCTTGCCCTGACCAGACAGCAAAAACGTGAATATGAAGCAAAGTTTGATCCAAACGATCTTTCTGTTCTTTATGAGGAAACGGTAGAGATTGACGGGGAGAAATATGAGGTAGGACATAGCCCGAACTATATTAAGGTGGGACGCTGCCTTGCTACAAATGAGTTGAAATTTCTTTGAAAATAAGGTATAGTAGAAGTACTAGGAAAAGGACGTGATAAAGATGGACAACAATACACAGTATTTTAAAACAGTGCGAGAGCCTGACCTTGATGTGCATCAGATTTTAGAGCAGGTGTATGCTGCCCTGACCGAAAAAGGATATAATCCGGTGAACCAGATCGTGGGATATGTCATGAGTGGAGATCCGACTTATATTACCAGTCATAAGAATGCCAGAAGCCTGATTATGAAGGTAGAGCGTGACGAGATTATTGAAGGCTTATTAGAGTATTATATTGATACCAGATTGAAGTAATGGGGAACGTATGAGAGTATTAGGGTTAGATTACGGAACAGTAACGGTTGGCGTAGCGGTAAGTGACCGACTTGGTATCACGGCACAGGAACTTACCACGATCGTGCGCAAGCAGCCGAATAAGCTGCGCAAAACCTATGCACAGATTGAAGAACTGATCAAAGAGTATGAGGTTGGAACAATTGTACTTGGCCTTCCGAAGAACATGAACAATACGGAAGGTGACCGGGTAAGAGATACGAAGGAATTTAAGGAAGCACTGGAGCGTAGAACAGGTCTTCCTGTTGTGTTATGGGATGAACGGCTAACAACCGTGGAATCAGAACGGATTTTAAAAGAATGTAAGGTAAGACGAGAGAATAGAAAAGCAGTGATCGACCAGATAGCAGCAGCGATCATATTGCAGAATTATTTGGATGCGTCTTCAAAAAGATAGGAAGAATAGTTATGAGTAAAAAAGAAAATACCATTACAATGGTAGCCGAAGACGGTGAAGAGATTGTATTTGAAGTAGTGGAACAGACAACGATCGCAGGTCAGAATTACCTGCTTGTGACTGATGCCAAAGAAGAGGACGAGGATGGAACTGCCTATATCATGAAAGAGGTTTTCGCAGGCAGTGCAGACAGTATGGGGACGTATGAATTTGTGGAGGAAGAGCAGGAACTTTTGAGCATCTCCAAAGTATTTGAGGAACTATTAGAAGACACAGATATTGAAACGAAGTAAGCTGTGTTTCTTTTTATAGAGAAATAGTCATGTGAAAACGAAGCAAGAAACATTCCGGGAGGAAGGTATCTTTCTTCTTTGATCATGCGTGAAATGAAATCGTGCGGGCATAATAGGAAAAGAGTAGATCGTGCTAGGAAGCAGTAGTTTCCTATGCGTTTTTTTCGTGTGTTTTAGATACGGTTTGGAAGAATGAAATGAAGGAATATGAGAAAGGATTGAAGTAAGAAAGTATGTTGAAAGGAACAAAACAACCAAAAACGGAGAAGGAAAAGGATAAGAAGATAGAAAAGAAAACAGAGCGTAAACCGATGAAACGCAATGAAAAAAAGAATGATAAAGACAAAAGAAACGATGCCAAAAGGGTAGAACGGAAGAACGATCGCAAAACAGAGGGAAAACGAAACGACAAAAAAAGTGACAAGAAATTTGAGAAGCGTCCGTTTAAGAAGACAGAGAATAAGCCGAAAGAAGTGGCAGTCAATAAAGAAAAGATCAAGATCATTCCACTTGGTGGATTAGAGCAGATCGGTATGAACATCACGGCATTTGAATACGGTGACAGCATTGTGGTAGTAGACTGTGGCCTGGCATTTCCGGAGGATGATATGCTGGGAATCGATTTAGTGATCCCGGATGTAAGCTACTTAAAGGAAAATGCACACAAGGTAAAAGGATTAGTCATCACACATGGTCATGAGGATCATATTGGTGCGATCCCATTTGTAGAAAAGGAACTCAATATCCCGATCTATGCGACAAAACTGACAATGGGAATCATTGAGCATAAGTTAAAAGAACATGGTTTGATGCAGAGTGTCAAACGTAAAGTAGTGTCATATGGACAGTTTATCAATCTGGGCTGCTTTAGGATTGAATTTATCCGCACCAATCACAGTATTGTAGATGCAGCTGCATTGGCGATCTATACTCCGGCAGGTGTGATTGTACATACCGGAGATTTCAAAGTAGATTATACCCCGGTATTTGGAGATGCCATCGACTTACAGCGGTTTGCAGAGTTGGGAAAGAAGGGTGTGCTCGCACTGATGTGTGACAGTACCAATGTGATGCGGCCGGGCTTTACCCCGTCAGAAAGCACGATGGGAAAAACCTTTGACAATCTGTTTGCCAATAACAAAGAACACCGTCTGATCATTGCAACATTTGCATCCAATGTAGACCGTGTGCAGCAGATCATCAACTCGGCATATAAATATGGACGCAAGGTAGTCATTGAGGGACGTTCCATGGTCAATATCATTACAACGGCGAACGAACTCGGTTATATCAATATTCCGGATCAGACGCTGATCGATATTGATGAACTGAAGAATTATACAGACGATCAGGTGGTGCTCATTACCACCGGAAGCCAGGGAGAAACGATGGCAGCACTTTCCCGTATGGCAAATGATATGCACCGGAAGGTATCGATCAAGCCGAACGATACGGTCATTTTAAGCTCCAGTCCGATTCCTGGAAATGAAAAATCGGTATCCCGGATCATTAATGAACTGTCTATGCGTGGTGCCAAGGTGATCTTTCAGGATACGCATGTATCTGGCCACGCCTGTCAGGAGGAGATCAAGCTGATTTATTCTCTCACCAAACCGGAGTATGCGATCCCGGTACATGGAGAATACCAGCATTTGATGGCGCACCGGGATCTTGCGATCTCAATGGGAATTCCAAAAGAAAATGTGGTTATTTTCTCTTCCGGTGATGTATTGGAAATTGGACAGGAGAGTGCCAAGGTTGTGGGAAAAGTTCCGGCAGAGGGCATTTTTGTAGATGGACTGGGTGTTGGTGATGTAGGAAATATCGTCTTACGCGACCGCCAGCAGTTGTCACAAAATGGATTGATCATTGTGGTTGTGACACTGGAGCGTGATTCCAACCAGATCTTAGCAGGTCCGGATCTTGTGTCTCGTGGTTTTGTCTATGTAAGAGAGTCAGAGGATCTGATGGAAGAATGCAGACAGGTCGTATCCGATGCTTTAGATGACTGTCTTTACCGCAATGTAACAGACTGGTCAAGGATCAAATCTGTTATTCGCGATTCCTTAAGTGGATATTTGTGGAAAAAGACCAAACGTAATCCGATGATCCTGCCGATTATCAACGAGGTATAAGTATGAATAATGTAATGTATCAGACCAAATTGCTCAATAAGGAATTGAAACGGAGCAATGAATACAATCAGTATGTGAGAGTGCTCGGCAATCTGAAGGCACATCCCGATCTGTATGCACGCACGCTGGAATTTCAACGGCGCAGCATGCATTTGCAGAGCGGTGCAGATTACAATACGTTAGAGGAAGTCGGACACTTAAGAAAAGAATTTGAAGATATATTGAATCAGCCCGTGGTGATTGATTTCCTTGGTGCAGAGCAGCGTGTAGTGAATATGCTCAAACGTACACAGGAGGGGATTTTAGAGGGAATCGAGCTGGAAACAGCAGCGATGGACGAATAAGGGAAATGAGGTGAGCCGGATGTCAAAGAAAAAGGTATTGGGAGCCGTGGGCGGCATGTTAAATCTTCTGATTGCCTGCGTGATCATTGTATTGGCTTTTTATATTTGTGTTGCGGCTTACCGGATTGCCTATCAGGTATTTTCCAATCCGGTCTGCGATAAAACGAGTACCTTTACCCACATGGTATCAGTGGAGAAAGGGGAGAGCAAACGGGAGATCGCAAAGGAGCTGGAAAAGGCGGGGATCATCAAAGACAGCCGGGTGTGGTATATCCGCCTGATGCTGTCTGCGTATAAAAATAAGATTCAGCCGGGACAGTATGAGTTGTCTGCTTCGATGGATATGGATACCACCTTTCAGATACTATCAAAGGAAACGGCGGAGGAACAGTGATGATCGTAGAGGAACATGTACAGGCATTTATCAATTCTCTGAATGAAGAGGAAAACAGTTTGATACAGGAATTAGAGCAGGAGGCACATGAACATCATGTGCCTATTATTCGTCCTGAGACCAGACAGCTGCTGCGCTTTTTGCTTCGGCTGCACCGGCCGCAGCGGGTGCTGGAGATTGGAACGGCGATTGGATATTCTGCAACGATCATGGCGGCGGAGCTCGCCGAAGGGGGCAGGATCGATACGATCGAGCGGAATGAAGGACGATATGAGCGGGCGATGTATCATTTGAAACGGGCAGGGCTTTTGGATGTTGTGACGGTTCACTTTGGAGATGCCCTTGATATATTGAAACAGTTAAAGAAGCCGTATGATTTCATTTTTATGGATGCGGCGAAGGGGCAGTATCAGAATTTCTTTGATCTTTGCGCTGGTCAGTTAAATCCGGGAGGCCTTCTGGTATGTGATAATATCTTGCAGGAAGGATCTGTCGGCCAGTCCCGGTATGCGGTCACAAGAAGAGATCATACGGTACATGCCAGAATGCGGGAATTTCTATATGAGATCAAACACAAGAAAGGATTTGATACAGTGATCCTTCCGGTAGGAGATGGAGTCGCTGTGTTGCGGAAAGTGGAATCAAAGGAGGATGTGTAATGGAACGAAAGAAACCGGAATTGTTGCTGCCTGCAAGCAGCTTGGAAGTATTGAAAACAGCAGTGTTATATGGAGCAGATGCAGTCTATATCGGTGGAGAAATGTTTGGACTTCGTGCCAATGCACACAATTTCGACCGCCCGCAGATGGAAGAGGCAATTTCCTATGCGCATGCGCATGGAGTAAAGGTATATGTTACCGTAAATATTGTGGCGCATAACGAGGATCTTGCCGGAGTAGAGGTGTATCTAAATGAATTAAAAGAGATCAAACCGGATGCGTTGATCATTTCGGATCCTGGTATTTTCAGTCTGGCACGAAAGATCATCCCGGATATGGAGATCCATATCAGTACACAGGCAAATAACTGCAACTATGGCACGTATCGTTTCTGGTATGAGCTTGGAGCAAAGCGTGTGGTATCTGCCAGAGAACTTTCCGTGGCAGAGATTGCGGACATCAGGGCACACATACCAGAAGATCTGGAGATTGAAACCTTTGTGCATGGTGCGATGTGCATTTCTTATTCCGGAAGATGTCTGCTCAGTAACTATTTTACCGGAAGAGATGCCAATCAGGGAGCGTGTACGCACCCTTGCAGATGGAAATATTATGTGATGGAGGAGCAGCGCCCGGGAGAATTTCTGCCAGTGGAAGAAAATGAGCGGGGAACTTACATTTTTAATTCCAAAGACCTTTGTATGATCGACCATATTCCGGAGCTTGTGGAAGCTGGTATTGACAGTTTTAAAGTAGAGGGGCGGATGAAGACGGCGCTTTATGTTGCGACCGTGGCAAGCGTTTACCGCCGTGCGATCGATGATTATTTCAAGGATCCGGCACTGTATGAAGCCAATCGTCCTGTTTATCAGGAGGAGATCTGTAAATGCACGTATCGACAGTTTACAACCGGTTTCTTCTTTGGAAAGCCAACACATGAAACACAGATTTACGATTCCAACACTTATGTACGGGAATATACGTATCTTGGAAGGATTGAACAGATAGAAGAAAACGGGGAAATTGTGCTTACCCAGCGCAACAAGTTTTCGGTAGGAGAAACGGTAGAACTGATGAAAGAAGATGGATTTTATCAGGAATTTACCGTAAGCCGTATCCTTGATGAAAAGGGAAACGAGATGGAGAGCGCGCCGCACCCAAAACAGAAGATTACGGTAAGCTTGAAATCAAAGGATGGCAGTGAGGCAGAGTATAAAGTAGGACTTTTGCTTCGCAAACCAGAGGAAACATGTTAAAATAAAAGTGGAAAAGCACAAAATCCGCCCGCACACATAAACTATACAAAGATGTGCTTGAGGTGCCGGATTGCAGCCATTTCTTGCCCCGTTATCAAAAGCAGAGGAGAAGCAGTATATCAAAGCACTCAGTGCCGGAGATAAAAATGCGAGAAATAAACTGATCGAACACAACATGCGTTTAGTCGCTCACGTTGTCAAAAAATACGTTAATGCCTACACAGAACAGGAAGACCTTCTGGTCATTGGAGTGGTAGGACTGCTAAAAGCAGTAGATACCTATGATGAAACAAAGGGGAATCACCTGGCAACTTATGCGGTTCGCTGTATTGAAAATGAGATTTTGATGCAGCTTCGGCAGGAGAGGAAGATCAGCCGGGAAGTGTCCATATATGAACCCCTTGGCAAAGATAAGGATGGAAATGAAACCAGCCTGATGGATATGTTGGAAAGTGCAACACCGGATGTTTTGGAAACTATCGAGAAAAAAGAGCATCTGGGTAAGATCCCCGAATTTATGAAGCAGGCACTGTCGCAGAGAGAACAGGAATTGATCCGTCTGCGCTATGGTTTGTTTGGAGAAGAAATTCATACCCAGAAAGAAGTGGGGGCACTATTTGGAATCAGCCGATCCTATGTTTCAAGAATGGAGAAAAAAGCACTGAAAAAACTGAGACAGTGCTACGAAGTGCAGTGAGGAGGAGCGTTATGATAACGAAGAGTAAGACAATGTGGATATGCTTTGCGCAATATTTTGCATTGCTGTTTTTTCACACGTTATATGCATATATGAGAATGGGCAGTGAGATAGGAACAAGGGTGCTGGTTGCATCTGTCCTTGGAATGTTGGTTGCGTTGATTTCCGTTCATCTGAAATGGGAACCGCTTGCTGCCTTTTTGATCTTCACATCGGTTCTGGCAGATACCTGGTATATCGGAACCGAGGTACATACTATGGAATACTCTTTTGTCGTGTTTTTGGCGACCGGACTGATCATTGCTACCTATGTCCGTTTTTGGAGAAATGTCATTTTCTGGGTGGCGACAGACATCATTCTTATTGTTTCTGCGCTGTTTCAATGGGAGGCGTATGGAACACAGGGGAATTACTTTATTTTTCTCATCATTTTTCTATGTTATAACTTTGCTAATACTACGCTTTGTGCGCTGGTAAAAGATCTGCAGAAAAGAATCCATTTATTACACGAAAAAACAAACGAAGCAGTTGCTGCTAATGAGAGCAAAGGCAACTTTCTGGCGAATATGTCTCATGAGATCCGTACGCCGATGAATGCAATTTCCGGGCTGAACCAGTTGATCCTGCAGGAAAATATCTCGGATGAGGTGCGGGAAAAATCATTTGGTATTCAGACGGCATGCAGTGATCTGATGACAATTGTTAACGATATCCTGGATTTCACCAAGATTGAGTCCGGTAAAATGGAGATTATGGCGGCAGAGTATGAAACCAAGGATATGATACAAGATACGGTCAATCTAATCTATCTGAGAAAAGAAGAGATGAGTGTGGAAGTATTGGTTGATATTGCCTGTGATCTTCCAAAACGTCTGCTGGGTGATGATATCAGGGTGAAGCAGGTGATCATGAATCTTCTGACAAATGCTGTAAAATTTACGCATGAAGGATATGTCAGCCTGAAAATGGACTGGATTGCTGGGCAGAAGGATCTGGGCGGCTTGAAGGTTGAGGTGGAAGACACCGGAATTGGTATTCGCCAGGAAGAGATTGGGCGTTTGTTTGAAAGCTTCGAACAGGTAGATACCAAACGTAACCGGAAAGTAGAGGGCTCTGGTCTGGGACTTGCCATCAGTAAGCAGCTGGTCGATCTGATGGGAGGGAGCATTTCTGTCCAGAGTGAGTACGGGAAAGGTTCAAAATTCACAGTATTTCTGCCACAGAAGCGGGTAGGACAGGAATGCGTCGTTCATTTTAAGGAGCGCGGACAAAGCTCGGTTGTTTATACACATACAGAAGTGTTTAAGAATCTGGCAGAAAAAATGTTTGCGGAGGCTAAAGTACCATGTACATATACGACTTCTTTTGTAGAGGTTAAGCGGATCACGAAGGATTCTCCGGCAGAATATTATTTTGTTTCGGATAGCTGCTACGAAGAACAGCCGGAGTTCTTTCAGGCGCTCTCCAGATTGAAAAAAGTGATCATTTTACAGGAACGTACCAACAATCTGAAAGTTCCGGATGGCATCAAGGTCGTGTACCGGCCGTTTTACAGCATTCCGCTGGAGGCGGTTTTTAGTGGGGAAAAAGTATATGGTATGTTTTCCAAAGAAGACGTATGGGATTTTAAATATATTGCACCCAAAGCCAGGGTGCTGGTTGTGGATGATAATGATGTAAATTTACGCGTCACGGTGGGATTAATGGGATCCTTGAAAATGCAGGTGCAGACAGCAGAAAGTGGATATGCAGCATTGGAATTAATGAAAAAGCAACCATTTGATCTGGTTTTTATGGATCATATGATGCCTGGAATGGATGGAATTGAAACAGTGGAACAATTCCGCTCGTGGTCAAAAGAAGCTGGAGATTACTTTGCAACGCTGCCAATTGTTGCGCTTACTGCTAATGCGATCGGTGGGGCGAGAGAACAGTTTTTGAAAAACGGTTTTCAGGATTTTCTGGCGAAACCGATCGAACTTCGGGAGTTGGACCGTTTGCTGAAAAAATGGCTTCCGGCGGACGTCATTGAAGAAAAGACGGCAAAGGAGACTGCAGAAAAAGAAGAAGGAATGGAACAGAGCGGCACAGAAACAACAAAAAAAGAGTGGCCGGTTCAGATCCCGGGGCTGGATCTGGATGTAGCGAAGCATTTCTTTGGAAACGATGCAGCGTTGTTTTATGATGTCATCTCGGATTTTTATCATTCTGGTAAATATAAAAGGGAATTGGTAAACGAGGCCTACCTGAAAAAAGACTGGGCAACCTATGCCAGAGAAGCACACTCACTAAAAAGTCTGTCTAAAAGTGTAGGAGCACTTGTACTTGCGGAACATGCACTGGAGATGGAAAATGCTGCCAAACAGGAGCGGGAAGACATTATTCGGGAAAAATATGAATCTTATTGGAATTCCTGGGGCGACCTTCTTCATGTGTTGTCCGCCTATGTAGAAGAAGAGGAAGCTGGAAATGAAATGGAACGGGAACTTTTGGAAGAACAAAAGCCGTTGATGCGTTTGAAAGAATTAAAACGACGTGTGGCAGAGTTGGGAGAATTTATCAAGGAAGAGCAGGCTTCCTTGACAGAAAATGAGTGGAATCAGCTGCAGCAGAAAATTTCTGAAATGGAAGCATATCGCTATTCCAGAAAGAGTTTTTTGGAATGTATCCGGGAACTTGAGAATACAGTAAAAAAACGGGATGTAAATTTGGCAAAAAAAGCATTAAAACATTTTGAACAGACGATTTAGAGAATGAAAACTGTGCAAAGTAACGAAAAATGATCTTTTTCTTTTCGTTTTTATGATAATGTGTTACAATACGAATAGTGATTTAGCAGATATGTGAGGTGCAATTGACTTATGAAAATGATACGTAAAAAGATTAAATTAGGAGATTTGCTGGTAGCAGCAGGTGCCATCACAGAAGACGAGTTAATGGAGGCGCTGTCCAGACAGAAAGAGCTGGGCTTGAAACTTGGTCAGACACTTGTGAAATTAGACTATATCAGTCAGGATATATTAAATGCAACATTACAACAACAGCTTGGAATTGATTTTATCAGTTTGCAGGGAGTGAAGCTGGAAGATCAGATCTTAAACGTTATTCCGGAGAACCTGATCCGGAAGTATCGTGCCATTCCGATTGAATTTGACGAGGCAAATCCAAACGTTTTAAAAGTGGCAATGTCAGATCCGATGGATATCATTGCATTAGATGATATGTCGATTGCAACCAATTATCAGATTGAACCATTGCTTTGCAGCGATGATGATATTGATGCAACATTGGGACGTTATTTTGGTGACAAGGAAGCAAGAGCTGCGGCGGAACAGTACCGGGAAGAGCTGAACAGCAGCGGACTTTCTCAGGCAGAAGAAGATGAATATAATGAAGATGTAGAGAATTCTCCAATCGTTAAGATCGTACGTGGTATTTTGGAGAATGCGGTAAGACAAAGAACATCAGATATTCATATTGAACCGATGGAGACACAAGTGCGTGTCCGCTATCGAATTGATGGTGCCCTACAGGTAGTGCAGCGACTGGATATTGGTATGATGCCTGGTATTTCTGCCCGTTTGAAGATTATGGGAGGCATGGATATTGCGGAAAAGAGAAAACCACAGGATGGTCGTATCACAGTAATGGTTGATCGAAAAGAGTTTGATGTCCGTGTGTCTATTCTTCCAACATGTTACGGAGAAAAGATTGTAATGCGTATGACATCAAAGGAAGGATTGACAAAACCAAAGAGTGAGCTCGGTTTCTCACCGGATGAGTTACAGAAATTCGATGGTATTTTGAGCAATCCTCATGGCGTTATTCTGGTAACCGGCCCAACCGGTTCCGGTAAATCAACAACATTGTACACAGCACTCAGTGAGCTGAATACAGAAGATGTAAATATTATCACGGTTGAGGATCCGGTCGAGGCAAATATCGATGGTATCAACCAGGTTATGGTAAATGTAAAGGCGGAAATGACATTTGCAGCGGCACTTCGTTCTATTCTGCGTCAGGATCCGGACATTATCATGATCGGAGAGATTCGAGACGAGGAGACTTGTAGTATTGCGATCAAAGCAGCGATTACCGGTCACTTGGTGGTATCTACCCTGCATACGAACAGCGCAGCTTCTACTATCACACGTCTGATCGATATGGGACAGGAACCATATACAGTTGCCGATGCTGTGGTAGGAGTAATTGCACAGCGTTTGGTGCGCCGATTGTGTACCTGTAAAGTGCCGCGTCTGGCAGAAGATTATGAGGCAACAATGCTTGGAGCTCCGGGGGAGGAGATTACGATTTATGAACCCGGCGGAAATGAGAGCTGCGGCGTATGCGGCGGAAGCGGATACCGTGGACGTATCGGTGTATATGAGATCATGCCGATCACACATGCGATTTCAAAGATTATTGCAGCAGGAGGAACAGCGGACCAGATCGAGGAGGAAGCGATCAAAGAAGGTTTGAAGACACTTCGTATGGCTGCGGCAGAGCTTGTGCTCAATGGAACGACCTCTATTTCGGAAATGAAAAAGATTGCATATGAGGCAGAGGACTCCATGTAATACCAAATGGATCACCATCAGGAACACATCCTGATTTGAGATGTAATAACAACTATAATTTTTAACAAGGAGAGATACGATGGCACAGATTACAATGAATGAATTGCTGGAGTTTGCTTTGGAGCAGAAGGCGTCCGATATACATATTACCGCAGGAGTACCACCAAAACTTCGTATTCACGGTAAATTGGTAGACGTAGCTGTAGACCGCTTGACACCGGCAGATACCAGAAGTCTGGTAGAAAGTATGTTGACACCAAGATTGGCAAACATTTTAAAGGAAAAGGGTGAGGCCGATTTCTCTTACACCGCCCAGGATATCGGACGATATCGTGTCAATGCTTATATGCAGAAGGGATGTATGGCAGCGGCTCTTCGTCGAATTGAAACCGTGATCCCTACTCCGGACATGTTAGGATTACCGGAACATGTAGTAGAATTATACAAGAGAAGACGTGGACTGGTGTTGGTAACCGGACCAACCGGTTCTGGTAAATCTACCACACTGGCTTCCATCTTAGACCGTGCAAATTCCAATTTAAGTACGCATATCTTAACCATGGAGGATCCAATCGAGTACGTTCACCATCATAAGGTAGCGACGATCAACCAGAGGGAGGTTGGTCAGGATACGTTAAGTTATGCAAATGCTCTTCGTGCGGCTCTTCGTGAGGATCCGGATATTATTCTGGTAGGAGAGATGCGTGACTTTGAAACGATTTCTACTGCGGTAACAGCAGCAGAGACTGGACATTTGGTATTTTCTACCTTACATACCATTGGTGCGGCGGCAACGATTGACCGTATCATCGATGTATTCCCACCACATCAGCAGCAGCAGATCCGTGTGCAGCTTGCAATGGTTATGGTAGCGGTTATTTCACAGCAGCTGATGCCGACAGCAGATGGCAATGGTCGAGTAGCAGCGTTCGAAGTAATGTTAGAAACTCCGGCGATCAAAGCATTGATCCGTGAAGGTAAATCACATCAGATCCCTTCTACCATGCAGACAAGCCGTGCGCAGGGCATGATCACAATGGATGATTCCATCTTTGAATTATTCCGTCAGGGTGCGATCGATAAAGAAACAGCGATCACATATTCTCAGGATCAGGCCGGTATGATAAAACGTGTTGGATAGGTTGCTGAAGTATTTTGTGCAGAATTTACAAATTTTTCACAAAAGTCTCAATTCTTATTGCAATTGTGACAGTAATTGTGTAAGATAACCTTATGTAGAATTGTGCGGTTAAAAATATAGGGCGCGGGGGCTTGCACTTCCTATAGATATTGCTGCATGACGAACGATTCTATCATACCAGGTGAGCGAATATTTTAAGAGATATGGAGGAGATTCGATGGCACTTTATAAGTACAAGGCGATATCGTCTGATGGTAAGAATAAAAGTGGTAAGATTGAAGCCAACAATCTGGAACGTGCACAGGATAAACTGAAAAGCGAAGGATATCAGATCTTAAACATTTCAGAAGCCGGTGCTATGGACAAAGACATTAACATCAATATCGGAGGATCGGTAAAGGCAAAAGACCTTACAATGTTTTGTAAACAGTTTGCATCTATTCTGAATGCCGGTGTTACGATTATCATGGCACTTGACATGTTATCAGAACAGGCAACGAACAAGACGTTAAAGGCAGCATTGAAGGATGTACAGGTAAGCGTGGAGAAAGGTAGTAACCTTGCAGATGCATTCCGTCAGCATCCAAAATGTTTCCCACAGATTTTGATCAACATGGTGGAAGCAGGAGAGGCATCCGGTAGTTTGGAAGTAGCTTTGACGCGTATGGCAGACCACTTCGAGAAAGATAATCGTCTGCAGAGCCAGATCAAGAGTGCGATGACCTATCCGATCATTGTATTAGTTGTCTGCGTAGTAGTAGTTATTGTATGTATCGTAGTCGTAATTCCGAACTTTACATCCATGTTTGCGGATATGGATATGGATCTTCCGATGGCGACGAAGATCATGGTGGCAGTCAGCGACTTCCTGATTCAGAAGTGGTATATCTGTGTAGCTGTGGTCGTTGGTCTGGTTGTCGGAATTATCCTATTTAAACGAACGAGTACAGGTCAGTATTTCTTTGCGAAAGCTGCTATGAAAGTACCTTTGATCGGTAACTTAACGATCAAATCATCCGCTTCTCGTTTTGCGAGAACCTTATCTACATTGATGGCATCCGGTATTCAGTTGATCGATGCGGTAGAGTCAGTGGCGAAGGTTATGACGAATAAGATCATACAGGAGAAACTGTTAGAAGCAAGAGATCAGGTTGCTAAGGGTGTACCTCTTTCAAAACCGATCAAGGATATGGGGATCTTCCCACCGCTTTTAACACAGATGGTACATATTGGAGAGGAAACCGGTAACTTAGAGGATATGATGTTCCGTGTAGCAGACTTCTTTGATGAAGAGGTGGATGAAGCAACAAAAGCCTTAACCTCTGCGATGGAACCGTTGATCATGGTATTTATGGCTGGCGTCGTTGGTATGATCGTAGCGGCCGTATACGGACCAATGATCAGCATGTACACCGGTATGGAGAATTTATAATCAAGGTTATAACCGCCAAAGGCGGATATAATAGAAACTATTCAACAATATTTTTCAAGTAAAGGAGAGAAAAACTATGAAGAAAATGAACAACAAAGGTTTCTCGCTGGTAGAGTTAATCATCGTTATTGCTATCATGGCAATCTTAGCTGGTGCATTAGCTCCTGCATTAATTAGCTACGTTGCTAAGTCAAGAAGATCAACAACGGTATCTAACGCTCAGACTATTGCATCTGCAATTCAGTCAGCTATCTCAGATGAGGCTGTATTAGATGATATCGAGACGAATTACACAACAATTGGAGCAACTCCAATTCAGTTCACTACAGTTAATACAAGCAACGCATTTGGTGAGACAGTAAACAACAACGTATCTGGTGGTGTTAATTCTTATAGCTCATTAAAAGCAACCAAATTCTCTAAGAAAGCAACTGATACTGGATTAAAGAATGGAGCAATTGACTCTGCAAAAGGATACTACATCAGTATTGATCCTGCATCAAGCACAATCAAGATTTATATTGAATCTAAGGTAGTACCTACAACTGCAGCAACAGCAGCAGACGGATCTGCTTTATCAGGCAATTTGGTTGAGGTATATCCAAATGCCAACGATGCTATGACAAAATAGTATTTTAATTACTTACTTGTATAACCACCTGGTCTCAGGTGGTTATACAAATATTTTATGTTTGCAAAGGTTGCGGCGGGGGCAATGATGCATATGATAATAGGGATGATTGTGATTTTGTCTGGTGTAGTGGGGGCTATACTGGCATCCTACTTAGTGGACCATTTGATCAAACGAGTGGAACAAGAGGAACAACCGGACGAAAAAATAACAACTAAATATTTTACAATCAAGAACGTAAGCATAAGCATAATTGTATTAACTGCAGGTATCCTATTCTATGTCTGGCGTACACACGCAGGACAATTGATGATTACAATAAAAGATGTGTTATACATTTTGTGTATGATGATTTTGCTGGTCATAGCAGTTGTTGATTGGAACACCTATGAGATTCCAAGGGGTCTTAATGTGTGTATTCTGGTATTAGGGCTAATTAGACTGGGACTCGATTATCACAATTGGAGTCAGTATATAATTGGCTTTTTTGCAGTCAGCGGATTTTTATGCCTACTCTACTGGGTATCTGGTGGAACTTGGATAGGCGGCGGGGACGTAAAACTTATGGCGGCTGCAGGTTTATTATTAGGCTGGAAGGAGATTCTGGTCGCATTGGTGGCAGGATGTGTGCTGGGCAGCATCATCCATATAATGAGTATGATCCTATGTAACAAAAAAGATCGAACACTGGCCTTTGGACCATATCTGTCTCTGGGTATTGTAGTGGCGATGATATGGGGAGAACAGCTTGCAAGCTGGTACTTGAGTTTATTAAAAATCTAACAATATAAATATGCTTATACTTATGTTTAGAGGGAGGCAAAAAACATGGCGAATAACAAAGTATTGACGATTGATATTACGAATGAGAGCGTTACGATCATTGAAGTAACCGCATCCGTAAAGAAAGGAACAACCGTACATAATGCGGTCATCTTTGAGACTCCGGAAGGAAGCTACGAAGATGGATTTATTAAAGACAAAGACGCCTTAGCAGCAGCGATCAAAGATCAACTTGCTACTAACGGTATCAGTAATAAGAATGCGATCTTTGTATTGACATCAACAAAGATTGTAAACAGAGAGGTTATGATACCTCAGGTAAAAGAGAGCAAAATAAAGGGAATTATCAATGCGAACGCAACAGAATATTTCCCTGTTAACATAGAAGACTATGTGGTTTCTTATTCTGTGTTAGAGACAGTACAGGCAGAGAAACAGATGCGTGTTCTTGTTGTAGCAGCTCCAACCGTTATGGTGAAGGCATACTATGAACTGGCTGCACTGGCCGGACTTAAAGTACAGGCTCTTGACTATATCGGTAACGCAATGTTACAGCTTATTAAAACACAGACGACAACAGGAAGTACCACGATGGTCATTCAGTTAGGTGGAGAATCCAGTATTTTAAATATTGTAAAGGGAGACACCTTATTATTACAGCGTACTGTTCCATATGGAACCAATGCCGTTGTAGCAGAAATTATGGAAGAGCGTAATGTGGATGCTGCAACTGCCATGACATTATTACAGAATGAACGTCTGATCACAGTTGATTTTGATGACAATGCAGCCACCGGAGCGTTCCGTTATCTGATGAATAATATCGGACGTGTGATGGATTACTATGCATCCAAGAATCCGGATAAACCAATTGACGATGTATACTTAACGGGTGACGGTGCATTGATCCGTGGTATTGAGGGATTGTTTAAGATTCAGTTAAATATCTCTACTAAGATCATGGATAGCCTTTACAATGTAAAATTTGATCCAAGCATCAATATGCAGATTTACAACCCGGTATATTTGATTGCTTCCATTGGTGCTGCATTTGCTCCGATGAAATTTGTGATTGCACAGGAGAAGAGCCAGAAATCAGCGGCTTCGGCAGCAGGAAGTGGTACTGTTACCAAGATTCTTGCAATGTTGCTTGTTCTGGTGATCATTGCATCAGTAGCTGGTGTGATCGTAACCAACATTATTAAGACAAATGCGGAACAGCAGAAAGCAAACTTAGAATCACAGATTGCAGCGATTCAGGATATTGAAAATATCATTTCTGAATATGACAAGACAAAAGCCCGTTATGATGACATTCAGAGCTTATATGATGCCACAACTACTCCAAATGAGAACATGTATAATCTGATCACAGCTTTAGAAGAGAAAATGCCATCAGATGTAACATTGTCCGGCTTGTCTTGTAATCCGGATGGAATACAGTTTACGATGGAATGTGAGTCACATGAAAGCCTTTCTAAGTTCATTAATCAGGTGAATACCATTTCCTGTGTAGAGAACCTCTATACTGGCGGTATGACCAAGGAGAAGGATGAGGAAAGTGGAAAAGAAAAATGGTCTGCAAGTTTTACTTGTAACTATACAACGAGTCAGGCAGCAGATGATGGTTTGACCTCAAACGGTGCAACCGGTACAACAGCGGCAGATGGTACTGCTGCAACAACAGCAGCAACTGCCACTACACAGGCAGCACAGTAAGAGAAGGAGGGACAGATTATGAGCGGAACAATTAAGAACGCATTATTAGTAGTCGTAATGGTTGCAATCGCAGCTGCGTCCATTATGCTTTTTATCAAACCGAACATTGATGCAAAGACAACATTAGATGGCGAGATTTCTCAGTTGCAGGCAAGACTTGCAGATCTGCAGTCCAAAGAAGCGGATCGCGCAGTGTACGAAGCCGGTATTGAGAAAAATAAAGCAGAATTTGAAAAAATCTTAAAAGAATTTCCAGAAGGTTTAGAGCAGGCAAACTATATTGATTTCTTAGGAAAGATGACAGAAAATAAGGACATTGGAGAGTTTGACGCTGATTCATGGACTTTTTCTGAGCAGGAGACCTTCTACACATTGAGCGCAGCAGGAGCAGCACAGAGCGCAGTTGCCAACACTCAGGCAGCCGGAGCTACCACACAGGCCGGAGCAACGACAGAGGCGTCTGCAGCTACAACGGCAGCAACAACAGAGGCGGCTGCAACAACAACGACAACAGACAATACTTCTACACCTGGCTTAAATGATGATGATCTGGCAGGTATTAAAGTTCCAGTTTCTATTAATTATATGGGATCTTACAAAGGTATCAAGAATCTGTTGGCATACATTATTGGTAATGAAATGCGTATGACGATTGATACAATGGATGTTTCCTATAGTGAGGAAAGCAAAGAAGTTAGTGGTTCAATGAATCTGAACCTTTATGCAATCACTTCTGCAAGCCGTAAAGAGGCTGAACTTGAATTAGACGGTGTGGATATTGGAACGGATAACATCTTTGATTCAAGTGATAAGTCTGATACAAAGGCAAACAAAGATCTTACCTCTTCTTTAGAAGAAGGAGATAAGATTGTAAAAGATTATGACTACTATGTAGCATTAAATCCAAGTTCATCCAATGAAGATGCAATCAGCATTGCTTCTAAATCAGATACCTCTACAAAGATCAGCAGCAATGTGAATGAAGTAGAGAATGCAACGATTAAGTTCTTCATGGTTGGTCAGAAATACTACGTAAGTTACAATATTGGTGATGTTTCCTACCCAGAGAACTTTGATCAGGGAACAGAGTTTGATCCGGGTGATGACTTGAACTTATTGATCAAATCTTGTAAGAGAAAGAATGATAAAGATTTAAGTGGTGTGAAGTTGGTTATTGACAACGAAACAGATAAAGTAGTCAATGTTAAGATTGATGGTGATGATTCCTCTAATCCAAGAGTACGTATTTCACAGAGAATTGGTAAAGTTAAGATTTATGAGTAACAGAATGGAGTGAAGGGTATGGCGAGACGTAACAGGTCTGACAGATTCCGAAAATTGAATAATAAGGGTTTAACATTGGTTGAAGTTATGATAAGTGTTACGATATTCGCCATTGTTGCCGCTCCGATTGTGAAACAGATGAATACCTTGCTGAAATCAAATTATAGTGCAAAGGTTTCACAGGCAGAGACAGATTACGCAACCCGTGTCATGGAGCAGTTTAAGGAAGACAATTCGGATGCAGTTACGCTTCCGGTTGATTCGGATGGAGATCCTACTGGAGATGTTACATTGGCAGGGTATACGAAAACAGTGGATCCCGGCAATGATGCAATTGCAACATATACCATGGATGGTGTGAAGCTGGAAAAAGATATTGATAGTAAAGAAACCTCTGTTACCAGAACAGGAACTACCTATAAGGTAGAGGTTACTTTGGATCCAACAAAGTATGAGACCTCCGGAGGTAATAATACATCAGGAAATGCATACAAGAATCCCAATGACACATCTTATTATGCATTGGAGAATCTGGATGATGAATTTGCAATCCTGGTAAAAGAAAATAGTGCAAACTACGATGACCGTGCGTCAGATGATCTGGTGGACTTATTGGCTGCCGATCTGAAAAAGCGAGATCCGGAACGTTATAATTTGTGGTTGGGTGGATCTGATATCTTCTCTGCGGTAACTTATACCAAAAATACCACAGTTAAGGTATCTTATGATAGCCAGAAAGATGCGTATTTAGCAACTGTTATTATCAGTTATACAGATACGACATATCATCAGACGGTAAGTTATACCATAATGAAGGATAAACAGTATTCGGCCAAGAAACTGGGCAACAAGCCACCAAGCATTTATATCTTTTATAATCAGTTCGTGCAGAATAATGATATTAAAGATAATAATGAAACGATTACGATTGATAATAGCGGTTTGGTAGGAGCAAATGGTAAAGTCGCAAATAAGAATGCTTTAAAATGTTATCTCGTAAAGAATACAGGTAGCGAAGATGGTCATACCTATGTATATTATCAAAGAAAAGATACTCCGTCTGTAGGTGATGAATTGTACGGTGGGGTATATCATACACAGAATACAGCACTTAGTGAAGTGTATTATGTAGAAAATGATGGTACAAAGTATTATCGTTGGCCGAGTTACATTCTGACACAGGAAGAGTTTGATGCAGAAACGCCTGCGAGTGCTATTACGACAAATGAAGATGGTCAGCAGGTGGTAGATGTTTCCAAAAATGGTTATGTACAGGAATTTGGAACAGCAGTGGAGCCGCGTACGTTAACAGTCACCAAGGATGATGGTACAGTGGAACAATTGACATTTTATGAGTTTTTAAATGTATTGGTTCCGGAATCATTTCCTCATGCTACCCCGTCTGCAGCTCAGTACAACAAACTGGAAGGAAAAGGATCCTACAGTTATATTTGTAAAAAAGACACTGAGATCGAGGGAACGCATGATTCTACTGGAAGAAAAAGTTCAGAAGTGATCAAAGAAGGGCAGGCAGTTTATCTAAGTGGTGAGGAATATGTTTGGCCAGATGGTTCAAAAAGTGTAAAACCACCTACATTAAAGAAAAATGTTACGATTGGTGGCGTATCTGTTCCAATCACGTATTTCACATTATGCAAGCCATATAAGTTAGATTACAATACTTCTGCGCATGTGAATTTAATGTTAACATCTAATTCTGCATTAAAAACAAAAGGAAATCGAAATGCAGTAACAGTTTATACAAATGTAGATAAAAACTTGTTTAATACGACAACTCCTGGAGGAGTTTCATTGGCTGAAAAAAGCAGCGTGAACGGAAAAGATGTTTACACATACATTAAAGATCTGGCTGATGATAAGTCGGAAGGTGAATATCGACTTTATCGGATCAAACTGAATCTTTATCGGGTAAATAACGGAGCAGAGAAGAAAATCATGAGCCTTGTGAGTGGAAAGGAGGACTAATATGAAGAAATTAGAATCGCTCAAAAAGCGTTTGCAAAATAAAAAACTGGATGATCATGGTTCCAGTTTCGTATTAGTACTGGTATCCATTGCATTGGTTATGATTCTGGTTGCTGCGATCTTTGTTATGATCTTTGTACAGTATCGTATGCTGGAATTAAACCGACAGACGAAGGATAACTTTTATTACTTAGAGGAAGTATTAGATGAACTTCGTGTCGGAATTGGTAATGAAAGTGTAGTTCAGTTGAAGAAAGCATATGACGAGACAGTATCTATGGTTGTATCCTACGATACAGATCAGGAAAAATATATGTCAGTTTCTTCGGATACAGCAAGCAATATCATGAATACCAAATTCTTAAACTATATTAAAACAGCATATGCTGATGATAGTTCTTCTGATTTGGTAAACAAATTGTTGAGTTATGTGCAGAATGTGGATGTGAATCCGCAGAACGGTGCGTATGTAACAAATGACGATGTCAGTATCCGTTTTGGAACAGATGCATTGTCTTATAAATGTGAACCGATTATGTCAAATAATCCAGTGCAGGTAATTGGTTACACGATGAAAAACATTACGGTATCTCGTGTAGACGATAAAGGAAATAACCAGTCGATCACAACAGATATTACGATATATCCGCCGGAAGAGGATATGGATTTTATCGGATCTGGTATTGATATCGAAAATATTTTCACCTATTCCATGGTTGCAGATTATGGTCTTCAGGTGGAAGCAGCTGGTGCGAAAAATGAAGTTCGTATTGTCGGTAATATTTACGCAGCAAATGATATGCGTGACAATGGTCTTTATGAAGGTACCGTTTCCAACGTTGGTGTAAGCGGAGATGCGAGCGGAGCCTTTACCAGAAGAGTTACTCCAAGTGGCACTCGTCCGACCGGCGCTACGGATGATAGTAAATATTCCGGTATTTTTGTTACTGGTAATGATGCATCATTAAATCTCCAGTCAGATATTGTAGCAGTAAATGGTTCAATTGCGGTAAATGATGGAGCAAGCATCAATCTGAACAATAGAGCAGAAGATTCGATTCAGTCTTCTCAAGCGATCGTATGGGCAAATAACATTGTAACTCTGGGAACAGAGGGAGGAAAGATCAGTGTCAATGCTCAGACGAGTCTTTCTGATGATCTGGAATTAAATGCTGATAAAAGTGATGTAGAAATTGCTGGTATGTATTATGGATATAACTATGCTTCGGAAGAAGAGTATCAGTTAGGTATTACAAATGATGATACATTAAGCAATGGTAAAACTGTTGATCGGACTTATCATCAGTATGGAGATCAGGTATCTGCTTCTACCGGAAAAACACATACCAACAGTAGTGCGATCATTGTAAATGGTGAGAAATCCAAGTTGAATCTTTCTAAATTGTCTGAGATGGTCATCAATGGACGATCCTATATTGATCTGGTATCCGAGAATAAAGATGTAACCGATAAAGATGGTTTAACGGATTATGATATTAAAACAGCAGAATCTATTTCTGCCAAAGGTTTACAGCTTGTTTACAGGGTATTAGAGCCAAGAAGCATCAACAATAAGATTACAACATTAGATACTATCGGAACAGATGTCGTTGGAAACGAAAAAATTGCTGATAAAGTGCCAACCTATGATATGATCAAATACCTGACCTGGCGGTTCTTTAAGGACGAGGCAAACAAGATTTATGCCAACCAGTCGGCGGAAAATGAGCTGGCGGATACAAACTGGCAGGATAAGAATTATGAAGATGTCTGGGCAGCTATTGAGTCAGAGGGAGCAGGATGTGAGTATTATAAAGATATCATGGACTTCTACTTCCCAAAGGATAAGGTAATTGTGGCAAAAACAACTGCGGGTGGAGATTACTCTGCAACACATAATTACATTAATTACAAAAAAGTAGATAATACAAAGATTGATGTAACAGATTGCTATGGACATAAATATAAGATCTGGGCAAATCAGGGATCTGTTCCAACACAGCTGGATGGGACAGATAAGAGTAAGGCAACAAAATCTGCATCCAGATATGGATTCCTTACAGTAGGAAAGGATTACAATCAGATTTCTTTAGTAAAAGCAGTTGTTGGTAAAAAGAAAGATGTCTATTATTACTATCAGTTTTATGATGATGCATTAAAAGAGCAGTTTGTATTGGATTATGAAAAGTATTGTGAGGATCAAGATGTTGCAGTAGAGGATGTTTCTTCCATAGAGACATTCCCAAGTGATAGCATTGAACTTCCAGACGCGGATGTAAAAACCGTATATACAAGAGGTATCTCAACTGCTATTAAAGCCGCTGCAAAGAATTATACTTTCAAACCATCTCAATCCAATTCTAAGTATACACCAGTAGAATTGATGAATCTTTATGAGGATAAGGTAAAGAAGGCAAATGTATTTAAGTGTTACTTCCCGAAAAATGAGGCAGCAATTACAGTGGCACAGGTGAATGCAGCACAGGAGATGTTTAACACTGGAACTCGTCCGGCAACAACATCTACCTTTAAATATGACACCAAACAGAATTCTATTTCACCGCTTACCAATCCGGATTGTATTGATCTGAACTGGGCGGAGGTTGTGAAGAAGCAGAATGTTTCCTCTACCAACACGAAAGGTGAAGTTTTAAAAGGATACACAGGTGCACGGGTATGGGTATCAACAAAGAGCTTTGAAATTGATGGTTCTGATTTTGATGATGCGACCACAAGCGGTATCATTATCTGTATGGGTGATGTTACCTTTAAAAACATGAAGTCCTTTACCGGAACAGTTATTGCTGCTGGTAAGGTATATGTAAAAGGTAGCTCTAACGCTGGTTCTACCAGTTTCTTTGCAGATGAACAGATGTGTAATGCAATGATTCAGAATGACGAAGATAACATGATCCGAACCTGTTTTGGATTGAAAGAATTTGCTTCTGAAACAGATGAAGATACAACTGGAAAATCAATTTCAAACATTGATTATACAGATCTTGTAGGATATGAGAACTGGAAGAAGAATGCAGAATAGCGAGGTGAATGCAGAATGAAAAATAATAAAGGATTCTCGCTTGTAGAGCTGATTATTGTGCTTGCTATCATGATGATTCTGGCGGGATTATCGGTGGTAACCTTTAGTGCCGCAAACGGAAACAAACCACAGAAATCAATGGATAACTTTGTATCTAGTGTGAAGTATTCAAAGTCCCTGGTTAAGGCCAATGACAAGGATAGCTGTGTGGCGATCATGTTGTGTGATGATGGTTATTACTATGCATTTCAGGGGACTGCTTCAGGAGACAGTCAGGCAGATTTAAGAGATAGCTTCCGCTCTTTGAAGACAAGTGAGGTAAGTCACACGGCAAACGGTATTTCTGCTGCTAAAAATGTGAAAAGGAATGCACCGGAATTCACATTAGCAGAGTTGAACGCAAACCCTCGTTCTGCTGCAATATATCAACAGTTGGAAAAAAGAGTATCTATTTTTTATAATGATAGTTATGGAAATACAGGATATGGAACTGGAACCGGTTCATTGAACAATAATAAAACAACAACCGTAACGCTTCATAAGGCGACAGAGGTTCCAAAGGGAACAGAGATTACGGCGGGTGAGAGCAATGCGATCATCATTAAATACAGAAAATATGATGGTAGTGTGCTGACTGGTGCAGGATGTTACTCTTTCTCCAAATATGGAAAGAAGGATGTAAAGTGTGCCATTATATTAGAAAAAGCAACCGGGGTATTTCATAAAGAATACCAGTAAGCAGACCAGATGGTAAGGAGTGATAAGATGAAAAAACTAAATAATCGGGGTTTCACACTCATTGAGATGCTGTTAGCGTTAGCGATACTGGCAATCTTTATGGTCTGTGTAACTGCTTTTGTAGCTTCTTCCTCAAAGAGTACGAAGCAGACAAAAAAGCAGGTGAAAGTACAGCAGGATGCGCAGGAAGTATATGATACGATTTTTGACAGTGTAATGCAGGCAACTGCATTGATCATTAATACGAAAGAACTCGCATCGGGTGATGCTGCTGCATCAGGGGCTGCGACGCCGGCGGTATCAGCAGATGCATCTGCTGATGCAAGAGTTCGAAAATCAGAGCAGTTTGATGCGAAGTTAGCCGCAGGAAATGATGTATATCTGTTTTCACCGGCAGCATATGACAATATTGAATTTGTCAAGAAAAATTATGAACCGGATGCTGCAGGTGGCGCAAGCGCAATTCAGGATGCGAAGCAAAAGTATTTAACAGAGCATCCGGATATTACGATCAGTAATCCAACAGGTTTCATTTATACACAGAATAACAAAGAAGTCTTGGATCCAGATGGTAATGTTGTAAGTTCCGCTTCTACTAAGATCACAGAAAAGAAAAATGTGATCAGCATGGCACAGCTTTGGGGAGCAATGGCAGTTTTTTCCTTACCGGATATGGAATATGCAGCTTTTGATGATCGTGAATACGTAGTAGAAGGTATTGGAACCGGAAGTGTAGAAATATCAGATACTGAAAAATTATGTAACACGATTGTTTATGACAAGGATAAAAAGAGTATTTACTTAAATCGAGATACAACAGCAATTGATTTTACACCGAATGAAAATAACCGGATTGCAGATAATTGTACGGAGTTTACCATTAAAGTAGCGCCGGATAAGAATTCTGTAACATTGAAGCTGACATTGTCAGATGCCGGGTATTCGTATACGGTCGGCGGTGTTGTAAATATCCGAAATAATAATATATTAAAATAAGCAGAAAGGAGCAAGTAAATCATGAAAAAGAAAATTGCACTTATTGTATTTACAATTGTATGCACGCTTGGAATCACAGCATTTATTGCTTCTTTCATGCGAGGTGCCGGAAATAATTTAAGTGGTACAGGTGGAAGTGCCTTAAGCGGTATTTATGATTCTTACATTACACAGATTCAGCGTATCATTGACAATTCCAATTCTACGGACAGTGATATGACACAGGCACAAAAGCAGTATCATATTGTACAGATTGTAGACTCTTTGGAGACTGCTGATGCATCTGGCACGAAGATAAAAGATTATCTGATCAACTATATCAATAATCAAGTAGACTCTAAGACTGCAACCAATATTTTCCGTACCGACATTATTGGTAAGGACATGAAGGAAAAAATGATTGATGTCCAGACTTTTAAAGTCAATGATTCCAAATTGGCAGCAGCAATTGCGAATGCAGATTTGATCTACATTGCCAATACGAATAATAGCTATAGTTCTAGTAATGATCTGTATACGAATGGCGATTCTTCTACCAATGCCAAAAGTCAGTTGGAAAAATATGCATTGGATTCTTTTAAACCAATCATCTTGGATGCAGAGGTTATCACTCGTTCCAATAATACAGGAACTGACACTAGTGAAACACCAACAAACATATATGAGTATTTGAAAGCACTTAATGCGATCAGAGGTACCACAAGTGATACTGGTGTTTATTCCGTTCGTGGAAAGAAGAATTCAGACGGAAAATATGATGCGATTGATTTCTCTGATTACTTTAACATGCAGTATGTTGGTTCTACCTATGTATCATTTAATAATATTGGTACAGCCAAGTGGAATACATACCCAGCAGATTTCAAGTTTAACGTGTTGGAGATTGTCGCAAACGATACAGAAAAGGCAAAGAAAACTGCATTGAAAAATGAAATTGATGCGGGTGGATTTTCACAGGCGTTTTCTTATCCGTCTCGTGTAACCAAAGACAATATCAATTATATCTGTATGACGGTGACAGAATTTAATCAAGAAGTGCAAAAACGTGTGGCTGCGGGAGCTACAGCGAAGAATTCTCTCTATTTAGGAGATGATATTGGAAATACGGATACAACATATGAATCCAAGTTTCCAACGTATCAGTTTATCTATCTGAATCATGAGAGTTCAACAAAGCTTTATGAAGCAAATACGGTAGATTTTACAGAGGAATCGATCAATGCGTTAAAAGGTTTTGCTGCACGTGGTAATAAATCCCGTCAGGAAAAGGTGAAAACACCAAATTATATCAGCCGTTTGATGGTAGATGCAAACTTCTACAATGTTGGTTATACATCAGCATCAGATAGCAAACAGAACACAAATGTAGATGGTACCACGAATTTATATGCAATCCTCTCTAAGATGATTGAGTTAAATGGTACCACAGTATCTGCCAATGCAACCAATATTGAGATTGTGAATCAAGGCTTCTTTAAGAACCAGGACAATGACATGGTTTATAAGGAGAATGAATCGGATACAACGAAGGCACAGCGCATTACAGATCTGATCAACCGTTCCACATACCGTGATTATAATGTGGGAAGTAATGCGGCAACCTTTAAGGTATTAGAGATTGAACCATATTATCAGGTAGACGATACCTCCTGGTATAAGAATGAGCAGGAGACACTTACCAATACGTTGAATGCATCTGTAGCGCAGGAGGCTTCCGAAGCAAAGGCTTCTCCGTTCTATCGTTTTAACCTGACACAGGCAAGAATTGCGGCGGCGACTGGTTTGAATGTGAATCAGATTTCTGTAACTACCGTTTCTGCCAATGAGATCAGTTCCACTTCACCAAATCTGGTAGAGGAATATGATGTAGTATATATTGGTAATAATCATGGCTCTGTTAAGGCAAAGAAAGATTGGACGTTATCAAAGATTTTAAAGAGTTATAAGGGTGGTAACTTTATCAATATGATCTCCTATAACTTGAGCGATCTGGAGAAATTTGTCTTTAATACAGAGAAGTTTACAGGCGGTTCCACGTTTGAGAACAACGATTATGTATATGAAGGATATGCACATACCGGTGAACTGGTAAAATATGATGATCAGGGTACGATCATTTCCTTTAACGGAGCATGGAAAGCATATTCCAGAACGAATGGTAGTGATATTACTTCCAAAGTGTATGCACAGCTTTATAATTATATCAGTGCAGGTATGCCAGTGATCGTTGACAAGACAGTGATGGATTCCAACTATCTGATCGGTGGTGCAAGAGCGAACGCAGAACTTGAGGAAGACAATACACATAGAATTAAACTGGTTGGTAAAAACAGTGGTTCTATGAATCGCTTGAAACTGAAAAATACCAAAGGAAAGAGTACTATTACCTACAAGGATAAGAGTGGAAACTGGAGAACGATCGATTATAATTCTACTTCATACAGTGACGATACAATGGTTGCTCGTAGAGAGAGTCAGATTGATCCGGAAAGTTATTTGTACCAGTTAATGTATCTGGTTGCGGAGAAGAAAGATTCCGGAATCTATCATGCAGGAAATGTATTTGCTGGATTTGATGCGACGGATACACAGAGCTTAAGTAACTTATACTTCAAGGGTAAAACAGCAGACAATGATCTGACTGCGCCGGATGATATTGATGCATCCCAGACGGGAGCAGAAAAACTGGTTGTTGATAATGCAGTCGGAGATAATAACATTACACTGTTTAATAATACGGTAGCTTATGATGGAGATGACATTGATTATGCAAATTCTGGTTCTGCGATCCAATTAAAGCATTTCCTGAACAATTATGCATCTGCAAGACCAGTGATCAATCTGGTTACTGCACCGAAATCTTATGATTCTGACAATGATGCAGATGTATCAAAACGTGTGATCAATCCAAAGAGTCCAACCTTTAAATTTTCGATCACAGGTGTAACCGGATCGAAATGTAAGGTTCAGCTTTACTATGACTTTGATGGTGATGGACAGTTCTCTGATGATGAGACAGAAGGTCGTCTGGAGGGAACTACCTATGAGACAGAGGAAGTAGCATGTATTGATGATTATACAATCGGTACAACCGGAGTTGTAACATTTAACGCAGACTCTTCTTATGTTAAGAGAGACTTTGTAATTGATAAAGATTTTGTTGGCGTAATGCCATACAAACTGGTGGTAACAGATGAAAATGGTAAAGCAACAAGTATCATCCGTTATCCAAAATATTACAATGAAACAGATAATGGAAAGCAGAAGATTCGTTTACTTCAGTTAGTACCGGGTGAGCCGGATGGTAATCATGGCGATGGATTAACAACGGTTACAACACTTTGTGTAAACGAGGGTAAAGATAAATCCGGATCAGTAAAGAAGGGTGATTTTGTATACGGCAGCAACTGTATCAATGATAAAGGAAAGGTAGAACATGAATTTGGTATCCGTTCCTTCTCTGATAAAGATGCATCAACCGGGCAGGCTTATAACCTTGCAAAGAGTCTTTCAGATGAGTATGATATCGAGCTTGATATTGTTACATTCGGTCAGCTGAGTTATGCTGCATCCGGTTACATTCAGGATTACTGCCAGAAGTATGGAACTTCCGCAGGATATGAAACGAGAGATAAACTGACAGATAAAGAGAAATCTGCATTTGAGAAGTTTAGAAACAAATATTATAACGAGTCTACGAAGAAGATGAATTCTACGTGGGAGAATCTGGTTAAGATTGGTAATACAACAGTATACGATTTCAAAGATATGGGTATCTGTGATAAGATCTTAAACGGATGGTTCAAGGAAGGTAAGACCAGTGATGAGATTACCTATACCTACAATGGTAAGACCTATTCTATTAACGCAGGTTACTATGATATGGTTATTATTGGATTCTCTCAGTTGAATGGTATGATCTCTGGTGGTAGTGAATGGTGTGATATCAATAATATTGGATGTCAGTTCATCCGTTCTTTCATTGCAGCAGATGGATCGGTATTATTTGGTTCTGACACTACTTCTTATGCAGGATTTAATGAAGGTATCATTAAGTGGTCCAGAAATATTAACGAATATCTGCGTGAGTCATTTGGTATGGATCGATTTAAATATACAGTAGAAAAACAGGTGGATTCAACAGGATCACAGGCAGCTTCTTTCTATACACAAAGAGATACCAACAATGCTGTGGCTATTAAATCATATTTATATGAACCATATACCTCTGATACTCCAGAAGTAGGGGATAATAAACCTGGTGAGTTCTATTCAACGAACTCATACGATGGAACCTATGAGAAAGCAGATGATAACAACGATGGTATTTCCGGTGCAGGATTTACGGATGCTTTAGTATATGGTCGTGATACCAAAACAAAGAGTACGATCTTTAATGGTGTAGATAATATTTCGGATAGTAATCAGGCGGGTAAAGTATTGCCAACGAACCGTATTGTGAGAAATAATACAGGATTGTTAACCAACTATCCATTCACGATCACTTCTGATCCGTTTATTTCAACGGCAGGTGCGCAGTATCTTGCACTTGATACAGAGGATCAGGATATGCATATCTGGTATTCCTTAGCAGGAAGCAATGGTAATAGTGGCTCATCACTTTATGCAGCAGATCCGAAGAATGGTAGAAGTTTTTACTATATGTACACATATAAGTCTGTAACATATACAGCAGCCGGTTATACTGATTTTGCAAATACCTCTATTGATAATGATGGAGAACGTAAGCTGATCATTAACTCTATTCTGAATAATGTAAAACAGCATCGTTCCGGTCCGGAAGTTATCTTTGAAAAGTATTCTGGAGAAACAGATGCCATCTTTACCCCGGCAAAGGGTAAACAGGATGCAACCTTGACCTGTAAGGGGCAGACACCGGATAAATGTTGCTTTAATATTAAGATTACAGTGGGATCTGGAAAGACCTTAAAGAAAGCACGCCTTTACATTGATGCCAATGCAAATGGTAAATATGATGAGGGTGATAGTGATCTGGGTGACTATGCAGACAAGATAACGAGTGGTACATCCTTTGAAATTGACGCCAGCAAGTTAGATGCGGCGTATGCTAATACGATCGCAACTTACATGCAGAGTGGAACGTTCTACATTGGTGTAGATGCAACAGATAGTGACGGTAAGTCTGGTACGGCTAAAATGTATGTAAAGACACAGTCCAAATTATTTAACTTAAATTAAGAGGCATAACAGGATGGCCAGCCATAGCAATGGCTGGCTGTTCTTTTTAGAAAGGAAAAACGATGCGAAAACTATACCCATCGGAGTGCAGAACTTCTGCATATGAGATTGATTACCGGGCATGGTGGAATAGAGGATACCGGGGAATCATCTACGATATTGATAATACTCTGGTGCCGCATAACGCACCGGCGGATGAAAAAGCCAAGGCTTTGTTTCAGCACTTGAGAGAATTAGGTTTTGATACATGCATGGTATCCAATAATAAAGAACCACGGGTCAAGACATTTTGTGACGCAGTAGGTTCCAAATATGTGTATAAGGCGGATAAACCGTCGGTGAAAGGTTATGAAAAGGCGATGCAGAAAATGCATACTACCAAGGAAAACACATTATTTATCGGAGATCAGCTTTTTACAGATGTGTGGGGGGCGAACCGAGCCGGTTTGTATTCAATCCTTACCGAACCGATTCATCCAAAAGAAGAGATTCAGATCGTGTTAAAACGTATTTTGGAGCGAATCATTTTAGCGGGATACCGTCGAAAGAAAAATTTGGTATTGATCGGATTTATGGGATCAGGAAAGTCAACGATTGGAAAAGCATATGCGAGGAAGAAAGGACGTACCTTTCTGGACACCGATGCTTATATAGAGGAAAAAGAAGGCAGAAGCATTTCTGAGATTTTTTCCAAAGAGGGAGAAGCATATTTTCGTAAGCTGGAATATGATACGATCGTAGAATTAAAACATGCCTTTCATGATGCAGTTATTGCAACAGGCGGGGGATTGCCAATTACGGAAAGAAACCGCAGTCCACTCCGGCAGCTTGGCAGGATCGTATATCTCAAAACATCGGAAGAAACAATCTACGATCGCATCAAAGAGGATAAAAACAGGCCACTTCTGCAAGTAGAAGAGCCTCAAAAAGAGATTCAAAATATGCTGCAAAAAAGAGCACCAATTTATGAATCTGTCAGTGATCAAATCATAGAAACAGATGGTAGAACGGTGGAAGAAATAATTGCATATTTGAAGTAAATTTGATACTATAAAAATAGTGGAAATGCCGTAAACACGGGAAAAAAGTAAGGAGGATGTGACTATGAAAAGTGTGAAAAAACTACTGGCAATTGTTCTGACATTTGCCTTGGTACTACCATTCATAAGTGACGCAGTTGTATTAAGGGGACATGCGGAGAATCTGGCTACGCTTGAAAGTACCTTTGTAAGATGTGATCTGGTCAGCCAGGGAGGACCAAGCTGCTATAATGCAACCTATACTGTTACAAATAGAACAGGCGCAGCTATCAGCAATGTCATTTATAAATTAGATGGTGCAGCAAAGGACAGTGCAGGCGTGGTTTCTGTAAATATTGCCGCAAATGGCTCTGCCCAGGTAACAGTACCATATTATACATGGTGGTATGGTGGAGGAAATGTCAATTGTACATTCTATCCGCAGGTGATTGATTCCAAATTACAGAACTTTGCATTTACGGGGGGACAGTATGACCAGTCCGGTAGTGTATCTTTTCAGAATACAGTACAAAATCCGTTCCAGTATGATATTACGATCTTAAGAAGTTCTGGTGAGATCGTTACAATGTCCGGTATTGCTCAGCCGGGGCAGACAACAACCTATAATACAGGTTTTGGTATGCAGGGGGCTACTGTTGTGAAAGCTTCGGTTACCAAAGAGTATAAGGTAGATTCTTCCCATGCTGAAAACCCAGGTATTGCAGCTGATATGGCTTATGGAAGTGCAAATAAAGAGACAATTATTCGTTTCGCAAATCTTAGTCAGGGAAATGCAGTGCAAAGTGGAAGATTTGATGCTGCATTAACTACATCGCAACCTGATACAGCGGTAGATTTACAGAGAAATCCGTTTACATATTCTTTCACACTGACGTTTACATCTACGGCAGACGCTACCGAAAAGAAAACATATAGTGGTGTTACAAATAGTGCAGTTACATCTGTTAGTATTTCTTCTGTGGGACCATTAGTGGGGTATGATTTAACATCCGCTACGATCAATAAGGTGGAAGCACCGACGATCATTGGTCTTTCTGATGTTACCGATATTGACTACAGCGGTTTGGCGATTGACCGAAGCAATGGAACTCCGGTATTTAAGAGTAAATTGACAGCAGCGGGTGGCAGCGAATTCCAGTATGTATACGAAATTGGATATGAGGATGGTGCAGGAAATGTCGACTTTGCACGTGGTGTTGCAAAAAGTACCGATGAGACAACAGGACTTGACACGGCTGTTGTTGCTAATTTACAGACACATCTCGTTTCCTATATCAAGGTAGTTGCTATCTCTAAAGTAGATTATTCTTCGGAAGTAGATGGCCTTAGCTATATTCCGGCTCAGACGACATACGATCAGCCAAGTGGAGTGTTCCGTTATGGCATAACCAATACAACGGGACAGGATAATTTCATGTTTGAGTATGAAATTAATTACACTACCAAGTATGGTACGATTGGATCACCGGTAACCGGTTGGGCGAATAACGCCAGTGGTACGATTACGTTATCAGCAGAGGACAAAACACAATTAGACAGCCAGTATGCAGTATTGCAGGGTATCAGCATCAAACGTATGCTGGTATTGAAAAATACATGTCCGGCGTCCTGGTTAAATGTGGCTTTGGCAGATACAAAGACAAACTTTACCATTGCAAACACCTGTGATGGCAATAACTTAAATTATGTAGCAGAGGAAGTAGCTGTTACCGTAAATGGTCAGGCGGCTAATACGACTGCGGCAATTGAGCCACAGGGAGTTGTTACCTATCCGATCAACTGGACAGGAACTACGAAAATGATCATTGAAGTATCCGGTGTGAATTACTATTCTCCAACAAAGAATACCAGCCTTCATGTTGGTAACTTCAATAATCAGCAGTACAACGATACATGGCTGGCTCCGGTCAACTGCAGAATGCGTCGTACCGAAACAGGAGAGTTCCAGTTTGATATCACATTACGAAACTCCAGTGAGGATAATGTAGTGAGCGGAATCGGGTATAATATCCGCTACAAAGTAGCAGGGCAGGAGAAGAATATCAGTGATTCCGTTCCCGTTTCAGTAAATCCTGGAACAAATGGAACATTCAGTGTAAATATTGCGGGAGCTACTGGTGATTTCACATTTGAGCACTTCTCCATCACAGATATAGATGCAGAGGTGGATGTAGCACCGGATCTGACAAGAACGACAATTGCAAATCCATCAATCGAGACGTCCTCATTAAAAATCAGACAGTATGTGGTATGGTCAAAGGTAAAATTTGGTTCTTATCAGCAGTCGGCTTCTGCAACAGCAAATAAGCAGGATTTAGAGTGGCGTGTATTAGAGGTGAAAGATAATGTTGCAACATTGATCTCAGAGAAAGCATTGTTTTCCCGGGCATATGATTCCAGTATGTTAGGAACAAGCTGGGATACCTCCAATCTTCGCAAATATTTAAATGATGATTTTAAAAACGAGGCATTTTCTGCAGAAGAGCAGAAATCAATCGTTACCAGTGCACTTACTACTGCAGATTCAACGAGTGGTGCCAAAGGTGGAGAGGCAACTTCCGACCAGGTATATATTCCATCTATTGCGGATATGAATAATGATACCTACATGTTATTTGGTGCAGCCAAGACAGAATCTACAGTTCCTACAAGACAGTTTACCGCATCCAAGAAGCTGTTAAATGATAATCCGGGACTGACCGCATATGTGGATAGCAATGGACAGGAATTTTGTAACTACCTGCTTCGATCTCCGGGATATTATTCGTATGATGTTGCTGGTGTTAATTACAATGGTATTTTAAAGGCAGATGGCTGGAGAACCTATACAAAAACGGCTGGTGTCATTCCAATGGTAAAAGTTAATGTAGACGCATTGACTCTAGTAGGATCTACAGCAAAGCAGTTGCCAAAGGGATATAACACAGGCGAGGCAAAGGCTTCTAAGGCAACCAAAACAACAAAATTGAAGACATTGACCGTTGGAGATAAGAAAACGATCAACAAGGCAACTTATAAGATCACTGCTTCTACCAAAGCAACAAGAACTGTTGCAGTAACCAGTGTTGCAAAGCAGGCAAAGAAAGTAACGATTCCATCTACCGTAAAGATCAATGGAACCAAATATAAGGTAACAGCGATCAAGGCAGGAGCGTTTAAGAATGCCAAGAAGAGTCTTAGAACGATCAACATCACATCCAAGAATATCAAGACTGTGAATAAGAAAGCATTTTCCGGTCTGACATCTAAGACAACAGTAAGGATTGCAAAAACGCAGTACAAGAAATTGAAAAAAATGATCAAAAATAAGAAAGTCAAGATTCAGAAGATCAAATAGACTTTTCAGGATTAGTAGTTGAAATTTGTACCATTTTATTATAAAATATAAACAATTACGTGACTTAAGGAGGATTTTAGGAATGGTTACAGCAGGAGATTTTAGAAATGGTGTTACAATTGAGATGGAAGGTAACATCTATCAGATTATTGAGTTCCAGCATGTGAAACCTGGTAAGGGTGCAGCGTTTGTACGTGCCAAATTAAAGAATATTAAGAATGGTGGAGTAGTGGAGAAGACATTCCGTCCAACAGAGAAGTTTGAAAACGCACATATTGAGCGTAAGAACTACACCTATCTTTATGTAGATGATTTCTATCATTTCATGGATCCGGAGACATTTGAGCAGTTAGATTTAAGTGTAGATACCGTTGGGGATGCCATGAAGTTTGTAAAAGAGAACGAAGAAGTAAAACTGATCAGCCATAATGGCGAGGTATTCTCTGTAGAGCCTCCGATCAACGTAGAGCTTCTTGTTACAGAATGTGAGCCTGGTGTTAAGGGTGACACTGCAACAGGTGCTACGAAGCCATGTACGGTTGAAACTGGTGCCAAGGTTATGGTTCCTTTATTTGTCAACGAAGGAGATACCTTAAAGATCGATACAAGAACAGGCGAGTATTTATCTCGTGTATAGTGTTTCACTGAAAAAGAGGAGAGAGTACACATAGTCCTTATGTGTACTCTTTTTTAAAAGGAAGTAAGATAAAGGAGTTATAGATTATGAGACATTTACCAGTGAAAAAAGCGGTGATCCCGGCAGCTGGGCTGGGTACCAGATTTCTTCCGGCAACCAAAGCAATGCCGAAAGAGATGCTGCCTATTGTAGATATTCCTACCGTACAGTATATTATCGAGGAAGCGGTTGCCAGTGGAATCGAGGAGATTCTGGTTATCACCAATTCTAATAAGCATTGCATGGAGAATCATTTTGATCGTAACTATGAATTAGAGGAACGGTTAAAGGAAGCGGGAAAGTATGAGCAGGAGAAGATGATCCGGGAGATATCAGATCTTGCCAATATCTATTATGTACGGCAGAAAGAGCCGAAGGGATTGGGACATGCGATCCTTTGCGCCAAGTCCTTTATCGGAAATGATCCATTTGCAATTTTATTAGGTGATGATGTTGTGATCAACAAGGGCGGAGAACCGGCGTTAAAACAGTTGATCACAGCCTATGAAGAAAAAGGTGCATCGGTTGTCGGAGTACAGACAGTACCGATGGAAGAGGTGGATAAATATGGTATTGTGGAACCGGCTTTTGGATATAAAAATGCTAATGGAAGAAGAGTGAAACTGTCCGGTATGATAGAAAAACCAAGCCCGGAAGAGGCTCCATCCCAGTTAGCAGTATTGGGGCGTTATGTATTGACACCGGAGATATTTGAACTGCTCGAATCCCAGCAGGCGGGAAAAGGGGGCGAGATACAGCTTACTGATGCGATCGTCCGTTTGATGGAGCTGCAGGCAGTATATGCCTACGACTTTGAAGGCATTCGTTATGATGTTGGGGATAAATTTGGATTTATCAAGGCGACGATCGATTTTGCATTGGAAAGAGAGGATCTGGCGCAGAGCGTAGCAGCGTATATCAAAGAGCTGGCACAGGTGCTTTAAACAGAAATGGATACAGAAAAAGGCGGTGCATTATAGCACCGCCTCAGACTGTAGACAAACGACCTCCACAAAGCATTGCTTTGTGGAGGTATTTTTTATCATTTTCAATTTTTAGTCATTTCAAATTCTATAAAATCATAAATATTCGCTATTCTATGCCGCCTGTAAGTTCCATTCCTGCTGGTATTTTGCCAGTTTCTTTAAATTCATGCACGCAAAAGTCAACGCGACTTTCATCTTCATCCGCGCTTTGCCATACA
>JBNMLP010000004.1:0-152991 GCA_050874905.1 Lachnospiraceae bacterium
ATGCATGATCTGCCCGTTTTTCTTTTTCTTTCTTATTTTTTGATCTTTACTTTCTTTGCTTTGGAATATGCTCCCCAGCCGGCTGCGTTTTTGGCTCTGACTCTTACATAATAAGTCTTGCCCTTTTTCAGCTTTTTGATCGTAACACTGGTCTTCTTTGTTGTTACTTTCTTTGCCGCCTTGAAGTTCTTCTTTAAACTATAGCTGATCTCGTACTTTTTAGCATTCTTTACAGATGCCCATTTTACGGTCAGCTTCTTACCCTTGCCATTTTTGGCAGAAGTTACTTTCACCTTTGCCGGCTTGGATACAGTTGGTGTTGCTGGCGGTGTTTCTGTTGTTGCAGGAGCGGATGTGGTGGCAGTTCCCTGATTACCTGGAGCTGCAGTTGTGTTGCCAGGGGTGGTGGTAGTTCCTCCCGGGGTTGTTGTTGTTCCTCCCGAGGTTGTGGTTCCTCCCGGTGTCGTCGTTCCTCCCGGCGTTGTGGTTCCTCCCGGCGTTGTCGTTGTTCCTCCCGGCGTTGTCGTTGTTCCTCCCGGGGTTGTCGTTCCTCCCGGTGTTGTCGTTCCTCCCGGTGTTGTGGTTTCTCCCGGTGTCGTCGTTCCTCCCGGTGTCGTCGTTCCTCCCGGCGTTGTGGTTCCTCCCGGACTTACAGGGTCTGTTTCTGTTCCTGTGATCGTGAAGTTTGCAGTAATGGATCCGGAATAATTTCCCTTTCCGGTTACAATAACCGTTGCTGTTCCTTTTCCTTTATTGTTCTGATACTGTAATGTATAATCCACTTCCTGCTGCAAGGTCTTTCCATTCTTTGTCACTGTTACAGATGGCTTACATCCACCTTCTACATAAGTCTGGTCTCCGATCGGTGCGATCACAGCATTGCCGGATGCTCCCTCTGCTATAAACAACGGAGCAGCATTGATCTTAAATGTTTGAGATACTGTTCCACTATATGCTCCTATTCCGGTTACAACAACCGTTGCCGTTCCTGCTGCAGTGTTATTGGCGTATGCCACCATATAATCTTTTCCTTTTGTCAAAACTGTTCCTGCTTTGGTGACAGTAACCTCTGGCTTACATCCATCTTCCTGATAGGTCTGTGCCGGAATATCTGCGATCACAGCATTCGTTGTGGTCTGCCCCACCACATAAAGAGGAGTTCCGGTAATCGTATAGTTACACTCTTTGGTTCCTTTAAAATGATCTCCGATACCTTCTAATGTTACAATGTAATCACCAGCTTCTGTCGGGTCTTTTACTTCTTCTGTTTCTGCGCCTGCACCAACCTTTTTCTTGATGGAAGCAATCTTATAATCTTTTCCTTCCTCCAACGTAGTTTTTTTGTTATTGCAGTTCATTGTTACCGTAACATCAGGATTTTGTGTCTTTCCACTATACTGCTTAGAAGGAATCATTACTGTAATATCACCAGCTGAAAGATCATGTTTTTCAATCTCAAAATTACCACTGATCGCTCCGGTGTAATTTCCTTTTCCCGTGATGGTGTATTCGCCTTTTGTTCCTACCTCTACATTGTTGCTGTAAGCAACTGTGTAATCCCGACTTCCCGATAATTTCGTAGTTTCACTGGCATTCCCCAGATTTGCAGTGACGCGGATCTCTGGTGTTACTTTTTCTCCAGTGTATACCGCATTTTTTGTCACTTCGACTTTAAAATCTGCGCTCTCATCATTTAAATTCAGCGGATCAATTGCGAAGTATTCTACTTTTTCGCCTGTGAAGTTTTTGTATGTTGCATTAAGTAAAACCTCCGCTCCTTTCCCATTTTCACAAGCCTCGCGATTTTGAGCATAAATAACTTTATACTCTTGTTTATCCACCTTTTTCCCTTTATAAGTTACCGTTACCTTCGGCTCCTTCTGTTCTCCTGAATAGGTTTCTTTTTCCGGATCTAATGTTACCGTAACATCACTTAAATTTGCCCGTCCAATTGAGAAATTCTTCTTTACTTCTCCTACTGTATTGAAACCATCGCCAGATACCACAACATATGGCTTTTGATCAGAAAAATCACCCCACCCTGGTGCCTCGGCTGCATTAATATTATTGTGGTATGTAAGTTGTTCTTCACCTATTTCCACAGACTTATCTTCATAATCAAAATCCTTTGTTGTAATTGTCACCTTCGGCTTAAGCGGATCACCCGTATACGTATTTTCATCCGCTACATTAACATCATCAGAAGACAGATTTAAACGCAAATAAATATCGAAAAATGCCTTCTGTCCACCGTAAGATACGGTGATCGTCTGCTTTCCTATCTTGTTTTTGTCAAAACCTGTGATCACGCAGTCCTTTGGATTTACGTCTATTTTTTCCTTCTCTGTACTGATTGCTGTTACTTTAATTTTTTCCAGATCAAGCTCCTCAGCTTCACCAAATTCATAATATTGATCATCCGCATCCTTTGCTTCTGCAGAAACTGATGATGCATAAATCTGGAATTTCAGTCGACTGTCTTTATCATAATTCTGTGCATTCTCTACATATTTTTTTGCGTTCTTACACGCAATGGAACCCATAAAAATCAGATCGTGAGATCCGTATTTTCCCGGATCACCAAATGCTTCATCACCAATAGTAGGATCTGCACCGTCTTTAAACGTTACTTCCACAAGATTACTGCACCCACTAAATGCACGATCAGCAATACTCTTACAAGTGTTTGGAATTGTGACCGTTTCTAGTTCACTATGATCTTCGAAGCCATACGCTCGGTAACCCCAATCTATTCCTACCAGTTTTTTGCCTGCCTGTTCAAAAATAGCACTAAGATCTAAATCTTGCACATCTGTCTTCTTATACCCTGTTATTGTTACATTATCCCCAGTTGCATCATACTCAAAATATTCATCAAGTATATTCTCCGCCTGCACCTTCATTCCTTCCTGTGGCACGGTAGCAAAAAAGCTTAAGATCAATGCCACGGTAAGCAAAAAGCTCACCATTCGTTTACCTCGTTGTTTCATGTTTCTCCTCCTTTTCTTCCAAGAAATAAATCTCTTTTATTCCCTAGCATTTTAGAGTAGTATAACACAAAACTTCTATATTGGACACTATTATGTAAGATTCTGTATTTTTTATGTAGAAATTTACAATAGAAAAAACAGGACAGCTTTCACTGCCCTGCTTCATTTTCTTATGCCATTCCATTGACGGTTTTATATTTGTATAACATTTCCGCGTGATTCTGTTCTTCCACCTGAATGTCTGCTAACAGCTTGCGCAGTGCCGGATCTGAAAAGGTAAATACATTGCTGTTGTATTCGGAAGAAACCAGTTTCTCTGTTCCGATGCAGTCTGTTGCCAGAAAACAGTCATTTTTCTTCTCTGCAGATTCATCCGCTACTTTGTAGGTGGCACTTGGTGCATACTGTGCGCCCTTGCTGTCATTGACATCACAGGCCGGCACGCTTCCCTTTAACACCTGATCCAGTGAATCATGATGTTTGCGCTCCTCCTGCTCCAATGTCTGAAAGAGCTGCTTTAATACGCTATCCTTCGCCTGCTCACCGTAACGTGCATATTTCTCGGCACAGTTTTTCTCCTGTGTCATCAGATCTTCGATCACGGTTTTTTCTTTTTCTTTTAATACCATATTTCTTCCCTCATTTCTTTCTTAGGATGAGAGTAGTATGGCTGAAATTGGTACTTTTTATTCCTTAATCTGCCGCATATTCTTCAATATATTCTTCGAGCGTCAGGCCTTCTTCGCTCATCTGCTCGGCAATCTTCCTGCCCACATAACGAAAATGCCACGATTCATACATGAATCCGGTAACGTCCTCTTTGTTTTGCGGATAACGCACTACAAATCCGTACTCTGTGCAGTGTGCCTGCAGCCACTCGTTGACCGGGCAGTCCTCCTGTTTTTCATCCATGTACTGGTAATCGGCTGCCAGTATATCTACGCACAGCCCGGTCTCATGCTCACTGTATCCGGATGGCGATACACTCCGAAGCGCATCCTCCTCGGCTTCCACCTCATTCATTCCGGCACGTCTGTTTTTCCTGATCTCTTCGTCTAACAGCCATTGTTGTTTTTCTTTGTTCCGGTAGCCGCTGACCACCGCCAGCTTATGTCCCACATTTGCTGCCTCGCAGTCCTGCCACATAGCAGTAAGGGCTTCATAAATCTCCTCTGCCACTTCTACACCATTCGGCAGCTGATGCAGCACCGGCGTATACCCTTCGGGAACGGCATGACTTTTATTGACCAAAAGCGGAAGATCCTTCCGTTTCTTCTTTGGCTTGCTCTCCTCGGTCGTTGCTGCTTGTGTACTCACGGTTTCTTCGGTCGTAACGACTGCCTGCTGCTTCGCATCCAGGCGCACGCTTCGTCGGATCATAATATCTCCCCCTACAATGATCAAAGCTGCTAACAATAATCCCGCTGCGATCATGCCGATGATCCAGATCACGGTCATGATCCCCTTTTTATTTCCAGATCCTTGCGAATCACTCATCTTAACTGTTCCTTTCCACGACATCTTATGTCTGTTTTCTCTTCATTTTCTATGATACCTCAAAAAAAAAACTTGAACAATCCCTTTTCCTATAATATAATGAAAATGTAAGATTTCCGACCAATGCGCTCGGAAATGACAAACCGTTGATGTGGAGATAACAATAAATGTTGCACTCACAGAGAGCCGGGGCAGCTGAGAGCCTGGCAGAACGCAGTTTATTAAATGGACCACGGAGGGCATGGTGAAACGCATTTTTGCTTAGTATCCGTGACGTAAGGCATACGTTACATGCACAGGGTATGATGGTATCCGTTAAGCGCACGTTTTTACGTGAATCAAGGTGGCACCGCGGAAATTCTTTCTTTTCGTCCTTGACAGAGACTTATTTATGTTTCTGTTATGGGCGTTTTTTTATGCCATAACAGAAGCCCCATCAAACATTTAATTTTTAAGGAGGTACCGTTATGGTAATATCACAGGCAATTCAGACACTTACACAAAAAGAAAACATCGGCTACGACATGGCAAAGGCTGCCATGAAGGAGATCATGGACGGACAGGCAAGCGACGTACAGAAAAGTGCGTATTTAACCGCTTTATCCATGAAAGGGGAAACGATCGAAGAGATCACCGGCTCCGCCGAGGAAATGCGCGCACACAGTCTTGCATTTCCCTATTCCGGCGAATGTCTGGAGATCGTAGGAACCGGTGGTGACCGCTCTAACTCGTTCAACATTTCCACTACTTCTTCTCTTGTTATCGCTGCCGCAGGCGTTCCGGTTGCCAAACACGGAAACCGCGCCGCATCCAGCAAAAGTGGAGCTGCCGACTGCTTAGAGGCTCTCGGCGTCAAGATCGACTTAACACCGGAGCAGGGGGCAAAGCTGTTAAAAGAACACGGCATCTGCTTCTTATTTGCACAAAAATACCACACTTCCATGAAGTATGTCGGTCCGATCCGCAAGGAGCTTGGCATCCGCACGATCTTCAATATCTTAGGTCCTTTAACCAACCCGGCACATGCCAGCTTACAGGTCATGGGTGTTTACGAAGAAGCCTTGCTCGTTCCGATGGCTCATGTTCTTCATAACCTTGGCGTCACACGCGGTCTGGTCGTATACGGTCAGGAACGTCTGGATGAAATTTCAAGCTGTGGCCCAACAAGCGTATGCGAATTTGATGGCGATGCGATCAAAGAATACACGATCCGGCCGGAAGACTTCGGCTATACTCCGGCTGCCAAAGAGGAACTCGTCGGTGGCACACCGGAAGAAAACGCAGCCATTACCTTATCCATTTTAAAGGGCGAAGAAAAAGGCTCAAAGAGAAATGCCGTCTGCATGAACGCCGGAGCCGCTCTTTATGTAGCAAAAAAGGCTGCTACGATCGAGGAAGGCGTGCGTCTTGCAGAGCAGCTTATCGATAGCGGTGCCGCTCTTCGCAAATTAGAGGAATTTATTTCAGAATCTAACAAATAAATGCGTGCATTTTTTTGAAAAGTGTGCTATACTATGTTTCGTCGATTGATGACACTGCTCTGACATCGGCGAAACGATAACGGAATGTGGCTCAGCTTGGTAGAGCGCTTCGTTCGGGACGAAGAGGTCGCGTGTTCGAATCACGTCATTCCGATCAACAGGGATTTCCTTTTTCGGAAGTCCCTTTTTTTATTCTTTGCATCTTGTGATCCAGTAACCAAAAGAGCCGGTCTGATAAGGTTCTTTTTTTAGTGGAACAAACCGCTTAAACCCAAATAAGCGCGCCAGATACTGGTCTTTATTAGAAAAAATTCCCGGCACACCGATAATGTACTGCCGTCTGCCATCTTCATACACCATACTGCCAAGCAGCAGATACTGATACGAATAGTAGCCGTGCATCAGGAAAGAATTGTTTCCAAGATCCCAGTTGTCCCGGCTCGTAAGTCCGATATCCTCCGGCGTGATCTTGACACAGCGCATCACTTCGTTGCCGGAAAAATCCGGCAGTGGACTGCGGTGGCTTAACAAAAAGGCAATTCCCGTCTGCTGTTCCCCATATTCCTGCTGCCAAACCTCTGACTCCGGCTTCTGTTCCTCTTTTCTGTTTTCTGTATCTTCCCTATTTGTTTCCTGTCTGGCAGAAGCATCCGCATTATCTTCTTTATATACCCCAGTATCTGCCTTTGCCGCTTCTTCCTGCTCCCCTACGGCATCTTTAGGATCATGGAACTCCTTTTGTTCTGCTGCCGCTAATGTCTGCTCCAGTTCCTCTTGCTGCTGCCTGCGCGCGCGCAAAAGTTCCGCGATCGGAAGTCTTTCCTCGTCCCACTGGGAACCATAGCACACCCCCTCACTGTAAAAGCCGATCAGCCCGGAACAGCGGTTAAGCTCTGTTCCATCCGGAAACAGCTCCGGCAGTGCATATTCCTTCCGCATCATCAACTGCCCTTTCTGCATCCGTACCTTTTCCAACGGGATCAACTGCACCTGCCCTCCCGAAAAGGCATAAAAATAAAATGCCAGCGCAGCACTCTGCGCCTTTGCATCACTTAGCTTTATCGTAAGGCGCAGCATCTGCTTCTGACATTCCACTTTTCCAAATCCTACATTCTGTTGTTTTCCGCCATGCTCATAGCGATAAAAATATGACACACATCGACTGTACTCTGCCATTTGCTCTCCCTCCATCCGTTTTCAAACAGGCTCTTTCGCCTACTCTACTATATGAAGGGAAGTGTTTTTCTATGACCATCTTTTCCTGTCACAATGCTTTATAAATACGACACCAGATCTTTCATAAAGGCAAATTCAATATCTACCAGATCCTGGGTGAGTTTACGGCACTCTTTGTCCGCCTCCTGATACTGGTTTAAATAACCACATAGCGACTGGATCCCCATGTTGCAGCCATCCATCATGATCTTGGCGATCTCCTTGTCATTGCGGTTGGCCAACATTTTCATCTCTGTGCCGAGATAAGACATCATTTTCGCCATGATGGATGGATCTTCTTCCTCCTCGTGGCAGTCATTTAACATTTTGTGGCAGCGGTCGCCGATCGCAATGTGATCCTTATCATATTTTTCTAGCATCTGGCGAAATTCCTTGCCCGAAGCATAAGGCATCACCTGCTCTAAACTGTCGGTTGCCATCTTACATCCCGCATTGCAATATTTTAACAGCTCTTTCGTGTCCTGATTTTCCATACTTAACGGCATAAAAAAACCTCCTTATAAAAATGCTGCCATTAGTATAAGGAGATTTTAAAATTCTATTCGTTGGTCAGATATGCTACCACACCACGGTTCGGTGCAATATCCACGATCAGGCGGCCATCCCGGATCGTTAAGGAATCACAGCCATCCACATTTCCTGCTGCCATTTCCTCTGTGTGCTCCACACCGCTTTCTGAAGAAAATTCATCCATCACACGCTGCATGTTCGCCATCGTTTCCTTTAAGGCTTCCAGTCCGGAAGTCACTGTTTCATCAAATGCTTTTGCCTGCTCTAACTGTGCCAGAGAATCCTTTAAAGAAGCTGCCTTTGCTGCTACTTCGCCGGAAGCACCAACTAGCTGTCCTGCTTTGTCAAGCAAACCATTTTTCTTATCTAAAAATGCCTGTTCCAATGCCTGAAGGCGTGCTTCCTCGCGTGCCTTCTTCTCTTCCTCGGATTCCTCCTGCATGCTTAACAGGTTCACCGCTTTATTGGCAAAGACCGGAAGGTTGACCTCCATGTGAGCCGGATTGTCATCGTTGTTGACCAGTGTGACAACTGCCTTTCCATCCAGGCAGCGTGCAAATGCAAACTGGCGGTTGGTAAGCTGAAGCTCCTGATAATCTCCGTATGTCAGCTCCGGGAAGTTCTGCTTGATATGACCAAGCTTGGTAAAGAGCTGTGTCAGCTCGCAGTGCTCATCAAAATCGGCAAGGTTCAGATCCGGGCGGAGATTCCAGTCAGAGCCCTGCTGCTTGTCTCCCTCGATTCCAAACTCTGATCCGTAATAAATAGATGGGATGCCCGGAACCGTATACTGCAAGATTGCAACCGGATACATATGCTCTTTATTATTTAATTTGGAGTAAATACGTGCCACGTCATGATTGTCAGTAAAGGTATACAGACGGGTATTGCCAACGATGCCATTCAGACGCTTGATCGTATGGGCGATCTCAAAGTAGTTGTGATCATTGTGTCCGGAATATAATCCCTTGTGCAGCTCGTAGTTGGTAACGGAATGAAGCATGTCACCATTGGCCCAGCGGGAATAATCTCCGTGAATTACTTCACCCATCAGCCAGAACTCCGGTTTGATGCCGTCACACACCTGACGCAGTTCATGCATAAATCCATGATCCAAAACATCTGCCGCATCCAGACGGATTCCATCAATGTCAAATTCATCCACCCAGAAACGAACCGTATCAAAATGATAATTCTTCACTTCCGGATTCCACTGGTTTAACTTGGCAAGCATGTTGTAACCGCCCCAGTTATCATAAGAAAATCCATCGTTATACTCGTTGTTTCCATAAAAGTTCACGCTGCAGTACCAGTCTTTGTAACGGCTGTTCTCGCGGTTCTTTTTAATATCCTGAAACGCAAAGAAATCTCTTCCGGTGTGATTGAATACACCATCCACGATCACCCGCATATTCATCTCATGGCAGTGTGCCACGAATTTCTTAAAGTCTTCATTCGTTCCCAGACGGCGATCCACCAGACGGTAATCGATCGTGTCGTAACCGTGGGAACCGGATTCAAATAATGGTCCGATGTAAATTGCATTGCAGCCGATGCGTTTGGCGTGCTCTGCCCATGCATTCAACTTGTCAAAATGTTCCCCCACCTCTCCGTTGTTGTCGTGCGGACATCCACAAAGACCTAACGGATAAATATGATAAAATACTGCGCTGTCATACCATGCCATATTGTATCTCTCCTTTTCATTCAAGTATGCTACTAGTATACCCTATTTTTGCCATTATCTCAAGTGTTTTATATACCGACTGGTATATAAAAGAAAACGAATAAAAAAAAAGCCCCTACCCAGCAGCTCAAAGGCTGCCAAACAGGAACCCAACATACACCATCAGGGATTCGAACCCTGGACAAATAGATTAAGAGTCTACTGCTCTACCAGCTGAGCTAATGGTGCATACTTATGTGCGTCGTTCTCAACGACAATAACGATTATATAACAAAGTTTTTTAAAATGCAACCCTAAATTTCATTTTTTTCATATTTTTTTTTGCAGCCATTCTTGTTATACTAATAACAGAATATTTCAGAAAGCGGTGATCCCTTGAGCAACAAGCAAAAACAGACATTTTACAAGGATTCCAAATACTTCACCATCAGTTGTTATGTGATCGGTGTGGTTCTCGTTTCCATCCTTGCCTTCCGTATCATTATAAACTGGGAATCTACGATGAAACTGATCAAAGGCGTCGTTCATGTGGTAAGTCCTTATTTTCTCGGTTTTTTACTGGCCTATCTGGTCAATCCACTCGTCAACTTTTTATATGCCCGCATTTTCCGGGATCTGTTCAAAATAAAAGCTCCCAAACTGAAGGCAGGCCTTTCCATTTTCAGTGCCTATCTGATCGTACTGGGCGGTCTGATCCTCTGTGTCAGCTACATCGTTCCACAGCTGGTACAAAGTATTACCGACCTGATCGGACGTGTGCCGGAGTTTTATAATCAGACAACCCTGTGGCTGACTCATTACATTGAAAAAAATCCTTCCATCGACAGCGATGCCATGAATGATTTTATGAACAATTATCTGCCAAAGTTTCAGGATTATCTGGTAAAGCAGCTGCAAAACATCATTCCGATGCTCTATGGTGCCGGCATGAGTGTGCTCCGCTTCTTTATCAATTTCTTTATTGCGGTGATCGTTTCCATTTACATGATCTGTGACAAAAAGCTGATCCGGAATTATTTTAAACGGTTATCCTATGCCCTGCTCAGCAAAGAGCATGCCAACGGCTTTTTACTTACCTTAAAGGACTGCAACACGATCTGCAAATCCTTCTTTATTGGCAAAACAATAGACTCCCTGATCATAGGAGCCTTGTGTTTTGTTCTTATGAGTATTACGAAACTGCCTTACGCCATGCTGATCTCTGTAGTGGTCGGCATTACCAATATGATCCCGTATTTTGGTCCTTACATCGGGGCTGTTCCGGGACTGATCATTTTATTTATGGACAAGCCCTCTCACGGACTGATCTTTTTGATCCTGATCATCGGACTGCAGTCCTTTGACGGTATGATCTTAGGACCAAAGATCTTAGGAGATTCGACCGGACTCCGACCACTGATCATTCTGTTTGCGATCTCCTGTGGCGGAGCTGTTGCCGGCCCACTCGGCATGTTCTTAGGAGTACCGTTCTTTGGTATTCTCAGTTATCTGCTCGATCACTTTATCAACCACCAGCTTTCCGTAAAGCAGGTGGATGAAATCTCTTAAAAATGCAGATTCTTCTTTCTGCCGGAACGTCTTTTCCGCCGTCTGCGGCTGGTATTCAAAGAGCCATAATCGCTGCTCTTGATCCTGCTGCGGCGGCGTTTTTTATATGGTTTAAACGAATTCATGCCCCGTTTCTGATTAAGGTCACCAAGCTTCACGCCACCATTTCCAAAAATGCTCGCCAGGGAAAAATGACGGAAAATCCGCACAAAGCCATATACGAGCGCAAGCAGAAGAATGGCAAGTATCACGATCACAATCGTATGTCCGATCTTCTTTACACTGCTTCTATGGGAAGGGCTGGCAAACAGCTCCTTTAACACGTCCTGATTGAGGTCATAATATACATCAGTGGCAGAGATCACGTTGCCGGAGGAGGTAAATTCATAACGTCCAAACCGTCCGGTCTTATCATCCTTATCAAGCACCACCGTACCCTGCAGACTGCTTGCATCATAGGTGTTGGATACCACGATCTCACAGTCATTGTCTGCACGGAAGGAAATGAACGGCTGCGGCTCCAACATTTTATAAGCTGCCTGCACGTAATTGTTGGAAACGTCCACATCCTGCTTGGATACATCTACCGTTGAACGGATCGAGGTAAAATTACTGAAACCGTAATCCAGCAGGTTCAATGTATCTGTATACACTCTGGAACGGGAATGTCCCATCGTATAATAATAATCGTCACAACGCATGACCACACAGATCAGTTCCATATCGCTCGTGTTGGATTTGGCATAAGTCACCAGTGTATTTTTACATTTCTCTGTATATCCGGTCTTACCACCCTCTACCTTATATAAGCTGGTGTCATAAAGCACATCCCCATTGACAAAGGAATGATGGTTACGGCAGATGAAGGAATCTTCCTTCTTGTTGGTCGGCCCAATCTCATAAGTGAGTGCGCTGCTGATCTTGCGCCATGTATCATTTTTAAGACCTTCTCTGACGATTAACGCCATATCATACGGACAGGTATAGTGATTTTTGTCATATAATCCGCTTGGATTCGCAAAGTGAGAATTGACGCAGCCCAGCTCTGCTGCCTTCTGGTTCATCAATTCTGCAAATTTATCATTGGAACCTGCTGTTTTTTCTGCCAGCGCATTACAACATTCATTGGCAGATTCCAGCATGGCACCATAAAGTGTCTGTTCTACGGTAAGCTTCTCGCCGACATCACGGGCGATACTGGAGCTTCCAACATCCACATTGTAGACCGCATCTTTTGAAAATGTGATCGTGTCGTTTAAATCATTATTCTCCAATGCTACTAAGGAAGTCAGACATTTGGTGATTGATGCCGGGTACTCCTTTTTCTTGGCATTTTTCTGAAACAGGATCTCTCCCGTCTTGGCATCCATCAAAATGGCTGCCTCTGAATACAATTTTTTTACTTTGGCATCAGACTGCAGGTAATCTTCTTCCACTCCACTGCTTTTTTCGTATTTTGCAGCAAACGTACTCTCGCATCCTAAACATGCGGTCATGACGACGAGCAGTGCGACTGCCAGAACTCGTTTTCCTTTTCTCATAACGGTAACTCCTATCCATGAAATCTATCTAATAGTATACCCTATCTTTTCCTATATTGCACGAAATTTTATTTGACCGTTTACGAACGGGGGGGATGCATGCTACTATAGAGTGGATATGCTTATACAATGGGACGCCCCTCTCTTTTGTGGGTTTTGTTTTTGCAGGCTCGCTTGCGCTTTGTTGCATGACGCAGCGGTACCTAAGGTCGCATAATACGCGACCTAAGTACCGGCGCATGCAAATCAGCCTGCAAATTACAAAATCCCACAAGGAGGGGCTGGCTACGGATATCGATACATAGAATATAGGATGGCTTTGTTATCTATAATGATTGACCGACTACTATTACATAGCATACGGATAGGTATTTCTTGGCTATATAGATTCACAACTCGCTGTTTCCGGAATCGCCCCCGGTGGGTTTCAGGTATTTTTCAGGCTGATTTGCACCGCTACGTCGTGCAACCAAAGCAAAAGCGTGCCTGAAAAATACCTGATCCCACAAACGTGGGCGCAGTAAGATACTGATATAACAAAAATGTAAGGAGGAATTCAAAATGAGACTTAGAAATGTGAAAGGTGCCAGAGAGCGTATTGCCAACTGCTCTTTTACGATAAATGAGGATAATGAAAGTGTTCTTTATGAGAACAAAGGCCAATGGAACGCTATTTTCGGCAACGATCACCCGATCCACATTGAGATTGGCATGGGCAAGGGACAGTTTATCACGGAGCTTGCCAGAAGAAATCCGGATATTAATTTTATCGGGATTGAGAAGTTCTCCAGTGTTCTGATCCGTGCAATTGAGCGCAGGGAGGCATATGAAAAAGAGGAAGGGATCGCTCTTACTAATCTTTTCTTCATCCGTATGGACGCAGAGCACATTGAGCAGGTATTTGCTCCGGATGAGATCAAGCGCATTTACCTGAATTTTTCTGATCCATGGCCAAAGGATCGCCATGTCAAACGCCGCCTGACTTCTGATCGTTTTCTGGCGCATTATGACCAAGTGCTGACAAAGGAAGGCCGCATTTGCTTTAAGACGGACAACCGGGATCTGTTTGATTTTTCTCTGGAATCGATCAAAGAGGCCGGCTGGCAGCTTGACAAGGTCACATATGATCTTCACCACAGTGAGTACAATGAAGGAAATATCATGACGGAATATGAAACAAAGTTCAGCAAAGAGGGAAAACCGATCTGCCGCTTAGAAGCATTCCGTTAAACGTATCACACGCCGGTCTTCCACATATAATTTGAAAAAGGGGAGACCGGCGTGCATGCATTATTTCTGGTATCGACTGTTATTATTTACTTATGAACGTCCCAAGATTGGAAAGACATTTTCCCATATGCGGGACAATTTTCATCATCTGATCCAGTTTTTTGAAGATTGATCAGTCTTTTGCAAAAAGCAGTGCGCAGTCCACTGCTTTTTTCCATTGGCGCAGATTTTCTTTGCGCTCCTGCTCTTTGAGTTCTGGTGTAAAGGTGGCTCCCTCACTCCAGTTTTTCCGGATGTCTTCCAGACTGTCCCAGTAACCCACTGCCAGTCCAGCGAGGTAGGCCGCTCCCAACGCAGTCGTTTCGATGCATTTTGGACGTTTGACAACGGTGTTTGTAATGTCTGCCTGAAACTGCATCAAAAAGTCATTGGCACTCGCCCCGCCATCGACCTTTAATTCGCTGAGTCCTGCTCCAAGATCCTGCTCCATCGCATGGATGACATCATTGGTCTGATAGGCGATGGATTCTAAGGTTGCCCGTACAAAATGGGCTTTGGACGTTCCCCGTGTAATGCCAAACACACTTCCTCTGACATACGGATTCCAGTACGGTGCACCCAGTCCGGTAAATGCCGGAACAACATATACACCGCCGCTTGACTCCACACTCTTCGCCAGTTCTTCTGACACCTTTGCCTGCTCCAACAACTGCATTTCATCCCGCAGCCACTGCACGGCTGCTCCTGCTACAAATACACTGCCCTCCAGTGCATACTGCACCTGATCCTTTAAACTTGCTGCCATCGTTGTAAGCAGTCCATGGGAAGACTTCACCGCTTTTTCCCCGGTATTCATCAGAATAAAGCTTCCGGTTCCGTAGGTATTTTTTCCTTCCCCTTTCTGAAAGCAGCCCTGTCCAAACAACGCCGCCTGCTGATCTCCCGCTGCTCCGCTGATCGGCACTTCTGCGCCAAACAATGTCGCACTGGTTTTCCCATAGCAGCAGCTTGACGGTTTGACTTCCGGAAGCATCTGTTTTGGTATTTGAAAATAATCTAATATCTTTTCATCCCAGCATAACCGGTGAATATCATAAAGCATGGTACGGGATGCATTGGTATAATCCGTGACATGTACCTTTCCCTTGGTCAGATTCCAGATCAGCCATGTATCCACGGTTCCAAATAACAGCTCTCCTTTTTCCGCAAGTGCTCTGGCTCCCGGTACATGGTCTAAGATCCATGCTACCTTGCTGGCACTGAAATAGGCATCCGGCACCAGACCGGTATGCTCTGTCACATAATCGCCCATGCCGTCATCCAATAATGTCTGAATCCGGTCGGCCGTTCTTCTGCACTGCCATACGATCGCGTGGTAGACCGGTTCGCCCGTATTCTTATTCCAGACGATCGTTGTTTCCCTCTGGTTCGTAATTCCGATCGCTGCCACCTGCTCTGCCGTAATCCCGATCAGGCTCATCGCTTCCATCGCCACGGAGAACTGGGACGCCCAGATTTCCCTTGGATCCTGTTCCACCCAGCCCGGTTTCGGATAGATCTGCGCAAACTCCCGCTGCGCCATGGAAATGATCTCTCCCTGTTTGTCAAATAAAATACACCGGGAGCTTGTCGTTCCCTGATCCAATGCCATTACATATTGTTTCATGCCCCTGATCCTCCTTTTTTCACTTGTGCAAAATGAAGGGCGCGAAGTCCTTCAATCTCATCACACACCGCCTTTGAGCCGCACTGGCTGCAATCCATCGTAAGAGATTCATAAATATGTTCAAAGGACTGCGTGATCTGCTCCATCCGTCTGGCACTTGCGCGCAGTTTATCGTAGGCAAATGACGGTTCCGTCACAAAGATCGTCTGCACTGCCTCCACCTGTGGAAAGGAAAGATACGCTGCCTCATACGCCTTTGCAATTCCCGCAAAGGAAATACCGTCCGCCACTGCCTGTTTAGAAATCCGCAGCACCTCCCGCTCCTTTGCCGAAGATACCCGGAGCAGACATCCCTTCAGATGCAGACGGTACCGCACATATTCCATATCCCGAAGCATCAGGTAGAGAGACTTTTCCTCCTCCGCTTTTTGGATCATTTCTTCATTTAAACGAAGCAGCGTGATCCTTGCATACGGCTGATCCATGGAAAGTGCGGCAAGCTCCTCCCCGATCAGAACATGCTTTGTCTCCTCAACAAGAGAGGCATCCGTCGTAAATCCGAGTGCGCCAACCGCAGGAAGTCCACTGCCTCCTAACTCCAGTGCCGCATCCATCCGCAGCAAAAGTTCTTCCTTTTTCACACTGTCCCATGGCTGATCTGTCAAAAGCAATGTGCCATTTTGACACTGCGTCTTTATCTTTGTGATCTCTTCATCATATACCTTCATGCCTGTTTATCCTGTGCCTTTTCTTTGCGTTTCTTTTCCCCGTGGTCATAAATCTTTTCCAGCAAAGGTCCTAAGGACGCTGCCATTTTCATGTCCAGATTAAAAAAATAAATGAGAAATGTCAGAACAAAAAATGCAAGCAGGACGATGGCACAGATGCCAATTATTTTTAAAATGATCATGCTATCCCTCCTGTGCCTGCCCCTTGATCCGGGCAAATTCTGCTGCGCCTAATGCTCCCATCAACTGTGGATCTACAGCAAGCTCCACAACCTTTACCTTCAACACCTTCTCAATCGCTTTCTTTAAACCTTCATTCTTCGCACAGCCACCGGTCAAAGTAACACTGTCCGTTACGCCTGCTTTTTTTGCCATGACAAAGCAGCGTTTGGCCACAGATAACTGAATTCCCGCAGCAATTTCCTCCATCGGTTTTCCCTCACCGACCAGGGAAATAACTTCACTCTCTGCAAATACCGCACACTGCGCGGTGATCGGAATCGTGTTTTTAGCAGTGAGCGACAGCTTGGAAAATTCAGATAAGCTCATCTCAAACGCCCGCGCCATCGATTCAAAAAAGCGTCCGGTACCGGCCGCACATTTATCATTCATTGCAAAATTCAGCACGGATCCATCCGTATCGATCGCAATTCCTTTGACATCCTGTCCACCAATATCAAGGATCGCAGAGACATCCGGATTCGTTTTATGTACCCCCATTGCATGACAACTGATCTCGGAAATATTCTCCTCGGCAAATGGTACTTTATTTCTTCCATATCCGGTTCCGATCAGATAGGTCAGATCTTCTGCCCCCGAAAGTTCCTCGATCTGTCCGACAGCTTCCGCCAATGCATCCTGCGCACTGAGCACCGGATTGATACGGCTTTTTTTGATCACACTTGCACACATTGTACCATTTTCATCTAAGATCACGCATTTTGTATAGGTACTTCCTGCGTCACATCCACCATAATATTTCATCTGCTTCTCCTTCTTTCTTACCACGCATTACTGTCCTTGATATCTTCGAGTGTCGGATCAAGCGGTTCCTCCCGCAGCACGGTACGCATGTAGCGGTTGACCTCGGTGCGCATGTCGCTTCTTGTACCATCGTGCGGGCACATCAGATTATGTGTCACCCAGATAAAATGGATCCCGCGTTTTCTTGCTTCTTCCTCAAACAATCCATGATACCCCGCCATGGATTTGCAGCCCATATGTTCATACATGATGACCATGTCGCAGCGGAACTGCTCGCAGAACCGCCACAATGCTTCCACTCCGGTTTCATAGCCGCCGTTAGAACGGTTACGCATGATCATATTCTCATAAAGATAGGCCAGATCGTAAAGTGACTGCTCCTTGTCCTCTGTATTGATCATCTCCGTCGATACCAGGCTCAGCATATCTACCAGCGGCAGGATGCCCCAGCAGTTGATGAGCCAGATCGGAAATGCCGTATAATATGCCGCCTGCACGCCCCATGTAATACAACGGTGTCTCGCTTCTTTCGCCACCGGAAGCTGTTCCCGGTAGCCCTTCATGGCAAGTGCGGTAAGCTTTCTATCCGTATCCAGAAATGCCTGATTTCTTCCGCCGGCTGCCTGATATACACCATAGCGGTACAGTGCCAGACTTACGCCGAGCATCTGCGGATAGTCGGTTTTGGAAATCTCCAGCCACGAAAGCAGCTCCTCTGTCTCTAAGTTAAACCGCTTCATGCTGGCAAAATAGGCATCCCAGTCAAACGTTTCTCCGGTCTGTTCCTCGATAAAATGGATCGCATTAACAATCTCATCTTTGGCATATTCCTGCACACTGTCCTCCAGATGCCGGATAGGAACGGCAAGCTGAAAGGTCGGGATCGTAAAATGCTGCGCTTCCAGTCCATTTCCCATCAGACTGCCATCACAGGTAGTATTACACTGCACGGCACATTTGCCGATCAGCGGGAAATCTCCTTTTAATGCCACTCCAAGCTCTGCGGCCGGCATCGGGCAGACATCGGACGGCACGCCGTACTGGTGTGTCGCATCAATATAGCAGCTGACTCCCTCCTGATTCATCATGGAGCTGCTATATACCGCAGGCACTTCCACGGAGAGCCAGTGAAGATTGGGGAACCCGCCCATCAGCGTGCTCATCATATTTTCATCGAATAAAATGATCTTATCGTTTAATTCTTTGTCATTTCCGATCGCCGGATCTGCTTTAAAGATCATTGTGATCATATCACACACATCGCTTACGATCAGACCAAGCCCTGTGTGCGCCATGCGAAGCTGTACGCCACGCATTCCTTCCGTGTGCCGGTCAAAGAAATCCGGTACAGAAAGGTAATTGCCCATCCAGCGGTAACGGAAAAATCCGCGCAGATTATTAGGCTTGACCATGAAACAGAGCAATGTTTTCCATGTGCCAAGCCATTTGAAATAATCATAAAGCGTGTCTTTTATGCCACGCCACTCTCTTCGTTTTTTTGTCTTTTTGCCTACATAAAAGGCTCCTAATGGTTCACTTCCCAGTTTTTTCGACATATTTTCTCCAATCCGTGCCTTTGTTTTCCAGACATACCATTACGGTAAACACATCCTGCTTTTTCGCATAGGCAGAAATTTTCCCCTGATGCGCTTTCACGATCGCTTCTGCCACACTGAGTCCGATCCCGGAACCGCCGGTTTTGGAATTGCGATCCTTATCTCTTCTGGAAAAACGATCCATCAGATACTGGTAATCGCCCGGTGCAAGTTCCTGCGCCGCATTTTCTACAAGAAGCGTGATGCGGCGTCCTTTAGCAAAGAGCGATACCGAAATGTCTGCCTGTTCTTTACTGTATTTTACCGCATTATCCAGTAAAATGCCAATCATTTGACGGATGGATTTTTCGTCTCCGGTAAAAAAGACGTCTTCTTTGAGTGACAGCGTGATCTGCTTTCCTCTCGTCTTTGCCACTGCCGCAAAAGAATCCACCTGATCCTGCACGGCATCGGAAAGACTGAATACGATGCGTTCCACCTTTTCTGCCTCCTCCATTCTGGAAAGCGTAACTAACTGTCCCACCAGACTGCTTAAGCGTCCCACCTGATGTTTGATGCTTTTCGTCCACTCATTTTCCTCGGAAAGCATTTCCAACACCTCGGTATTGGCATCAATGATCGTGAGCGGTGTCTTCATTTCATGGCTGGCATCGGTAATAAACTGCCGCTGCTTCCGGTAAGATTCCGCCACGGGTGCAAAGACCACTTTTGAGGACAGCACGACCAGCAGAAGCACAAAAAGCCAGCCGGCACCGGAAAGGATCAGGCTGTTTTTGAAAGAATTATAATACATCGTATAATCCTGCCGGCAGTCCACGAACAAAATCTTTACCGTACCGTCATTTTCGCTTTTCCGATAACGGAAATACTGATAGCTTCCCGTCGTCTGCTTTTTATTCTTTACCGTATCCGCGTAATCACGGGCAAGCGTTTCATCTACAGAGGCAATATGGCTCAGCTCTACCGTCGCCTCGTCTCCGCTGTATTCCACTGTAAAATATCTCGTTTCAAATGGTGCCTCCGGCGACAGCTCCTCCGGCCGATCCTGCTTTCTCCCCGGATCTTCTTTCTTTGGAGGAACATTCTGCTCCTCCCCGCGTGGCTGCTGCTGGTCAAGACACATCGCAGTTTTGCTGTCTGCCTTGCGGATCATCTGCCGGTAGTTACTGACATTCAGTCCCCCGATCATTGCAAATAATACAATGGTCAGGGAACTCATTGCCACAAGGATAAATTTTTGCCGCAGTTTTTTCATGCTTCCTCCTTTAGTAAGTAGCCCTGTCCCCGCATCGCCGTGATCTTTACATGCGCCCCGACATAGGCAAGCTTTTTGCGCAGATAAGAAATGGTTACCCACACTACGCTCGTATCTGCTTCATTTTCATAACCCCAGATCTTTTCAAAGATCTGGTCAGTCGATAAGATCTGGTTGGGATGGGTAAACAGCATCAAAAGGATCTGATATTCTTTATTCGGCAGCCGCACGGACTGCTTTGATCCGCTCAACAGAAACGTTGCCGTATTTAAACTGGCATCTGCAAAGTGGAGTACGGCACTGCTTCCCTCACTTTTCCGCCGGACGATCGCCCGCAGCCGTGCTAATAGCTCCTTTGTGGAAAATGGCTTGCCCAGATAATCATCTGCCCCGCTGTCCAGTCCTTCCACCTTGTCATCGATTTCCGTTTTGGCTGTCAAAATAAGCACCGGCACTTCGCTCTGCTCCGCACGGATCTGTTTTAATACGCTGATGCCATCCATTTTCGGCATCATGACATCTAGTATCGCTGCATCATAATCTTCCATCCGAAGATAATTCAGTGCCTGTTCGCCATCGTATACTGCGTCCACCTCGTAATGGTTATGACGCAAAATGGCGGTTAATGCACTGGATAACTCTTTCTCGTCTTCCGCCAGCAATAACCGCATTTTATCACCTCTATTTTTATAATGTGTTCGCTCCGGACAGATCTGCTGTCTGGCTGTAGTTTGTTACTGTTACGGTAACATCACTGCTTCCCTTTACATAGACTGTTCCATCCGTTCCTTTGATCGTAACGTTATTTCCGTTTTCATCTACTATTTTACCAAGACTGTTTAAGTTTGTCACTACACTATCTTTTGTTACAACCCATGTACTGCTCTCGTCGATCGTCACGGTTGCTTCCTTGTCGCCTCCATTTCCAGCGCAGCTTTCATCCTGATAAATACCTCCGGTTAAGGTACTTCCACTTGTTAGATAGAAATCTAATGTGCTGATCGAATCATAGATCACATCTCCTTCCATCTCCTGTGAAATTCCGGTAAAGGTTAAGTCTGCCCCATTTTCACCTGTTGTGCCCCAGCCACGCTGGTTCTGATTTCCGGTACAGCGTAAGAAAAACGGAGCATCTTTGGCATAGGTAAATGCCACATCCTTTAACGTGATGGTGGATTCTGTGTTGGTAGTATAAAACATTCCGCCATTGTTTGCAGTGATGCTGCCACCCTCTGCCTCAAAAACACTGTTTCCTTCCTCGGAGTCTCCGGACATGCTCTGGTATAATATGATATTCCATGTACAGTCATTTTGCTCGTTGTCCTGCATCGCGCCGCTTAACGTACAGTTCTTTAAAGAAACATTGTTCTTTCCTTCAATACAGACCGCCTCTGAATTGGTTGCTTTAAGTTTGGCATCTGTCGCACTGATATTGGCGGTACTGTAGATGGCCGGAGAATTTACACCGTTGGACGTATATGATCCTTCTGTTACCTTGATCGTTCCACCACCACGGTCACTCCGGATCGCCGCAGAAGACACTCCGTTAGTCGTAGCAGTTACCCGGTCTGCCGTGAGAGTTCCGCCTCCGGCAACATGAATCCCTCCAGAGGTATCCTGTTTGGTTGTGATCGTGGTATCTGATACCGTAACCTTGCTGTCACCGTAAGCAAATACTCCGGCACCGCCTGCTGCATCTGTTGTAATGTCCGTATCCGTTACTTTCATGGTTCCGCCAGTCGCAAGCAGAGCGGCACCTACTCCGTAAAAGCTGGAATTGTCTCCGCCTGTACTGTCACTGCTGTTTCGTGTGATCGTTGCACCGCTGATCGTTGCATTTCCATCTCCGGATACCAGAACGGCACTCTCATCCGTTCCGGTAGAAGAAATTTCATCGGAAATGGTCTCTTCTCCTGTGACGTTTTTTACTGCCTCATAAGAAATATCCGCATTGCTGCTGCCTCCCGGTGCTCCACCAGGACCACCGCTGTTCTGGCTTTTTAATACTTTGATCGCAGATACTACTCCATGTTCATCAAATGTGATCGAAATGGTATCGCCGGTCTGTAAAGTGTTTGCATTGTCCGGCTTCTGTCCATCTCCGCTCGCATTGCCGTTTGCTCCATCTGGTTTGTCCGGCGGGGTGCCCATTTGTCCATCGCCACTCGCATTGCCATCTGCTCCATCTGGTTTGTCCGGCGGGGTGCCCATTTGTCCATCGCCACTCGCATTGCCGTCTGCTCCATCTGGTTTATCCGGTGGGGTGCCCATTTGTCCGTCGCCACTCGCACCTGCGCCGCCACCCGCAGCATAGGTAATATCAGTAGAATCGTAAATGGTTACCGTAAGGGTTTCATCCCCCTCTGTCACTTCCGTTTCCGAACCTTCCTTTAAAGTTCCCAGCTTTACGGTAACTGTATCATCCGCTACCTTTGTTATCGTTCCATATACGGTTTCATTTGTATATGCGGTCTTTTTGCTGCCCCCGCAGCCCGGCAGTAATAATACTACCGTTAATAATACCGCAAGGAGTGTTCTTCGTCTGCTTTTTTTCATACTATCACTTTCCTTTCTTGTTCTGATAGGAATAGTATAGACGGTGCTCCTTAAATGAACCTTAAATCTTCTATTTTTCTTTATAAGAACCATACGTTTTTAAGATCATCTGCCCCAGCTGTCCGATCCGTTCCCACACATGTGGAAAAAATATTTCATAGGCTTCACATAACTGGTTCACTCCCAATCCGTTTGCCCTGCTGTTTTCTCTCCACCTGCGGCAGCCTCCCTGACACAGCAAAAGATACCGGCAGCGGCTGCACCGCTCCGGCAATTCTTTTGATTCTTCTATAAAATGCTGTACTTTTTCAGATTGCAGCATATCGGAAAAAGACTCTCCTGCATTTCCTAATTTCCATTCATCCTGACAATAAAAATCGCACGGATAGACACTGCCATCTCCCTCCACTACAAAATAGCAGGAACAGCAGCCTTTCATCCCACATTCTTCCGGAGGATACCCCGCCGCCATCTGTGCCAGATTGGAAAACATGCGGATGTCCATTTGCTGCCCTTTCATAAAATCTTCATACCAAAGATCAAACATTTCACATAAAAAGCGTCCATAGGATGCTGCGGTGACAGCTCCTTCCGATCGGCTTGCCGCATCCTTTTCGGAACGCATTTTCTCATCCATACAGGGAATGAGCTGGATATATTCAAACTGGTTTCTCTGATAAAAATGGTAGAGGTAGCTGGCTTTGGATGTAAGCTCCTCCGTCACAACCGTAAGAATATTAAACCTTACTTCGTATTTACGGAATAACTCTATCGTGTGCATGATCCGGGAAAAGGTTCCCTTGCCCGCAACGTCTACCCGGTAGCGGTCGTGGAGTTTTTTCGGTCCATCGATGGAGATTCCAACAAGGAAATCGGAATCATGCAAAAACTGCGCCCACGCGTCATCTATCCCATATCCGTTCGTCTGAATAGTATTTTCAATGACAAGATGCTTGTCATTATACGTTTTCTGAAGCTCCAGTGCTTTTTTATAAAAATCAATGCCGGCAAGCGTCGGCTCGCCCCCCTGAAAGGCAAATGTCAACGAATCATCCGCGTAACGGATGGCTTCACGAACGAGCTTTTCAAGCGTATCATAAGACATCAGTCCTTTGCTGTACTCCTCGCGGTTACTGCTTAGCACCTTGTAAAAACAATACTTGCAGTCCATGTTACAATTTGCCGATGCCGGCTTGATCAGTATGCTTGCTGCTGGCATGATCCCATCTCCTTACTTCTTTCCCATTCTTCAAACGATCCACTCTGTTCCTCTTATGTCCTTCACTTTATCATAGGGAATATGGAAAGAAAAGAATTATATCTGAAAACGTTATCACACTCTTTTTTTCGCACAAAAAAACTCCGGCAAATCACAAATCATGTGATTATGTCGAAGTTTTGCTGTTATGTTCTATATGGTAAAAGCGGCAAAGCAATCTTTTTCCTGCCGGTCTTCCTCCTGTCTTCGCAAAAGCAATGCCTTACATTCTACAAAGGAAGGCGGTATCTGTTCCAGTAAAACAGAAACCTGCTCTGCCGGGATCAAGCCTTCCTGCTCCAATGCATGATACCGCATGGCGGCCCGTTCCTCCTCCTGGAAGATCACTTCCAGACAATCCGGATGTTTTCTGATATAGCTGCACCAGAGTTCTTTTTCCTTGTGGACAATGGGAGCTTCTTTTTCAACCAGCAGACGTTCTACGATAAACTCCGCCTTTTTCCTTCTTCGCTTTTGTTTGTAATAAGCCGGATCACTGTCCTTATCCTCGTAATCTTCTTCGCCTCCAGCTAAAAACGGGGCAAATCCTTCTTCATCCGGCTGGTTCAGAAACAAGGTAATGCCATGATCCAACTGTTCCTCGTGCCACGGCAGCCGAAGCGTAACATAAGGAATCAGCTCCGGTGTCTGAAACTCTTTTACAAAAAGCGCCATCAGACGGCTCCATGCTTTCTTATCTCCTACCTCGATGTCTTTTAGTTTCGGACATTTTAAAAAGACTTCTTTTCCCAGCGTGCAGGAGGGATCTGCAATTGATATCGCGGTCAGGTTTTTGCACCCTGCAAACGCCCAGTCACCGATATGCGTCACCTGTGCGCTGCAGCTGGCCTGACAGATCTTTTTCATGCCTAAGTATTCTTTCCGCTCTATATCTTTTGTAATGATAAGTGTTTGTTCGTTCATGTCAGCTCCGTATTTTCTTTTTCCGTATATCATTGATAGACTCTCTCCTATTTTATACCCGATTGAAAATAAAAGGAACCTAAAATGAAATACTTCTGCCTCCTATCTCCTCAAAGGAAACGCTTGCCATTTGCTCTTTCTTTGGCTAAAATAGAACAAGTATAATAATTCAAAAGGGTATACATCTTTTCAAAACAAAAGGAGGAAACACATGAAACAATTTAGCAAAAGAGTCTCTGCTCTTATACTTGCCCTTGTTCTTTTTGCATCATCCTTTGCAACAAGCGGATTAAAGGCAAACGCAGAAGAACTCCCTCAGGACTATGCCGCATTGGCAACCGATTTCACATGTAATGGTGCTTTTAATGATTACATAATTACAGAAACCGATACCGCAGACCGTTGGTACCGGATCACCCTTCCATCTGATGGAAAGCTCCGTATCAAAGCAATGGCTTACATGTATAGCTTAGATATCGATCTTTTTAATGACGATCTTTCCAAGGTATTTATTGACAATTATGATTTTTATTACTTCCATGGAACAGAAACATCTCCTGTTACCAAAGAAGAAACAAGAATCCTCAGCGCAGGAACCTACTACCTGAGAGTCCGGATGGCTTCTTCTGACGTTGGTAAATATCGTCTGGCTGCTGACTTCACCGCTTACACTACCAATGACGCTGCTGCAATCTCTTATGATTCGCCACAGGAGCTTCCTATTGATACCGTAGTAAATGGTGCTTTAACAGAAACAGACAAAGAAGACTGGTTCCGCTTAACCATTCCGGTTGCCGGAACTTATACGTTCAAAGCCATTTCTTACCAGAGATATCTGGATTATAAACTCTACAATCAGGATATGACAAAAACTATTGTAGAGGAATCTTACTTCTATGGAACAGATACTGCTCCTGCAACCAAAACATTTGATAAAGTACTTTCTGCAGGGACCTATTATATTAAAGTAAATGCCGGAGATTTAGGCCGTTACATCATTTCCTACACAACTTTAACACAGGCAAACTGTTCTCATGAGTATGAAAATGCAACAACGAGCCCAACCTACTTTGCAAACGGTTATACCCAGCACACCTGTAAGAAGTGTGGCTACAGCTACCGCGACGATTATAAAGCAAAGTATAAATTAAATACACCACCACTTTATACGGTTGCAACAGGTGCAAAGAAGAAGACCATCTATGTTTCTTACGGTGCAATGTATGGTGCGACTGGTTACCAGATCCGTTATTCTACTGATAAGAAATTTAAAAAGGGTGTAAAAACAATAAAGACCAAATCCACAGCCCGTACTATTAAAAAATTAAAGCGTAAGAAACGCTACTATGTACAGGTTCGTGCGTATACGAAATCCGGTAAAAAGGTTGCATACAGCAAGTGGTCAACAAAGAAAAGCACAAAGACAAAATAGTAACACATAACAAAAGTGGCTGATCGCACGATCAGCCACTTTTGTTATGCCAATAAACACTTCTTTATCTCACACAGATATATACTGCATACACTGCATAGAGTAAAAGCATCAAAGCTCCTTCTTTCTGGTCGATCCGGTTCTTGCTCCATGCAAAGAACAATACCAGCACACTGCACACGATCAGCACGATAATGTCAATGACATTTTCCATAATAAATGCAATAGGACTGATCGACGCCGCCACTCCAAGTACCAGCAGAATATTGAAGATATTTGAGCCGACTACATTTCCTACCGCCATATCTACTTCATTTTTCTTTGCCGCTACGATCGAGGTCACAAGCTCCGGAAGACTGGTTCCAATCGATACGATCGTCAGTCCGATCAGAGTCTGGCTCAATCCAAATCCCGCAGCGATCGTGGATGCTCCATTTACAACAAAATCTCCACCAAATTTGATGGCAATACCACCTCCGACAATAAAAAGCAGACATTTCCACACCGGAAGAACCTCATATTCCTCGCCCTCTGCTTCCTGCCGGTTCGCACGCGCCTTTTTGGCTTCCCATACCATATATAGAAGATAGAGAATAAAAGCTATAACAATAACTACACCTTCGAATCGTCCCACTACCATTCCGGTATATCCAAATACCAGCAGCAGGATCGCACAGATAATAGAAAATGGAAACTCCCGCCGTAATGTTTTGGCATTGACCAGAAGCGGCGTAAAGAGTGCACAGATTCCACACACCACCATCAGGTTAAACAGATTCGATCCTACTACGTTACTGACTGCAAGGGAATTATCATTGTGCAGCGATGCCGTCACACTCACCGCACATTCCGGCAGGCTGGTTCCCATAGACACGATCGTCAGTCCGATGATCATGGATGGCACCCGCAGGCGTTTCGCCACCGATGAACTTCCATCTACAAAAAAGTCCGCCCCTTTGATCAGCAGGACAAAGCCTACGATCAGGATCACTACTGCAATTAGCATTTCTTTCATTGTTTCTCTCCTCTGCTCCTAATTATTCCAAGGACGTTTATCCGCTGTCCAGCCCATTTCGTTCCAATAGGAAACATCCGCCTCGCACCATGCCAGTTTTTTCTGCATGATACGCATCACATGGAAAAATGCTTTGGTTTTGATCCCCGCTTTTACTTTTCCCTGTTTTTGACGGATCTTTGCGGCAAGAGCAGTGATCTTTTTTTCAATCGCTTTTTTCTGTTTTGGCGTTACCTGCTGCCAGTTCACCGCATGAACTGCAGCTCCGATCTGATAGATCTTAGGAATCCCCCAGAAAAACAGACTGTCCTTCATGTCTTTATTGGTACTCTTCATCCCGGCTCCTGCTGCTGTGCTGATACAAACCGCCTGCTTTTGAAACATCTCTTTTCGCGGCCGGTGTACCATCCAGCGGTATGCCTGATGATCCAGAAAATTCTTCATCGGTGCAGTCACATGATAGACATAAACCGGACTGGTCAATATGATCAGATCCGCCTCATCCAGTGCCGCCCGGATCTCCTTCTGCTGCCCGTAATGTGGACATTTTTCCTCATTGTCCATAAAGCAAAGGTTACAACCTGCGCAGTAAGGGGAAAAATCATTTGGGAAAAAGTATTCTTTGATCTCTCCGCCCACCTGTTCTGCGAGCATTTTCCCAATATGATAGGTAGAACCTTTATGATTCTGACCATTACATATCACTATTTTCATGCCATCCTCCCATGTATGAATTTTCCACTATTGTAACATCATTCCCCCTTACACTCAACTAATAGTGATAACGTTTTTGATTTGCGATCAGAATATGTTTTCTTCTTTTCATTCAACCGCTTAATAATGCGGTATAGATCCTGACATCTTCCTCCTGAAAGACGTTGAAAATGACTTGTTTGATCTGCTCATTTCCGGCAAGGAACTCTTTTACTGTGGCAATTGCAATCTCAGCCGCCCGCTGCTTTGGAAAACGGAATACCCCGGTAGACAAACAGCAAAAAGCAATAGATTCCACTCCATGTTCTGCCGCCAGTGTCAGACATTCCCGGTAGCAGCTCGCCAGGAGTTCTTCGTCCTGTTTTGTCACCTCCCACTGCACGATCGGCCCGACAGTGTGGAGGATATATTTTGCCGGAAGATTATACCCCGGTGTGATCTTTGCCTTTCCGGTTTCTTCCTCATGCCCCTGTTTTTGCATGATTTCATGCATCGTAAGGCGAAGCTGTATCCCGGCATACGTGTGGATCACATTATCAATGCAGGCGTGCATCGGAGAAAAACAGCCAAGCATCTGGGAATTACAGGCATTTACAATGGCGTCACACTGCAGGGTTGTGATGTCGCCCTGCCAGACATATAGTCGGGAATCGGAAGGAACCGGATGCAGACTGTCCGCCAAAGTGACTCCACGCTCTTTGTTTCTTTCCGTTAAATAGTCATCCTGAATCTTTCTAAACTCCTCACTGATGGGTTCCGGCATACGGACATTCATCAGGGAACGAAGCAGCTCTCTTTGTTTTTCTTCCGCCTTTGGTACATGCTGTGGCAGCAATCCTTGTTTTTCTTTTAAGAGGTAGTGGATCAGATATTCCCTTCTTTCTCTTTGTGTCATGCCTCTGCCTCCTTTTCTAACTGGTCAAGCACCTTTGCAATGTCTTCATTGAAACAGAGGGACTTGTCCTGAATCTGCGCCGGTGCATACGCTTCTCCTTTATTTATACAGACATAGGAAGCAGCAGAAAAAGTATCTGTCATCTGCCAGAACGTGTATTTTATGATCCCCGGAGTATTATATCCCGTACCCAGATCCAGAAATAAAATGTTTAAATTGCGGTGCCGCTGCAAAAATAATTCATACCGTTCAGCCGCTCTGTGCCAGCCTTCATCCTCTACAAAGGTACTGTCAGCCCTCAGATTCATACTCATCGGTTTTCCACACTTTGGGCAATGTGGCACCAGTTCCTTCGGAATGACACCTTTCAAAGTCATTCCTTCCGGCAGGAAAAGCGCGCCATTTTGTATCCGGTACCCCTGACTGACTACCATTTTCGTTATCATTTCTTCGTTGTCATAGGTGTTATCATGACATGGCTCACTGCACTGGAACAGACCATAATCTCCCTGCGTATAAAATAACCGGTGCTTGTCAAAGCCTTCCTTTTGAAAGCAGTGGTCTACATTGGTCGTCAGCACAAAATAATCCTTTTCTTTTACCAGATCATAAAGTTTCTCATATACCGGTTCCGGAGCATCCATATAGCGGTTCACGTAGATGTAGCGGCTCCAGTATGCCCAGTATTCCTCTAATGTTTCATAAGGATAAAAACCCCCGGAATACATATCCTGAAAATGATACTTCTCGTAAAAATCCGAAAAATAACGCATAAACCGCGCTCCGCTATAGGTAAAACCGGCAGAAGTGGACAGCCCTGCACCTGCACCGATCACCACGGCATCTGCCTGGTTTAATTTTTGCTTTAGCTGCTCTATTTTCCTGTTCTTCATTTTCTGACCACCGCCTTTACCGGACAATTCTCATAACAATTTCCACAATGCAGACAATGCTCTGCCGCAATCACATAGGGCTTTCCTTCCATAATACAGCGTTGTGGACAATGCGCCTTACAGCGTCCGCATCCAATGCAGGCATCCGTGATCGCATAACCTTTTTCCTTTATTGTAGCATCCCCGAGTGCATATGTCTCGCGAAAGATCGGATTCACACCAAGATGAAAATATTCCACCGTTCCCTGATCGATGCAAAACATGATACCGATGGATCTTGTATCCCCCGGATATACATTGGCAAGATAGGGCTGTTCTTCAAAAATAATATCCCGCCATTTTTCCTGTTCCTCCTCTTTTACAGGAACGGCGTTTCCGGACAAACGGATCATTTCCTTATACTTTGTGTAGCCAAGGATCTGCACTCTGCCATCCCGGAGAAGTTCTTTGCAAAAATCTTTTCCTCTTGCCGTGAAAAAATAAAGTGCATCCTTTTCATAGTGGATCGCACTGATATTTCTGATCTGTGGTGCTCCCTGATTATCCACGGTAGCAAACGCAAGCACACCGACCAGCTTCAATTTTTGTAAACAAGTTGCCAAATCCATAGGCGTTCTCCTTTATTTGAAATTCATCTAATATTTTGTTATTCTACGATTCTTATTCTGCCTTCCCTGCGCGGCTTTCGATGCGGCACTGCTCCATCAAGATATCCCAGGATTACAAATCCCTGACAGCTATATCCTTCCGGCACCGCCCACTCCTGCATCAGTTTTTTTCCTTCCTCTGAGGCAAATGTTTCCTGCCCTCTGGAAATGATACAGGAAGCAATCTGAAGCTCCGTCGCCTGCAGTACCATGTTCTCCATCATACAAAAGGCATCTGCGGTTTTAAACAGAAAATTATCCTGACAAAACACACAGATAACGGTTGGCGCATCGTAAAACCCATTTTGAATAGAAGGATCATCGATCGTGCTCGGCTGCTCCTTTGAAACATAGTTCCCGGCTAAATGCGTACGGTCAAAATGAGCCATATTCATTTTCCCCACCTTTTTTGCAAGTTCCTTATTATAAATAGCAACCATCCTACTGCGCTGCCCGCCTCCGGCATTGGGAGCATAGTTTCCTGCCTCTAAGATTTTTTCCAGATCCTCTCTTTTTATCTGTTTATCCTGATACCTGCGGATAGAATGTCTTGCTTTGATCACATCCATTAACATGGCAACGCCTCCCCTGTTATCTCATTTTTCGTCTTCCAGCATTGCGGATCAGCGGCATAAAAATCCCCGTATGTTCCATTGGCAACCGCCGGACATCCCCGGCACCAGCCGGCTAACTCGCATTTGCTGCATTTTGAAAATCTGTCATAATCGCGGTATTTTTCCATCTGACAGATCCATACATCTGCCAGCCGGTCCTCAAAGATATTGGCAACCTTGCTGTCTGTCACTCTCCGGCATGCCATAATATCTCCGTTGGAAGAGATCGTAATATGACAGTTTCCGCAGTTGCAGCCACCATAGATCATTCCTTTTTTGGCATTTTCCGGCAAAGAAAACTGTCCTGTTTCATACTCATAAAGCGTCCACAGATGATCCTTTTTGTTAAAAAATGTTTTGCAGCCTGCTGCCTCATATGCCTTGAATTTAGCATCACAGATTGCAAGGAGGTTCCGATACTCCTGTGGTGTCATACTGGTATCAACTTCCCCGCCTGTCGGCACATAACGGGAAAATGCGTATACCCCTACCTCTGCCTTTACCACGGCATCTATAATATCCGGTATCTCGTTCACATTGGTTTTGGAAACTGTCGTCATAATGATGCTCTTGATCCCGGCACGATTTAAACAGCCCACCTTTTCAAGCGTCAAGTCAAAGCTTCCCGGCTTCCGGAACCAGTCGTGCGTTTTTTGCATACCGTCCAGCGACATTTGATATTTTTCACATCCGCACACCCGTAACATTCTGCAGATCTCATCATTTAAATGGAACGGATTTCCCATCAGCGTAAACGGAATGTCCCTGCTTTTTAAAAGTACCAGCAGCTTCCAGAAGTCCGGATGCAGGATGGGGTCCCCGCCGGTAATATAAAAATAAGGGGTTCTGTTGTAAACCTTACAGAAATCCTCACAATTTGCCACAACCTCCTGCATCTGCTTCCATGTCATGCTCTTTAATTGCTTACAGCCATCTCCTGAAAAAATATAGCAGTGTTTGCAACGCTGGTCACATTCATCTGTAATGTGCCACTGAAATGAAAAATACTGACGCATCCTGCATTTCCCTCCTTCTTCTTAAAAAACGGAGGTAACCGCCATACGCAATTACCTCACTTTTTCCTGCTACTTGTCAGATGCGCCACATGCTGTGCCACACGCTGCCGGTTTTTCCTCTGGCTGATCAGATGCTCCGCATGCCGTGCCACACGCTGCCGGTTTTTCCTCCGGCTGGTCAGATGCTCCGCATGCTGTGCCACACGCTGCCGGTTTTTCCTCCGGCTGGTCAGATGCTCCACATGCTGTGCCGCACGCTGCGCTTGTCTGCGCCTGTTCTACTTCCTTTTTGCTCCATCCAAAAATGTTTGCTAATGCCATGTTATCTACCTCCTGTATGTTGTTATATTGGGGCATTGCCCTGTTGCATTGTTAGCATAACAACCGGAGAAGAATAAAAAAAGTACGCACTTTTTTATTACATAGGCACCTTTTTGTAACCACTGGACAGAGACGTCCGCAAAAAAAGAGGAGCGTCATATTTTGCAAATGTTGCATTGGATTCAATGTCACTAATTAACAGTACGCAAAGTAATTTTTATTAAAAATATATATAGTACGCAAAGTAACTTCCTTTTAACCAAAACATAGGCACCTTTTTGTAACCACTAGACGGGGACAGATTCGTATGTTACATTATATTTGATACTTACATCACATTAGAAACTTGGTAAAGGAGGAGCTTATGCTGACGAAAGAAGAATTACCAGAATGTCCGGTTGCAACTACAGTACAACTGATCGGAAGTAAATGGAAATTATTAATTTTAAGAAATTTGTTAATGCGCCCATGGCGGTTTAATGAATTAAAACGGAGCTTAGATGGTATCAGTCAGAAGGTTTTAACGGATTCCCTGCGTTCCATGGAAGAAGACGGTATTATCACAAGAACCGTATACCCGGAAGTACCTCCCCGTGTGGAATATGCCTTAAGTGAACTGGGAGAAACCATGCGTCCCATCCTTAATGCCATGCAAAAATGGGGCGAGGATTATAAAGAAAAGATGGAGTAGGCAGTGGTTTACTGCCCTTCTCCATCTTTCTTCATTTTTGCACCATCAATAATTGCAACAATTTCCTCTATTGTTTTATCTGTGGCAGTGGCTATCTGCTCCGGTGATAATCCATTCTTATACATCTTCAGGATCAGTCGGGCTTCTCCTTCTGCCTGCCCCTCAATCCGACCTTCAGCACGTCCTTTTTCTTCAATTTCTTCACTTAAATTGCACATAGCACTCACATCCTTTCGCATGTTTTCATCAATAGGGATCTCGTATTCCGTCCCAATAATGCTTAACTTCTCCTCTACGGTAAGATTCTGTGACAGCAATGCGCAACCAATAGAATCATCCCTGCAATCCATTTGCCTGCCGGATCATATCTTCGATCACGATATCGTAGATTTCTCCAATGGACTGACAGTATTCTAATATTTTCCATGGTTCATTTGTGTGAAAATGTATTTTCACCAGATCCTCGTCTCCCGCTGCGATCAAACTATTTCCTTCAAAATGCTCTGTAATATAGTCGGCGATCTCATCCTCATCCAAGTCCTGATCTCTGCGGTCGATCAACAACTGTGTGTCATAACGATATGCAAATGGATCATCCTCTGCGTCAATTGAATTTATTCCCATCGTTTTTTACTCCTTTCTTTGCTGCCTGATTTTTCCAGCTTTTTCATTATAGCATAAAAAACATGCCCCCAAAAGCTGATTAGTTTTCTTTCACTTTTAATTCTGCAATTGCCGCATAATGCTTGATATCAAATTCTTCCGGTGCAATTTCCTCAATGTCAGTTTTCTTCATTTTGTCATAATACGCCTTATATCTGTAAATCGTCCGTTCACTGACATTGTTCCGCTTCGCAATTTCTACCAAAGACATACCATTCTCATAGTTACTAACAAAATCGTTATAGATGGCCATCCATTTTGCATTGTGTTTCTGTCTTCCACTCATTTTTCGATTTTTATAATATTCAAGTTCTTCGCGAAGTGCTGCGTTTTCTTTTTCCAGTTCTTTAACTCTTTTTATGGCTTCTTCAAGCGTTACAGTTTTCTTCATTTTAAAGCAACCCTTTCGCATCATATTTTCAATTTATCTTTATTTTATACTTTATCATGATATTGGTCAATTTGATTTTGTCATTTTGCATTGCTATTAAATTTGATATATGGATGCAAAAAAGAATACATTCTAGTCATTGACAAATAGCTATATCTTTGTTATGTTTTTATTAAGAAATGGGTTTTTACCGTATGTATTACTTGTTAATAGCTAGGCGGGTTGCTCGTTTCTTTTTTTATATTTATTATATCATAAAGATATTTTTTTCCATCTAGATCACATCTGATAATCATATAAACATGAAAAACATTATATCTTTCTATCTCTCCACCCATATTATAAACAGGAAGGGCAAATCTTGATTCATATCGATACCATCCATTTGCAGCATCTATTTTATGTTTTGTCTTGTTATTAACTGTGAATTGAGGATTTCTGGCTATTTCAAGCATTTCTCCCAAACCTTGTACCGCATTTGCCTTAGCTTTAGAATTTGTACCCTTAAGAGTATGCGTATATTCAGAATGTGCATATTCATCCGGTAAGTCCTTACCAAAAAATACAATTTCATTTGTCTGTGCTATAATAAAAAACTCTCCCACATATTGTTTCAAATATTTTTCAACATCATCCCACTTTACGCTTCGCTTTCCTTTAAAAACAATATCATTTATCAAAACAATGTTATTCCCTTCAGCGTCTTGAACAATAGAAACATTTCTTTTAAATATTTCATTCTTTACCATAAACTACTTCCTTTTCCATGATATACAATTCCTCACCACTGTCATTTTCATTTTGTCATTCTGTTATATCTTTATTGTATGCTTTATCACTATATTGGTCAATCTGATTTTGTCATATCTGTTATCTTAGAATATTACAAAAAATGCACTTTCATATGTTAAACATTATTTTGTCTAACACAAAAGTGCATTTCATTCTTCTATATTTAATAATAAGGAAGTTCTGTCGCTCGCTTCGCTCCCGCAGAACAACTGCGGCTCTAAGCTCAGACTTCGCGTTCGCTTCCTGTCTCTGCGGTAGACTGCCTCCAATCGAACTTCGTCTTTGACTCGTTCTCTTGGGCAGTCCTCGCATTTACTTCCTGTCTCTGCGGTTCGCTGTCTCCGCTCTGTCTTCGCACTTTGTGCTCGCCAATCGCGGACAGCTATCGCATGGACAGCGTTAGCCTTCTCTCTTCGTCCCTTCGGTCCTCGACAGAAGGACTACTGTCTCAGTATTAGGGCCTTGCGGGAACATGTCGACGATGCCTGCTTTGGCAAGGTGGTAACCGCCTTCTTCAAACAAGGCAAGATCTCTTGCTAAAGAGGTCGGCTTGCAGGAAATATATACAAGCTGTTCTACCTGATAGTCCATGATCTTTTTTAAGGCTCCCGGATGCAGTCCATCGCGCGGTGGATCCAGCACGATCATATCCGGCTTGTCCTTGATGTCATCTAACACCTGAAAGACATCCCCGGCAATAAATTCACAGTTATCCAGTCCGTTGATCGCTGCATTTTCTTTTGCTGCGGCTACGGCTTCTTCCACAATCTCCACACCGACGACTTTTTTTGCGACCGGAGCCAGCATCTGCGCAATAGTTCCGGTTCCACTGTAAAGATCAAAGATAACCCGGTCTTTGGTCTCACCTACATAGCCACGCACTTTTTCATATAAGACGGAGGCTCCAAGCGAATTAGTCTGGAAGAAGGAAAATGGGGAGATCTTAAAGGTCAGTCCTAATAATTCTTCTGTCAGATAATCCTTGCCGTAAAGCAGGATTGTTTCATCACTTTTTACCACGTCAGCGACACCATCATTTTTGGTAAGCAGAATTCCGCCAATGCTTCCTTTCAAGGGAAGCTCGCATAATATTTTGACAAAGCCTTCTGTATCGACTGTTTCCTGCGTTGTTACCACCAGATTGATCAACAGCTCTTTGGTGGAAAAGGAGCGGCGGACTACTAAGTGGCGCAGGCATCCGACATGCAGCATTTTCCGATAAAAATGATTTCCCTTTTCCCGAAAATAGGCAACTGTTGCGGCAACTACCTGATCGACATCCTCATCAACAATTTTACATTCCAGAGTATTGACCACGTCGTAGGTACTGTTTTTCTTGTGCATACCGAGACATAACGGTCCTCCCTTTACTTCATCTCCAAAGGAAAATTCCATTTTATTGCGGTAGCCAAAAGGAAGCGGACTTTTGAGCGGTTCATCCATCTCGACTTCATTTTTGATTAGATAAGGATCTAATAAGTTTTTCACGATCCCCTGTTTTACCTGAACCTGATTCTCATAACTCATCGTCTGATAGGAACATCCGCCACAGGTTCCAAAATGAGGACAGTAAGGTGTTTCATTTTCGAGAGGAGAACGCTCTACTACTTCCAGCAAGGTTGCCTGACAATTCTCCCGGCGCAGCCGCTTCATCCGCACCCGCACCTTCTGCCCGGCAATCACGCCTTTTACTGCTGCCCTGCGGTCTTCTACTGTTACATATCCCTTATTAGGAAAGGTTACGTTCTCCACGTAACCTTCAAAAATATCTCCTTTTTTCATGTCCAAAACCCTTTCCAGATGTCCTTGATCGTTTGCCAAAATGTTGGGGCAGTCGATTCAGGCTGCTCCCGCCCTGTTAAAAAAAATCTCCGTATGTCTCCTTTAAGGTCGAGCGTAAGAAGCCCTGCTTAAATTCAATCTTATCGGTTTCTTCATCAATCTCCATGATCAAAAAAGTCTGCTTTCTTCCCTGCTGTCTCGGATAGGAAATGCTGCCGGGATTCAAGATCGTAAGATCATCCCCCTGCTCCAGATAAGGCCGGTGGGTATGCCCGTACATCGCAATGTCATAATGCATTTCCTTGGCATATTCCCGCAAATGATCCACACCACCATTGACATAGAAGCGGTGCCCATGTGTCATAAACACCTTGCGCCCACAGATCGTAAGCTCCCGTTCATAAGGAAGGTCCAAATTGTAGTCATTATTTCCACTCACGAAGTATACCTGATCTTCCGGACAGCGTGCAATGGAACGGATGTAATCGTCTCCACGCTCCACATCGCCTAAGTGAAGCATCATATCCACATCGCCCACCTGCTCAATGACCTGCTTCACATCATCATTTTTTCCGTGTGAATCACTGATAATCAAAACCTTCATAATTGAACACTCCTTCTTTCCGACATTTAAACCAACTCTTCCTTTATCATACGAAGTGCTTTTCCACGATGACTGATCGCATTTTTCTGCTCCATCGTAAGCTCTGCGGTTGTCACTCCATATTCCGGCACAAAGAAGATCGGATCATAACCAAATCCATTTTCCCCGGCGATCTCATAACCGATCTCACCCTCGATCGTTGCCCGTTTTACAACTTCCTTTCCATCTGGAAATACGGCTGCCAGCGCACAGACAAACCGCGCACTGCGCTGCTCCTTTGGTACATCCTTTAATTTCTCCAATATCACTTTGTTCTTATAATCATAGGACGTGTCATGCCCTAAATAACGGGCAGAATAAATGCCCGGTTCTTTGTTCAGATAATCGATCTCCAGTCCGGAGTCATCTGCCAGTACGATCGCACCGGCTGCTTTTTTGGCGATCGCTCTCGCCTTGATCAGGGCATTTTCTTCAAAGGTGGTTCCATTTTCTTCTACCTCTTCTTCGATCCCGGCTTCCTTCATGGACACGATATCCGCATCCAGATCACCAAGCACTTCTTTAAATTCCTTCATTTTTCCGGCATTTCCGGTTGCTACGATAATCCTTTTACTCATGTTTCATTTCCTCCAATGCTTCTTTTACCACCCGTTCAAAGGTATCTGCGCTGACCTGCTGCATCTTTCCATCTGCCAACACCGAAAGATCCCCGCTGTTTGTAATGAATCCCATTTCCACCAGACAGGCTGGCATATTGGATAAACGCAGTACCTTCAGATCGCCGTCCTTTAACAATCCTCTGCTAAAAAGCCCCATTGCCTCCGGATAGGCATCCTGAAATTTCTTGGCAAGCCACTTGCTGTTGTACGGCTTACTCTTATCGTTCTGATTATAGCAGACTTCTACGCCATAGGCCGCACCCTTCCACTGTTCTAACAGATTCGTGTGAAAACTGATAAACAGATCTGCTCCAATATCATTTGCCAGCGCGATACGCTCTGCCAGACTGTAATTGACGTCCGTTGTACGGGTAAAATATGCCATCACATCCGTCTGGTTCCGATAGTTGTTATACAGCTTGTCCATCATGGCATTGATGATCTGCTTCTCGGAATACGAGATGCCTGCAACATATCCTCCATCATCTCTTCCACCATGACCGGGATCAAATACGACCAGCTTGTCATAATAAAGAGAGGGTGCTCCATACTTGACCGTGAGCACACCATCCTTGATATAGTAATGAAATGCCATCGTTTTTTTGAATTTTAACACAAGGGATGCCTTGTCCTGCCCGGTTTTTGTCTTTACGGTTTTGAGTGCATCACTCTTCAGCTCTTTCTGTAGCGCCTCCAGTGCATCCTGATATTTTGCCGGAAAATGAATACTAAGTTTCTTTTTCATATAATCATCCTGAAAGGTAAGCTCCCCGGCTTTCACTCCTTCCGGAAGATTCACTGTAATGCATTTTCCCTCAAACGAATCAAATTGCTTTTTACTCTTACAATACGCCTGCCCCGGCGTTTTCTCACTCACTGTTGTGACGGTTCCATCCATCACAGAATAATCTACTTTATTTTTTCCATCATACTCTGCCTGATCTTCCGGCTCCTGCTCCGTTGTTTCATGAAATGCCGGAACAGTCTTACCGTTACGCTTCTTCTGCAGATCAGAAAGTTTCATCAACAGCCCCACTAAAATAACCGCAGCTACGATCAGCAATACCGCAGTTATCATCTTTTGTTTCCCGCTTTTATTCTGTTTGCCTTTCCTTTGCATGTTCCTTTCCTTTCTCTACTGTTCTTTTTTCTTCGGCGGTTTTGGCCCCATGAACTGGTAAAAGTAGGTCTTTAACATGCCGTTATAGATTTTTCGATTCTTCGTTGCTTTCCGTCCGATGTACTGCTCTGCATCCTCAAAGGAGGTCAGCAAAAACATCGACCAGCTGTCTAGTCCTTCAAATGCCTGTCCGATCTGCCGGTACAATGCAGGCATTTCCTCTTTGGAATCCAGCCGCTCTCCATAAGGCGGATTGGATATGATAAACCCATATTTTTTTCGATGGCTCAGATCCTTGACCTCGCGCTGCTGAAAATGAAGCAAATGATCCACTCCGGCGCGTTTCGCATTTTCTCTGGCTGCCTTGATCGCTTCCGGATCAATGTCGTATCCCTGAATATCCATTTTCACATCGCGAAGCACCAGATCGTCCGCTTCCTCCACCGCCTCGTACCAGCATTTCTTTGGTACCAGATGCGGCCAGTCCTCTGCTAAAAAACTGCGATCCCTGCCCGGTGCGATATTGGCACCGATCATTGCCGCCTCGATCGGAAATGTTCCACTTCCACAAAACGGATCCACTAAGATCCGATCCTTGTTCCATGGAGTCAGAAGCAGCAAAGCCGCCGCCAGTGTCTCTGTCACGGGTGCTTTTACAACTGCCTTCCGGTAACCACGCTTGTGGAGAGACTCCCCGGAGGTGTCCAGTCCGATCGTAACCTGATCCTTCAAGAAGGTAACACGAAGCGGATATGCCGCCCCTGTTTCCTCAAAATAATCCACATGGTACACCGTTTTCAAATGTTCTACCATGGCTTTTTTCATAATACGCTGAATATCGGACGGACTAAACAGCTTACTCTTGATCGAGGTCGCCTTTGTCACCCAGAATCTGCCGTCCTTTGGTATAAATTCTTCCCAGTCGATCGCCTTGGTCTTTTCAAACAGTTCATCATACGTCACCGCCTGAAAGGATGCCACCTTGATCATGATGCGCTCGGTGGAACGAAGAAACAGATTGGCTCTTGCAATGGCTTCGTCATCCCCGATAAACGTTACCTTTCCGTCTTCCACTTTGCTGATCTCATATCCCAGATCATAAATTTCCCACTTTAAAACTGCCTCCATGCCAAAATGGCATGGGGCAATCAGTTCATATGTTTTTTTCATTCTTATCTTCCTTATTTCATTTCCCTGCCGGCATGGCACGGTTAGTTTTAGTATAAAGCGTAAGCCTTACAACTGCAATGATTTTTTCACTTTTTCACCCGTAAATACGCATCATATCCCCCTGCCAGATTGTATACATGATAACCACGCATCGAAAGCAGCCTGGCGATTTTCAAACTGATGCTTCCTCCCTCACAATATAACAGGATCGGAACCTGCTTTGGAAGATCAATTCCCTGCTCCTCTATAAATTCTGCATCCATCCGTACCGCCTGCCTCAAATGTCCCCTTGCATATTCATAGCGGTCGCGAAGATCAATAACAAAACAGTTCTGTTCCCGGATAAAGGCATCCACACGGCTTGCCCATATCTGCTGTACCATGACCACTTCTCCCTTCCTTCTGATAGGATAGTATATGCGTCATACGATTAATTGTGAGCATAAAAAAACCACAGCCTTGCTGTGGAAGTAATCGGACAGAACCAAAAGTTCTGCCCGTTTCATAATTTTTAAAAGTAGAAAGCCGCCAGGGGAAACTAGCGGCTATCATGAGGGGAGTATAAATAATTAATAAGGGGTTATATAGTGCGTTGATAAGTTCCTCTATAGGACGTCCTATCAACATCTTTATTATATGTGATGTTTCGATTTATTTCAACCAGAAAATACAAAAAATACTATCAAAAAATCAGGCTTGTTTTGTTAAATAAGTACAAAAATAAAGGAAATTTGTCATTTTTCGGTCAATTAACTGTCAAAATGTGCCAATTTAAGACGCATATATTTTTCAATTTGTAGCATACTAAATATGTGAATCTAAGATTCACGGATAAAAGCAAGGAAAGGATGAAGAAGAATGGCTAAAAATAAGAAAAATGCTGCCGCAAAAAACAGCGCAAAGGACATGGATCAGGCAGTAAATACTGCAAAAAATGCGGAAAATAACGCAGAGAACACAGCAAAAAACCAGAACGCTGAAAACAATGCTTCTGACTGTGCCAGGAACTGCAAGTAATGAAACCTTAGCTGAGGCTTGTTATATCAATGCCCTGCTGGTATCCAAGCATTAAATGCGCGAAGGTCTGTTTTAGACCGGAGCATACAAAAAGAAGGAAAGAGACTTACCAATGCCCCTTTCCTTCTTTTTATCTTCCTAAAATGCTGGCACCGCCAAGCACCACTTCTCCATCATAAAAAACGATCGCCTGTCCCGGTGTGATCGCCCGCACCGGATGCTCAAATTCTACTTTAACCCGGTCACCCACTGCCGCAATCACATGGCACATTTCTCCCTTATGGGAATAACGTATTTTGGCAAGCATTTTCTGTCCCGGCGCAAAGGAAGCTGCTCCCATATAATTCATATGATCTGCGGTAAGCGTTGTACTGAATAATTCCTCTTCTTCTCCGAGTACGACTTCATTGGTATCGGGTCTTACTGCAACTACATACATTGGCTTTCCAAAGCTGATCCCAAGTCCTTTTCGCTGTCCAACTGTATAGTGCAGGATTCCTTTATGTTCTCCATAGATCGTGCCATCTGTTCCGACAAAATTGCCCTTTTCAGGCTGTCTTCCGGTGCTGCGGCAGATAAATCCGGCATAATCTCCATCCGGCACAAAACAGATATCCTGACTGTCCGGTTTATTTGCCACGAGCAGGTTCTGTTCTTTGGCAATCTCCCGGATCTGTTCCTTTTCATATTCCCCCACAGGCATCAGCGTATGCTTTAACTGCTCCTGTGTGAGATTGTAAAGAGCATAGGTCTGATCCTTCCGGTCTGTTTTGGAGTGACAGATCGCATATCTTCCGTTGGCAAGCTGCTTCACCCTTGCATAATGTCCGGTTGCCAGATAATCGGCACCGATCATACGGCTCTTCTCCAGCAGTGCCTCCCACTTGATATAACGATTGCAGGCAATACAAGGATTTGGTGTCCGCCCTGCTTCATATTCCTTTACAAAATAATCCATGACTTCCGCTTGAAATTCCTCTTTAAAATTCATCACGTAAAAGGGAATTCCAAGTGTTGCAGCAACCCGTCTGGCATCCTCTGCCCCCGTGATCCCACAGCAGCTGTTTGTATCTTCTGTATCAAACAAATGCATCGTTACCCCGATCACATGATAGCCCTGTTCTTTTAATAAATACGCAGCAACGGAAGAATCCACACCACCGGACATTCCTACTACAACCGTTTCTTTCATATCAGCTACGCTCCTTCTTTTTACAATATTCCTGATAAAGCGGCGACATTTTACGAAGCAGTGCCACCTTTTCCTTCAGCACCTCCACGGTACGATCCAGCTCCTCTTTGGTTGTTTCTTCCCCAAGGGAAATGCGGATCGAACTATGCACCTGCTCTTTTGTCAGACCGATCGCAAGCAGAACATGGGAAGGTTCCGGAGAACCGGAGGTACAAGCAGAACCTGCTGACACACAGATTCCCATCTGATCTAATAAAATGAGCAGTGTATCTCCCTCTATAAAAGAAAAAGAAACGTTGATGTTATTGGCAAGACGCTCGATCCTATCCCCGTTGATCGTCACAAATTCCATTTCCTTTTCCAGCCGTTCAATCATATCATCGCGCAGTGCTTTTTGTCTGCGGCTTTGCATTTCCTGCTGGCTGACTGCCCGCTCTGCCGCCTTTGCCATTCCGACGATACCGGCAAGGTTGTGCGTTCCTGCGCGCTTACTTCTCTCCTGCGCCCCACCGTGTATCAGCGGATCAATGGAAACTCCATTTCTGATATAAAGCGCACCGACACCCTTCGGTCCTCTGAACTTATGTGCGCTGATACTTAAAAGATCCACGTGAGCCTGTCTGACATTCACCGGAATATGTCCAAATGCCTGCACTGCATCTGTATGAAAGAGAACTCCATGCTCCTGCGCGATCCGTCCGATCTCCTGAATGGGTTCGATCGTACCGATCTCATTGTTGGCGGTCATGATACTGATCAGGATCGTATCTTCCCGTATTGCCTGTTCTAATTCCTCCAGTGACACCATTCCCCGTTCGTCCACGGAAAGGTAGGTCACCTCATACCCCAGCGTTTCCAGATATTCCATCGTGCGCAATACAGCATGATGCTCGATCTTACTTGTGATGATATGTCGTCCCTTTTCCCGGTATGCACTTGCCACACCTTTGATCGCCCAGTTGTCACTTTCGCTTCCGCCACCGGTAAAATAAATCTCATTGGAAGCCTCCGCTCCTAAAAGATCCGCAAGCGTCTGTCTTGCTTCATCCAATACCGCATGTACTTCCTGAGCCGGTGCATACAGACTCGCTGCATTATAAAATTTCTCACTAAAATACGGCTTCATTGCCTCATACACTTCCGGTGCAAGACTGGTTGTCGCCGCATGATCCAAATATATGATAGCATCCTCGTTCATATGGCTGCTCCTTTTTCTTTACGTATTCCCAGCAAAACACTAGGGTTTCTGGGTCAATCATACCACACCTGCCCTATTTGTCAACTTGTGGCTTCAGGTACACACGATCCTGTCACTTTTAAAGATCAGATCACAACGATCTTAGTAACCTGATATAAGATCATAATGATCGCCACATCCAATGCTAACAGCCAGGTATGCTTTAAGTGAAAACACTTTTTGAGCAGCAGATTCATGACATAGAGAACAAATACAAACAGCAGGGAAGTCGTTTTTCCCATTCCGGTAATGTCTGCATTTTTGGCTGCATGGCTGAATAAAGACAGCATGATATTGATCAGCAGCCCGGCGATCATCGGTCTGATCCATCGGCTGATCAGCCGGAACACATGCAGAGATTTTAACGTATCATATAGATCATATACCAGAAAATAAAATCCACAGGAGACACATATACTGATCATAAATCCGGATACGGCAAAGAGTAATCCGACTACGGCTGCCCCGGTAGCATTGATCCCTACTTCATATCCGATCGCTACCAATGTTTTACAAAGAATAGAACCGGGAAGGATATTGACCACAGTGATAACATCACTCAAAAACTGGTGCTCACTTAACAAGCCGGTATCCACAAACAGTCCCTGCGCCACCGTAAGATACGCATCTCCTCCTCCAAATGACATCAGCACAGATAACGCTCCATTTTTTACATAGGAAAGTGCCGTCGGAAATGCCAGAAACAGGATCGGGACAGCAAAGAATACTGCAAGAAACAACCAGATGAAAAATGTGCGAAACATAGAAGCATCTACTTTTTTCCGCTTTTTCTTTGATGTTTTGATATTACTTCTGACTCCATTTACCGCAAGGATCAGCATCAGAAGCTCTGTGACCAGAAGTACGACCGGCTGATCGATCACCTGTGCTTTTCCATGACCAAGCAGATAAATACCTGCCAGCACTGCGGAGATCACCAGATTGGATACACAAAACTGTCCTTTGGTGTAAAGAATAAAGAAAAATGCTGCCAGCAGAATGTGAAACGTTGACACGCTAAACAGCGGTACCGCATCAATCCCCAGCAGATAATAAATATTTTTTCCAAATGCCAGCACCATAACAAGCAGCATGATCACGATCGCCCGGATCAGCCGTTTTTCATTTTCCGCCCGGCATTTCAATATGACCTGATAGATATAGTTTGTCAGCAGATACATAATAAATGCAGATACCCCTAAAGATGCTACCTGCACATAGGACAAAACAACACCGGACAGTCTGGTAAGCACACTGATCAAAAGCAGTGTGAGGATCGCCCCAGGTGCTCCGAAGGAAAGAGCTGCCAGGATCATCCCCTTTGTCCCATGCTGCCTTTTTCCAACAGAAGCAGCCAGCTCCACCGGGAGAGCTCCCGGTGTGATGCTGGCTACCACTACATCCAGATCATATTGTTTTTTTTCTTCTGCTCCGCGGCCTTTGATCAACTCTTCTTCCATTACGGGAATCAAAGCACTGCCGCCGCCAAATCCAATGCATCCTATCTTACACATAGATGCCAGAAGGTGTTTCATGGATGACATGTTCTTACTCCAATCCCAGACATTTCATAATCTCATCAACACAATCTTCTACCGAACGATCCTTCGTCTCTACCACGATCTCAGCGTCCTTTGGCTCTTCGTACGGGCTGGAAATTCCGGTAAAGTTTGGTATTTCACCGGCTCTTGCCCGCTTGTAAAGTCCTTTCACATCCCGTCGTTCACACTCGGAAAGATCGGTCTTTACATAAATTTCCACAAAATTCTCCTCGCCAATGATCTGTCTTGCCTGTTTTCTGTCACTGTCATATGGAGAAATGAAGGACGTCAGCACGATCAGTCCGGCATCGTTCATCAGCTTGGCAACCTCAGACACACGACGGATATTCTCGATACGATCCTGCTCTTTAAATCCCAGATTCTTGTTGAGTCCCATTCTGACATTATCTCCATCCAGCAGCATCGTATGCTTTCCAATGGAAACCAGCCGTTTTTCCAGTGCATTGGCGATCGTTGATTTTCCGGCTCCGGAAAGTCCGGTAAACCAGATCGTTTTTGGCTCCTGACCGAGCTGCTCGGAACGGAACTGTCTTGTAATATCAAGCTTCTGCCAGGTCAGATTATCACTCCGGCGAAGGGCATGTCTTACGATACCGCAAGCAGAAGTCATATTCGTCACACGATCGATCAGAATAAAACTTCCCAGATTTTCGTTATCTTCAAATTTATCAAATGCAATCTTATCCGTCACGGAAATCTCACATTTGGCAATCTCATTTTTAAAGATACGGTCTGTCGGGATATGAGTTCCCTCGTTGACATCGATCTTATACTTGATATTTAACACAGTCGCCGGAATGAGTTTTGTTCCGAGCTTTAAGAAATAATTCTTGCCGGCTACCAGATGCTGGTCATCCATCCACAAAAGCGTCGTGGAAAGCAGGTTGCTCACATAAAGGTCGCGATCCTTTACAATGACACAGCCTCTTGAAATATCGATCTCACGATCCAGCTCGATCGTGACCGGCTGTCCATAAACTACTTCCTCTACATTCTGATCGCCCGCAAGCAGACTCTTTACGTGTGCCTGTTCGTGGCTCGGAAGTACCATGATCGGATCTCCTACCCGCAGGGAGCCGGCACGCACCTGCCCCTGAAATCCACGGAACGTATGATCCGGACGCACCACACGCTGCACCGGCATCAAAAATCCATCTTCATCTTCCTTGTGACTGGCATCAATCTGCTCCAGATATCCGAGCAGTGTTTCTCCTTTATACCACGGCATATTCTGAGATTTTGTGGTAACATTATCACCTACCGTTGCGGATACCGGAATGATATATAAGCTGTCCAGCTCATATTCTGCCGTCATACTTTTGACCGCCCGTTTGATCTCTTTAAAACGCTGCTCATCGTAATCGACAAGATCCATCTTGTTGACTGCAAATACAAAGTGTTTGATCCCCATCAGTGCACAGATCCTGGTATGGCGTTTCGTCTGTACCAGTACGCCCTGTGAGGCGTCGATCAGTACCACGGCAAGATCCGCATAGGACGCTCCCACTGCCATATTTCTCGTATATTCTTCATGTCCCGGAGTATCTGCCACGATAAAGCTTCTGGCATTCGTACTGAAATAACGATAAGCCACATCGATCGTAATCCCCTGCTCCCGCTCTGCCATCAGTCCATCCAATAGCAGCGAATAATCCACTTCTCCATTACAGCTTCCTACCTTACTGTCAAGCTGCAATGCCTTTTCCTGGTCTGCAAAAATAAGCTTCGCATCATATAACATATGTCCGATCAGGGTGGACTTTCCGTCATCCACACTTCCGCAGGTAATAAATTTTAATAAACTCTGCATTAGAAATAGCCCTCCCTTTTTCTTCGTTCCATACTGCCTGCCGCTTCATGATCGATCACACGGCTTGTGCGCTCTGAGGACACGGCACTTAATGTTTCTTCAATAATCTCGTCCAGCGTTGTCGCCGTTGACTCCATACCTCCGGTCAATGGATAACAGCCCAGGGTACGGAACCGCACCATTTTCTCTTCCACCTTTTCACCCGGGCGCAGTTTCATCCGGTCATCATCTACCATGATCAGATTGCCATCCCGCTCTACGACCGGACGCTTCGCTGCAAAATAAAGCGGTACGATCTCAATATTCTCTCTCTTGATATACTGCCAGATATCTTTCTCTGTCCAGTTTGAGATTGGAAACACACGGATGCTCTCGCCTTTTTTAATCTTCGTATTATATAAGCTCCACATTTCCGGACGCTGGTTCTTCGGATCCCAGCTTTGCGCTTCATTCCGGAATGAAAAAATGCGCTCCTTTGCTCTGGATTTCTCTTCATCCCGACGGCCACCGCCAAAAGCTGCCGTAAAGCCATACTTATTTAATGCCTGCTTTAACGCCTGCGTTTTCATGATATCCGTATAGGCAGAACCATGGTCAAATGGATTGATGCCCTGCTTTACGCCCTCCTCATTCGTATAAGAAAGCATCGTGATCCCCTTCTCCTTTGCGATCCGGTCACGGAACTCGATCATTTCGTGGAATTTCCATGTTGTATCCACATGGAGAAACGGAAATGGCGGTTTCTCCGGATAAAATGCTTTCATTGCCAGATGCAGCATGACAGAACTGTCCTTACCGATCGAATAAAGCATGACCGGTTTCTCACATTCTGCTGCCACTTCCCTCATAATATAAATTGCTTCTGCTTCCAATTCATCCAAATGGGATAATTTTTTCATACTGCCTCCTACTGAATCTGAAACTCCTTTTGCGTCGCAAACAGTTTCTCGTTCTTTTCATAATAAATCTGATACTTGCCACTTTTAATATCCTTTAACCAAAATGGCATATCATATACCTTGTCCTCAAAGATCTTCATCGTCTGATACGTATTGGTCAGATCACATACGTAACACTGCTTTTCAGATACCAGATACAAATAATCCATTCCGTGATCGATCATCGTAACAAGCAGCATGTCCTCCTGAAATCTTGCTTCAAATGATACATCCACCTGTGCCTGCTCCAATGAAAGTCTGTTTTCAAAAGGAACCACGGCAAGTGTAGATCCCGTCCAGTAATTACGATCCTCCTCCATCGTTTTTTCATAAGCAGAAAGATCCGGTTCAAACGGATATGCCGTGAAAAATCCCGGCTTGATATAATAGCGCGCCAGAAGCTCCTTAGACTGCATATCATACTCTTCGATCTTACCCTTGTTCTCCTTTATTTCCGGAACCAGATCACCAGCCATATTGTAAATACGCCCGTTCTCCCGGTCATAAATGCAGTTGGAGCGGATACGGGAATTATCCACCGTCACCATATCTTCCATCTTCACAGTCATTTTTTCTTCATCGATCGTAAATACACTGAGATAGGAATGTGCCTCATCTCCATCATAAAATGGAACCGGCTTTCTTCTTGCCCAGTGATTGTCATAGATAAGCACCTGTTTCGTGCCATCGTCATAAAACGGCTCTAACTGGTATGCCGCATGCTGCTGATAGATCCATTTGACCTCACCGACCGGCTTTAAGACCTTATCCTCTACGCTGGTTCCTTTCCACATCAGAGGGTTCGCAAGTACCCAGATCAGCTCCTTTGTGGAGGCATTTACCTTCACTACGGTATGGATGTTGCGCATACTGACTACTAATGCATCCTCATTTTCAATATAACAGACAGAATTGACATGTACCCAGTCCGTCATCAATCGGTAGGTATCATCAAACAGATCTCCTAAATTGATCGTATCAATTGGAAGATTCTTTTGGCGGTCCCACCGCACGATCGTATTCTCATCATATCCGTCAAAACTGTTGGAACCGATCCAAAGATCTCCTCCCGGTGTCATTTCCCTGGCACAGTGATGAAATCCCTTGTCATAAAAGCTGGAATGATGAATGCGTCCCATATAATCCATCTCGTACATCACACAAGCCTGCGATACCGAGTACGACGGCACATCCACATATTTTTCCATATAAAGGAAGCGTCCATTTGCCAATGGGAAAATGCCGTATGCCTTCCCCATTCGTCTGGTATACCAGCGGATCTCTCCCGCCTCATCGATCACAAAAGCCGGCACCTCAACACCACCGGAGATCAGCTTCCATGGCATTTTGGAAGGTTCCTTTTGCACTTCTTTTGTCACGATCCCCTGCAGACGTTCCGGAAGCGGTTCCGTCTGAATCTTCACCGTACGGCGTTTTATAACACGGCCATGTTTCGTCAAAAGCTCCACCTGCACTTCATTCTCGCAATCTGCATAAAGTCCCAAAACAGGGATCCGGTGTAACTTTGCCGGTTCCGAGCAATAGCTGAAATCCCCGTCCGCCGTCTTCCCCTTTACCGTATAACGTACCTTCCGTTCCAGATACGTTTCAAATAAAAGATAGGCGGTAAGGGGAGTCTGATCATAGGGATCCGGGATCACACACATCCGGTCAAAATAATATTCCCCTTCCCAAAGAATGGTATCGATCAATCTGTCACGATTATAAGATAGTATAGAATATGATTTTTTAAGAGGCAATGTTTCACTTTCTACTGCCCGTCTTCCCTCACGGACAAAAACATCCCCCTGCTCTTCCATTCTTCTGCGCATATTTCCGGCAGAAACCGTCTTTGTGATCCAGAGTTCCTCATCCTTTTTCCACTTTCTCTTATAAAAACGGAACTGCTCTCCCACATGTTGTTTTAATGATTTTGGTGTACATTTTACCTGCTCCATAAAATTATTTTCTCCTCATACGTTACGGTATTTTTAATTAGTTTGCCATAACTTTTTGCACATAATGTGATAAATTTCCTGCTTTAGAAATTTTTCCCTTTTTCCTTGCCATTTTCCTTATTCTTTCCTACAATTAGGGTGCAGAAAGAAGAAAATCTTATACGTCTGCACTTATGAACAACGAAACTCATCATCCATATCAGATAATGTAAACACTGCATTTCCCTAAAAGGAGGCCTCCATGACACAGGAATTTTTCAACTGGCTGGCACTGCTCTGTCAGTATAACCAAAAAAACCAGACCTATTACGACCAGCTCGTAGCACAATTACTTGCCTGCCCTGATATCTTAGAGGAATTTAACTACTACCGTATACACGGAGAATTTCTCGATCAGGTCAAGATTGAAGGCTACGGCATTACCGACATTTTAGTCTGGCAGATCGACCACTTTAAAAGCCACATGGATCGCGGAGAATACGACATGCAGTCTAACCCGGATCACATGCTATTGATGGCCTTTGAAACCATGCTCAAAATGAAACAAGATCCCACTCCTTACCGGCTTGCCATGCAGTCAGAAACCGGAACCGATTATCCGGAAAAATTCTGATCCATTCAGCCCATATAGCTGTAATCCGGCTGCTTTTTCTCACAGCAGCTGCATGCAACCGGAAGTCCGACAAATGGAACTATCGCACAAAGCACTGCCATCAGCATTTCATTATTTTCTGCCACATGGTAGGTATGAAGCAGATCATATACCATACGCCAGATCAAGATCCGCTTTGCTACCGAGATCAAAAGTCCTACTCCCATAAGAGAGAAGAAGAACACATGACGATTGGAAAGCATAGATGCGATCACAAGCACCAGATAGGCCCAGAACGCATAGGAACGATTTTTCAATCTCCAATTACCAAACAACACAAAATCTGCCTGTGCACAAAGCATCAAAAGAATATACATTCTGGCAACCGGAACCCAGCTCAGCCATGCATTGTCAATGTTTTGGTTTTTTGCGAGTTTGTAAAGAAAATACGAATAAAGAACATAGATTGCGATCGTGATCGCCGCTGCCACGCAAGTCCAGACGATCGACGCTAAAATAATTGCCATTGATGCTGCCCAAAGATTACCCATAATTGTTTCTCCTTACCATAATAGTATTTTATTTTGTTGTTCTAAGATCCATGCTTCCCGCTGTTTATAATCCGGGAGCACCGATGCCACCAGTTTCCAGAATCGTGCCGAATGATTGAGTTCCCGCAAATGACACAGCTCATGCACCACCACATAATCAAGTGCCTCCGGGATTCCCATGATCAGCCGCCAGTTAAAATTCAGATTGTTCTTCGCACTGCAGCTTCCCCAGCAGCCTTTTTGATTCTTGATCCGGATGCTCTGATAAGAAACACCGAGCAGTGGCGCATAATGCGCACAGCGGTTTTCGTACTTTATGCGGGCATTCTTTTTATACCACGCTTCCATTGCAAGCTTCACCCTTTCCGGTGTCAGCTCCTGCCCCTTGATCAAGAAAGAATCCGGCAGGCGTTCCACATAAACATGCTTCTTTAACGCCTCTTCCTTTATTTGCAACGCATATGGCTGCCCCAGATAATAAAAATGATCTCCGGGGGCAAACGTATGGAGGAAACCTGCGCAGCTTTTTTGCATCTGCCTTTGTTTCTCCACCAGCCATGCCCGATGGGAAAATAAAAAGGCTTCCGCTTCCTTTCCACTGACATAGCGCGGACGATGCAGTGTGATCACACCACGCTCATCCACACTAAGCCGGATCTTTTTCCCACGGCTTAACGAAACATCATATTCATATTGCTTTCCTTCATAGGTAAAATAAGACAATGTTCTTCCCCTACAATCGTTTCATATGACTTTTAAAATCTCCGATCGTGATCGTTCCTGTTTCTGTCATCACAGGTGTTTTCACCTGTTCCTCTTTCGGAGTTTCCGTAACAGGAGCTTCCCGAAGCACAGAAGGCTTTTGCTCTGTCGGCCTTACAGAAACTTGAGGTCGGGGCTGTCGTGCCTCCGGCTGACCGGAAGGACTGATACGCTCCCCGTCCGGCACGGAAATCCTTGCCGTTTTAGGATCTACCCTTCTTGGCCGTGCAATGACCGGCTCTCTTAACGTTTCTTCCCGTTTTTCCGGTTCTTCTTTCTTCTGCTTTCCCTGTTCTTTTTCCTGTTTCTTTTCCTGCCGCTCTGCGCTCTCTTCCTCCTGCTGCCGCAGTTTTTCTTTTTTCCGTCCGACAATATACATCCAATACTGTACGATCAGACCAAAGACCGCAAAACAGATCCCTACGACCAGACCAAAGAAATCCGATTCAAACAGACCTGCCAGCAAAAAGCCGATCAATGCGGCACCGAGCAGTGCATTTCCGATCAGGATCACATGACGGTAAAAAATCGTTGCAACAATGGCGATCGCCAGAGAGATCACGATCACGATCTGTCCAAGAGCTGCCCATTCCTGCTGCGTTCCGATCACCATCAACGTAATGGTTGAGGACAGCAGAGAAATGATAAATACCATGATCGCCGATACTGTAAACAGCATTCCACCACCCATAAAGGCAGCAAATACAGTATAACCGTATAACTTAAAACCTGTATAGTGAAGCAGGAACCGGCACCCCAGATACGTTGCTGCGCCCAGTCCCACGGCTCCGATCAGTCCCAGTTCATAACGAAACACTTTATAACCAAAAAAGCACTGTATCACACCGAGCAGGATCAATGCGATCACGATCGGCGCCCCCATATCAATAATGGTTTTTACAATCTCGGTAGGAGAGCTTAACCAGACAATCTGGTTTAACAAATCCTCCACTCCACCTGTTGTTCCCATTCTCCTCATCCTTTCCAACGACCCTGTTGTCTCTTTTGCATATCATCTATTTCAGGAAATTGCCATCGGCTACCACATCCGCTACCAGTTCCCTCTCATCCATATGGTGTTTGACACCCTTGATCTCCTGATAATCCTCATGTCCTTTTCCGGCTAACACGATCACATCGCCCTCTTTGGCATGTTCGATCGCATAGCGGATCGCCTGTGCACGATCCGGGATCGTCACATATTCTCCCGGTGCCTTTTTCACTCCGATCAAAATATCGGAAATGATCGCATCCGGTTCTTCATTTCTAGGATTATCAGACGTCACGATTGTAAGATCTGCCAGTTTGGAAGATACCTCGCCCATCTCGTAGCGGCGTTCCTTGGAACGATTTCCACCGCAGCCAAACAGACAGACCAGACGTTTCGGATGATATTCCTTTAACGTCGTAAGCAGGCTCTCTAAACTCATGGCATTGTGCGCATAATCGATCATCACAGTAAACTTGGAAGAAACAGGAAGCAATTCCACGCGTCCCTTCACATGAATATCCTGCAACGCCTTTTTAATGTCCTCTTTCTTTACTCCAAAATGGCGGCAGATCGATATTGCCGTCATGGAATTATAGACACTGAACTGTCCCGGAATGTCAATCTCTACATCCATATCAAGCTGACCACTCATATGATAAGAAACGCCGAGCGTTCCTCCCTTTGAAAGCAGCTTCACATCCGATGCCACATAGTCATTGTCCGCACCAAAGCCATATGTCTCCACCTCGCACGTATGTCCTTTTAACATCTTATCCAGGTATTTACTGTCTCCATTGAAAATGCCGACCTTACACTGACGGAACAGCTTGGCCTTGCAGGACGCATAGTCCTCAAAATCCTTATGTTCATTTGGTCCAATATGATCCGGAGATAAGTTGGTAAAAATACCATAATCAAATACAAATCCATCTACCCGGTGCAGCATCAGCCCCTGTGAGGAAACCTCCATGACCATACAGGTAAGCCCTGCATCGACCATACGGCGCATGGTTTCCTGTAAAACGAGTGCATCCGGCGTCGTATTCTTTGCCGGAATATGCTCTTTACCGATGATCGTTTCGATCGTTCCGACCAGACCGGTCTGATACCCTGCATTTTCCAGGATCGCCTTCACCATATAGGAGGCTGTCGTTTTGCCTTTCGTTCCCGTAATTCCGATCGTCTTTAACTGTCTTGCCGGATGTCCATAATAAGCCGCCGCCATATAAGCAAGTGCAACGCGGGTATCCGCTACCTTGACTACCGTCACGTCTTTCGAAACCTCTACCGGATGCTCTACTACCAGTACGGCAGCACCTTTCTGACACACTTCTGCGGCGAACTCATGCCCATCTCTGACCGCACCACTGATGCAGACAAACACATCTCCTTCTTTTACTTTCCTTGAATCCATGACGAGACTGCTGATCTCTGTCTCTTCACTTCCCTGCGTGATCTCATAAGAAATCTCGCCCAATAACTCTTTACACTTCATGAAATGCATCCTCCTAGTCAGGAATTTCAATTTCTCCATCAAATACAACGGTTGCAGGACCGGTCATCGTAACCACATCCGTCTCCTGGTCATAAGAAACAATAATGTCTCCGCCCCGAAGATGTACCGTGATCTCTTTTTCTGTCAATCCATTTAATACGCAGGCAACGACCGTTGCGCATGTTCCCGTTCCGCAGGCCAGTGTCTCACCGGAACCACGCTCCCAGACACGCATATTTACATTTTTACGATCTAAGATCTGTACAAATTCTGTATTGACCCGGTCCGGAAATGCTTTATGATGCTCAAACAACGGACCAATCTCCTGTAAAGAAAGGCTTTCCGTATCCGGTACAAAAACAACGGCATGTGGGTTTCCCATGGAAACACACGTCATATGATACGATATGCCTCCCACCTCGACCGGTGCATCAATTACCTGCTCGCTTTCTGCAACAACCGGAATCTCCTTCGCCGTCAGGATCGGATGTCCCATATCCACACGAACCATCGACACTTTTCCATTGTCCACAGTTAAATAAAGCTGTTTGATCCCTGCCTTTGTTTCTAAGGATACGGTCGTCTTATCCGTCAGTCCGTAGTCATATACATACTTGGCGATGCAACGCACGCCATTGCCACACATCGCCCCCTCTGAGCCATCTGCGTTATACATCTTCATCTTAAAATCTGCCACATCCGATGGCAGGATCATGATCAATCCGTCTGAACCGATTCCTTTGTGGCGGTCGCTCACAAAAATGGCTGCCTGTTCCGGATCCTCTATCGTCTCTGTAAAGCCATTGACATACACATAATCATTGCCACAGCCGTGCATTTTCGTAAATCTAAACTTCATGTATCTGCCCCCTAGCATCTAGTGATTCTTTCTACTACACTTAGAAAAAGTATACCATATGTTGTGGCAGAAAGAAAGAAGTGTTTTCATAACGCAAAAAGCGGCAACCACATGGCCACCGCTTTTTGCATTGAATGTATTTTTGAATTGTTGACTGAAAAACTATTGTTATTTGTAGTATCCGTAAATGTTTACTTTCACGCCGCTCTGGTTGGCAATAAACACACGGAATTTTCCATCCATCTTCAGGTTGGTAAATCGATGTGAAATATCTCCATTTCCTTCCACGTAAGTGGTTGTCCCATCCGGACGGATGATCCCGACCGATATTACACGGTCCGTCGGCTCTACCGATATAGAAACATAGATACTTCCAGTCTTTTTCTTACTAAACTCACCTGTGCGATAATACGAATAATTCGCCAGATTTACATCAATGGTAGTACCACTGGCACGCGCTGCGGAAATTGAGTTTCCTTCCACAACGGTATAATCTTTCAGATCCTCTACCGTTCCTTCGTGTTCTACATATTCCTGCCCCTCTGAAAGAGCCAGCTTTTCCTGTCCCTCTACAGACGAGTTATACCATAAGGTATTGTACCCTTTTGCAAGCACTCCCGTGGTTGCGTAGGTACATACTGTTCCTGTCAACAAAAACAGACACATTACTGCTGCTGCAATCGATTTTCTCAATCCTTTTCGGCCATAAAACATCTTCATATAGTTTACCCTCCACTCTAATTCATGTTCATCGTCTAACCACATGGATAATTTTATGTTCCCCGGATTTGTCACAACTTCGTTAAAATCATACAATATCTGAAAATAACGTCTGGGTTTGACCTGCTGGCAACATGCATAGTCACAATACGTTTCTGACCATCGGCGCCATAGCTTAAAGGTATTCCACGCAATCGGATTAAACCAGTAGATACAACAAATCGAGTAACAAAATGGTCTCCATATGTAATCTCTATGTCTGACATGTGTTAATTCGTGATACACGATCTGCGCTAACACATCTTCTTCAAATTCTCCCATTGGAAAGTATACCTTGATCGCACGTATGCCCTCTACAAAAGGACTTACGATACGAACGCCTTGTCTTACTGTTATCTCCCGACGGATGCCCAACCTGATTCTGGTATGTTCTACCATCTCCCTCAGATTATGGCGTGCCTTCATACTCGGGTGTGTTGTCCATCGTACATTCCATGTAATACTTATGTAACGAAACACTTGAAACAAGAAACCTGAAAACCATACCAGAAATATCACCATAATAATTGCGTTGACATATGTACCTTCTACAATTAAAAGGCTGTCCACATTCGCAAAATTCATATGTCTTTCTATGAAACGATGTCCCAGATAAAACAATGGCAAGAAATAACCAGCCATTGTAAAACACAGGGAAAAGTAGATATAGCGGATCCCGGCAAATCGTTTTACCAAACGATAATGAAGTCTCCAGATCACAGCAAGTATTGTACCTGTCAAAGTTGTCAACAGTATCAAAAACACTATATTAGTTACCCATCTCATCAATTGCTTTTTTAATCTCCTCTTTCTGCTTCTTCGTCATTTCTTTTACGCCAAGCAGTGCAGGTATCATCTCTGTGACATTCCCTCTAAACCACAGTTTCTTTACCCGTTCCAGCTGATCCGCACGGTATTCCGCCTCATCACGTATTGCAAAAAAGAAATAAACTCCCCGGCGATAGCAATCTATAAAACCTTTCTTTTTCAAGTTCTTGAGATACGTATAAACCGTTGTGTCTTTGTACACCAAATCATACTGTTCTGCCAACTGCTCCATGATCTCCTGACATGTGATAGGTTCCTTCGCATCCCAGATACATTTCATTGTTGCAAGTTCGCATTCCGACAACTCTGATTTCGACCACATAATTCTTCCTCCTCTCTTTGATATAATTGAGTGCAAGCACTCTATCTATACTGATTTTATTATAGTGTCACACCCGTGTCAACCTTTTTCGATTAAATTTTATCAAAATTTACTTAAGCATTTAATATTTGCATTGCATCATTACATCGTTGAATGTATTTTTTGTCTTTTTTTGACAATGGATGTTCCATCATCAACTGTTCCTTCTGCGTCCGTTTTAGCTGCTTGATCGCATATTCCCGGCGCATCGCCTCCTGCTTTGTTGCAAATGTTTCAAAGTACAGGAGCGTGACAGGTCGGCGTGTTTTCGTATATTTTGCTCCCTTTCCGCTCTGGTGTGCCTGCAGGCGTTTCATAAGATCATTGGTCCAGCCTGTGTAGTAGGTGTGGTCGGCACATTCCAGTATATAGGTATAGTTTTTTTCCTGCATGTTATCGTTCCTCTTTTGGACATAAAAAATAGGCAATTGTCTTACCAATTGCCTATAGTATAACAGATATCCGCTTCTTTTTCCGGCTACGGAAGAAATTTCTCCGGATTTACTGTCTGTCCTTCTTCGCTTAAAGAAAAGAATAGATTGGCACCTTCTAACTGATACATATCGGTTGGTTTTGCGACACTTCCGATCGCAGCCCCTGCAGCAACCGTCTGACCTTCCTTAACGGACACATCTGCCAGCTGTCCATACTGTGCCTCGTACCCATTTCCGAGATCCATGTGTACAAGCGTGCCATATTCTGCACTCTGCTCGATCTTTGTGACCGTTCCGGCATAGGCTGCATAGACCGGAGTACCAACCTCAGCTGTGATCAGCATACCCGGATTGCATTTGTAGGTATCGAGTGTTTTATAATACACGGTCGTATCCATGCTGTATGGCAGGATCACAGAACCAGTCACCGGCCAGCTTAATTTGGAATTTTTCGTAAATCCTGTGGCTGCTGCGTCCTTTGCGTTTGCATTTGCATTCAAGGTTTCTTTTGTTTCCTCTGCTTTTGCTGTTTCCTGTTCTTTGGTTGTTTCAGCTTTGGCAAGATCCGAAGAACCGATCTTTTCGGTGTCTTTGCTGTCAGCATCGGCGGTAAGAGCGTTGTCATCGATGGAAACCACATCATCCTTTGCCTTGGCTTCTTCCGATACTGCATCACTGTTTTTTGCTTCTGCCGCTTTGGAATCCACGTCCGATACCTCGCCGGTCTCGTCCTTTGTTCCGTTTAAGTCTACATACTGATCCTCTTTCTGTAGTGCCTGATTAGTGGTATACACCCCGACCAGCACCAGAAGTGCCACTAAACCAACCACCAGTGCCGCATAATACCCATAATTTAGTTTCTTTTTCTGATTCATAATTCTATCACCCCTTTTATGATAGAATTACCAGATGCCATCCCATTTATACGATGCGGGATCTGTTTTATTCTCCAATTTTTTCCAATGAAATTCCTGTGTAATAATGGAACAGAATGTCTTTATAACTTTTTCCTTCTTTTGCCATCACATTGGCACCAAACAAGCTGACACCCATACCATGTCCTTTCCCCAGACAGACAATGCTGCATGCGCCATTGTCTGCTTCCAATGAAAAATAAAGAGAGGAAAGCTTTAATGCCTTTTGAAAATCCTCTGCGGCAACCGCAGTATTTCCTACTTGCAGTTTTTTTACATACCCACTTTCCGTTTTTTCCGTGATACTGATATTTCCCGGAAACTGTTCCTTCACAAGTCCGTAATCTATCGTCTGTCCCTTTGTTTCCTGGTCATATCTGGCAAGCAGTGCCGTCAGCTCCTCAAAAGAAAACGAATACGTCTTAATATAGTCCTTTGATTCCACATCCTGCTCCGATGACACACTCTTAAGATAAGGAATATCCTGCCCGTAAAGCTCTGCCGCACTGATCGTACGCCCCATGCTTGCCGTATGATAAAGTGCATCGATGTACGTTCCCTGATATGTGGCGACCTCTCCAAAAGTATCATAAACTGCTTTTTTTATTTTTGTTTTCTGCTCTTCTGCCCGCACTTCACCGATCTGATTCTTCCATTCCTCGTCCGTCCAATACGAGGAGGAAATGTCACTGCCCTGCACGGCTTCCCCTGTCATCGCCAGTTTTCTTGCATTTGTCCGAAGGATCACTGCAAGCGTTTTATAGGTTTCCAGTTCATAATCGTAAGGAAGCTCTGCTGCCAGTACACCGACCAGATATTGCTCCAGGTCCATTGTTTTCGTTTCCCCGGCTTGCTCATACGACACTAAAATGCCACTCTCCTTGATTCCACTGGATCCCAGCGTTTTTCCGCAGGTCAGCATCGTAATCCCGTATGGAATTGCAAACATCAGCAGTACACTGCCTAAAAAAACTGTAATTTTTTCCCCCATGCCAACTCCTCCTGCTCTATGAATATGACAAGCAGAAAGAGATTAGAACTGTACCGGATGCCGTTTTCCGTAAATCAGCCCTGTCAGATCCGCAAGCACCCAGCCGATCGGAATCGAAAGCCAGATGCCGATCACGCCAATCTGTGCAGACAAAATATACGCAAGCACAACACGCGTACCAAGTGAGATCACGGTGAGGACCAATGACATCATTGCCTGTTTGATTGCCCGGTAGTAACCATAAAGCAAAAACAGACAGCCAATTCCCAGATAGCATGCCCCTTCGATCCGAAGATATGTGACACCACAGGAAACAACACCAACTTCTTTTGCACTTACAAAGATCTCCATCAACGGTTTGGCAAATACGACAACAATAACAGATAACAGCATACTAAAACAAGCACTGATCTTCACTGCTTCCCTTGTTCCCTGCTTTAACCGTTTTTCCTGCCCGGCTCCATAGTTTTGTGCCACAAAGGTAGAATACGCATTTCCAAAATCCTGCACCGGCAGATACGCCAGAGTGTCGATCTTCACGCCTGCTGCAAATGCTGCCATGACGGCCGTCCCGAACTGGTTCACAATTCCCTGCACCATCAATATTCCAAAATTCATCACCGACTGCTGCAGGCAGGTCAATGCAGACATGCTCCATATTTCACGGAACAGATTTTTTTGAAATTTCGTCCGGTTCCGTTTCGGAAGCAGTGCAGGACATTGTCTGCGCATATAGATAACAATACCAATCGCTGCGAGATACTGTGACGCTATTGTCGCCGCTGCTGCTCCTGCGACGCCAAACGAAAATACCGCAACAAACAGCAGATCGAGTCCTACATTGACCACGCTCGAAAATGCCAGAAATAAAAGCGGCACAAGAGAATTGCCCAGTGCGCGCAGCAGGCAGAAAAAGAAATTGGACAGACTGCTTGCCAAAAGCCCGGCAAATACAATCATCAGGTACACTCGCATCTGCGGCTGCACACTTTCTGGAATATGCAAAAACCAAAGGATCGGTTCCAATAACAGGTAGGAAGCAACACTTAATAACACCGTCAAAGCAAGGATCAAAAGAAAGGCATGATCGATCGCTTCCTTTAAGGTCTGTTCGTCTTTTCTTCCCTGATATATGGAAAATAATGCCCCGGAACCAAGACAGAGTCCTAATAGGATCGAGGTTAGAAATGTCATGAGCGAATAGGAAGATCCCACCGCTGCAAGTGCTGTTTTCCCAAGGATCCGTCCAACGATCAGCGTATCTACCACATTATACAATTGCTGCATCAGATTACCTGCTACCATTGGCAACGCAAAAAGCAACAGAGCAATGCTGATATTCCCTTTTGTCAGATCACGGTATTTCATGTTTTTCCTCCAACCAAAAATAACGTATTTTTTTACACATAGGAAAAAGAGGACACTCTTTCCCGAGTGCCCTCCTGTATGGATCCTTTTTGTACGGTATCACGGTAATTAGATCGCATCCTTAGGAAGCTTTACTGTCACCTTATTTAAGTGCCAGATATCCTTTGCGTACTCTTCAATCGTACGGTCAGATGTAAACTTACCACATTTTGCAGTATTTAACATCGCAGATCTTGCCCATGCATCCTCGTTCTTGTACCACTCGTTCACACGCTTCTGTGCCTCGCAGTAAGAATCGAAGTCTTTCAGGATGAAGTACTGATCCTGGTTTAATAATGCATCATATAACTCGCGGAATAACTCTGTATCATTTCCAGAGTAGGTACCATCTACTAACTGTGTCAATACCTTGCGTACTGCCTGATTGTTGTTGAAGATGTCGCGTGGATAGTAACCACCTTCACGCTCATACTTCATAACTTCGTCTGCGCTCATACCGAAGATGATCGCATTCTCTGCACCAACTTCTTCTACGATCTCGACATTTGCACCATCCATGGTTCCAAGTGTCAATGCACCGTTTAACATGAACTTCATGTTACCGGTTCCGGATGCCTCTTTGGAAGCGGTAGAAATCTGCTCAGATACATCGGCTGCTGCAAATAATAACTCAGCGTTTGATACGCGGTAGTTCTCGATGAATACCACTTTGATCTTGCCACGGATGCTCTCATCGTTGTTGATCACATCAGCAACATTGTTGATCAGCTTGATCGTTAATTTTGCACGACGGTATCCGGCTGCTGCCTTTGCACCGAAGATATACGTATGAGGAACCATATCCATGTTTGGATTTGCCTTTAACTCATTGTATACATGCATAACATGTAAAATGTTTAATAACTGTCTCTTGTACTCATGCAGACGTTTTACCTGTACGTCGAAGATAGAACGTGGATCTACATCAATACCATTGTGCTCCTTGATATATTCTGCCACACGAAGCTTGTTCTTATACTTGATCTGCATAAACTCCTGCTGGCATTTCTTGTCATCTACATAAACAGATAACTTATCCATCTTGCTTAAGTCAGTGATCCACTCATCACCGATCTTATCTGTTACCCAGTCAGCTAATAATGGGTTCGCATGTAAGAGGAAACGTCTCTGTGTAATACCATTGGTCTTGTTGTTGAACTTCTCCGGCATCATCTCATAGAAGTCTTTTAACTCACGCTTCTTTAAGATCTCTGTATGAAGCTGTGCTACACCATTTACTGCAAATGATCCTGCAATCGCAAGATGTGCCATCTTTACCTGTCCATCATAGATCACAGACATCTTCTCGATCTTAGAGTGGTCACCAGGATAACGGTTAGAGATCTCGATCTGGAATCTTCTGTTGATCTCCTCTACGATCTGGTAGATACGAGGTAATAATCTTGAGAATAACTCGATCGGCCATTTCTCCAATGCTTCTGCCATGATCGTGTGGTTCGTATACGCACAGGTCTTTGTTGTAATAGCCCATGCATCATCCCAGCTCAATCCTTCCTCATCCATTAAGATACGCATTAACTCTGCTACGGTAACAGTTGGGTGGGTATCATTTAACTGGAACACTACCTTCTCAGGAAGCTTCTTGATATCTTTGTTGTTCTCCTTGAACTTTAAGATGGCTCTCTGTACAGATGCAGATACGAAGAAGTACTGCTGTTTTAAACGAAGCTCTTTACCGGCATAGTGATTATCATTTGGATATAATACTTCACAGATGGTATTTGCTAAGTTCTGCTCCTCAACGGCTCTCTGATACTCGCCCTTATCAAAGGAATCTAAGTTGAAGGTCTGACATGCTTCTGCATCCCAGATACGGAGTGTGTTTACTACGTTATTGCCATAACCTACAACCGGCATATCATATGGAATCGCACGGATTGCCTGATAATCTTTCTGAACAAAGTTCATCTTACCATCTGCACCCTGCTCTGCCTCAACATGTCCGCCAAACTTAACGATCACTGCATAATCATCACGACGGATCTCAAATGGGTTGCCGTGTCGTAACCAGTCATCCGGTTTCTCGATCTGGTATCCATCACGGATCTCCTGACGGAACATACCATAGCGGTAGCGGATACCACAACCATAAGCAGGATAGCCAAGAGTTGCCAGAGAATCTAAGAAACAAGCTGCCAGACGGCCTAAACCACCGTTACCAAGTGCTGCATCCGGCTCCTGATCCTCGATCGCATTCAGATCAAATCCTAACTCATCCAACGCTTCTGCGATCTCTTTATAGTATGTTAAGTTGATCATGTTATTACCAAGCGCACGGCCCATCAAAAACTCCATGGACAGATAGTATACGGTTTTCGCATTCTTCTTCTCGTACTCTTTGTGAGTTGCGATCCAGCGGTCGATCACGTAATCTTTTACTGCATAGGAAACTGCCTGATATACCTGCTGAGGAGTTGCCTCATCGATCGTTTTACGGTACTGCACTTTCACGTTCTCAACGACTGCTTTTTTGAATGCTTCCTTGTTGAAATTACTTTTCTTCATGTTCTGCACATCCACCCTTCTTTAAAAATGTTTACTACTTAGTTGTTAGACTGCTCTACGCCAATGGTTACCGTTTCGCCATTGATATTCCAATCTTTGACGAAGCCCTTTGTCTCACCGAGAATAATATTCTTTGCAAGAACATCGTGCTTAATTACGTCGGCATTCTTTGTCATAATGTCGGCAATCCTATCATTGTTATCGTTATAAACGATAATGTTATCAGTAACTTCAAAACCAGCTTCCTTACGCATATTCTGAATCTTGCTGATCAATTCACGTACCAGACCTTCCTCTAACAATTCCTCGGTCAGTTTGGTATCAAGCACAACGGTCACACCGCCATCTGCCTCAGACTGGTAACCCTCCTGCTGCGTCATCTCGATCAAAAGATCCGCTTTTTCAAGAGTAACCTCGCCACTTGGAAGTGACAGGGTGATCGCACCCTTCTGATTCAGCTCGCTCATCGCTTCATTGCCGTTTAATGTGCCAAGTGCCTGCTTGATCTCACCAAGCTGCTTGCCATACTTCGGACCTACGGTTTTAAGCTGTGGCTTGAATGTATATGTGGTGTAAGAACTTACGTCCTGCGTAAATTCTGCTGATTTGACATTTAACTCGTCCTCTATGATCTCTACATAGAAATCAGACAGTGCATGCTCTGCCGCAATAAACATCTTACCGATCGGCTGACGGTTTTTGATGTTGGCACTGTTTCTGGCTGCACGTCCCAGTACTACGATCTTCAAAACTTCGTCCATATCTTCCTCTAACTTCGGATCGATCATGGATTCGTCTGCAACCGGGTAATCACAAAGATGGATACTCTGTGGAGCCTCAGGATCAAGACCGGCTACCAGATTCTGGTAAATATCCTCTGTCATGAACGGGATCATCGGTGCAGCAACCTTTGCGGTAGTTACCAATGCCGTATAAAGCGTCATGTATGCATTGATCTTATCCTGCTCCATGCCCTTTGCCCAGTAACGCTCACGACCGCGTCTGACATACCAGTTACTCATATCATCAACAAATTCCTGCAGTGCTCTTGCACTCTCCGGAATACGGTAATTGCTAAGATTATCATCCACTGTTTTGATCAGTGTGTTCAACTTGGAAAGCAGCCATTTATCCATTACGGAAAGCTTGTCATATTCCAGCTTATGCTCCAGCGGATTGAACTGGTCGATCTCAGCATAAAGCACATAAAATGCATAGGTATTCCATAGGGTTCCCATGAACTTACGCTGACCTTCCGTTACAGCCTTACCGTGGAAGCGGTTTGGCAGCCATGGGGCACTGTTGATGTAGAAGTACCAGCGGATCGCATCTGCGCCGTAAGTGGACAGTGCTTCCATCGGATCTACTGCATTTCCCTTGGACTTACTCATCTTCTGACCATTCTCATCCTGTACATGTCCGAGCACGATAACGTTCTCATATGGTGCTTTGTTAAATAACAGCGTAGACTCCGCAAGCAAGGAATAGAACCATCCACGGGTCTGATCTACCGCCTCAGAAATAAACTGTGCCGGGAACTGCTGCTCAAATAACTCTTTGTTCTCAAATGGATAATGATGCTGTGCAAATGGCATCGCACCACTGTCAAACCAGCAGTCGATCACCTCAGGTACACGGTGCATCTGTTTGCCACAGCATGGACAAGGGATCGTCACGCTGTCAATATATGGGCGGTGCAGCTCAATCTTTGCTGCATCCGGGTTGCCGCTCTTTTCTGCCAGCTCTGCCCGGCTTCCGATGGACTCCATATGTCCACATTCACATTCCCATACATTCAGCGGTGTACCCCAGTAACGGTTTCTGGAAATACCCCAGTCCTGAATATTCTCTAACCAGTCACCAAAACGACCTTTTCCAATAGATTCCGGAATCCAGTTGATCGTATTGTTGTTGCGGATCAGATCATCTTTCACTTCCGTCATCTTGATGAACCAGGACTCTCTCGCATAGTAGATCAGCGGAGTGTCACAACGCCAGCAGAATGGATAATCATGTTCAAACTTCGGTGCATCAAACAGCAGTCCGCGTTTTTCCAGATCCACCAATACCGGCTTGTCCGCATCCTTTACAAACAAACCTGCAAATTCCTTTGTTTCCGGTGACATGTTACCCTTGCCATCGACAAGCTGAACAAATGGAAGATCATATTTACGTCCAACTTTCGCATCATCCTCACCAAATGCCGGAGCAATATGAACGATACCGGTACCATCTGACATCGTAACATAGTCATCACAAGTCACATAGTATCCTTTCTTATGCTGCTTTTCGCAGATATCTAACGCAAAATCAAATAATGGCTCATACTCTTTATGTTCCAGATCCGTTCCGACGAACTTCTCTAACACTTCATACGCAGGCTTGCCCTCTTCTGCCAGAGAACCGAGTACCTTGTCAAGCAGTGCCTCCGCCAGATAGTAAACCAGACCATCTGCTGCCTTTACTTTACAGTAGGTCTCACTTGGGTTCACACAAAGTGCCACGTTGCTCGGAAGCGTCCATGGAGTTGTTGTCCATGCTAAGAAATAAGCATCCTCACCTACAACCTTGAAGCGGACAACCGCAGAACGTTCTTTTACTGATTTATAGCCCTGTGCCACCTCATGAGAGGAAAGCGGAGTACCGCAGCGTGGGCAGTAAGGCACGATCTTAAATCCCTTGTAAAGCAGCTTCTTATCCCAGATCTGTTTGAGTGCCCACCACTCAGACTCGATAAAATCATCATGATAGGTCACATATGGATCATCCATATCTGCCCAGAAACCAACGACATCGGAGAACTCCTCCCACATGCCTTTGTATTTCCATACGGATTCCTTACACTTGGAAATGAACGGATCCAGACCATACTCTTCGATCTGCTCCTTGCCATCCAGTCCGAGCATCTTCTCTACCTCTAACTCTACCGGCAGTCCGTGGGTATCCCAGCCTGCCTTACGAGGTACTTTATATCCCTTCATCGTACGATAGCGGGGAATCATATCCTTAATTACACGGGTCAGCACATGACCAATGTGCGGTTTTCCATTTGCAGTTGGCGGTCCATCATAAAACATATAAGTCGGACAGCCTTCCCGCATTTCAATACTTTTCTTAAAAATGTCATTTTTCTTCCAGAATTCAGAAACCTTCTTTTCGCGATCCACGAAATTCAGGTTTGCCGATACTTTCTCGTACATGCTTGTTCCTCCTGCCATTCGTCCGTGCCATAAGGCACACATATATACATTACTATACTATTATTTTGCCTCAAAATCAACTATTGCACCGAATTTCGTACATTTTGTTGCCGTAGAATAAGAATGCAGACTTGTCACGCAGATACAGATTAGGGTATAATAAGTACGGTTTTATTACATAATATAGGAGGTACGATCCATGCGTACAAAAAAATCACAGGACAATCCTTCCTTAAAGGAGCGTCTGTCTGGAATATTAGTGCATCCGACTTCATTTCCGAGTCCTTACGGCATTGGGGATTTAGGCCCGGGCGCAAAAGAATTTATCGACTTTTTGGAAAAAGCAGGACAGCATTTATGGCAGGTACTGCCACTTGGCCCGACCGGATTTGGTAATTCTCCTTACCAGTCCTATTCTTCTTTTGCCGGCCAGCCACTCCTCATCAGTCCGGATGAGCTGATAAAAGATGGGTTACTTGAGAAAAAAGATTTGGGAGAAATTCCAAAATGGGACAATGAGCTGCGCGCCGATTATGACAAAGCAGCGGAATACAAATCCGAATTATTCCACATCGCCTACGAGCACTTTGTGGAGCTTAAGGATGCCCCGATCAAAAAGGAATATAACAGTTTCGTCAGAAAGACTCCTTGGCTGAAAGATTACTCTTTATTTATGGCATGCAAGGATTTCCATGATGGTGCAAGCTGGCAGGAATGGGACAAAGAGATCGCCCTTCCTACCGATGCAGCCAAAGAAAAATGGACGAAAAAGCTTAAAAAAAGCGTTGATTACTATCGCTTCATCCAGTTTTTATTCTTCCGCCAGTGGACTGCATTAAAAACGTATGCCAATGAAAGAGGAATTGAGATCATCGGTGATATTCCGATCTTCATTTCCTCCGACAGCTGTGACGTATGGGCAAACAAGAACCTGTTCCAGCTTGACTCCAAAGGATATCCGACCAGCGTAGCCGGAGTACCACCGGATTATTTCAGTGCTACCGGACAGCTTTGGGGCAATCCACTTTATAATTGGAAGGAACACGAAAAAACTGGCTTTGCATGGTGGATTGAGCGTATCAAAGCGCAGCTTCAGGTAACCGATTACTTAAGGATTGACCATTTCCGCGGCTTTGAAGCATACTGGTCTGTTCCTGCAAAGGAAGAAACTGCGATCAATGGAAAATGGATCAAGGCACCGGGCAAGAAACTGTTTGAAGCGATTGAAAAAGCATTGGGAGATGACCTTCCGATCATCGCTGAGGATCTGGGTGTGATCACACCGGAAGTAGAAGCGTTGCGGGATGCGTTCCATTTTCCTGGTATGAAGGTGCTGCAGTTTGCATTTGACGACATTTCAGAAAATGCGTTCCTGCCACATCATTATTCCTACAACTGCATCTGCTACAGTGGTACACACGACAACGATACCACCGCAGGCTGGTACCGCACGGCAAAGGAAGAAAGCCGTGACAAGGTACGCCGCTACATGGGCTGCGACGGCAACAATGTAAGCTGGGATTTCTTATGTACTGCATGGAAGAGTGTGGCACGCATGGCGATCGTTCCGTTACAGGATGTAATGCGCATGGACAGTGATGCCCGCATGAATACACCGGGTACTCCGGAAGGCAACTGGATCTGGCGTTACAGCAAAGAACAGTTAAAAGAGGAAGATGCCATCAACTTACGTCTTACCACCGAACTTTATGGACGGTTGTAATCCGCTTTCGGAAAGGAGTGGAAGCACATGCGAATTGTTGCAATATTAGGCTATGTACTGTTCTTTTTTCTCACCGGATTAAAGACAGACAAAAACATACAGCAAAAGATCAAGGAGAATCCAAAACAGGGCTTCCTGCTTGGAAACGACATTGTCCGTCAAAAATTCAAAGGGGTGTTAAAGCTCAGCGGAACAAAGATCGTAGCAAAGGGAACGGAACACATTCCGGACACCTCTGCCCTTTATGTAGGAAATCACCGCAGCTATTTTGACATTTTGACAACTCATGTCACGATCAACCGCCCGGTCGGCTATATCGCCAAATCCGAGATGTTAAAGATTCCATTTTTAAATCACTGGATGAACAACATCGGCTGCCTGTTTCTGGATCGCAAGGACAACAAGCAGGCATTAAAGACGATCTTAGCCGGTGTAAAACTTTTAAAAAATGACACCGTAAGCTTATACATTTTCCCGGAAGGCACCCGCGGTCACAGCGAGGAAATGGCTCCTTTTAAAAAAGGCAGTTTTAAGATGGCAGAGAAATCCGGCCGTCCGATCGTGCCGATCGGCATTGTCAACTCCGACAACGTCTTTGAAAACAATGGGGCATTCCGTAAGATCCGTCCTGCTACCGTTTACTTAAATATCGGAGAGCCGATCTATTTTGATACCTTATCCGAAGACCAGCAGAAACACATTGATGTTTATGTGCAGGGAATTGTAAAAGATCTGATTGCAGATTTGAAAAAAGAATGTTAAAATGGTTGTTTGTAACGGGTTTTAACGAAAAGAATGACAAATAGTTTGGAGGTACACTACTATGACAGGTTGGATTATCGCCATCATTGTATTGGTGGTTATGGTTGGAATTTTTGTCGGACTCTACTTCTTCGGCAAGAAAATGCAAACGAAACAGGAAGCACAGCAGGAACAGATGATGGCTGCCGCACAGCCGGCATCCCTTTTGATCATCGATAAAAAGCGGATGAAAGTGAAGGACGCAAATCTGCCGAAGGTGGTCATGGATCAGGTTCCAAAACGTCTGCGCGGTTCCAAAATGCCGATCGTAAAGGCAAAAGTAGGACCACAGGTACTTTCCCTGATCTGCGACGAAGCGATCTTTGACGAGATTCCGGTAAAGCGTGAGGTAAAAGCCATGATCAGCGGTATTTACATCGTAAGCGTAAAGAACATCCGCGGTACTATGGCACAGCCGGAAGGCAAGAAAAAGAAATCTTGGCGCAGTAAGCTTTTGAAAAAACAGCAGGAGCTTCGCAAGGAGATCGAAGAAGAAAATACATCCAAAAAGAAGAACAAAAAATAATTCATCAAGATCAAAAAAGAGGCTGTTACAAAACAGTCTCTTTTTTTGTATCTGCTTTTCTTTTTTGCACCTCACTGAGTTTCTTATAATAGAGGGGGCCAAATCCTACATGCATGTGGAAAGGGAAACTATATGGAAAATACTTTCTTAGACAATTTAATAAAGCACTACGAACGATACGTGTTCACGATCGTACGACAGCAGTGGAATACCAAAGATATTGATCCGCTGCTGATGGAAGATGTCATGCAGGAGATCTGGCTTCGCTGTTTGAAAGCCCGAAACACGATGGAAGCATTTGACGAACTTCAAACGAAGGCTTACCTCTCTGCGATCGCCCGGAACACAACACGTTCCTTTTTAAAGAAGCAACGCAAAACTGTACTTTTTTATGAAGGTGAGGAGGAGAAGCTGCCGGAGCTGTCCTATATCGAAGAATATGACAATGCTGTCTACCATTCGATCGCAGCACTCCCAAACGGATTAAAAGAGGTGATTTTATTAAAATATGTGGCAGGTCTTACCCGAAAAGAAATCGCCGCGCAACTTCATATCAGCACCGTCACCGTCACGAACCGGATTAAAAAAGCCAGACAGTTATTAGCAAAAGAATGGAACCAAAATGAGCAATCTTAACTTAGGAGGTGTTTATCATGAAACGACATGAAACGAACATGAAAGAATTATTAACCACCTATCTTACTGTAGAAGAAGAAAAGATCGAAACAAAACTGTTACAGGATCCGGTAGAAACTCCTGTCTTTGACAAAACATTTTACGAAAAACTGGATCAGGCTGCAGAAAAAGAACAGAAAAAGCCATCCCACAAAAAACATACTGTACCAAAAGTGGCAGCTGCCTGTGCCTTTTTACTGCTTGTCACCTGTCTGATGAATCCGGTTACAAGAACGTATGCAACAGACGCTTTCGATCATTTATTTACATGGCTGAAGCAGGAAGGCCCGCAGGGTACGGATATTTACACCTTAGAAAATAAATCAAGAAATGCAACAACAGAAATGACACATATCATCCCGAAAGCAGGATATATGCCAGAGGGATTTGTATATGACAAAGAAGATTCCTTTTCTGGAGAAGACATGTTCTATTATAAATATGTACGTAATACTTCTGACAAAAAAGAAACATTTGCTTTGGCATTAGATTACGTTTCCCGAAATGAAAAATTAGCATTAAACAACGAATGGGATTACTCAGAAACTGTAACCATAAATGGACTTGATTACACTTTTAACTACTCTTATATCAAGGATGCCAAATGGTTAGATATTGTTGTTTACTGTTTTGATAAAAATGTAGTATTAGACTTCGGCTATAGCTGCACACCATGCGACGGAAAAGACGATAAAACAATTCTGCCGAAAAAAGAATTTGTAAAAATCATCAAGAATCTGGAGTATTGATTAACCTTTGATCATGTAGGGAGTAACCTATTATGATAAATATTCTACAGAAAGAAGGAAATTTCATGAAAAGATTTATTCTTGCAATGTTAATGATCTGTACCCTTGTCGGTTTTAGCACTACTATAAATAGTAATGCCGCAGCCATAGAACCTTATGCAAACAATGTGCAGGACATTAAGGCAACGTTATCTATTTCAGCAAGTGGTACAGCTGCTGTCAGTTTTCACGTTTTATTAAAAGGAAATCCACCACATTCTATTACTACTACAACTAAGCTTATGAGAAGAAGTGGAAATTCTTGGGTTGAAGTAAAAAAGTGGACTGATACTAGTAGCACATCATCCCTGTATGTTGAAAAACGAAAGTACGCAGTTCCATCACACGGAACATACAAAGTTACGTTATCTGCTTCCACTCGAAGTGGCGCAAGCTATGAAGTTTATAACACAGAAAGTAATGCCGCCACTTATTAAAAGGTTCACTTTCTAACCCCCGGTCATATCCCGACATCACGAGATATGACCGGGGGTTTCTCATTATAACCATCGCAGCAAAAGCAGTCATGAAACAAGGGATAGGAAAAACAGAGCGTGTCTGTTTTCCTATCCCTTGTTTCATGACAAATTTTACTTTTGTATCACAATCTCCGTTCTATTATCCGACGCATGTGCTCCCTCTAACAGCAATTCATACTCTAACCGGATTCTCGTCTGGTCTTCCTGTTCCTCAATCTCAACCTTCTGCGTCCGCATTTCCATCATCAAATGCAGTCCTGCGGTTTCATAGGGTGACACATAACTTCGTCCTTCCTCAAACACCATGCGGGAACGGCTGTCTCCACTGCGGTGAAGCTCCACTGTCCCACCTTTGATCTTGATCTTATGGTGCACCTTCTGCCCGTCCTCTTCCTGCTGATACAGAACATAGGTAGTCTCCCCTTTTTTGTGGTGTTCGCCCTGCTCCACAGTAGAAATGGTAACCGGAGGTGTCACATCCGTCTGCGTCCCCGTTACCGTTACTGTTACTGTTTCTCCCATTTTTTCTCCTTGTTATGACCGATATGAAGCGACTGCTTCCAAAATGCTCTTTGCCACAGCCGCCTTATTCATCGTATAGATATGTACATTTTTTACTCCATTTTCATATAAGTCGATCACCTGACGAATGGCATAATCAAGTCCGGCCTTGTAAAAATCATCCGGCTTTCCGGTGTACTTTTCGACGATCTGCTGAAATTCCTTTGGCACATAGGCTTTCGATAATTTCAATGAACGCTCTACCTGATTTTCGTTGGTGATCGGCATGATCCCTGCCACGATCGGCACTGTAATTCCGGCCTGCTCACACAAGTTCACATAAGCATAGTACAGATGATTTTCAAAAAACATCTGCGTTGTCAGAAAATCACAACCGGCCTCTGCCTTTTCCTTCATATGGGCAATATCTTCCCCAAGGCTCTTTGCCTCCGGATGACCTTCCGGATAACACGCACCGCCTACACAGAAATCGCCCTGATGCTTGATCTCTTCCACCAGTTCACTGGCATAATGATAATCCAGATGTGTCGTATCCATCCCCTCGATCAGGTCACCGCGAAGTGCCAGAATATTATCAATTCCGAGTTCCTTGATCTTTTCGATCTGCGTTCCCACAAGCTCCTTTGTTGAAGTCACACAGGACAAATGTGCCAGTGCCGGAATATCATATGCTGCTTTTACCTCTGCGGCAAGCCGCGCCGTAAAGAGGCTCGTTCCTCCACCGGCTCCGTAAGTCACACTGAAAAAATCCGGTTTCAATGCGCCTACCTCCATCACAGCAGCACGCACCGCTTCGTAGCGTTCGCTTGTTTTTGGTGGAAATACCTCAAAGGACAATGTCGTATTCTTTTCTTTCATCAACTGGCTGATCTTCATTTGTCTTCTCCTCATTTTCTCTCAGTTAGTAGCTTTCGATGTTCACTAAGCTGGTCATTTTCACATCACATGGCAGTACACGGTCTGCAAATGTGATAAAATTGTCCACCCCGTCACTCACGTAGTAGGAATAATGTCCGCGCTCCAGTCCTGTATTTAATAGATCATGTCCGGTTAACAGCTCTTTCAGGCTCTTGGCCGTTTCATAAGCCGGGTTTACAAGTTTTACATCCTCCCCCATATAGCGTCCAATCGCATTTCGAAGCAGAGGATAATGGGTACAGCCTAAGATCAGGGCATCTACCTCATAATCCTTTAATTCATGCAGATAACGGGCAATGACTTCATCTGTTACCCGATCCTCGATCCAGCCCTCCTCCACGAGCGGTACAAATAACGGACATGCCTTTGATACCACCGTGATCTGCGGGTCTAATTTCCGCAGAAACGAAGTGTACATTCCGCTGCGGATCGTTGACTCCGTCGCGATCACACCGATATTTTTGGTTTCCGTCGTATGTGCCGCCGTAATTGCTCCCGGCTCGATCACGCCAATGATCGGGATCTCATTTTCCTGCTGCAGCTCCTGCAATGCCAGTGCCGTTGCCGTATTGCAGGCTACCACGATGGCTTTCACATTTTTTGTCATAAGAAAACGCACGATCTGTCTGGAATACTTAATGATCGTCTCCTTGGATTTGTTTCCATAAGGCACTCTTGCCGTGTCTCCAAAATATACCATGTGCTCGCTCGGAAGCTGCCGCATAATCTCTCTGGCAACCGTCAGGCCGCCCACGCCGGAATCAAATACACCAATGGGTCTTTCATCCATCCGTCATCCCTCCTGCTCTCCTATCGTTTTCCGCGCTGTCCTGCCAGTTCAATAAGCTCTGTGATCAGCTCTGTTGTCTCCACACCCATCGCCTTCCAGAGCATCGGATACATACTGATCGACGTAAATCCCGGCAATGTGTTTAACTCATTAAATACCACACGGTTGGTTCCATTTTCCAAAAAGAAGTCGATCCGGGCAAGGCCGAAACCGTCCACTGCCTTAAATATCGCCTTGGCTGCGGTTCTGATCTCATCTGCCTTTCCTTCCGGAAGTTCAGGATCTACTACCGTCTTTGATTCCGCATTGTTATACTTTGCATCAAAATCATAAAAGGCTGCATCCGAAGCTGCCAGCACCTCACCAACACAGGTTGCTTCCACCTCGTCCTGCGTTCCCTTTACAGCACATTCGATCTCACGTCCTACGATCGTTTCCTCCACAAGGATCTTCGTATCATGCTCTACCGCAATATGTAATGCCTCAATCAGCTCCTCTTTATTGTTCGCTTTGCTGACGCCTTTGGAAGAACCAGCCTGCGACGGCTTTACAAATACCGGATAAGAAAGCGTACGCTCTACCCGCGCCACGCAGTCATCCATATCCTTTTCCATCTGACTGCCGCGAATCTCAACATAGCGTGCCTGATTCACACCCAGCCGGTCAACAATGATCTTCGTATATAACTTATCCATGGACACAGCACTCGCCAGCACACCACAGCCCACATACGGAATACCGGACAACTCAAACAACCCCTGGATCGTTCCGTCCTCACCATATAATCCGTGCAGAACCGGGAAAATGACATCAATGCCGATCGCTTCATAACGACCAAACTGACCATCCTCTCCACGTTCAGAAGAAAGCACCAAAATCTCCTTTCTCGTTGCATCCGGCGAAAATACTGCCGTGCGCTTGCTCTTCACCCAGCTTCCTGATTCGATCGAAGAAACACTGTCCACCAACAGCCACTTTCCTTCTTTCGTGATACCGATCAATACCTGATCGTACTTCGGATCCATATTCTTGATAACGGTACAAGCCGATATACAGGAAACCTCGTGTTCGGAAGACTGGCCTCCGAAGATAATTGCTACTTTCTTGCCCATTTTTAAGCCTCGCTTTCTTGTTCCTAAATAATTCCAGGATGCCGGAAAAATATGAAACCAGCCGCATACCATAGCAGCACAAACTTCCGGCGACATAGATAATTTAAGTATAGAAAAGATAGGCGCAAATGTCAATTATCAAATAGACTTAAAACCCCCTTCAAAATTCCACTTTTTACTTCTATTTTCGTATCATCCGAAGTGAGCAGTTCCTCATAATCCTCCGCCGGAAGCAGATCAGAAAATATCTGCTTACTTTCCTCCGACACCACACCATAACTGCTGTCATAAAAACAAAGAGACGGGTATAACATGCACCACCAGTTATGCCCCTTCCCATTTCCTAAATCAATGCGGAGTGCCTCGTACATCCCCGCCGGAAACGTCATATCCCCATAGCACTTTACCGGAAACTCCTCCTTCGTAAAATAAATAGAAACCTCCTGATCCTTTCCCTGCTCCCGTAAAACCTGTCCCGCCACCTGCTTTAAATCATCCAGATGACTTCCCAGAATCCGTTTCGTCTCCTGTTTGGTAAGACATTCCAGCCTGCCATGTACCGTCGCATTTTTCTCCTTTAATAAAATATCCTGCGCTTCGCGGATCACCGCATCCTTTACAAGCAGCTTCACACGCTGATCCTCCTCGCAGTCACTATTTGCCCGGATATGGAAACGAAGCACCTGCTCATAAACCATGGAAGGATCCTGCGCCTTACCATAAAACACATAAAAAACAGCAGCCAGACAAAAAACAGCAGCCACCAAACACTGACCAATCATCAGACCGTGCCGTAATACCCATGCCTTCCCCTTATAAACTATATTCTGCATACCCATAAAATACCCCCTTGAAACTTCATTCCTTCACCATCCTGCCGCTCGTCTCACTTCTGTATGATCTGCCGCATATAAAAAGCAGAACTTAACCATTTCTTCACCACCTACCGCTCGATCTCACTTCTGTATAATCTGCCGTATATAAAAAGCAGAACTTAACCATTTCTTACCCATCCTACCGCTCGATCACATTTCTGTATGATCTGCCATATACGAAACGCAGGTGCTTTAGAGCCGCCGGTACTTGGATGCCGTATTTTGGCATCCTATGTACCGCTGCGAGCGATAAGCAGCGCAAGCGTGCCTGCGGTCGTATTGGCAGATCACACAGAACCAGTCCGCTACCGGTTCGCTACCGGTTATCTACCAGTCCGCTACCAGTGCTACAGAAATGATTACCAACACAACCACTTTTTATTCCGCAACCCTTACTTTTTTTAACTCCATCCCATCCGAAAGCGGCACCGCAACAAGAATACACTTCTCCCGTTTGGCATAATAGCGGTACAAAGAATTGTCCTTACTATCCATTTTAGATTCCTGATTTGCAACCAGATCATCCAGATACTCTCCTAGTGTCAATTTCTCCTCCGGACATTGCTCCATTTCTTTCTTTGCCTCATTTTCTGCTCCGTATAAACTGGTGGTAAGTGCAAGCTGCGGTTCTTTCCGGCAGGTGGCAAGCACCTGATCCAGTGTCGGAAGATCCGAATAAAACACAGATCCCAGCACCATTGCCCGCACATGACCAAGCTGCAGCTTGTGCGAATGACTCTGCTCATAGTTCTGCACAGCTTCCAGCAAGGAATCCGCCTCCACACTTTTCGTCTTCGTATTTTTTGCAGTAGCGATCGCAAAGGTATAACGATACAATGCCTGCTGCCCCGGATCAATGCCAAGTGTCAGCACATAATCGTACTGTTCCACGTCATGTATGGCACTGCAGCCGGAGAGGGGAACAAGGCTTACCAAAAGCAGCAGACACACTGCCATTTTTCTTCCGCTTTTCTTTTTTGTTTCCTTTTTAAACTTCACAAACAGCACCGTCAGAATACCGAGCGGAAGATCGAAAAAAAGACTGTAACGCACAAACCATGCAACTGCATGTTCGTTCTGTAAGATTCCATATGCCAGCAGGAAAATGAGCACGGAAAGCAGCCCGACAAACCCCTTTGGCACTTCATTTTCCTTCCGTTTTTTCCACATTCCCATAAGAGTGGCTCCACAAAGGAGCAGTCCACTGATCGCCGCAAATACCGAACACATCCAAAAACAGATGATGAGACTGTCGAGCCGTTCCAAAAAACCGCCCGGCACCTTTGCACTTTCCAGCACTTTCAGTCCCGGCCAGTCAAAGTCCGCCGCTCCCTTTGCCCCAAGCACCAGAAGCGTTGCGATCAAAAGCAGTCCGTTCAGCAACAGGCAGGAGAAAACAGCAGCAAACACCGCCTTTTTTTCACGCTCCTCCCTTTTGACCTTCGGCAGAAAAAACACGAGCAGTTCCACATTGGTGTACAGTGCAAGCGGAATGGCAATCCCTTTTATTCTGGAAAAAGACAACGACGGAATCACCGCATCCGTTAGCTCTGTCACATTGGCATCCTTTAACACCAGAACCACCGCCAGTAAAAACGGTACCACAACAAACCAGAACAAAAATTCTTCCGTCCGTGCCCGCAGCACCTCGCCCTTTCCCGCACCGTAACAGCACACGATCAGAAACGGAACCGCAAGAAAAAGAAAAGAACGATCCGGAAACAGATAATCATGCAGCACACGGTAAAACACAACAAGCAGAAATGCTGCACGAAGAACATAACGGGCGGCAGTCAGTAAAAGCAGCGCACGTCCCACCTTTTCCCCCTTTTGCAGCAGCTGCGCACCATAAGAAACCGTTTCCTTTTCCGAAGCCAGAACATAAAATAATGTCAGCGCAAACACCAGCAGGCTTCCCACCAGAAACAACCCCAAAGCCTCTTCCTTTCCATAAAAAAGCAGCAGTCGTGTCATCAAAAAAACGCTGACACCAAAGCCCTCTAAAAAGATACTGCGACAGCATTGCCGCAGCGTGATCGTATCTGTTTCTTTCATCGATGCCCCTCTTTTCTAAGTCTTCTTTTTGCTCCTCTCTTTGTAAAAAATGGCCGCAGCCGCATTTGCTGAATGGGAAGCTTCAAAATAAAGTCCTTGTCCTCCTCCGATGCATCCGCCACATTGGAAACAGCAGGCATCAGATACGGCACACCCATACTCTCCAAAGAAGACAGATGGATGATCAGACAAAGCATTCCTAAGAAAAATCCATACACCCCAAAAAATGCACAGACAAGAATAAAGAAAAATTTGAGCAGCCGGAACGCAGAAGTAAACGCTTCATTGGGAATGGCAAAGGAAGCAATGGCAGTCAGTGCTACCACGATCACAACGATCGTGCTGACAAGTCCTGCCTCTACCGCAGCCTGCCCCACGATCAGACCGCCAACCACTCCGATCGTCGATCCCATCTGTCCCGGCAGCCGGATGCCCGCTTCCTTAAGCAGTTCAAATTCCAGCTCCATCAAAAGTACCTCGACCACTGCCGGAAACGGAACCTGCTGTCTCGCTTCCGCAATCGTCAGCACCAGCTTTACCGGCAGCATTTCCGTATGAAATCCGATCACTGCAAGGTAAAGTCCCGGCAGACCAATCGCCAGTATGCAGGCCGCATAACGCAGCAGACGCGCAAAAATTGCGATCTCATACCGTCCATAATAATCATCCGCCGCCTGAAAAAACGTATTGCACGTAGCCGGAAGCAGCAGCACATCCGGCGAATTATCAACCACAATTGCCACACGTCCTTCCAGCAGCGCACTCGCCGCTTTATCCGGACGCTCGGTATGCTGAAACTGTGGAAACACGGAATGCCACTCCGGCTCCATCAATTGCTCCAGCATACCGCTGTCATAGATCGCATCGATCTCATAGCGGGACATGCGCTCCTCAATTTCCTCCAGCCATTTTTCCTTGACCAGCCCTTCCACATAACAGACTGCCACATTGGTGCGGGAACGCTGTCCCACATAGATCTGTTTTATCTTAAGACGGCTGTCACGGATCCTTCTGCGAAGCAGTGCTGTAGACGTACGCATATTTTCATTAAACGCATCCTTTGCGCCCCGCATCGTGCGCTCCGAATCCACCTCTGACACTCCGCGGGTTGGAAATGCCTTGCTGGAAATCATCAGCGCTTCCTTTACTCCATCAAAAAACAAGATGGTATTACCAGAAAGAATCTCTAATACCACCTCGTCCATTGTCTGTCGAAAGGTCACATCACTAAGCTCCAACACCTGCTGCAGTGCTTCCTTCTTTTGCGCAAGCGTTCCATCCTTGTCATAGGACGCAGTCGTTTGCTGCTTTAACGGCCGGAGCACAAAATCCTCGATCAACTGTGCATCCGCCAGACCATCCACATAGATCACAAAAGCGCAAATGCCAAAATTGATCTCAAATTTCTGGCTCACCACGTCCCCACAATCCGAAAACAACTGTTCCATACAGGAAATGTTTTCGGACAGAGCATTTGATACGTTTCCTTTCACTCTATTCTTTTCATCAAAAAAATCTTCTTTCACGCTGCTGCCCTACCTTTTTCAAAAGCTTTTTAGGGTAGCATTCCCAGATCTTCATCTTTTATGCAAAAGCCGTTTCCCTTCACAGAAACAGCAGGATACCTTAAGATAATAGAAGTTCCGGGCCATTCTCTCCTTTCTTAAGGATAGCCTGTCCTCCATTTTTTAACTGTCCAAACAACAGCTCGTCCACGATCGCAGGCTTGATCTCATTTTCAAAATATCGTTTGATCTGACGCGCCCCATATTCGGATGCCACGGCATCCTTTGCGATCGCTTGAAGCAATGTCTCCTCATAGGATATGCGCACACCCTTTTTGACCAGCTTTTCCTCAAGCTCCCTGCACTGTTTTTTCACGATACGCTCTGCCATCACCTCATCCAATGCATGAAATGCCACCACCTTGGTCAGCCGGTTGCGGAACTCCGGTGAAAACAGCCGTTTTACTTCTTCCTCCATCGCCCCTTCATTTCTGGTCTGCTCATTAAATCCAATGGCAGGCTTATTGAGACGGCGTGCTCCGGCATTGGAGGTCATCAAAAGGATCACATTACGAAAGTCAGCTTTCCGCCCTTTGTTATCCGTAAGCGTTGCGTAGTCCATCACCTGAAGCAGAACATTGAAAATATCCGGGTGCGCTTTTTCTATCTCATCAAGCAGCAGGACACAGTGCGGTGTTTTCCTGATGGCATCCGTCAAAAGTCCGCCTTCCTCATAACCGACATAGCCCTGCGGCGCACCGATAAATTTGGCTACTGCATGTTTTTCCATATACTCACTCATATCAAACCGCACCAGTGAAATGCCCAGCTCTTTGGAAAGGGTTCTTGCAATTTCTGTTTTTCCTACTCCGGTCGGCCCGACAAATAACAGGGACGCAACCGGTTTGTTCTCCTCTGCCAGTCCGGAACGGCTCAGCTTGATCGCACGGCACACCTTGTCAATGGCCTCTTCCTGTCCAAATACCTGTGATGTTAGACGATCTTCTAATGTCTTAAGCTGCTCCACTTCATCGCCTGCCACACTTTGTTTTGGCACATGCAAAAACTGCGCCAGCACCTGTTCCACATCTTCTTTGCTGACTTTTAATGCCTGCTTCTTTTTCTTTGCATCCCGACCGGCTTTTAATTTCACATAGGCACCGGCTTCGTCCATCAGATCGATCGCCTTGTCCGGCAAAAATCGTTCGTGCACATATTTTTTTGTCAGTGACACCATATAGCGCAGCACTTCTTCCGTATACAACACCTTATGAAAATCTTCATAGTAAGAACGGATGCCGAGCAGGATATGCACACATTCTTCTTCGGATGGCTCATTGATCCGGACTTGCTGAAAACGGCGCACCATGGAACGGCTCTGTTCAAAATGCTTTTTATACTCATCATAGGTAGTCGCTCCGATAAAGCGAAGCTTTCCCCCCGTCAGATAAGGCTTTAACATGTTTGATGCATCCAGGGAACCGCCATTTACCGCTCCGGCACCGATCACGGTGTGGATCTCATCCAGATAGACGATCGCATGCGGTTCTTTTTCCAGAGAATCAAGCACCATCTTAAGACGCTTTTCAAAATCGCCACGATACTGGGTTCCCGCCACCATGCTTGCCATATCAACCGCATACACCTTCGCATCCTTTAAATTGTCCGGCACATTATCCTCCACAATGCGGCGCACAAGACCGTAGGTGATCGCGGTTTTTCCGACTCCCGGTTCTCCGATATGAAGCGGATTATTTTTCTCCTTCCGGCTTAAGATCAGGATCGTTTCTTCTATCTCCTTTTCCCTGCCGATCAGAGGCACATAATTTTCCTGCTCCACCACATCATTTAAACAGGTCACATAGTTTAAGAAGGATGCCTTTTTTCCAGAACGTTCTTCTCCCCACTCTCCATCCTCAAAGGCCTCATCTCCCTCGTCCTCTTCTTCCAAATAGATCGTGAATTTGTCCGGAGCAATGCCCGAGTAATCTTCTTCGTCATCTTCTCTGGCACACAGCTCAAAAAATACATCATTCACATTGACGTTCTGCTGCGCCATATAATAAACTGCGTAACATTCCGGCAGCTTCATCATGCCATAAAACACATGCGTTAAGGAAAGGCTGGTCTTTCCACTGGCATCCGCCTGCAATGCTCCGTGTTCCAGCATTGCTTCAAACCCCCGGCTTAAAGACGGCACCGTCTGCGTTCCTTCCGGAAGCTGTTCATAATTTTTCTTAAAAAATTTCTTGAGCTGGCGGCGCAGTTCTTCCGCATCTCCGCCATTTAACGCATAACAGTCCTGAAATACTTCATCCCTTGTAAGCACATAGAGGAAATGTTCCGGAGTCACAAATTCATGCCGCCATTTTTTTGCTGTATCTGCTGTTTTTTGCAGCAGTTTATTTAATCGCTTTGTTGTATCCAACCCTTATGCCTCCTTCATTTCCACCCGGAACGGATAACCTGCCTCTCTTGCCATTTGAAGCGCACGGTTTCTCTTTGATGCCGCAATGTCATATGTATATGTTCCAACAACAGCCTGTCCTCCCTTATGCACTGTGAGCATGAGGGCGACCGCCTCTGTTTCGCTCTTTTGAAATACTGTCATTAAAATCTCCACGACAAAATCCATCGGGGTAAAATCATCATTATACATCACAACCGCATAGTGATGCGGCTCCATGATCTTATATATCTCACGTTCCCGTAAAAGTGTTCCGGTACCGTGCTTTTCTTTTCCTGCCATAGTATGCTCCTTTCCACACTGATCCTATTCCCATCATAGCACACGCAGACAGATGCATGCAATGCTTCTGAAACGACAAAAGCGGCATGACCCGAAGATAAGCCATGCCGCTTTTTTTGTTCTGTTGTTATGCTAAATACTTTTTTAGATCTTCTACTTTATCCAGATGCTCCCATGGAAGGTCAACATCGGTTCTTCCAAAGTGTCCGTATGCTGCTGTCTGCTTGTAGATCGGACGACGTAAATCCAACATCTTGATGATTCCTGCCGGGCGGAGATCAAAGTTCTCTCTGACGATGTCAACGAGCTTGTCCTCTGCTAACTTTCCGGTTCCAAAGGTATCGATCATGATAGAGGTTGGTCTTGCCACACCGATCGCATAGGATAACTGGATCTCGCATTTGTCTGCTAATCCGGCTGCTACGATATTCTTTGCTACATATCTTGCAGCATAAGCAGCGGAACGGTCTACCTTCGTGCAGTCCTTTCCTGAAAATGCTCCACCGCCGTGACGGGCATATCCACCGTAAGTATCTACAATGATCTTACGTCCGGTCAGACCGCTGTCTCCGTGTGGTCCACCGATCACAAAACGTCCGGTTGGATTGATAAAGAATTTGGTTTCCTCATCAACCAGCTCTTTTGGCAGGATCACATCAAATACATGCTTTTTGATGTCCTCATGGATCTGCTCCTGTGTCACTTCCTCGCCATGCTGGGTAGAAAGGACAACTGCCTCCAGACGCTTTGGCTTTCCATTTTCATCATACTCTACAGAAACCTGTGTTTTTCCATCCGGGCGCAGATATGGCAGCGTGCCATCCTTACGAACCTTTGTAAGCTGGATCGCAAGCTTATGCGCCAGACTGATCGGATAAGGCATATACTCCGGTGTCTCATTGCTGGCATAACCAAACATCATACCCTGATCTCCGGCACCAATCGCCTCGATCTCTTCCTCTGACATTTTGTTTTCTTTGGCTTCTAATGCCTTGTCAACACCCATGGCAATATCACTGGACTGCTCATCGATTGCGGTGATCACACCACAGGTATCACAGTCAAATCCGTACTTGGCACGATCATAACCAATTTCACGGATCGTATCGCGCACGATCTTCTGAATGTCTACATAAGCATTGGTAGAGATCTCACCCATAACCAAAACCAGACCGGTTGTGATCGCTGTTTCACATGCAACACGGCTGTTTGGATCCTGTGCCATCAAAGCATCTAAGATGGCGTCACTGATCTGATCGCAGATCTTATCCGGATGTCCTTCTGTTACTGACTCTGAAGTAAATAATAATTTCTCCATACGTTCCTCCTTCTTTTTTGTCCAAATATCTCTCTAAAGAAAATTCTTACAACGTTCTACGGTTATTTCCGTCCTGCTATATCAGCAGGCCTTACCGCATTATTCGCATAAAAAAATCCGGTCAAGCCGGATTGATCTGTTGCACCAATCCTCTTATTGCTCGACTGTCGTGAACCATATGGTTCCTTTCACTCGCTCAGGTCGGCACCTTCCATAATGGGGTTGCCGTGGCTTCTTCGTCCCTTCTGACTCCACCACTCTGAATAAGAGAAACATTTGCGATATTAATATAAACAATGCACACGGGCAGAACTCATGCTGCCACATGTTACGGGATGAGTATACACCCCATACCTGCTTTCGTCAAGGGGAAATGATTGCATTTTGCATGCATTTCCATTATACTATGTAGTATAGAATATCGGTATCAGAAGCGTGACACTTCTGGCATGACACACTTGGGGTGAGGGGGCTTGATCTATGAAGAAGATTCGTGTCAGTATCTATAATGTAACACCGGGAATGGTAGCTGCGAGCGATATTTTTTCACCGAACGGACAACTGCTCGTTCCAAAGGACATGACCTTTACACCGGAGCTTTTGGAGCGCCTTGGTGCATATGCCATTCCTTTCGTTAATATCTATGAAGATGAAAATGAGGAGAACCCTCCTCTTCCTGCAGATTCGAGTTATTCTGACCGTATCAAGAACAGTAAGGAATTCCAAATATTTCAGGAAGAATTTTCTCATTCCTTAGTTTCCGTCAATCAAAACCTGCAGCACGTCGTGGCAAGCAGCGACGACATCGATGTCGATGCCCTGCTTCACGATACCACACGCCTTTTAACCAACAGCAATACTACGATCGGTGTGCTGGATCTCGTCAATAACTTACGAAGCTACGACGATTCCACCTATGCCCATTCATTAAATGTTTCCATTATCTGCCGGGTATTTGGACAATGGCTCCATCTGCCGCAGGAGGATATCGATGCCCTTACGGTTGCCGGTTCCATTCACGATCTTGGCAAGCTCTTAATGCCGCCGGAGATCATCAAAAAACCGGATCGTCTGACCGACGAGGAGTTCCGTATTATCAAAACCCATCCGTACAAAGGCTACAAGCATGTGGAAAACAGCAATCTGGATGACCGCATTAAATCAGCGATCCTGATGCACCACGAAAAATGTGATGGAAGCGGCTACCCGGCAGGACTGACCGGGCCAAACATCACACCATTTGCCAAAATTGTTGCCATCGCCGACGTATACGATGCCATGACTGCCAACCGCGTTTACCGCGCCGGAATGTGTCCGTTCCATGTCATCCGCATGTTTGAAAATGAAGGCTATCTAAAATATGATGTACGCTATCTGCTTCCATTCTTAGAAGGTATCGTACAGACCTATATCAACAACCGTGTCCGTTTGACTGATGGAAGTGTGGGAGAGATCATCTTCATCAACAAACAGTCGTTGTCCCGTCCGATCGTCAAGATCAAGGATCGCTTTGTTGATCTGTCCACAGAAAAGAATCTGGTCATTGAAGAAATTTTATAAAAAGAACATAAAAACAACCCCGCTTATAAAAAGCGGGGCATTTTCTTTTATACTACCTGATATTTAAATTTCTGAATCTCACGCTCGGACTCTACCAAAGCAATCTCTGCTCCCAGTCCCCGGAGTTTTTCATCAAATCGTTCATATCCACGCTGGATATACTGAATACTGTCCACGGTAGAATATCCATCCGCAGAAAGTGCGGCAATCACCAGTGCTGCGCCTGCCCGAAGATCCGGTGCAACAATATCAGCACTCGTATATCGGTCAACTCCGGTAATGATGGCAACATTTCCTTCTACCTGGATCGTAGCACCCATCCGTACCAGCTCATCCACATATTTAAAACGATTCTCAAAAATGCTTTCTGTAATCACACTTGTTCCTTCCGAAAGAGCCAGTGCTACTGCCATCTGTGGCTGCATATCTGTCGGGAATCCCGGATAAGGAAGTGTTTTGATCTGTGTACAGGTCAGCTTCCGGTCTCTTGCATCTACCCGTACCGCATCATCATACTCATGGATCGTACATCCCATCTCAGCAAGCTTGGCACTGATCGCCTCCAAATGCTTTGGGATCACGTTCTTTACAGTAATATCGCCATGTGTTGCAGCCGCAGCCGCCATAAACGTGCCTGCTTCGATCTGATCCGGAATGATCGCATATTCACTTCCGTGGAAGGACTCAACTCCGCGGATCCGGATCACATCCGTACCGGCACCTTTGATATTGGCACCCATACTATTTAAAAAGTTTGCCACATCGACAATGTGTGGCTCTTTTGCCGCATTCTCAATGATGGTGCGTCCCTCTGCCAATGCCGCTGCCATCATGACATTGATGGTTGCTCCCACGGACACAACGTCCATATAAATATGTGCACCCACGAGCTGTTCTGCTGTTGCCGTGATCATACCATTGGCAATCTCTACCTTCGCACCAAGTGCCCGAAAACCCTTGATATGCTGGTCGATCGGCCGGCTTCCAATATCACAGCCCCCCGGAAGTGCTACGACTGCACGTTTGTACTTGCCGAGCAGCGCACCGAGCAGATAATACGATGCACGTATTTTTCTAATGTATTCTCCATCTACGATCGTAGATTCTCTTCTGATATTTTTCCCACTGATCCGAACCGTGTTCGCATCCAGTCTTGTTACCGTTCCTCCAATGCCTGCAATCGCCTGTAACATCACATTCGTGTCACGCACATCCGGCATATTCTCAATCAAACATTCTCCATCCGTCATTACGGCTGCTGCCAATACACCCAAAGATGCATTCTTCGCACCACCGATCACTACCTCGCCACAAAGTGGGTGTCCACCCTTCATAACGTACTGTTCCATTCTACACCTCTATATATCTACGAAATACACTTATTATCTAAATTATCCATTCTGGTGTTCTATCCCTATCGTCACTCTGTCATTTGTCATCTTCCACCGCCCCCGCTAGTTAGAAAATGCCTCAGAGTATATTTTTATCACCATACGTTATTGATTATACCATATGAATACCATTTGTAAATCAACATTCTAAAAAAAATAGTCACAAATTTCTCACAATTATTGCCATTTCCTTATTCAAAATGACGCTTTCTTTGCTAATTTTGTCATACCTCAGAAAGCCGTTTCACGATCGCATCCATCAACTCTTCAATGCTCATTCCTTCTGCGTCGATCGTAATGTGGGCATAGGACTCATAAAGCGGGCAGCGTTCGTTATAAAGATCTGATAATGTCTGATTCTCTTTTAACAACACTCCTCTGCGCTTTAAATTACCAAGGCGGCTCTCAATCTCCTCGTAAGGAAGACGCAGATATACCACAGTACTGATCCCACGCAGATGTTCCATGGCACGGTCTGCATAGCAGACACTTCCGCCCGGTGCGATCACTTTTTTGCGTCCGGTCACGGATGCATTGACCTCATCCTCCACTTTGGAAAAATAAGCGTACCCGTCCTGTGCGATAATATCACAAAGCAGACGGTTCTCCCGCTCCTGGATCAACAGATCCGTATCTACAAACTGATAGCCCAATACCTTTGCCAGCACAACGCCGATCGTACTCTTTCCGCACCCCGGCATCCCGATCAATGTCACATTACTTTTATTGTCTCTCATCTTCTCATCCTCATCTCTTATATTTGATCGTCATCTAATCTTCTCGATTTGCTTTTCTGTTCTCAAAATAGACAAAGCGGTCGATCGCATCCAGTATATCGGAAAACACCTCTCTTGGTGCTACCTCAATATAGCGTTCCAGCACATCATCCTTGCGTCCGCCTTTATATCTTCCATAAAAGATATCAAACAGATTATGTCCTCTTACATACACCTTAAAGGTATCAATATTATTTTTCAGATCCTGTTTGTTATTGATACGGATCCCGGTCTGTTTGAGCATTCTCTTCGTACTGCCGAGTTTGTATAAATAGTCCTTGTATTTACTATACAATATGTTATAAAACTCTTCCTCGTTCTTTAATAATCCAATCTTCACCATCGTCGCCGGATCAAGGAAATAATTCTCAAAGGAATAGTAACGAAGGATCAGTACATTTTTCGGTGTAACGCGAGGCAGATTATTCTCGTCCTGCTGCTCTCTCGCCTTGTAGTAACCACATAGCTGTCTGGTCAGCGCACGCGGGTTTTTACCATCCGAGTCACGGATCATCAAAAACTGATCTTTCAGATAAAGCTTATTGATATATTTCAGATTCGCATACGTCTTAATATTGGTACAGCTATTTACCGGAACGATCGCAATGCGCTGCGGCTTTCCATCCTCATCATAAAGCTCGGAATAATATTTCTTGAGCAGCATTGGCAAACGGTTGCTATCCTGCTTTCCTTCCACGATAAAAACAAAATTCACATTCATCAGATCGTTGGCCGTATAGCCCAGATCATCTAAGATCGCATCAATGTCCTCGTTATCCGAGATCACCGTTTCATAATTTTCATCCAGTATCACCTGCTTGATCTGCTTCTGGGAAAAGTTAAAGATCATATTCGGAGAATGGGTGGAAAAGATCACTTGATTCTTCTTGGAAAGATTGTAAAGGATCTCACTTGCCACCTTCTGAAGCTGCGGATGCAGAAAGATCTCCGGATCTTCGATCATGATAATACTAAATACATTGTTGTCTTTTTCTTCAATATAAGTCTCCAGCAGGGACAGAATATAAATACTCTTAAATCCGGCAGAAAGCGTTTCCAACGGGCCATAGGTATCTCTTCTTAAGTCATGTACCATCGTTTTTACCCGGAACACATCATCCACCCGGAAATCCATTTTGTAAGTAATATCCTGCATCTGGCTTCCATTCTTTTTAAACTTTTTATTGAGCTTTTCTGCAAACTGATTCATATTCAAATGAAACATTTTATATTCCATCAGCCGTGCCGTTTCATAGATCGTAAGCTCTTCCGGCCGTTTCTGATTGATCAGTCCGATACACTGAAAACAACGGCTGCACTTTTTGGATTTGTCAAACATACAGATATTTTCCCGGAGCTGTTCTAAGATATCATTGCCCTGAAAACGCAGAATATCCTCCTGGATCTGGTCAATGTTACGATTGCTGTCGATAAAATAAATTTTTGGGAAAACCTGTTTTAGAAATTTGTTGTTCTTTTTGATACCGTCGGAATATTTCATCACGCCGCCACATGAAAGGCTGCACTCAAAGGAGAGCTCGCCGTCTTGAAAGGTTGGAAATTTGGAATGAAAATCCGCCTCCCAAAGATCATAATTTTTATATTTGCTCACAATCCCCCGCTTATGAAGTTCTTTCAGATCCTCGTCACTGATCGAAAGGGATCCTCCGATCACAATACTTTTTGTCGGGTCAAAAAAATCCCGCTCAGTGATCGTATAATCACCCACGATCGCCCTGATCGCATAAAGCATGATCGTCTTTCCGGTATTATTCTTTCCAACCAGGATCAACGCCTGATCGATGTCATTTATCGTAAGTTCCCGGATTGACTTAAAATTTTTGATGGATAGAGAAGAAAACTTCATATGACCCTCCTGTTCCTATTGTAAAAATATGACAAAGAACACCTTTATATACCATTCAGTATAACATAACACGGACGTATTTTCTATTTTTTTGTGCAAGATTCATTGGAAATATTTTGTACCATATGATACACTAGTAGTAGCATAGGAAGCGAAAGGAAGGATGATTGTCATGAGTAAGAATTTTTTAAATATACAATCAACAACTCCAAATGCACAAGGGATTGTGAAACAGGATCTGAAGTTTAAAACCGGAGATTTTGTGTGGCGCGTCAAATTTAATATTCCGCTTGATCCTTCTACGGTCAACTCGACGAATATGTATGTGGCAAATGCCAGTAACATTCCACTAAAAACTTCCATCCGATATGACTCTGTAAACAACCAGATCGAGGTGGAGCCGGCCGAGCCTTACAGCGCATCGGAATCCTATTTTCTAAATATTACAACAAATGTTGCTTCCCGGAGCGGACAGCACTTAAAGGAACCTGTTCAGGTTCAATTTCAATTCAACTAAAGAAAAGGTTATCACATGCATCATCCTGTGATAACCTTTTTTCATTTTATAAATATTTTTTGATCTGTTCCGTGATCATTTTCTGTTCTTCATCGATCGATGTATGCTGTTTCCATGTAACATCCACATCATCATCCTTGTATCTTGGGATCAGATGCATATGGAAATGAAACACTGTCTGACCGGCCGCTTCTTCATTGTTCTGCAAAATATTGATCCCGTCACAATGCAGTGCTTCCTTCATCGAACAGGCAAGCTTGGCTGCGAGTGGAAATACTTTTTTCGCCACATCCTCATCCATATGATAAGCATTGTCAAAGTGTTTCTTTGGAAGGATCAGTGCATGTCCCTTGGATGCCGGTGAAACATCTAAGATCACGTTAAAATCCTCATCTTCGTAAATACTGTTAGAAGGGATCTGTCCATTTGCAATCTTACAAAAAATACAATCTTCTTTCACTACTGGCATAATCACACCTCATTTCTCATTTTTTATACAGTATACCCCCGGTTGAGTTCCTGGTCAACCGCAGTCTCTAACATACTTGTCTTTCCATAGGTAAGTCCGGCATACACTTTCTGGGCATGTCCCATAAGCGGTGCAGAAGTATCATCCTTTGCAATCTTTTGAAACACTGGTGTGTATCGTTTTACACATTCATACGCCGAGATCATCGGCTCTCTTTTATGTGTCCGTTTTCCTTCAAGCAGCTGCTTGTGTGCCTCAACATAATCCCAGCCGATCACTCTGCCTACCGGATCCTCATAATTGATACTGTGGATCATTTCTCCCAGGAAACGTTGCGCCTTTTTCAGACGTGTCACAAACAATTCTTCCTCGCCGCCTGCCAATGCTTCGATCGCTTCTTTAAGGCTCATCTCCAAAAGTTCCTGTACGATCACGGCAAGTGCTGTTTCATTGGCATTCGTAATACGCAGCGTGTAATCTTTGATCTGTTCTTCTGTCATCTGCTACACCACCTTAGCTCTGCAAAAGCTGCAGAATGGTTTCTGCTCTCTGATTGGCTTTGGATAAAATACTGGAGGTTGCCTGCTCTAATACATTGAGCTGGCTGTATGTTGTCATTTCCTCTGCCATGTTGGTATCTCCCATACGTGAACTGGCATCCTCTACGTTATAGCTTTGTACATCCGCACTTTCCTTTGCATATTCCAAACGGTTCGTATATGCTCCCAGTTTAGAACGGACCATAGACACTTTATTGATCGCATTATGTACCGCCTCGATTGCTTTGGAAGCTCCGCCATGCGTACGGACATTGACATCATCAATATGCAGCGTTTTGGTATTCACACGTTCAAAGACCACTTCCAGCATATTGTCCGCTTCGCTTCCTACCTGTACCTGCACGGTACTGGCATCCTTCACCTCAGCAGTCACACTGCCCTCTGCAGCTGCGCCCGGAAGCGTTGTGATCCGCAATTCAAATCCATCGGCATCTGTCACCACGATCTCATTTCCATTGATGCTTTTTACTGCAGTTTTCGTAAAACCATCATCCGATGTTGTGATCGTTGCTTCCACATCGGTTCCGGCAGCCTCGTGTTTTGTTCCATTCATATTAGCTTCAATCTTTGCATCTGCACCGTATGCCCGGCTGGTGATCGTTACATTGTTACCATTGACTGATACATCCAGACTGCATCGTTCTGCCATGGTTCGAAGGTCACTCTGTGCTGTCATATTCTGAAGGGATTCCTTTGTGATCGTTATTTCTTCCCCGTTCAATGAAAGCTTTCCCTCGGTCAGCGCAAACGTAAGCTGTGCCTGTGTCGGATCCTTTGTCACTTTTAATTCGTAGCTGCCTGGAAGCACGGTAGTAGACTGGCTTAAGATACTGATCTTACTTGCCATCGTCCCATCCTTCTTTGCTACATAGGAAGTACGGTCAGAATCTCCATTCAACAAAGTTCGACCATTATAATCCGTGCTTTCTGATACACGATCCACTTCGGAAAGCAGCTGATCGATCTCATCCTGTATTGTATCGCGATCCTCTGGCGTATTGGTGTCATTTGCAGCCTGCACTGCCAGCTCACTCATACGCTGCAGCATCGAATGGATCTCATTTAATGCACCCTCTGCTGTGTTGATCGTAGCGATCGTATCTCCGGAATTGCTCTTTGCCTGATCCAGCCCTTTGATCTGCTTATTCAAACGATGCAAGATCGCATATCCGGCAGGATCATCCTTCGCATAATTGATCTTGTAGCCGGATGACAAACGGTACGTGGAGTCATCCAGTTTCGTGTTGGTACGGTTCAGGTTCAGGTTCGTCCGAACTGCTGTCATATTATGATTTACTTTCATGTGTCCTCATCCTTTTCTTCTATACTCTTACGCTCTTCCCTGAGTCTGACCTTACGTGCATTCCCTGCACTCAATTGTTATATCGGCAGCTTCCTCCTTCTGCCTTACTGCTTTTGCATGCTTCTTACCAATTCCACAAAGGCACGGGCAGATGCATAGCAGGCTTTTTTACTGTTCTCGTCCAGAAGCGGGGCAAATACTTTCTGCAAGCCATCTTTGTTTTGCTGAAGAATTTCATTGCCCTGTTCGTCACTGCTTGTAACGGAGATATCCGAACCTGTTTCCCGGATCACTGCCTTTGCCGTGACCGTTCCGTAGCCGTTCGTCTCAACCACCGCCGTATAGCCCTGTTCCTCTCCATCCGCAAAGCTTACGTGCATCGTGTAAACATCGTCCCCACTGACCACCGGAATGTAATATTCCTGCTTTTGGCCAAGCGATGCCGCCATACTCATCCGGGTATGGATCTGACCTGCCATCCATACATCCTTTGCTGTAAAGATCTGCTTCTCATCGTTTTCGTGATACGCATCCCAGAACGCATCCTGCATATGAGTACGGATCTTCGCCTGCTGTTCTTTTTCTTCCTCAGAAGATAGAAGATCGTCAAACATCGTCTCCTCCAGATCCGAAAATGCTTTCGTATCGTCATATCCCCGTTGCTTTAATTCCTTCTTGATATTGCGGTAAAAGTCGCGCTGCTCTTTGGTAAGCTGTTCTGCCGCCAGAAGATTCTGCGGCGTCATCGGCTGTCCCTGTGTCATAAGGAAATGGTAGCTTTCCTCTGAAACAGAAGGAAGCTGTTTTAATAATTCCTGCTGCGCCTTTGCCACCTCATCCTGAAGCTGCTCCTGCTGTGACGCAGAAAACAGATCCTTTTCTTTCATCGCTGCAAAGGCACGCTCCAACTGTTCTGTCACATCATATTTGAACCCACCGGATCTTCTTTCTTCCTCAGCATCCGAAATGGTGACATCCATTCCATGTTTTTTCCGGCTGCGCTCTGCCTTTAACAGATTTTTAAGCGAGAGTTCTTCTCCACTTTTCATCAAAGCTCCCAGTTCCCTGCTGTCAAATTCTGTTACCATACGAAGCAGGCGGTACACCCCGATATAGCTCTCCCGCTCTTCCGGTGTAATATCTGCTTCATGGGATAAGCGGTACAGATATTCACTGTAGGTTTCCTCTTCTTTGCTTCCCTGTTTCTTTTCCTGCTTTTTGATCTCATCCGAAAGAGCCTCCAGTGATAAATGAAGCGGATTCACACGATCACGGATCATTCCCATCACTATTTCCGGTTTCATGCTCTCTACCACAGATGTTAGACGTTCATCTAATGCCTTGATCTGCTCGATCTGTTCCTTTGTAACTTCCATCTGGTTATAGGATAAAATGCGGATCGCACGACGGTTCTCTTCCGAATTTTCCATTCCCATCTCATCAAGCATCGAGCCGATATTGGCAAATGCTTTCGCCATGGAATCTCCCATATCTGCCCGTGGTGCTGTCATCAGCGTTTCATAAGAAGCAATCTTTTGCTCTGCCCCCTGTTTTGCCGCAGCCAATTCCATTGCCACGGCGTCTTTCATTCCGGTTTCGTATACTTCATCGAGTGTGCAGATCCGTCCCTGCTGCACAATCTGTCCAAGCGTAGCAACCGGAAGCTGAGGGATCACCTCTACCTTCGCCATCGTTTCTTCATATAAATCCGGTTCCACATCCGGATAAAGATAGGATATCGTTTCCCGGTTTAATTCCTGAAGTTCCACTGCCACCTGCTCTAATTCCTGTGACATAAGATCCGGGTATTTCTGGAACAATGCATATCCTGCCTGAAGCGTCATGCGGATGCGAAGCTCCTTTAACGTCACTGCGCCTTGTTCGATCCTGTTCTGCTCCTCCTCGGAAAATGCCACATCGCTTTCGTTATAAGGCTGCTTTGCTGCCTCCACGATATTATAAAGCGTAAGAGGCTGTCCCTTTCTGACAACTGCTGCGACGTCCGGCGCAGAGGTGGTCGAAAGGTCTTCGATCATTTCCTGTGCTTTTTTCGCAGGCTCCTCTCCGATCAATACCGCATCGCGAAACTCCCCTGTCACCTGTGCCGCTGCGATCAGATTTTTTTCATAATTCTGTTTGAAAGATCCACCGTTTTCATTCCAATCCTTCAACAAAAGATACCGTTCTACATTCTGTTTTTCTACCGGCAGTGCATGCTCGATCAGCCAGGTTGCCGCCTGCACGGTGTCATCTGAGACAGGAAGCTCCTCTAATTGAAGCTGCTTTTCAATCTGTGGCGCAAGCTGATTTTTTTCTTCCCCGGTCAATGGATCTTTTATGCCCTCCCCTACGGCACTGTATTCTGCTTTATAAATCACATCATAGGTCAGCGGTTCCTGTTGATCGATCAGATACCGCATTGCCCCTTCAGAAAGTGCAGGCAGTGTCTGTGCCCTGGCAATCTGTGCGACCACCTCCGGGCTGCCGGTCTGAAAGCTGCGTCCCTCCTGCTGGGCATGGTACTGATTGATCAATCCCATCAGATGGCTGACGTCTGTATTTGCTGCATCAATTCCCATGCGGCGCAGCATGGCAAGATCTTCTTCTGAAATCCGGGCTGCCTGCGCGGCAGATTCCTGCGCCTCTTCTTCTCCTTCAATGGAAATGTCCGATTCCTTTGCAATCTGCGCAAACTGTTCGGTGTTTCGCATGACCTGAAGCCGGCTTACCTGTCCATAGGTTTCTTCTTCCCCTTCTGCATTTCCCCCGACAAACTCCTGCATTGCTTTTAGCACCACGGACTGTTCCTGCTTTGTGACAAGAAAATCCATAGAATCTCCCACGTTACGGTCTCTCACAACATCACTTGACACATCGATCGTAAGCTTTCCAATCTGGATCTTCGGCTGCTCCTTTGTCCCGGATATTGTACCTGTGATCACCTTTCCCACACTGTTTGCAAGCAGGGAGGAAGCGGCATTTTGTCCTGCTTTGGCATCAGTTCTGTTTTCATTTACTTGTATTGTTATATGGCTCATTTGCACATTCCACCTTTCGGCTGTCGTTATTTACTATTTCGGCAGGTTTATGCTAAAATGTGAGCGGGAAGGAAAATGCAGACATCCCCATCCGGGATTTTACCACCTGATATTCTGTTACAGAAAGGACAGTAGCTATGAAAACGATTTATTTTACAAGACATGGACAGACCATCTGGAATGTAGAAAATAAAATATGCGGTGCCACAGACATTGATCTGACACCGCTTGGACATGAACAGGCAATCACACTCGGCAACCTTTTAAAGGAAGAAAATTATCCGATCGACCGAATCCTTTGCTCCCCTCTGATGCGTGCCCAAAAGACGGCGCAGCATATCGCCGACATCACCGGACTCCCCCTTGCGGTAGAGCCACGATTAAAGGAGCAAAACTTCGGACAGTACGAAGGAACCGCACGTAATGGGGAAGAATTCCGCCTTGCCAAACAGCAATTCATCAATCATTACGGCACCGGAGAGTCCATGTTCTCGATGGCACAGCGCATCTACAATCTGCTGGACGATCTGAAACAGCAGGAAGAAACCTACCTTCTGGTGGCGCACAATGGGATTGCCCGTTTTATGGAGAGCTATTTTCATGATATGGACAATGAAGCATTTGCTGCCTTTGGGATCAAAAACTGCGAGATCAAAACCTATTATTTTGAGGATTGATCCTGACACTAAAGCGATTATTGGAGCAGGGAAGAAATCACGTCGACCATTTCCTGCTCGGTAAGTCCTTTGGCAATGATCTGAAACCCTGCCCCGTGATATAAAAACTGGGCATAGTAGTAATCATCGTCCGCTTTTGCAAGGGCGACCGCAACATCATTTATGATCGATTTTTCTTTTATCTCCTGAAAGAACGCACAATCCGAAATAAAAGAATCCCCTTTTGCGATTTCTACATTTACCGATCTTTCAAAATCATCTGTAGAATAATTTAATATATCATGATCCTCATATACTGCACCTGTTCCCCCATTTTTTTTGTAAATACCATGACGATCCTGCCACTCCTTCAGATCAGAAGGGACGGTCGGAAACACGTTTGTCCCATAATACTCACACATCTGTGAACGGCTCAGTTCTACAAAATCTTCCGCCAAAAGCTCTCCTTTTCGTTTTTTTGCACCGTCTGCCGGAAATACTTGCGCATATTCTACTACAATTTTATTCTTTTTTTCTGACTGCTCCTCTTTTCCATTTTCCTTCGCCTGAGAGATCACTTTTTTGGTTTCCTTTTTGGATTCTCCCTTCTGTCCGGCATCCTGCCACATAAAATAGCTGATACAAACCATCACACACAGACAAAAAAGCGGTGTGACGGTACAAAGCAGCAGCTTTCTTCTCCTCTTTTGCAACACTGCATACCGGTCTCTGCGCTCCAGCAGATCACGCACCATTTCCTCACTATTTTTCATAATCAAATCCCTCCTTTTCCAATATTGCCTTTAAACTTTGTTTGGCTCGATAAAGCAGGTTGCGCATCTGACGACCACTCTTCTTTAACACCACCGCTGCCTCCTTGTTAGAAAATTCTTCCATATAGATCAACCACAAAACCGTCCGGTACTCTGCATTTAATTTTGATAATGCCTGATACAACACCAGTTTTTGTTCCTCCTTTAAGTATGCCGTTTCCAGATCTGTTTCCTCTTTCATACAACTCTCTAAGTCTGACTGATTAAACGATGTATGTTTGTGTCTGGCACTGCGCCGGACATAATCAAGCGTAATATTTCTTCCAATGCCATATAGCCATGACTGAAATGTACTTTTCCCGGAAAATTTTGGTTTTCTGGTGATCAGCCGGAAAAATGTCTCCTCCGTCAATTCTTCTGCAATGTGGATATTTCTTACATAGCTATTCAGATATAACATCAGTCCATCCTTATATTCCGTTACGAGTTCTACCAAACCATCGTCCTCTCCATCAAGATACCGGCGATAGTATTTCGCACCATTGTCCATTGTCTCCTCCTTTCACTCCCTCTGCTCCCGTTCTATTTATAAGTCGTCGCCACCCCCTTACTGTCTCACTGTTTTTATGATTTTTTCTCCGTTTCCCCCTGCTCATTCCCTTTTCCACACATAAAAACAGCGGCAGAGAACATCCTCTGCCGCCACATTACTTTTCATCCTTATTTTGTTGTTTTCTTTGCCGTTGTTTTCTTTGCCGGCTCTTTTTTCTCTGTTGCTTTTGCTGGTGCCTTCTTTGCAGGCGCTTTCTTCACAGCCTCTTTTGCTGGTGTTTCTTTCACCGGCTCTTTCTTCTCTGCTGCTTTTGCAGGCGTCTTCTTTACAGGCGCTTTCTTCACAGTCTCTTTTGCTGCTGCCTTCTTTGCTTCCGCTTCTTTCGCTGCTTTTTTCTCGGCTGCGGCTTTTTTGCGTGCCTCTTTCTTTTTGGCTTCTTCTGCTAACTGCTCTGGTGTTTTTGGATACTTATGTGTATATTCAAACACAACGCAGCTCATCGGAGGTACTTTGACCGGGATCGAATATGGCTGATTATCCCATTCTCCCTCGGTTGCTTTTACCGATCCATTCATGCAGGTACCGGTTCCACAATATTTTACATCATCGCTGTTTAAGATTTCTTTGTAAGTTCCTGCATTTGGTACACCTACACGATATCCCTGATCCCATGTAACCGGAGTAAAGTTACAGACAAACACCAGTGATTTCTTACCATCCGGTGATTTACGCATAAATGTCACGATGGACTTCTCATTGTCATCACAATTGATCCACTGGAAGCCATCTGTATAATCGGTTGCGTAAAGTGCTTTGTAATCCTTCTCTAAATGAAGCAGATCTTTTACCCAGTTATGCATTGCACGATGATTTGGATCATCTAACAAATACCAGTCGAGGCTTCGCTCCTCGCTCCACTCTCTGACCTGACCAAAATCCTGTCCCATAAACAAAAGCTTTTTGCCAGGATGTCCAAACATAAATCCATAAGACACCCGAAGTCCTTTAAATTTCATGTCGGTATCACCCGGCTGCTTATTGAGCATCGAGCATTTTCCATGTACTACTTCATCATGGGACAACACTAAAATATAACGCTCTGCATGATGGTATGCCATCGCAAATGTCAGCTTATTATGAATTCCTTTACGGAACAGCGGATCTTTGGAAATGTACTCCAAAAAGTCATTCATCCAGCCCATGTTCCATTTGTAGGTAAATCCTAATCCACCATCTTCCGGACGGGAAGTTACTTTCGGCCATGCTGTAGACTCCTCTGCGATCACCATAGTTCCTGGTTCTCTACGCTCTACAACAGAATTCAGGTGTTTCAAAAATTCCACTGCTTCCAAGTTTTCATTTCCGCCGTATTTATTTGGAACCCATTGACCGTCCTGCTTGCCATAATCCAGGTAAAGCATGGAAGCTACCGCATCCGTCCGAAGGCCATCTACATGGAATTTATCCAGCCAGAACAACGCGCTTCCAATCAGGAAATTCATGACTTCCTTTTTGCTGTAATTAAAGATATAAGTTCCCCAGTCCGGATGTTCTCCTAAACGTGGATCCGGATGCTCATATAATGGCTCCCCATCAAAACGTCCCAGTGCAAATGCATCCTTTGGAAAATGTGCCGGAACCCAGTCAAGGATCACACTGATTCCGTGCTGATGCATATAATCAACAAAATACATAAAATCATTTGGACTTCCAAAGCGGGAGGTTGGTGCAAAATATCCGGTTACCTGATATCCCCACGAACCGTCAAACGGATGCTCTGAAATACCGATCAATTCTACATGGGTATACCCCATATACTCACAATATTCTGCCAGATCATGCGCAATATCGCGATAATTCATAAACTGATCCTGATTCTCTCCGGCTCGTTTCCAGGAACCGATATGTACCTCATAAATATTCATCGGACTATTGTAGGTATCCGCTTTCACACGTTTTTTCATCCATGCCTGGTCTTTCCAGTCAAACTGGTGGATATCTGCTACTACAGAAGCATTCTCCGGACGCATCTGGAAGGAATTGCCATAAGGATCAGACTTTAAGATCAGATCTCCTGCCGCTGTCATAATCTCATATTTGTAAATCTCACCTACTCCAATGTGTGGAAGGAACAATTCAAAAATACCCATGTCCTCGCGGCGGCGCATCGGATACACGCGGCCATCCCACATATTCATATCTCCAACTATGCTGACGCGTTTCGCATGTGGAGCCCAGACTGCAAAGTATGTTCCATACACACCATCGATCTCCATCGGATGTGCACCGAGTTTCTCATAAATCTCGTAGTGGATTCCATTTCCAAACATATAGCAGTCATCTGCAGTAAAATAAGAAGTGAAACTATATGGATCTTCCGATGTTACCAGGGAACCATCGTCAAAATATTTTGTAATCTTATAAGGCTTATATTTCTTTGTCTTAAAATAGTAGGAGAAAACTCCCATCTCATGCACACGTTCCATCTCGTGCGCTTCCTTTTCTCCCTCAAAGTGAATACTCATCCCGCACGCACTCGGATGGTAGGCAGTCACAACATATCCTCCCTCTACCTCATGTGGTCCAAGCATACTCTGTGGGTATGGTTCATAACCACTCACAATCCGATTCAAAACATCATAGTTGATAAATTGCTGTACATGCTGCTCCATAATAAAACCCACCCTTTCTTATCTTAACTTACAATACCATACATAAACTGCTGTACCAGTGCCCGGATCGCTTCGTCAGAAACATGTTCCTTTAACACGTACTCTTCTTCATAATGTTTCTCGGAAAATGTAAAGGCATACTGGTTCAAAAATCCTAAAAAGCCCATTGCAAACTGTTCCTGCCGGCCATTCATATTACCAAGCTGATATTCTTCCTTTTCAAATAACTCGATCACAGACCGGTACAGCTTATGCAAATGTGGTTTCACTGCCTCATAAGCCTCATTCTGTCTTGCGGAATACATTAAAGACAGCATAAAAAAGAAGAATTTACTATCCGATGTTGCAAATGATAAAAACGCCCGTGCAAGATCAAATAATACATCGCGGATATCTCTTTGGTATGTGTCTTCCATCACCGGATCGATCTGCTTCCTGAGCCGGGAAAAGCCATCCTCTAAAATTGCCTGAAGCAGTCCATATTTACTGCCAAAATAATAATAGAGCGTGGGCTTTGTAATCCCTGCCCGCTCTACAATCTCCTGTACGCTTATGGCATCATACCCCTTCTGATGAAACAAATCCAAAGAAACATTTAAAATCTTCTTTCGATTGTCCATGAAAGCCTCCTCTCCAATAAGCACAAAACCTCATATTCTATTCTTTTATTATACCGATTGGTATATAAACTGTCAAGAGACATCACTGTGATAAATAGAAGTTATTCACACAAAAAATCCTTTGGGCAATAGGTTCTATTTCCTTATTACCCAAAGGATTCTGTCTTAAGCTTTACTCAAAATCAACGCTGCATTGTATCGCATTATTCAAAATCAAATTCTTTTAATACATTCATGCCGCTGTCTTCATAATCATCTAAAAATACGACATCTGTCAGATTGTTCTGCGCCCGCTTTTCTGCTTTAGCAATCGCTGTCTCAACAATCGCAAGTACATTATCAATACCATTATGATCAAGTGTTGCAATACGGTCTTTCAATGCTCTTAAGCCATCTTCATCCGCACTGTATCCTTTCTCTTTCATATGAGCGATCGCAATATCTGTAAGATCAATGTCTGATAAGTCATGAAGCAGGAATAATGCATGGAACAGGGAATTCAATTCCTTGTTCTGTCCAAACATGGTTGTTACGGACATTACCTCTCCTACCAGCATCAATACAATATCATTTTCCTGATTGCTGACCATCTCGTAAACTTCCAATGCTTTTTCACGGCTCAGTTCTCCGGAATTCTCAATGATCAGGCATCCGCCTTTCAGCTTACCCACAATCTTATTAAGATCCGTCTTATTGAGCTGTTTTGCTTTGATCGAAGCAACAATCTTATTCTGGCAAAGACCTAACTCATGATAGGTTCTTGCAAAGTCAATCGCCATATTGGATACGCTGCATCCTTTCTTGGAAAGAATGACAATGTTTCGGTATACGCCCTTCTTCTGAATGATCTTCTCAAGCGGTTTTCTGAACTGCTTGCGCACTGCAGAAGATGCCACATATTTACCAATGTATTTTTGTGCTGCAACCGGGATACCCTGCTCATCAAATTCTACCCCATCGATCACCTTAGAAGGTTTTGGTTCTTCTGTCACCGCACTGGCTGCTGCAGCTTCCTCGGCTGGTGCTGCTTCCGGTGCACTCTCCTCCACTGGTGCTTCCTCGGCTACTGGCTCTTCTGCTGCAGGTTCTGCCTCTGACGCCTCAGGTTCCGTTCCTAACTGGATCACTTCCGGCGCACTCTCTTCTGCTGGCACTTCCTCAGCTATCGGCTCTTCTGCTGCAGGTTCTGCCTCTGCCGGCTCGGTTCCTAACTGGATCACCTCTGGCGCCTCAGGTTCTGCTCCTAACTGGATTACTTCCGGTGCACTCTCTTCTGCTGGCGCTTCCTCAGCTATCGGCTCTTCTGCTACAGGTTCTGCTCCTAACTGGATTACTTCCGGTGCACTCTCTTCTGCCGGTGCTTCCTCAGCTACTGGTTCTTCGACTGCAGGTTCTGCCTCTGCCGGCTCAGGTTCCGTTCCTAACTGGATCACTTCCGGCGCACTTTCTTCTGCCGGTGTTTCCTCGGCTACTGACTCCTCTACTGCAGATTCTGCCTCTGGTGCCTCAGGCTCCGTTCCTAACTGGATCACTTCCGGCGCACTCTCTTCTGCCGGTGCTTCCTCGGCTTCCGGCTCTTCTGTTACTACAGTTTCTGCCTCTGGTACCTCAGGCTCCGTTCCTAACTGAATCACTTCCGGTGCACTCTCTTCTGCCGGTGCTTCCTCGGCTTCCGGCTCTTCTGTTACTACAGTTTCTGCCTCTGCTTCCGGTTCTGCATTTTCTGTTCCCAGCTCAATAACCTCAGGTTCTGCTTCTTCGGTGTCTGTCGAAATCACTTCCGGTGCGCTCTCTTGTGCCGATACATCCTCTACTGTAGTTTCCTCCGGCTGTTCTTCCACAGGTTCTACTACTTCGGATTCTGCTTCTGCAATATCATCTGCCGGAACTTCTTCTCCCAGTTCGATCACTGGTTCTTCTTCCTTTTTCACAAAATCTTCATCATGCTGCAAAGATTCTCCTGCAAACGCAGCATTTTCCAATGTGATCTCGTTATGATCAACCTCGCTTAACTTTGCTCCGGTTAATCCTGCCTCACTTAAGCTGCCACCTTGCAGTGCAGAGTTGGCAAGCGTCACACCATCATCGGCAACCTTGACACCTTCTCCTTCGTCTTCCCTCTTTGGTGCAATTTCAACTTTTTCTTCCTCTTCACGGCCGGCATGTACTTCTACCGTTTCCTGCTGAGTCTCCTCAGAAGCTGCTGGTGTGTCTTCTGCCGCAGCCTGTGTCTCCTGTGTTTCTGCTGTTGCAGCTTCCTGTGCTTTCTTTGCCACTTCTGGATCGATCAGATTACCATCCTCATCAATCGCCATACCCAGACGTTCTAAGATAGCTGGATCCACCTGTTTTCTCTTCCACTCCGGCATTGATTTGATCTTACGACGTTCCTGCTCGTCTAACACTTCCTGTGCCTTGCGCTTTTTCTCTTCTTTCGCCGCACGCTCTGCCTCTACCTTGGCACGGATTGCCGCAATCGCATCCTCACGTTCCTGATCATATTTGTTCCGCACGCTCTTTGCAGACTGTACAATCTTTTGTTTCTCCTGCTCTTTCGCCTTGCGTTCCTCTTCCTCTTTGCGTCGTGCTTCCTCTGCTAAGCGTTCCCGCTCCTCTTCGGCTTTGATGCGTTCTTCTTCGGCTTTCTTTGCAGCTTCCTCCGCCGCTTTCCGTGCAGCTTCTGCTTCTTCTCTTGCACGTTCCTCAGCAAGTTTGCGTGCCTCTTCTTCTAAGCGTGCGCGCTCTTCTTCCTCTTTCGCCATACGCTCTTTGCGGGCCGCCTCTTCAGCCTCTGCCTCTTTGCGTGCCTGCTCTTCTGCTGCTGCTAACTCTGCCGCACGTCTAGCCTCTTCCTCTGCTCTGCGGCTAGCCTCTTCTTCGGCACGTTTTGCTTCTTCCGCAGCACGTTTTGCGGCTTCCTGCTCTGCAATCGCAGCCTGGCGTTCCGCCTCTAACCGCTCTGCCTCTTCTTTGGCAGCAGCTTCCTTAGCTAATCTTGCACGCTCTTTTGCAGCAGCTTCCCGCTCTGCCTGTTTTGCATCATACTGCGCCATAAATTCGCGCTCTTCTTTGGAAAGAATGGCACCACCGGCTGCTCCACGCATACCACCACCGGCAAAGCTGCTTCTGTTCGCACCACCACCGAAACCGCCGCCTCTGGATCCGGCACCACCTGCTAATTTTAATGATAATTTTGGTTTATTCTCATCTGCCATATCAAACGCTTCCCTCTCTAAATCATCTTCATTAAAATCGCTTTGTTCTGCAGTCTCCTCTATCCCCTCTTGTACTGCATCGCCCGCATCTTCAGGGGCATCTTCTTTTTCTTCGTTGTCTTCTTGTGCAGTCTCTTCTGTAATCCGTCCCTCGGATACTTCTTCTTCCGAAATTTCAATTACAGGAGGTTCCTCTTCCTCTTCTGTACGTTCCTCGGTAAGATCGATCACATTAAGCTCCGGCTCTTCCTCTTGTTCCGGCTCTTCCTCTGCGTCTTCGTCTTCGCTTCCCAAATCAAGGAACTCGATCTCTTCTTCCTCATCTCCCAGATGAAGGATAGAAATATCATCATTATTCTCATCTGTATCTTCAGAGTCGGCTTCTTCCTCTGCATCATTTTGTGCAATGGACTGTAATAACGAAGAAATATCTACTTCTTCCTCTTCGTCCGTCTCTGCTTCCGAAGTCTCCTCTTCTTCCTCGTCACCGCCGAGATCTAAAAATTCTATCGCATCTTCTTCCGGTTCTGCTGTCTGCTGTGGCTGCACCTCAGATTCTTCCTGTAACGGAGTCTCCTCTTTTGGTTCCTCCTGTACTGCCGACATCATCTCCGGTTCTTCTTCCTCATCATCTCCGGCAAGCTGTGCTGCAAGTGCTTCTGCGGCCGCATTGACATCCTCATCTTCTGCATTCTTTCTGGTTTCTGCTTCTTCTGCTTTTTTCTGTTCTGCTTTTGCAATACGATCCAGTGCTGCCTTAATGTCGTCAATTTCTCCAGAAGCTTCTTCTTTCTCCTGCTGTCTGGCTGCCACAGTATCCTCTTCGATCAGCCATGGGTTACCACCATTATCCTGAGAAGCATCTCCATCGTGTACCAGTTCGCCCTCTTCGCTGTCTACATCCTCATCGCCGCCGACCTCTACGATCTCCACTTCCACTTCTTCATCCAGCGGATGATTGATCGTATCTTTCACCTTACCAAATGCGGAAGATACTGTATTCTTCACGGTATCCGTAATCTGGGCAGCGACACTGATCGCATCATCGTCATCGTCTTCTTCTACGATCACAGCGTCACCATTGTCTGACCCGGAACCTTCCGGCATTCCAAAAAATTCTATGTAATCTTTCCGGAGCTGCTCATTCTCCTGCTGTACTGACTGATAAATCTTTCCGGTTGTCTCCGGCACCTCCTGAAGCGGATAACAATGAAATGCTTTATCCACATTGATGCTTCCCATCTTAAGCGGACGTGCCCATTTCACATACAGATTGGACTGGGAAAACGTGTCTGCAATCTTTTCACATTCGCGGATACACTCATCTACCCTTCCCGCTTTCCGATAAAGCAGTGCAAGCTCGAATGCCCATACATCCACATATTCCTTGTCACAGATTCCCTTCAGGATCTCGATCAATTCATCATCCGGTGCCTGAAGTGCTTTCTTCAGATTATATAACACCGTCTGGCTCTCAATCCCTTCGGATGGAGCACATGCTGTATAGATCTTATAATATTGTTTCGCCTTGGTGAAAAAGCCCATCTTTAAGTATAAACGTATGAGTTCATCAATAATAGAGCTGGACTTTGGTGCCAGCACATGAGCTGAGATCAAGGTTTTTCTGGCATCGTCGTACTTTTTATTCTCCGCATAAACCTGTCCGCACAACCTCATAAATTGTGGATTAAGTGATTTTTCAATGTCAATCGACTTAAGTTCTGCTAATGCGGTTTTGAAATCTTTCTTCCCGACCAATTCCTTAATCTTGTTCACGCTGGCCATGTTTAGGTTGGTACTCAATCTTATCACACCCCGTCTTTGCAAGTACTTCAAGTATTCTATTCTGTTCTATCATGCGATATGATACCCCGCCTGTTCACGCTCATTTCACAGAAAATGGGCATAGTCCTACCACACTAATAGATATATTTTGTATTATAGCAAATTTTTGTGAAAAATGCACCTACTAGATATAGTTTTTTTGATTTTTTTATACAAGATATGTAATTTTCACACACTGTATTTTTATTCCCTGACGTAGCCGCCGATCCTCCTATGCAAAACTCTTTGTTTTTCCCATGTGATACACAAAAAAGCCATCCCGGAACATTCCGGAATGGCTCCTTCTTACTTATAAAATTGTTTTAAATTTCATCAGATTCTCATCCAATTTCATTCGCTTCCGCACTGCCTATCATATCTTTAACGACTTTAATCGGGCTCGACGTACATCCCAAGATAACTGTCTACTATCCCGCTGATACCAAACTGCTATCTATCTTTTCTTACTCATCTCCTAGTTTTGTCGTTACAAAACTGTCTTTTTCCGTCTCCCAATGGGGGACACATCCTAAGATTAAATGACTGGCGTCCTTACGCTTTCTGATGACCCCTTCTTTCACAGGGTACTGTCAGGATCTTTCACTCTATCGATCAAAGGCTTTCTCAAGCGGAAACTTCATCCCATTATGATGTGTCAACCATCCCATTTTATGCAATTGCGACAACGTTACCACTCTCCTTTCTCCTGCGAAAATCCAATTTCGCCCTTCGTTCACGCGTCTACTACATGCGATTCACTGACAATGTAATAGTAACATGCTTATACAATATTGTCAATACAATTTGTGAATATTTTTATATTTTTCTGTAATTGTTTTTGAATTGTATATGTTTTCTGACAATTATATGAAATCAAAGCTGTTTTGTGTGAACTCAATCCGCTTATATTCCATCTCTGTTTTTTCTACCTGACTGCGGTAATCCACAACAACCGTCTGCTGTCTGCCATTGATCAGCTTCTGTCCCAGCACATAGTTGACATCAAAGCGACCGGTAATCGCCGGGGTTGCCCCTCGCGCCGGAACGATCAACTGGACATTGTTGGTTTTCAACATTTCAAAGATCGGCTCCCAGATATAAATATCTTTTGCTGCACCAAACGGGTTATCAATAAAGATCACTTTGCCCAGTTTATTGTTGTCACTGTTCACCGCGTAAATATTGGCAATGTAGTTGATGATCGCGATCAAAAACTGAATGTAGATACCCTGTGACTGTCCGGTAGAACCCACTGCCTCCTCATATCGCAGATAGCGGCTCTGCTCCTTGATCCGCTCTCTTTTATAAAGCTTCAGCCGGATCTTGTTCATGTCGGTCACAACCACGGAGAACAGCTGCTTTAAAGACAATTGTTTGCGGATATATTTCATGCGTTCTTCCAAAGTAGAAAACTGGTCAATGCCTTTTACAATGCCATCCACATACTCTGCCATTTTTCCGGTCAGACGTTCCTGTGGTTCGTATGGGATGGAAAGATCGATCATCTGGATCGCTTCCCCATCCAGCGTAATACCGGATAATTTTGGAAGCCGCATCAGCTCTGTCTTGACATCCTCACAACGGCGCAGGCACTGATTTTCAAAGCCTTCCTTGATCAACTGCATGTCCTTGACACCCTGTGTCACACGCTCCTGCTCCAGCGTGATAAATTCCATCATATCCTTTAAGCTGTCCTGAAGCTGCTCCAGTTCTTCTCTGGTCTCCGGCATGGTAATGTCTTTGCGGATCACTTCCGACAATTCATATGCTTTCAGCTCCTTTAACGTCTCCGCTGTCTGCTGTTTATACTGCTCCAGATCAAGCCGCGCCTTCTGCTCCTTCTTTATCACCTGTTCAAACCGTTCCTGACAGGCTTTTAACTGTCCTAACGTATACTCCGAAAGATCCGGCAGACTGCTGCCCTCTCCTTCCTGCAAATGATACAGTGCGATCAGGCGGTTTACATCCTTTAAGAAATCCTGCTGTCGGGCATACTGCTTCTGTTCTTCTACGAACTCTTTCGTAAAATTCTCTCTCGTTGTCATAAGTTCGCTTAATAAAAGCCGCTGTTCCTCGATCGCACGGTTTAACTGCTCCGCTTCCATTTCCATGCGCTCATAGCGGATGCCCTGTTCGGTGAGTTCCTTTAATCCATGCTCAATACGTCCCTCTACCTTGCTGACTTCCTGCGCCCGAAGCTGTGACTGCTGCTGGCAGTTTTCGTATTGCTGCTCATAACGGCTGCATTCTTTATAAAGAGAAGATAAGTCTTTTTCTCCTGTCCGGTGCACCAGTCCCTGCTCTCTCTTTTCTTCCAGTTCCGAAAGATCGGCATTTCTCCGCTTCATACTGCGCAGGAGCTGTTCTAAATTGCGCTTTAATGTATCTACCAGATCCTGTTTATCAGAAACAGAGCCTGCGCCCTGCTCCACGATCGTTTTTCGCGACTGGAATTCAATGTCCACCTGCTCCTCTGTGTAGCCCAGATCAAGCACCGGACGACCTTTGTCATAGGCAGCATAGTAGGTGTCCCACTGCTCCTTCTGTTCGTTCCACTGCTCTTTCAGCGTTGCTGCCTGCTCCCTTGCCTGTTTGAGCTGCGCATTTTTCTGCTCCATCTGTCTGGTCAATGCAGCAAGCTCTCGCGCCAGTGCTTCCTCGCGTTCCTGTTCCGAAAGTGCCTGTTTTTTATACTCTGTAAATTCCTGATAGCACGTCCTGATCTCGGCAAGCTGCTGACACTCCTGCTGCGCATTTTCCATGCGTTCCTGAAGTGCTTCGCTTTCTTTTTTTAACGCCTCATTTTCTTCTTCCTGTTTTTTCATGGCAGCGAAAAGTGCTTCCTGTTCTTTTTCACATTGGAAGTCTCCGTCTGCCGGTGTCTCTTTTTCTTCCAACTGCTCATACTGCTGGTTCTGTTTCAATAAAAACAGATAGTCTTCCTCCAAAAGCCGCTCGGATTCCTCTGCCTGTGCCACTTCCTGTTCTGCGTCCAAAAGTGCCTGCTTTGTTCTCTTTTCATATTCGGAAAGTACGGTCTGATCGTAATAGCCTCTGCCATCTCCGGAAAGCATCACAAATGGGGCTGCCTCTCCCCACTCCAGTGTTTCAAACAGTTCTTCTGTAAAGAGCGGCACCAGATGTCTGCGGCATAAATATGCAAGCGTCTGATCTGCCTGAAGCTGCCTTATCAGCTCCTTCGTTGCTCCTTTTATAACCAGTCCGTAAGGGGCAAACGGAAGGCGTTCGATCACTTCCTCCTGCTTTTCTTTGGAAAGGGTAAGCAATACCGCTTCTGCCGGTTCTACCTCAAGTTCATGGCGATCCGTTAAATAGGAGGCGATCGTTTTCAAATGCGCCTCATCGGCAAGAAAATGTCCCTGTTTTTTCTGTGCCTGTTCTTCCCGCCACTGCTCCATCTGCTGCTTTTTGGCTGCGACATACCGTGTGCAGTCCGCCCATCTTCTTCTGGCATGTTCTAACAGCTGCTGCCGCTGCTCTTGATTTAGCTGCTGTTCCTCCCATTCGATCTGATAGGTCTGCGCCAATGCCTGCATCCGGGGAAGTCCCTCGTTTATTTCCTGCCAGATCCGGCTTTGCTCCTGCTGCTGTTCTTCCTGCTCCTTTTTTATAAATTCCAGCTCTTTTTCGCGCATGTGCATAGCGGCAAGCTTTGCCTCTGCCGCGGCAATCTGTCCGTTTATTTCTTCCTGTTCTCTGCGATAGCCGGCAAGCTCTTTTTCTTTTTCTCTTACCGCTTTTTTTGCATCCTCAAGCAGCAACAGATTCGTCTGCTTTTTCAGTTCCATCGCAGTCGTTTCTTTTGTTTTTGCCTCGATAAAGAGCCGCTTTTTATTGGCACCGGCAACCGCATGCTCACAGGTAAGCTCTCCCTTTTTGCCCATGTCAGCCTTTAATGCCACTTTGGTTTCGTGCTCGATCTTCTGTGCCTCTAAAAGAAGCTGTTCCTGTTTGGCCGTACGCTCCTCATAATACTGCTTCTTGATGGCAGCAAGATCATACAGACGATCGAGGTAGCCGGACGAATCCTGTCTTGATTTTTCAATCACTGCCTGCGCCTGCTCCATCTTTTGCTTGACCTCACAGTAGTCCAGATAATCATTTCCATTTTCCCGTGCACGGCAAATCTCCTCCTGTTCCTTCAGGATGATCCTGGCATTCGCCTCGGAAAGCTTCGCCTCCTCTGCCTCTTTTTTTAAGGACAGCAGTGCTTCCTCCTCCTGCTGTACCTTCAGGCAGGCAACTACCTGATTGATGCGCGCACATTCTTCGCCTTTTTGTTCAATCATCTGCTTCTTCTTCCGAAGCTCCTCCTCTTTTTGTTCTGCACGGGAAAGCAGCAGATTTTTGGCGGAGAGCAGCTCTGCCGTCAATTCCTCTTTTTCCTCATATAGATCGCGGCAGGCTCCCACTCTTCCGGACAACACCTGAAGCAGCTCCTTCTGGTGCTCAAAACGGTTCATTTCCCCTTTCTTTTCCGCAAGCTCAACCAGCTTGTCCTTCATGTCAAGCAGTGTTTTCGCCATCGTTTCGTTCATGTCTTCCTGATCGGTTTTGTCCCGGAATGATTTTTCAATGATACCCTCGATCAAAAGATCCTCGACAACCTTGCGGGTGGTGCGGTAATTTGTCTCAAAATAGGTACGCACATGTCCCTCGGTCTTGTTGATGCCGCGGATCATTTCCCACGCACTTTCATAAAGTCCATACTGGCTGATAAACTGCAGATACTCTCCCTTACGGTCAAATATATAGATCTTTAAGTCCAATGCCTGATGGGACAGCTCCTTTAAGTAATTTTTCAAGCCATTATATGTGATGCGTTCTCCGTCCTTGACCAGCGGGAGGTTCACAATATCATTTTCATGGTAGGTGCGGTAAAACATGCAGTAGTTGAAATATTCGATCGCCGCGGTGTCTTCCTTTGCCGCCTCATCCTCTGCCGCATCCTTTGCCTTTCTGGCACAGAAGCCGGTCAGCATGTAACGGTAATCCTCCTTGATGTCCTGCTCATCCAGATTCCACTCAATGAGGGAATGGATCGTCTTGGAACCACCGCTTGTCCGAAACAGCTTTTCGATCGGCTGCTTTTCATCCAGCGTACAGTTCGGGATCAGATTTTGCAAAAGCAGAAGCATCAGCACGGATTTTCCGCCACCGTTGGCAAGGTCATAAATGGTATTTTTCCCGTTCAGACGCATGACAAAATCATCGTAGCACTGCGTGCCAAAATTGTATTTTACGTTATTCACACGGATTCGGTTCATCTGTGGCATGTTATGCTTCCTCCTTCAAAATCTCGTAAAGACGTCCCCGGTATTCCTCAAAATAGTTCTCTACCAAAGCACGCATCCGTCCGGTCGGGTAATACCGCTCCTGCGCTTCCATCAAAAGTTCCTGGCTCACCATAAAATTCAGGGCGCATTTCGTAATCGAGGTGCGCGCATTTCGTCCGGCACGGATCACACCGTCTTCGCCCGCTGCCATCGGCAGTTCATCCCATAAAAGTGCAATGGCACGGAAACTGTTTTCCTCGACTTCATCCTGCACCAATACGGAAAGATCGCTCATGATCTTTTTCAGGTAGTTGGTAGTCTGTTCCACTATCTCGGACAAACTCACACACTCCACGAACTGATAGCTTCCCGTGTCATTATAAAAGAAGAGAAGGATCTGATACATGATAAAGTACACAAGATAAAGTTCTTTGTTATAACGAAGTCCCATGCTTCGCTTCAGCTCCTCATTGCTATAGCCGAATACCCGGTTGCCCTCGGAGGCATTTAAGTAAAGACTGTTGCCATATTCATACAGGTTTAAGTTCAGCCGTTTCGTCAGCAGATGAAGCACCTCATACACCTCTGCATTGGTCGCATATTCCTCATAAAGAGCGCGGTTGCTTCCACCGTCCCGCTTCACTTCTTCCCCCATCATCAGCCTTGCATAAATATCGATGGCTTTTTCTACATTGCGCTGTTCCATTTATAGATCCGTCCTTTCAAATACCATATCACTGACAAAGCAGCCCGGATATACCATAAGCTCCCCGCCGCCTTTTTGTTCCACACGAAATGTCATCGCCTCATAACGTTCTTTTTCTTCCCGGCTCAGTTCCTTTGCAACAATTCCATCCAGGAAAGTATCCTGATGGTTCATCATATCCGCTACAACATATTCCTTCTTCTGGCACAGGTGTACAAGGAACGAATAATAGTCAATGTTCGCATAGATCTCCTTGCCAAACCGGATCTCTAAGATTGCATTCCACTCCGAAAGCGTGATCGTGTGTTTCTTCTTGATCTGTTCTAAAAGCTCTACCGCAAACTTTTTGAAGTTCGCATTGATCCGCTCCTGCTCTACTTCATCCGGGTAAATGTACGTCTCCTCTTTCCCGGTTTCCTCCACCTTTTCCCGTACTGTTTCGTGTTCCGGACGGTTGGTGAGCAGGCGGTCCAGATTCTGGAAAGAAAAGGTCTTTCTGCCCTGCGGTTTGAATAACGGCAGGATCATGTGGCTCAACCCGGAAACATCATCCCGCTCTTCCAATGTTTTCAACTGCTTTCTAAAATCAAATACCGGCCGCAAACGGTGCAGCTTTGCCTTCGATACGATCGAATCTGTGACCTTCGTCAGTTCCATCGTTTCTGACACCAGACTGGCATGCCGCCGGATCGTTTTTTTCAGCTCCGTTTCCAGCTCATAGATTTCCTTTAATACAACATAATATTTCTGGGATGCTTCTCCCTTTGATCTGGCAGACAATTCCGCCTTGGAAAGTGCCGTATCGATCAGCTCTTTGTTCTTCTTAAAAAGCTTCTCCTCCTCCGTAAACCATTTGGCTACGGAATCCATATAATTCTGGTAACGTGTCACACCCTCGAACACATCGATCTCCAACGTGCGGATCACTTCCTGTTTTTTCAGCAGCATCTTTGATACTTCCGCGTTAATGCGCTTTACCACGTCAATACCGCCTTTGAAATTGCTGGATTCGATCATCTTCTCCAATAATAACTGCTGGATGCTGATCTGGCTCTCCTCCTTTACCTCCTTGGTTTCAAGATAAAGAGCCACTCCATCTGCCGTAATGCGGTAAAAAATGCTGCCGTTTTCTATCTCGCTTTCGATCAGCTTCACCCGCATCGTTTTCTGTTTGTGGTCTTTGGGATCAAAATAATGAAAATAAAAAGGCTTGCCGTCATTTTTGATCTTGTCAAAGATATAACGGATCAGCTCCTCCATCTCTGCATCGCTCACCTCTAAAGAGAAATCACGCACCAGCAGACGGCTTAAGAAATCCCGGTAAAGCGTAAAGGTCACTCTGCGCTCATTAAAATTATTTTCATCAATAAAAAAACGCAGGGATGCCAGTGTGATATACCCCATATCCAGATGGGCATACTGCCCCTCCTTGTACTGCGCAAAGGTCATTTCCTGTAATTTGAAAAAGGGATAATATTTCCGAAGATGCTCCATGCGGTGGGCATGGGTATCAATGATGTCATTCCATAGAATATACTGTTCCGGCATGCGTGTTTACGTTCCTTTCCGATCGTTTTGCTCGTTATATTTTACCACAGCTTTTCCGAGATTTCCAGCAATGAGAAAAGTCCGGGCAGCATAACGTCCCGGACTTTTTCCTTGCTTTTCTTATTTTTTTGCGATTAGTTTTTTGGGATCATGTACCAGCAATACTACCATCCAGATGAGCAGTCCCAATGTAATGACGGTAATCCCTAAAAAGGCATCATTTAACATCTCTGCTGCCGACGGGGTAAAGTACGCCGCTTTTAATTCTGCATATTCAAAGCAGGCATCTACCAGCCACATCAAAGAGGCACCCCAGTAAATACGGGCAAGTGTTGCCAGACGGTAATCATCCCGGTGCTCGTTCATGTACCAGACGATCGTCGTAACGATCGCTGCGATCACGGTTAGTAATAATGTCATGCCGTATCTCCTTACTCCTCTGCCTCAGCACTCTCTTTTTCCTGCTTTTTACTAAGCATATGGGACACTGCTACCATGCCGCCCCAGACTGCGGTGACTAATACAGCCATTCCCACTCCGGCTGTCGCCATTTCCTGAAGCATGGCGATCGCATCCGCTTTGTCTACGGCTGCGGTTAAAAATGGAAAATATGGTACGACCTCTCCATGCCATACATGCTCTAACATGAGAAGCGCGCTGCCTCCCCATAACATTTCATTGAGCCATTTTAATTTTGGCGCAAAGGTATGTGCGGTTCCTTCTGTATTCTTATGACTCTCTTCCTTTTTCTCTACTGCTTTTGTCACTGCAGTGGTGATCACTGCTTCTGTTGCAGGTACTAAAAAACATGCCATAGTAAATTCCTCCTTATTTGTTGTATCTTTTTATGCTTTGTTCAACTGTTTTATTATAAAGCAGTACGGGCAACTTCGCAAGTCACCTTGTGCTTATAATCGTATTTCCTGATAAAAATTCTGAATGTCCTGTGCCCGGTCTGCTAACGTCCGGATCACATATCCCATCTCACACCGGCTGACTCCCACCAAAAGATTTCTGCCTTCTGCCAGGTCTCTGACCGCATGATCAAATTCCTCCGGCATTAAAGGACTGTAACAATACAACATGCCACAATGGGTATACGTCCCAAAATGTCCCAGTCCGGAATGTACAAATTGTGCCGGACATAATTTCATATGGTCAAAGAACACCAGCTTTTCTCCGATATAAATGCGCAGACGATTTTCATAGCGTTCCATCTGAAACTGTTCGTTCATTGCGACACGGCCACTTGCCACAATATCAGAGTATTGCAGCGTGGAAGAAGCACATCCCCGGATGACCGTTTCACCGGAAAAGCTGCTGTTTGCAAAGGGAATGACCGGCTTTGGCAAAAAGCGGAGCGATGCCTGCTCCCCCAGACTGATCTGGGTGATGCGGCTGGCTTCTTTTCCTGTTCTCTCCGGAAATATTTTTTCGTAACTCTGTGTCAGATACTCGACCTTTGCCTGCTCTTTTATATGAAGAGACATACTGACATGGTCGCCGCCAAACAGCCCCGGACAGGCACACATCTGCATAAGCTGCATGGTATCCCTGTCATAAAACGGTGACATGATCTTATAGGGAGCTTCCAGAAAGAGATCCGAAAGCTGCGTGCCATTTTCGCCGCCGGTGGCTTCTATATAAATACTACTCTTCATCGTCATCGCCCACTTTACTTATCTTCAAACAACACATCCTTCTTGATCCAGTCAATCACCTGATCGACCCCCTCCAGGGTCATCAGATTGGTAAATAAAAACGGTCTGCCCTGCCGCATCCGTGTCGAATCCGATGCCATAACAGAAAGATCCGCTCCAACAAGCGGTGCCAGATCGGTCTTATTGATGACCAAAAGATCCGAACGGGTCACACCGGGACCTCCCTTTCGGGGAATTTTTTCTCCCTGTGCCACATCGATCACGTAGATGGAAGCATCTGCAAGATCAGGACTAAAGGTAGCGGAAAGATTATCTCCACCGCTCTCGATAAAAATGATCTGTACATCCGGGAACCGCTCTGCCAGCTCCTCGACCGCCTCTAAATTCATGGAACAATCTTCGCGGATCGCAGTATGAGGGCATCCTCCTGTTTCCACTCCAATGATCCGCTCCTTTTCCAGCGCAGAATTTTTGATCAGGAAACTGGCATCCTCCTTGGTATAAATATCATTTGTCACCACACAAATGTCGTAATCCTTTGACATCTGTCTGGTCAGCCGCTCGATCAATGCGGTCTTTCCGGAACCGACCGGACCGCCAACTCCTATTTTCACATAGCCCATTGTCCTTCCTCCTAACTGATATATAATCTCGTATAAAGATGCTCGTGCCGCATGGCTTCCACATCAAACTGCACACCAGAGACACCGAGATCTTCCATCGTAATGCTGCCAGCCAGCTCCACACATGCCCTGATCCACGGATCACTTTGAAACAAGATCCGCTGTCCGCTCATCTGACTGAGCGGCACCAGCTTCACCGCATTGGTGACAACGGAGGAGAGCAGACTAAACGCATAAATACCTGCTGCCTCTGTTACCGGAATTTCCTGCCATTTGCTGTAAAGTCCGACCGCCTGCGCATAATTGCCGTATAGCTGCTGGGAAAAAACGGCTTCTTTGTACCAGCCAAATCCATTCGTTACTTCTTCCCCGACCTGATCGATCAATTTTAAAAATCTCCGGCACAGCTTCCGGCTTCCCTGCCGCACTTCCATGGGTGCCTTCATCGCATTGGCATAGCTGTCAAGCCGGGTCAGATATTCGGGATTGTCTGCATGGGAATACGAAAGCATCATCACGCCGACATCCCCATAAGCCAATAGTTCCATATAGCTTTTGACATACATAGACAGCTCCTGCTCCGTCTTAATATATCCTTCTGCCACAAATGTCTCTAACCCATTGGAAAGGGTATAGGTTCCAATGGGGAACAGACTATCCGTGATCTGAATCATTCGCAGTAATGCCGTTAGATCCATACGCTCACATCCTTACTAATGATGATGCCCGTGCGCCTTGCACACAATATAGTTACAAAACGGGGCTGTGATCTCTGTTACCTGAAATCCCAGATGTTTTAAATAGGTATACGTCGGCTCATCATAAGGCACCAGCACACGATCTTTTTCAATCTCCAAAGATAAATGCCGGTTGCCCAGTTCAAAACAGAGCCGCCCCATTTCCTCCATTTTCGACACGGTAGCACAGACAAGATGCGCCGGAAGTACATTTACCTGATAGATGGCCTCCTCCGTCACAGCCAGAATGTCTTTGTCCTTTAACACTGCATCGATGGCAATGCCAAGCTCCGTTCCGTCTTCCGCCGTTTTTGCGATCCGCTTTTTTTCACACTCAAACCATTCAAACGGCACACCTACCACACGTTTATTCTTTCGCTCCTCCTCGGTTACCGTCACTACCTGTTCACATACCATAACGCATCCCCCTTCCTTTAAAAGAGATAATATCTTCTTGCCAGAGCCAGTTCTGCAAACGGCTCACAGCTCACAACCTCTCCGTCTACGGTCACTGTGTATGTCTCCGGATCTACCTGAATATCTGCGATCCGGTTATTGTGCTTCATATCCTTTTTCCCGATCGTCCGGCAATTTCTGACCGGTTTTACGATCTTTTTCAGTCCCAGCTCCTCTTTGATCCCATGCTCATATGCATATCCGGATACAAATGTGATCGCCGTATTGGCAGCCGCCAGTCCCTTTGCACCAAACATATCGGTATAGATCACCGGCTGCGGGGTTGGAATCGAAGCATTGGCATCTCCCATACGGGATGCACAGATAAAACCGCCCTTTATGATCATTTCCGGCTTCACACCAAACATGGCCGGTTTCCACAGTACCAGATCTGCGAGCTTTCCAACCTCCACGCTGCCGACATATTCTGAAATACCATGCGTAATCGCCGGATTGATCGTATATTTGGAAATGTAACGTTTCACGCGTTCGTTGTCATTGCGTTCGCAATCCTCCTCTAACGTGCCGCGCTGCTTCTTCATTTTATCTGCCGTCTGCCATGTTCTGGTGATCACTTCCCCGACACGTCCCATCGCCTGGGAGTCCGAACTCATCATGGAGAAGATACCCATGTCATGCAGGACATCCTCTGCCGCAATGGTTTCCGGACGGATACGGGAATCGGCAAATGCCACATCCTCTTTGTTGTTTTTATCCAGATGGTGACACACCATCAGCATATCCAAATGCTCCTCCAACGTATTTTTCGTAAATGGCATCGTCGGATTGGTAGAGGAAGGGAGCACGTTTGGAAAAGACGCCGCCTTGATAATGTCCGGTGCATGTCCACCGCCCGCACCTTCCGTATGATAGGTATGGATCGTGCGTCCTTTAAATGCTGCAACAGTATCTTCCACGAAACCGCCTTCGTTTAAGGTATCTGTATGAATCGCTGTCTGCACATCATATGCATCCGCCACACTCAGACAATGATCGATCGCCGCCGGAGTGGAACCCCAGTCCTCATGCAGTTTGAGTCCCGCAGCTCCTGCCTCCACCTGCTCGATCAGATTTTCCTTTGATGACACATTTCCTTTTCCTAAAAACGCAAGATTCATCGGTTCGTTTTCTGCGGCCTGAAGCATTTTATGAATGTTAAATTTACCCGGAGTGCAAGTCGTTGCATTCGTTCCATCCGCCGGACCGGTTCCGCCGCCGATCATGGTTGTGATCCCACTGTAAAGTGCCGTCCGGATCTGCGTCGGAGAAATGAAATGAATGTGGGTATCAATTCCGCCCGCTGTAACGATCAGACCTTCTCCTGCGATCGCTTCTGTCGAACCACCTACGATCATCCCCGGCGTCACGCCATCCATAATATCGGGATTTCCGGCCTTTCCGATTCCGGCGATCTTTCCGTTTTTCATACCGATATCTGCTTTATAGATCCCGGTATAATCAATGATCAACGCACTGGTGATCACCGTATCCAGACACTCGGCATCCTTATGTGTCGCCGATTGTCCCATGCCGTCCCGAAGGGATTTTCCACCACCAAACTTTGCTTCCTCACCGTATACGGCATAGTCCTTTTCTACCTCGACGATCAGTGAGGTATCTGCCAGACGCACCCGGTCACCAACCGTCGGTCCATACATTGCCGCATATTCTTTTCTGGAAATTTCTACCATGCTTCCACCTCCTAAGCACCTAAAAAGCCACGTTCTTTTGCACGGCTTAATGCAGCTTCCTTTTCTTCTTCCATAGCACCTTCTGTCAGCCCATTCAGTCCATATCCCATACGCTTTCCTGCAATCTCCGTAAGTGTGACCACCTTGGTTTCCCCCGGTTCAAACCGCACCGCAGTGCCGGCAGGAATATCTAAACGCATGCCAAATGCCTTTTCCCGTGGGAAGGACAGTTTCTTATTACATTCAAAGAAATGAAAATGCGAACCAACCTGTACCGGACGGTCTGCAGTATTGACCACCTCGATCTGTACGGTTTTGCGACCTTCATTTAACCGGATCGTACCTTCTTCCACCAAAACCTCCCCCGGCACAAGTGCCAGACTTTTCGGAATCGGATCATGCACCGTTACAAGCTTGGTTCCATCCGGGAAGGTTGCCTCCAACTGGATCTCACCGATCATTTCCGCCACACCATCCATCACATCCTCAGAGGAAAGCATATGCTTGCGGTCTTTAATCCTTTGGAACGGGCTGCCACCATGTAATCCTGATTCAATGCATCAATCATAGAGGAACGTACCAGCCTTGCAATATTGGCGATCGGATTGAGTGCCAGAGCAATGGTTGGCAATACATAGCTGCCTGCCGTTGTCAGACCAACGATCGGGAACCACCCAAGCTTTAATCCAAATACATACATAAGCAGGATCGCCAGCACATAGTTGGGAACACAGATACCGATCGTGGAGATCGACATGGAAATGTTATCGATCAGTTTTCTCGGATACAATGCGGAAAAAACACCGAGCATTGTTCCAACAATGATTGCCAGTAAGAAAGAACAGACCGCCAGGGAACTGGTCACCCCGATTCCACGGCCAATCAATTCATTTACGGAGGTTCCCTGATATTTCAGCGACTCTCCTAAATCTCCATGCAGTAATTTTCCTATGTATAATGCGTACTGATCAGGGAGTGATAAATTCGTTCCATATTTTTCTTCCAGATTTGCTCTTGCTGCATCTGATATTTCTGCGCTCAGATCAAAGGGACCTCCCGGAATGATCTTGATCAGAAAGAAGGTGATGGTAGCCAGTGCAAAAATGGTCAAAAGTCCCATTCCGGCACGTTTTAAAATATACTTTAACATCGAATTCCTCCCTTTTTCGTTATGACCGGAAAGCACGCTGCCGCACTTTCCGGCATCTTTATTTTTTCTATTCTACCGAAGCACCCTTCCAGTAAATATCACCATTTGGATTGATTCCAAGATTCTTGATGGAGCTCTTTACCAGATAGTTATTGACCGGATAAAACAGTGGGATGACACCCATATCCTCTTTTACCAGCACCTCATCTGCTTCGTGCAGCAGTTTGAACCGCTTCGCCGGATCAATTTCCTGCTGTGCTTTCTTTACGATCTCATCGTACTTGCTGCTGTTATACTTTGAGTCATTATTTTCACTATCACTGACATATAAGGATAACCAGGTATCCGGATCGGCATAAGAACCTTCCCAGGTATATCTTGCGATATTGAATTTGCCTGCTTTTCTGTCAGAGATAAATACGGATAATTCTTCCTCTACGATATCTACGTTGATACCCAGATTTTCCTTCCACATGGACTGGATCGCCTGTGCGATCTCGGCATGGTTGCTGCCGGAACTGATCGCGTATGTCAGTGTTGGGAATCCCTTTCCGTCCGGGTAACCGGCTTCGCTTAACAGCTTCTTGGCTTCCTCTACATTGTAGGAATAATAGTCGGAAGAATCTTTGTTAAAGGCTTCTCCTGTACTGGTATCTTCTACCTGCGGCGGGATCAGATCGTATGCCGGGATCTCTCCACCTTTTGTCACATTTTCAACCAGCTTGTCACGATCGATCGCCATGGAAAGTGCCTTGCGGACTTTGGCATCCTTGACCACATCCTCCTGACAATTTAAGACGAGCCAGTAACAGGTTAATTTTGGATTGGATACCAGATCTCCAGATTCCTCCAGATCCTTTAAGGAATCAGTCGGAGGCATGATGCCTACCTGAATCTCTCCCGTCTGATATGCCATCAGCTCTACCTGGGAATCTGTAATAAATCGTGCCGTTACCTTGTTGATATATACCTTATCTGCTTCCCGGTAATTGTCATTTTTCACCAGCACCATGGAATCATTGGCCGTGTAGGACTCCAGCTTGTATGGACCATTTCCAATACAGGTTGCCGGATCAGACCACCATGTCTCACTCTGCTCTACCACATCGGAACGTACCGGAAGATAAACCTTACCGGCTAACAGTTCTTCAAAATAAGCACAAGGAGCTTTCAAGGTAACCTTTAATTCCTTGTCGCCTGCCACCTCTAAGCCAACCTCATCTTCCTTGGCTGCTCCGGTGTTGTACTCTTCACCGTTTTTGATCCAGTAAAGATACGAACAATACTTGGCTGCATTTTCCGGATTGAGCTGTCTGAGCCAGGAATACTTAAAATCCTCTGCCGTTACAGGCTGGCCATCGCTCCACTTTGCATCGTCACGAATGATAATATCGTAACTCAGCTTATCATCCGATGGTGTCACGGATTCGGCACAGCCCAGTGCCAGCTCTCCATTTTCCCATGTCATCAAACCTTCAAATAAATGCTTGATCAATCCTCCGGATGTACTATCTCTCATAGGATCCCAGGACTCGGATTCAAGGGTATTGTAAGTCACTTCTGATGCGTTGCTCCCCGCGCCGCTCTTTGCACTGGAACCGCTGCTGCTTTTCCCACATCCTGATGCCATCGTCATCATCATTGCCAGCACCATTATGGCTGCCATGAATTTTCTTCTTGCTTTCTTCATCTCGTTTCCTCCTTTTTCTCTTGTTTTCTTGTATCTATTATCAAATGATGTCTACAGACACCAATCAATAATCATCCCGACCGCGATGCGGATGCCTGCCAGATAATCCGCTTCACTGATCCACTCTTCTCCATCTCCGTTTAATCCGCCACACAGCGGCCCGATCCCGACGGTTGGTGTATGTCCGTATCGGATCGGCATCCGGATATCACTGTTTGCGTGATACTGGTAAATGAATTCCTTCGTAAACTGTTTTACGGCTCCTATATTTTTCTCTGTACTCTTAATCAATTCACTGCTCCGGCTGACATATGCCGGATCGGCTTTGATCGTACCGAAGGTAAATGTTGGCGGATGAAGACTTAACCAACTGTCGTCCAGGCACTGCTGATGTACATATTCCTTTACTTCTTCCATGATGTCAGCCACCGTTTCTTCTAATCCGAAACACAGCCTTGCATGGATCACAAAGGTCAATACATCCTCCCGCAACAGATCCTTACTCTCCGCACCCAAAAAGTTAAGCTTGGTATTGGGAAGTCCGGCAAAGGTATCTTCCTTGAAATGATGCTCCGCTCGTCGTTTTTTCTCCCAGTCGGATAAGATCTTTATGATCTTCGCGCCCTTTTTCACTGCGCTGACCTCACTGTCATCTATCTCATCCCGGAATACTCCGGGTTTTCCGCTTACCGTAACATCAAAATCCACATTACCCATGGAGTAATTTTTAATCTCCAGAAATCCATGTCCGGTTTCTGCCGGGTGTAAATAGATGGCGGCATCTGCATGATAGCCACGGCGAAATGCACTAAGCGTTCCTACGGCACCCCGTTTTCCGATCGTACTCATCAGGATCAGATCCTTTTTTAATTCCGGACAATTTTGTAAGACTGCTTCCGCTGCCATCAGCATGATCGCAACACCGCCTTTGTCATCTGCTGCCCCAAGTCCGTAGATCTTTCCGTCTTCTCTGCGGCAGGAAAAATCCGGCATAACATCGGAGCGGTTTGCAGAATCGATATGTGCATGGAGCAAAAAGGAATGTCCTTCCTGTTCGGTTCCCTTTCTGATTCCCACCACATTTTCGATGAGAGGATCATACTGATCATTTCCCTCAAAGTTACAAAAATCGGAAAGATCTTTGATCGAGTCCGTTTCGCAGGGGAAACTGTCCAGCGTAAATCCAAGAGAACGTAATTTATTCTTCACCAGCTCCTGGGCATAGGTAGGAGCAAGATTCTCACTCGGCACACGGATCAGGGATTGCAAAAATGCAATTGCTTCCTCCTCGTTGATGGAGTTTTGAATTTCTTTTTTCCATTGTTCCTTCTCCATACCGCTTCCTCCTTTGAGTAATAAAAAAGAGGATAGTGCAAGCAACTTGCAGCTATCCTCTTTGATCAGCCTGTTTCATTTCTCTGTTCGACGAACCAAACTCTATCATTTTTTCAAAACGATGTCAATGGATTTGGTCAGAACGTTATTTATTTAAGTTTGATTTTGTTCTCCACTTAATTTAATTAAGTTTCCGTTGCCGGAAACTAAAATTTTTTAACTGGCTCTCCTTTGATCTTTACCGGAAGGGTGGGAGCATACATGGAAAAAAGCTCTGCTGTCTGAAGCAGCCTGTCATAAGTGGGCGGCACTACATTTAACAGCTCATATTCCCGTCCCAGTTTGCGGTAAGTATCTACTCCAAGCCGGTGATATGCCAGAAATTCCACATCTTTGACCGAAGAAAGACTGCGTAAAAATAACGCAGTCTGTTTGATATTGTCCTCGTCCATGTTCACCGACGGGATCATCGGAATGCGGATGTGCAGATCCCCCGAAAACGTGTTATCCAGCTTTTTCAGATTTTCTTTGATCAACTGATTACTCACTCCGGTATAGGCACGGTGCGCATTTTCCTCATAAAGCTTAAAATCCGCATAACAAGCCGACAGATACGGAAGCAGCAGGGCGATACGGTCATATGGTGCAAAAAGACTGGTCTCGATCGCCGTGGGAATTCCCATCTGCATACAGCCGGCAAGGATCTCCTTTGCATACTCTGCCTGACAGAGCACTTCCCCTCCGCTGAGTGTCACACCACCACCGGAATGAAAGAAAAACACTTCATCCTTTGCGATCTCACGGATCACTTCCTGCGCCTCCATCTGTGTTCCATAACAGCCTTCGGTTCCCTGCTCCACCGTCATATGCTGCGATTCCGGCGTTGAACACCATTTACAGCAAAGCGGACAACCTTTTAAAAATACAACGGTACGCAGACCTTCCCCATCATGGATAGATGTTTTTTCAATTCGCAATACCGTTCCCTTCATTTTCTCGTCTCCTTACTCAGCCACACGTTATCCCATAAAGACTCTTTTGCTCCGTTCTGGCAATGATCTCATTCTGCACATCCACACCAAGCTCCGTAAAGTATGCCGTATAGCCTGCTACCCGCACCAATAGTCCCCGGTATTTCTCCGGCTCTTTCTGGGCACGAAGCAGCGTCTGCCGGTCGATCACGTTAAACTGTACGTGAAATACTCCAAGCGTACACATACTCTTTAACAGCGCCATCATCTGATGGATTCCATTTTCACTTTGCAGCATTTCCGGCTCCACCTTCATGTTCAGCAATGTTCCCTGCACAAAGCGCGCATGCGGCAAATGTGACACGGATTTTAATACTGCTCCCGGACCATTCGTATCGGTTCCTCCATTTGGACTGACACCGTCTGCCAGCGGGGTATAAGCCGCACGCCCGGACGGAAGGGCTCCTACCTCCAGGCCAAACGGGGTATTTCCGGATACCGGCAGAATGCCCGGCGTCATCGTTCCAAACTTGCTGTGATAACGTTCGATCTCATCCGCAATAAAGGTAAACATCTCCTCTGCGATCTCTCCCGTAACATCGTCATCATTTCCATATTTCGGAGCAGCCTTGCACCACTGTCTGATCTCATCATATCCTTCAAAGTTATGGTCTAATGCCTCCGCCATCTCTTTCATCGTAATCTTCTTCTCATCATAAACAAGCGTCTTTACCGCTGCCATACTGTTGATCAGATCGGCGACACCGATCAGGATTATGCCATTTCCTGCATTATATTTTGCACCGCCCCACGCATAGTCACTGCAGTTTTCAATACACTCCCGAAACGTTAACGACAGTGCCGGGACAATACGATCCATACAAATGTTATCGATGACATGACTGCCCTTCACCACCGCCTGCACGGCATAACGAAGCTGTTCCTTTACCGCCTCCTGAAACTGCGCATAGGTTGCAAAGGCAGTCGGATCTCCAGTCTGCTCTGATACCAGCTCCCCGGTCTTTCGATGCACTCCATTTGTCATGACAAACTCGATCATCCCGCCTAAGTTAATGTCAGCAAGTGCAGTATAATGACGCAGTCTGCCTTCCAGATTGGTTTCCACGCAGCCACACGGATTCCAGTCCAGTGCTTCCCGAAGCGGGATTCCCTTGTTCATCACCATGCGGATTCCGACATCATCATTATGAAAGGCTGGAAATCCCGTCCCCAACCGGATCAGCTCCACCACCTTACGCAGAAAACGGTTCGGATTCTTCGCCATGCTGTAGCGTACAGATAGCGACGGCTGATAAAGCTGCACATCCATGGTTGCCTGCAGGATCAGATAGGACAGCGGATTTACCGCATCTGCTCCGGAGGTTGTCACGCCGCCCACACATACATTTTGAAACATCGGATATCCCGCTGCAAATTCTGCTGTCACGGCATCCTGAAACAGACAAGGCTCCGAAAACTTGATCCAGAGACAGTCCAAAAGCTCCTGTGCTTCCTCCTCTGTCATCACCCCATTTTCTAAATCCTTCTTATAATAAGGATACAAATACTGATCCATTCTTCCCGGATTATAGCTTGCTGCATTCTGCTCCATGAAAATGCAGATCTGATATAGATAAAGCGACTGCAGCGCCTCCCGAAACGTTCTGGCAGGATGTCTGGGCACCCGGTTACAGGTCTGCGCGATCACACCAAGTTCGGTTTTTCTGGTCTCGTCAGTTTCCAGCGCAGCCAGACGCTCGGCTTCCCTGGCATACCGCTCCCCAAGAACACAGATTCCTTCTGCGCTGATCAGCATTGCCGTAAGATAATTATCCTTTTCTATCTCTCCGGGCTCTGTCAGGTCAAGTTTTTCCTTTCGGACGCGAATCCTTTTTACAATTCCTTCGATCCCTTCCTCGATCACCTGACGGTAACCTGCCGTTGTTTCTCCCCATCCTCTGACCGCTTTCCGGTTGATATATACCTGTCCGGCATCTCTGAGTTTTTTGCAATCCTCAGGGATCTGTTTCAGCCATGCTTCATAAGTAGAACGCCCTTTCCAATACGGCTTGATCGTTTCCTCAAATAATTTGCGATCTTCGGGAAGCAGGAGGAAAGGATCATATTTTCTTGTACTGATCGTATCGATCTCATCATCTAAAATAGACCAGCAGGTATCCGCACACAAAATTCCGCCGCGCATTTTACTTCCGGAACAGCCCACGATCAGCTCCTTGTCCCAGATCGTAACCGTCTTTTCGCTGCACTGTTTATAAAAAGCCTTTGCCTTTCGGATGCAGGCAGGTTCCCCCTCTGTCTGCTTATAGCTTTCTGTCATAATTTTTGCATTTTCCAGATCCATCTCCGGAACTTTATTGACCACGCGTTCCTTCATATAAGAAATGCGGTCAAGGTATGAATGTTCCATAACCATCCCTCCAATACAAATATTTGAACATATTGTAACAGAGGATTTCCGATCATTCCATAAAAATGCAGACCGAAAATAGGATTATTCAGACATTTTCCCGGATTGATACATTTTAGGGGTTATCCCAGTCTGCTGTTTAAAGCAGCGGATAAAATAACTGGTATCGTTAAAGCCGCAGGCAAGTGCCACCTGTGTAATGGAATCAGAACCTTCCCGCAGCCGCGTCATACTCTGACAAATACGGTAGAACAAAACATACTGCGCCGGGCTTTTCTGCACTAATTTGCGGAAGCTGCGGTTACATTCCCCTTCACTGATATTTCCCGCAGCCGCAATATCTGCAATCCGGATCTTCTTCTGGTAATTCGCATGGATATATGCGATCATGTTCTGCATACGTTTCATCATGCGAATATTGGAAAGAGAAGGCTGTTCTTTGGAAAGATTGACATGCCGGATCAAAATCTGCCACATTTCCGTCAGGGTACAGGATATTTCATACTCCTTCCCCTGGGGATGTTTCAGGTCATCAAGCGTACGTTTCAATTTCTGCAATAGCTCACGCTGCCACGCTGTCTCCGGAGAAAACACCATCGCCGGAAATGCTGCATTTCCTGTATAGGGAAGCACATCATCCTGTTCCATGCGGCTCCCCGGAAAGAACCCCAGCAGTTTTTCCGGAAAATCAAGACTCTGATATTTGCCATCTTCCGTTAAATAGGTTGTCGCATGCAGCAGATTACGATTGATAAAAATAGCCTGTCCCTTGCATAAATGATAGGTTATCCCACTGACCTGTATATCCATCTGCCCGTTTACCACGTAGGTAAGCTGCAGCTCCTCATGCCAGTGAAGATCCATATATCCCCTTCCGGCAGGTTCGATCGTATCTCTGGTCACCGTATATAACCCAACCGGAAATGCTTTGTCATTATATGCATTCACCTCATGCAACTGCTTTTCTTTTTTTTCACGATCCATACTGCACCTTCTTTCTTACTTGTCGCTATTTTATCGCTTCCTTCTTTTTTTCGCAATCTTTGGTTGATTTAATACTTTCTTCATAAAGCGAACACGATTTGGTCACATTTTTTCTTTATAGTAGGCATTGTAAGAGCTTTTCATATATTGAAATCTCTCCTCCCCTCATGCCCCCGGTCAGAACCGGGGGAACTTTAAAAAGATGTACAACGTGAAAATATCCCGAATGATCTTCGGGATATTTTCTTTTTATATAAAAGCATCCGGAGAGTCACGCCCCTTCGTGGGATCAGGTATTTTTCAGGCACGCTTTTGCTTTTGTTGCACTTCACGAATCCCTCAAAAGTTCTTAAGAGTTTCTTCAGAATGCATACACGATTTGGTCACACTTTTTCTTTATAGTATGTATTGTAAGAGCTTTTCATATATTGAAATCTCTCCTCCCCTCATACCCCCGGCACTGCCGGGGGAAACTTTAAAAAGATGTATCAAAAGTAGTGCCCCGGTGCTTTGTTGCTTAACTGCAGCAGAGTGTTGGGGCATTCGCAATATAAATTCCACAGGAAGTATAAAAAAATCTCCTGATCGTTCATCATCAATGTTGATGGACGATCAAGGGATTTTATTTTTAGGATTTATCTAATTTTGTAATACTTTCAGTTGTTGTTTTAACGCTTTGATCTCTGCATCTTTTGCCTCAAGCTCCGCTTTCTGCTGGTTGATCTCTTCCTGCATTTCATCAATCATATAGCTTACTGTATTCCGGTCTAATTCCTGTAATTCTTTGGAAAACATACTCATCACCTTCTTTGTATTCAGGCATAACTCATACAAATCTTTGTAAAGAGGCAGAAATTCCGGATAAGTTTCCAGTAATGTTACAATTTCTTCCTGTTCCTCTGCACTAAAGAATGTCAGCCATGCTTCCAATCTGTTTCTGATAGGTTTATTGTGATGAGATTTCTTAAAAATGTCAAGAGGAAGAAAGATATATTTCTGCAACAAATTAATCTTCAATCCACTGTCTACCACCTGTTCGGCACGATGGATATATCGGTCTTCATATAGATGAAATTCTTTGGGACTATTTTCATACAGCACGATCGTATATACATTTTTTATATCTTTGTAACTGAATTTATGTTCCCGGCTCTGATCCCGGACACGTTTATACTGACGCAATAACAGATCAGCGGAATAGCAGGCACACCGCTGTCCCGGAAACATATAGCCCACTTTTTGTACTTCTACATTTGCGATGCTTCCATCTTCCAATTCCACAACAATATCCGTTACCAATAAAGAAGTTTCGTCTGCAATTCTGGTCGAATCGTTAGGCAAAACCGTAAGTATCGTTACCCGCTCGCCAAGTACGACCGAAAGCCAGTCCTCCAATCGCCCTGCTGCATACTCCGGGTGTAAGACTTCTTTAAAAAAGGAATCATAGAGCACCTTGACACCCTTTTCTCCTGTACAAAAGTCTAAAAACTCCTGCTGATACTTTTCTTTCCACGATGCATACTCCAAAGCTAATTCCCTGTCAGACTGAATCTTCTCAAACAGTTCCTTCTTTGTAGGAAGCATGGGGAAATAGTCCCGTAATGTTTCTTTTTTATTCCGAATAATAATACCCTCCTAATCTTTAAACTTACGGACCGTATACAAATATCGTAGCACAGCAAAATGAGCCTGTCCAACAACGATTTGTTGTTAAAAATAACAACCTGTGGTTGTCAAAGTCGAATTTTTACACCCCATAGGTCAATCAAATCCACTTATATTTTTTCATATTTAGATAAAAGAAGCCCGGATTCACGCAGTTGCTGTTTTAAGAAACTGCCATGATCCAGGCTTGCTCCATTTGTCGATTTTGAGTCGAAATGTCAGGATTAACGCTATATATTGATTAACTGGACTTAAATCCTTTTTCTATCTTTACATTCCTGCACCTCATCTAAAAAGAGCGTTTTGCTATTTTTCCAACCTTATTTTTAAGTTTTTTGCAACTTTTCCAACCCAAAAACCACCTATTTTTGCAACTTTTCCAACTTTCTTCCAAAACAAAAACCGTTTCCCTCCGGCAAACGCCAGATAAGAAACGGCTTTTATGGAAAGAAAGGTTCAAACCTTAGGCATATTTCCACTGCTCTGTAGCAAGCTGAAGCTCTACCATATGTTTATAGATTCCATCCTGCTTCTTTAATTCTTGCGGGCTTCCCTGCTCAGCCACAACACCATCTTTCAATACGACGATCTGATCTACGCCATCTACCGTACGCATACGGTGTGCAATGATCAGCACTGTCTTATTCTGGATCAATTTGGAAATGGATTCCTGAATCAGTGATTCATTGTCCACATCAAGAGAGGCGGTCGCCTCATCCATTAAAATGATCGGGGCATCCTTTAAGAATGCACGGGCAATCGAGATTCTCTGACGTTCTCCACCGGACAGCTCGGAACCATTTTCCCCAATCATCGTATTCCATTTTTCCGGAAGACGCTCCACAAACTCACAGCAGTTTGCAAGTTTTGCTGCTGCCATTACTTCTTCATCCGTCGCATCTTTTCTACCAATCCGGATATTTTCCATGATCGTATTGTTAAACAATGTAACATCCTGAAAGACAATGGAATAAAGCGATAACAGCTTCTCCGGATCTACTTTGGAAACATCCATTCCACCGACACTTACTGTTCCGGAATTGACATCCCAGAATCTTGCTGCAAGTCTTGATACCGTCGTCTTTCCTCCGCCGGATGGTCCGATCAGTGCAGTTACCTCTCCCTGCTTTGCAGTAAAGCTGACATCGGACAGAATGGATTCTCCATCCTCATAAGAGAAGGACACATGATCAAATGTAATATCATAGCCATCATGGCTCAGTGTTTCTGTTCCTGTCTGCTCATCGTGGGAAAGAATTTCATCCATGCGGGCACAGTTCTTGTTGATACTGATGATCGCAGACAAATTCTGAAGTGAGATCTGAAGTGGCTCATACATTCTGGTCACAACCAGCAGGAACATGAAAAATGTCAATACACTGATCTGCCCGGAAGCAAGTAAGATACTTCCCACCAATGCCGTCGTACCGATTCCGATCTTTAAGATCATCTGTGCGGAACAGACAAATGCAGCATTTGCAAATTCTGAAACGATCGCATGATGCTCCACATCCTTGATCTTCTTTGTCAGCCCTTCCATGTAGGTTTCCGTCATATTATTGGAACGCAGATCACGTACGGTCTCCAGACCTTCCTGAATTCCATCCAGACATGCCAGCTTATAAGAGATGGTTTTCTGGTGTACCTGATCCATCACTTTCTTTGACGACAGCACGATCGCAAAGGCGATCGGCATTACCCAGACAGCCGCCAGCGCCATACGCCATTCAAAGAAGAATAATGAGATCACAACGATCGTTGTAGAAATAAACGCACCAACCAATTCCGGAATCCAGTGGGAGCTGGCGGTTTCAATCAGCGCACAGTCTGACATGATCGTATTGGTCAGATCTGATAAATCCTTTTTTCCGAAAAATGCAAGCGGAAGCTTACGAAGCTTTTCTGCCAAAGCCCTTCTTCGTACTCCACTTTCCACATAGGTAGAATAAAATGTGGAGTGATACTGGATCAGTGTTGTAATAATGATCAATACCAATACTACCCCTGTACCAGCCAGCAGCTTTGTAAATTGAGCCTTTGTTATGCTTCCGGCAAACAGATAGGATGCCAGCAGATACAAAAGTCCCACGGAAAGCATCAGCACCAGATTGGAAATGGTTACGGATACGATCGCCTGCACCATTCCTCTGGCTCCCTTATCCGAAAGCGCATACTTGTGTTTTAATTTCTCTATCATGCTGTCTCACCATTCCTTCCTACCTGCCAGTTGACAGATTTGTTATACTCGTTCCACATATGTGCATAGAGTCCGTTACTCTTCTGAAGCTCCTCATGTGTTCCCTGCTCTTTGATCTTTCCATCCTTTAAAACATAAATGCGGTCTGCATCCGTAACGGTAGACAACCGGTGTGCGATCATAATAACCGTCTTATTTTTGGCAAGATTTTCAAATGCCTTCTGTACCAGACGTTCATTGTCCGGATCTGCAAATGCCGTCGCCTCATCAAGGATCAGGATCGGAGCATTTTTTAAGAATGCTCTGGCAATGGACAGACGCTGTGCCTCACCACCGGATACATAAACGCCCTTTGTTCCGATCACAGTATGTACTCCGTTTGGAAGTTTTTCGATAATGTCATTACACTGTGCCGCTTTTAACGCCTCCATAACCTCTGCATCACTGGCATCCGGACGTCCCATCCGCACATTTTCCAAAATGCTGATCTTTAGCAGCTTGCTATCCTGAAATACATAAGACACCTGATTCATCAATTCTTTTCCGCTGATCTGCTTCACATCCACATCGCCGATCCTGATGCTTCCCTCTGTCACATCAAAGAAACGTGCCACCAAAGAAGCCAGTGTCGTTTTTCCGCCACCGGATGGTCCGACAAATGCCACATGTGCGCCTGCCGGGATCGTAAGCGTAACATCATCTACAGCACGATTCTTTGCTTCCTCATAAGAAAATGCCACATGGTCGAGACAAATGGAAGCATCCTTAGGCATGAGTGGCTTCTCCGGCTCCAAAAGCGGAGCAACATCAAATACCGCATCCATACGGTTTAATGCATCCTGCACAACCATCTGTGATTCTCCGGCATACGCCACCTTCATCAAGGTAGTCGTAAGGACGGAAGTAATCAAAATATAAAAGATCAGATTTAATACAAAAGTATCTGTGATATGATTTCCACCAAGCAGGTAAGCGGCTATGATCAGTGCGGCAAACACTCCGTTGGCTGCCGTAGTAAATGCCACCATCGGCCACATCATTCCTTTCGTATAACCAAGCGTCCATTTCTCATACTCATCAATCGCATTTTTAAACCGCTTAAAAGAAAATACGGTCTGACCAAATGTTTTTACGACCGGAACACCCCGGACATATTCCACAGCTTCGGAAGACATTGTCTCCAATGCATTTTGATACTGCTTCATGTCCTCTGCCATTTTCGGCCCCATCATCAGCGTACCCATCAGTAAAAATGCGATCACTGCCGGAATCAGACTGATCAGACCCAGACGCCAGTCAAATACCATCATCATGGCGATCAGACCAACCGGTGTTGCATAGGACACATATTTATCCGGAAGGTTATGTGCCAGAAATGTCTCGGTTGCCGCACTGGAATCATTGACTACCTTGCGGATCTTTCCGGTACCTTCCACCTCCACATAGCCAAGCGGAAGCTTCATAATATGTTCCATCATGCGCACACGCATATTTGCCTGTACACGAAATGCCGCTTTATGCGAACACATCAGTGCCGCGATGTAAAGCACCATAGCAAGCAGTGCAAATCCTACTGCCTGCCAGCCGTACTGCGTCATATGCACCGCCTTCTCATAGTGCGGACGCACCTGTAATACCTCCTGCATGATCCGCCATATTTCATAAAATGGGATCAATGCGACAAAAGCACTGAGCACTGCCAATACACAGGAACAGTAGGTAAAATACTTATGATTTCCCGCCAGTTCCATCAGCCTTGCCAGCGCACTGGGTTTCTTTGTTTCCATTTTCGTTTCCTCCTTCTATCTAAAGTTAGCAAAAACTAACTTGTAGTCGTTTTTTTAGGCAGTATCACTACTGCCTGTTATACCAATCATTTTCATATCACTTCTGTTTGTATCGCCCGAAGCACTTAAGCCTTTATTGCTCCTGTCCGCCATAGTGCAATACCGCCTGCCATCCGGCATACTGGAACACGCGCACATCTTCCATATACTGCACCGCTTCCTCGTAGGATTTGTCATGGGTCAGCAGTTCATAAATGTACTGCCAGCCATTCCGGCACACCACATGAATGAAAAAATCATCCACCTTGCTGCCCTTTGACGCAAACTGTGCCACCATTTCTTTGTAATAAGATTCCTCCATAGCAGCTAACCGGTCAAAAAAAGACTCATACTCCGTACCGGCAGCTCCGCAAAACAACAGCTTACATTCTTCTATATGCTCATAAATATAAGAAAGAACCAGCTTTGTACCTTCATCCCCGGCATTCGTTGCCGTTCCGACATCGTTACAGGCTGCCGCTTCTTTTATACTGCTTTCATAAAGCAGCAGTAATCCGTCTGCGACCTCCTTCACTACCGCACGGAAAAGACCGGCTTTGTCCTGGAATCTCGTATAGATAGAGTTGGTACTCACACCGCTTACCGCCGATATTCTGCGAAGGCTGGCTTTCTCAAAACCATATTGTAAAAATTCTTTTTTGGCACTTTCCAGCAAAACCTGTGTCACACCAACTGTCTGCGTCCGCATACCATTTCTCCTGTTCTTAAAATAACACCGTTATTATAACACTGTTATTTTATAAAAGTCAAGCAGGAACTTTCTCCTGTTTTTCATAAAAAAAGGACGGCAACTCTTGCCATCCTTGCTTTCTTTGAGAAACTTCAATTACAAAATTTTTATAAACTCGTCTTTTACAGACGCAAAAGATTCATCTATCAAGCCAAAATCCTTCTCTTTGTAATTCCATAATGCACGCCCAATATGGTACTTTTTAAATACTGCATGAATATCACTAAGCCACCGAATCTTATCCTCATTGTCTGCCAGATCGATCACACCGTATTCTCCACAATATAACGCAACATCATCCTTTTTCGCTTTTTCCACTGCAGGTCTGAAAATATCTTCAAAGAAACCTTCTCCGATCTCACTGATACCCTCTGTAAATACTGCACCCACCAGTGCTTTGGATAATTCTGTACTCTTGTCACGATACTGCTTCAAAGTTTTTGGGTAGGAAATTCTAAAGTCAAGTGGCATATCCTCTACCCAATAGGCTCCCTGATGGGTGAATACCATTGGTTCATAGCAGTGAAAATTATATACGATATGATCATCCACAGGAATATCCAGAAGCGGTACACTTAACACATTATTGTAGCACACGCCACCGGCTATGATATATGCATCCGGTACGATCTCCCGCATCATTTTAATATACTTACTTAACACAATATTCCATGCATCAGCCACTTCCTGAAGCACTACCTCATTTAACGGCTCAAATGCTACCTGCTTCTGATAAGATGCAAATCTTTGCGCAATCTCTTTCCAGAGTTTAAAAAATCTTGCCTGCAGCGCATCATCATAAAAAAACTTTTTACGATCCATATCCTTCTTAAGTGGATCAAATGAATAACCATAACACTCATGAAGATCGATCACCATATTCAATCCATCCTCTTCACACCACTGTCTGCAGTTTTCCAGATAGGAAAAACCTGTTTCTATCAGTTCTCCATCTTCGGTTTCTAATACGTTATAATCCACCGGAACACGGACGTGATCAAAACCTAGCGATGCAATATAATCAATATCTTTCTTTGTAATAAAGCTTTTGAAATGCTCCTCATCATATTTTTCAAACTGAGAGATCCAACCTCCTAAATTTACGCCCTTTTGAAAACCTTTAAATTCTTTCATTGACTACTCCTTTCGTATACAACCACATTCTGATATTTTATTTTAACATACACCTTAAAGCATTGCCAGAATTATTGTTCCTGCCGTGATCAGAACTACTCCAGCCGCTGCTTTTTTCGTCAGCGTCTCATGGAAGACAAGGAAAGAAAATGCGATCGTAACAAGCATACTCAATTTATCGATCGGCACGACAACACTTGCCGGGCCGTCCTGCAGTGCCCGGTAATAGCATAACCAGGATGCCCCGGTTGCCAGTCCGGATAAAGCGATAAACCAAAGTTCTTTCTTCTCAATGTGTGAAACTTCCTTCTGTTTTCCGGTTATAAATACAAACAGCCATGCCATCAAAAGCACCACGCTGGTACGGATCGCCGTACCGAGATTGGAATTGATCTCGGTGATCCCGACTTTTCCCAGTATCGCTGTCAGACTCGCAAATACCGCAGAGAGCACCGCATACAAAAGCCAACTGTTTCCCTGCGGCTTCGCTTCTTCCTTTGTATCCTTCTTTGTGATCATCATCCACGTACCGACTGCGATCAACAAAATAGCAAGAAGCTTTCCACCACTGATCCCTTCCTGTAAAAATATCAGCGCCAGAAGGATAGTAAGAATCGTGTTGGATTTGTCGATCGGCACGACCTTATTGATGTCTCCCTTTTGCAATGCCCGGAAATAACAGATCCACGATGCTCCGGTTGCCAGTCCGGACAACACCAGAAAGAGCAATGCTTTACCACTGATATGGGAAAGCGGTGTCCATGCCCCGGTTATGCCAACCATCAGCCACGAAAAGGCTAACACCACGATCGTGCGGATCGCTGTTGCCACGTCTGAATCCGTCTTCCTGATACCACATTTGGCAAGAATTGCGGTAATTCCTGCAAAAAACGAAGACCCAATTGCAAACAGTAACCACATGTTTCTTCACTTCCATTCTTTTTTCTACATTACATGTCAGTTCTATTATACCGCAGCCGTCAACCGTAACACTACCCTTGCTTTTCTACATGTCCATTGAGTCGCTCTTTCGCCCACTGCATCGCAAGCACCAGAATTCCTCCGATCAAAAGTGGTACAAGCTGCACGTTGAAAAGATCCAGCGGTGGTTTCGGATCGGACAGTGTTGTCGGTCCCATCACGATTGCATAAAACGAACCGATCATCATACCTAAGATCATGTAAATGGACTGTACCCGGAAGCGATCCAGACAGAACTTAATTCCTTTTACAACGGAAACTGCCCCGGTCAGCACCCCGAAACCAAAACACATCAGAGCAGGAATGTAGATGAAATTTCCAGTCAGTACCCCTTTGATCGCTGTAATAACCGGAATATATGCGCCAAAGATCAGCAGCAATGTAGAGCCGGAAATGCCCGGCAGGAACATGGCAGAAATGGCGATCATGCCGATCACAAACAATTGAACAGCGAGCAGAACGGACCATTTGGAAAGATCCATCGATGCACTGTGAAGCGTTCCATTTGCCCAGGTGATCCCTGCTACCAGAAGAATTCCAAGCAATAAAAAACCGATCCCTTTGGCGATGTGGCGCATACTCTCTTTTTCTTCCCGGATGATCAGCGGGATCGCACCCAGGATAAACCCGATAAACAAGGAGCTGACCACATAGATATGCCGGTCAAAGGATGCCGACAGCACCAAAACCGCAAGCACCATTCCAAAGACCCAGCCCGTGCCGAGCTTCATCAGATAAAAAATTGCCTGTTTGCGTTCCTTCCCTGTTCCAAACACCAGATCATGGATGGAAGTAATAAAGGAATCATAAAATCCCATAATAAAGGCAACCGTCCCACCGGACACTCCGGGTACACTGTCTGCAAGTGCCATACAAAAACCATTTATCGCCTCTTTTATCATAAAAAAGACCTCCTATCTTTGTTTCTGCCGTCATCTTAACAGACAACATTAAACAGATAGGAGGAAATAATCTAAACAATTTATAAACAAAAAAACCGGTGTCCTGCAATTTTACTATTTATTGAGACGATAACCCGCGCCCCATACCGTTTCCAGTATTTTGGGATTCTTGCTGTCATCCTCGATCTTTTCCCGGATGCGGTTGATATGCACCATAACCGTGGCACTGTCACCCACATAGTCATAACCCCATATTTTTTCAAACAACTGCTCCTTGGAAAATACAATATTAGGATTCATCGCCAGAAATTTTAACAGCTCAAACTGGCGGTTGGGAAGCTTCAGCTCCTGATCCTTTTTGTAAACCTTCCAGCTATCCGGAAGAATCCGAAGATCTCCGATCACAATCTCCGTACACTCCTTGTCCTTTTCTTCCGGGGAAGCATCCTTCATCCGCTCATACTGGCGGATATTGGCATGTACCCTTGCCACCAGCTCTGCCGGATCAAATGGTTTGGCAATATAATCATCCGCACCGATCCCCAGTCCTCTGATCTTATCTACCGATTCCGTGCGCGCCGTCACCATCAGGATCGGAATATCCACACGGTCACGGATCTCCTTACACAATTCATATCCGTTTTTACCCGGAAGCATCACATCCAGAAGAATCAAGGCAAATGACTTCGTTTCCAGCAGAGAAACCAGTGTCGTCCCATCGGGGATCACCACCGTCTGAAAGCCCGCTGATTGCAGGTATGCCTCCTCTATCATACTGATGTCCTCATCATCTTCCACGATCAATACCGTCTTATGATCTGCCATTTGCGATCACTCTCCTTCCTGCTGTACCAGTGGAAAATAAAGCTCGACCAAAAAGCCCTCCTCGCTGGAGGCTGTCACATGACCGCCCATCGCTTCCACCAGATGTTTCACAATATATAAGCCAAGTCCATTTCCCTCTTTTTGATTTCTGGATTCATCCGCACGGTAAAATTCTTCAAATACATGGGCAAGCTTTTCCTTTGATACTCCCACACCATTGTCATGAAAGGAAACCTTTAAAAAACCGTCCTCCTGCTCCTCTTTGATCTCTATTAAAAGAGGGGAGACTTGTGCATATTTTATGCTGTTTTCCGTGAGATTATCAAAGATCCGGCTAAATTGTTCCCTGTCCAAAAGAGCCGCTTTGTCATCCGGCTGCACCTCACAGGTAAATTTCGCTGTTTCTTCCTTGATGCGTTCCTGCTGCCGCTTCACATTGAGCTCGATCAACGCTGCAAGCGGAACCGCCTCCAGCGTAAGCGGCATATTTCCCGTCTCCAGCTTGGAAAGATAGAACAACTGATTCAGCAGGATTTCCATTTCTCCAGCCCGTTTATACGCAGTAGACAAAAACTTTTCCTGCTGCAGCGGCGTCGCTGCCACCCCATCCAGTAAGCCCTTGATCGTCCCCTTGATCGCAGTCAACGGGGTTCTTAAATCATGGGAAATGCCTGCGATCATATCCGTTCGTGCTTTTTCATACGCCATATTTTTCTCCTGCTCCGCCAGCAGTGATGTACGCATCGCATTAAACGTTTCACACACCTGCTCAAACTCCCGATCACCCTGATAGACGATATCCTCTGTGAGTACATTTTCCTGAATCCGCTCTGCTCCTTTTGCCAGTGCCTGAAGCGGAGCCATGATATGCCCGACCAGATTTTTCGTAAAAAGCTGGCTGACCAGCACCAGTCCGGCAATACATAAAATCCCATCCAGAAAAATGAGAAGTAAAAACATATGCTTGCGGATCGTATATTCTGCGATCAGTTGTTCCAGCACCTGCTTGTCCACGATTGCTCCCACAGAATCCTTCAGATCCTGCTCGATAAATTCCCCATAAGCCTTGGCAAGCAAAAGAGTGATCCCCAAAAACAATGCCAGTGTAACAAATACCATCCACATATTCGACAAATATATCCGCCGTTTTACCGTTCCTTTTTCCATCCTAACACCTCACGATCCATTTCACTGACAAAAGCGTAGCACAACTCTTTTACGTTTTCCCAGATAAAAGTTAAACTTTTCCTAAACAAACCTGTCCGGTCACGAAATATCATATACACTTCTAAGACGCAGATGATCGACCGTTCCACTCAGTACCTCGACCGTTTTTTCTCCACCATTTAAGTCAAAATAATTATCCGATAAAATGAGGTCTTCGTTGTCATTTAAAATCTCCACACTCTTTGCGTAGCAGTCTGCCGCTACTGTGATCCGTTTTCCTTCCACCTTTGCCAAAAGCGCAGGCTTCTCATAACGGAAATACTTTGGATAGGAAAAGATCACAGTTCCCTCTGACACAACCACACCATCCATGACCGCCTGATAGCTCACATATTCCCGGTAAATATCAATGTCAGGAAGTGCTACCCGATCCAGCCATGTACTGCTGAGTGCGGAAACGGTAACCACCTCTTCCTCCGCGCGCAAAACGGCAGCCTTTGCATCTCTCACCTGCCATTTTACCGTGACTGTGACATCATTTGTTGTTTCATTTGCCACATTTAAGCGGATAGATTTTGCAAAGGAAAATGGAAGCCGTACCAGCTCCTGTCCACTGTTCATCATGCCCTCTTCCTCACAGGAGATCATAACCGGAGCAAAAAAGCGTCTGGCATAATAATGCAATGCCTTTAACCGTCCGCAGTAATCCACACTCGACCATGACACCACCGGCCAGCAGTCGTTGAGCTGCCAGTAGACCGCTCCCATGCAGCGGCTGTTGTTACGGTTTCTTCTAAAATGCTCCACCCCATAACGGATCGCATCTGCCTGCAAAAGCTGTGACGCATAGATCACCGTTTCAAAATCAGACGGATAGCGGTAGGTCTGCTGCATGTAATTCATGATCTTTCCATTGGCAGAACCATTTCTCTGATGCTTCTCCATAATATAGGAAAAGATATTCATATCCCGTTCGTCATCTGTAAATGTCTCCACCGTTTTCTTCGATGGAAATGCCTGAAAACCAAACTCCGACAAGTAGCGGAAATAGAATTTACGATACTCGGAAAATGGCTTGTTTCCATGCCACACATCCCAGTAATGCACATCGCCCCGGTTCTCATCGCGTGGATCGTCAAAGGAGCCTCCGGATGATGGACTGGCAGGCCAGTAAAAGATCTGCGGTGCATACTGCTTCGTAATCTTTGGAAGAATCCGCTCGTACATAATGATATAATCGCGCACCTCACTGTCCTTGCTCACCCAGGTGCGTTCTTTGACAAACTGCTCCATCTCGTTGTTGCCACAGAGCAATCCTAAGCTGGCATGATGCCGGATGCGTTTCAGATTATCGATAAACTCTGCGGTAATATTTTCTTCAAATTCCGGAGTGAGATCGTATACCGCACAAGCAAACATAAAGTCCTGCCACACGACCAGTCCCAGCTCATCGCAAAGATCAAAGAACCAGTCGTCCGGATAGTAACCACCGCCCCAGACACGGATGGAATTAAAATGGGCAAATACCGCTTTTTCGAGCAGCTTTCTTGTGGTTTCTTTCGTCACACGTCCAAGCAGGTGATCCTCCGGAATATAATCTGCTCCCATAGCAAAAATGTTGACACCATTGACGCAGGTGGCAAAACGCTCGCCCCACTGATCTTTCGTGCGATCCATCGTGATCGTGCGAAGTCCGATCCTTCTTGTCCAGCAGTCAATGACCGTACCATCTTCTTTCTTAAGCTCTGCTGTTATCGTATAAAGCGGCTGCGCACCGTAGCCATTCGGCCACCAAAGCTCAGGATTGGAAACGAGGATGTCCTCCCCGGCACTGCCCTGAAAGATCACTTCGCCATCCGGATCGGTCAGCATTATCGTTACCGGAAGCTCCTGTTTCGTGTGCGCACTCTGCTCCATTGTTTCAATCACCGGATTGCAGCGAATACGCACCCTGCCATCTTCATGGTACTGTAACACCTCTACCGTATCAAGATATGCCGTATCAATGCCCAGAAGATAGACCGGACGGAAGATCCCGGCATCCGGCAAATGTGCGCCCCAGTCCCAGCCAAACATACAGTGTGCCTTACGAAGATGCACAAAACCGTTCATCGCATCCTCGGTTCCTTTGGTTGGTGCTTTCTCATACGCATCGGCAATATATTTTGTCGGAGAATGAAAATGAATCCGCAGTTCATTTTCCTCCTCTTTTAACAGATGCTTCACCGGATAGATCCAGGTGCGGTGCATGTTTTCCACATGTCCTAACTGCGAACCATTGAGTGTAATGTCCGCAATCGTATCTAACCCATCAAACCGAAGCAGCACCTCACTGAGAACAAGCAGCTCTTTTTCGCAGGAAAAATGCGTCACATATTCATAATCGTGTTCCATCAGTTTCAATGCCGCATCTTCATTATCCTTCCAGAAAGGATCTTCCATTTTTCCGGCTGTCAGAAGATCTCCGTATACGGAGCCCGGAACAGTGGCAGGAATCCATTCGTCCTGTCCGACCTGATGCATCTGCCAGCCATTCTTTATTGTAATTTTCTTCATTTCCTTCCTCCTTCGTAACGATACTATCTATACTGTTTCCAGCATCCAGTATAACATATCTTCTGCTGCTTTGTGAAAAACAAAAAAGCCGCCATCAGCCCGATACTGACGGCAGCTCTCTCCTGCATTATAAGCTACCGGTTCCTACAGCTTTCCACCATATACCGGGAATCCACTGCTGGCACCATAGCTCTCAATCTTTTTGAAATTCTGTAATGTGCGCATATCCTCTGCACTGATCTCAAAATCAACTTCTGCATTGCTCTCCATATGCTCTTTGTTTCCTGTTTTCGGAAGGGAGATCGTTCCAAGCTGCAAAGTGTAACGGATGCAAAGCTGCGGCACTGTGACGCCGTATTTTTCTGCCATTTTCACCAGATCCGGCTGAGTCAGGATCTCGCCATGGGCGATCGGCGAATACGCTTCCACTGCAATGTCATGCTCCTTGCAATAGGTAACAAGCTCCATCGGGGTGTTGCTGATATGAAGCAGGATCTGATTGACCATTGGCTTGATCTCGGCAGTTTCCATCAGGCTTTCCAAATCCCCGATCTGGAAATTGGAAACACCGATCGCCTTCAATTTGCCTTCTTTATAGGCGTCCTCCAATGCTTTCCATGCCGCACGGTTTCCTTCCACATAGCGATCCTCGCTCTGGTTCACCTCTGCCCATGGCTGCGGAGAATGAATGATCATCATATCCAGATAATCCAGTCCCATTTTGGCAAGCGTCTCATCAATGCCCGCCTTTGCTGCTTCATAGGTCTTATGCTCTGCGGCTACCTTGGATACCACAAACAGATCCTCTCTTTTTACACCGCAGGTTCTGACACCTTCTCCTACCCCGCGCTCATTTCCATATGCCTGTGCCGTATCAATGTGACGATATCCAACCGCAACCGCTGCTTTCACAGCATCCGCTGCCTTGTCATCATCAATAAACCATGTTCCCAGACCAAGCTGTGGAATCTTTACTCCATTATTCAACGTAATTTCATTCTGATACATAAAAATAACCTCCTGTCTGTTATGATTACCTATTGTAGCACTTAAAGTGAACTCCAAGTCAAGAGGTTTTTTGTATCTTCCCCTCCATCAGGCAAACAGATTGTCTTTCGTCAGTATTTCATCAAATATCTGCAAGATCATATCCCGTTCCTGCCGGAACTTCTGCCGCTGTTTTTCCAGTCCCTTTCTGCTTCGGAGTGTCCGTTTCAGTTCAAAGGAATCCCTGTCGTTGTTCAATGTGATCGTCACTCCACTCCCACGAAAAACAATGTTGGTAAAGCCATCAGCAAGGGCATCCAGCCGCAGCACACTCTCCATAAACTGCGGCGTCAGAATGTAAAATGCCAGCTCCCCATCCGATGCTTTGATCTTAAACTGCCGGTTGAACTCTGCATTTTCTGTCTCGATCTCTTCGCCATCCTGTTCCGCAAATAACGCATTTTTCACATTTTTTAAAATACCACCGAAAAAGGCTGCCGTCCGGCTCTTATCCTTTTTCTCCCGGATGCGCACATAGCCATCCAGCTCCTTGCCAAATTCCATGCGCAAAACCTGTCCCTGAAACACGGTATGATAAGAGGTACTTTGATGCCCATCCTCATCCCGCTCCTGCGTTTTCCGCTCCAGCAAAAGATCACAGTAACGAAACGGAACCTCCCGGTATGTGCCGGAAATGTAATCCGAGCCACTGATCCTGTCGTAATTTGGCAGGATGGAGCAGGAATCCACAAATGATCTGCCGATGTGCCGATCGGGTGCATACTCTGTAATCGCTACTTTCTCTGCCAGAATATCATGTACCACATATTCCCCGATCTGCACCTTTAAGGAATGAGTGAGTTTTTTATTCCCCTTTGCCAGCAGGACACTGCCGACGATGCTTATAACACCTGCCACACATCTGCCGATCCCTTTCTGGTAATCGCGCTCCCATATAAGTGCCCCGGATACGATTCCTAAAAATGCTCCGATCACACACAAAAAGAGAAGCAGATGCAGCAGCTTTAACAGCCGCTGTCTGCTTGATATGGATGCAATGATCTCATGATCGCTTCTAGTATTTTTTGTAGTTTGTGCCATCTCTTTTCTCCCCGGTTAAAATTCCATTTTCACATCCTGCCGCTTCGTTTCTTCTGCTACAAAAAGCTCCTTCTTTGAAGATCCCATCTGACCTGCTACAATACTGTTTGGAAATACTACGATCTTTGCATTGTATGCATTTACATTTGCATTATATAACCGTCTGGCAGCCTGCAAATGCTCCTCCACATCCACGATCGCCTCCTGCAGCTTCACAAAAGAAGCATCTGCCCGAAGCTCTGGATAATTCTCCACAAACAACCGGATATCCTTTGCGACCTGATCCATGTTTTTATTCGCTTCGTTTTTTTCTGCGATCGACATGCCGCTGCGAAGTTTGACCAGTTCCGCAAGCACCGTCTTCTCATACTGCTGATACCCTTTTACCGTATCAAGCATTTTCGTCAGTACGTCATAGCGTTTGGTCAGCGCAACATCAATCCCTGCCTCGCTCTCCTCGATCTTCAGCGCAGCCACCTTGATACTGTTGGATACACAAATGTACCAGATCACGATCAATACTACAACTACCAGCACCACTTCCACAATCTTTGCCATTTTAATCTCCTCCCGTGTAATAAAAACGTGTTATTCCTGAAATCATTATAGCATACTCTTTTGAAGCTTTGGAGCAATATATTTTAAGAATACGATTACCGTAACCGTTGCTCCCACAATATCCGAGATTGTTTCCGAATAGAAAACGCCTTCGATTGAACCGAGCACAGGAAGCAGGAACACACACACGATATAGAGCAGCTTGCGGAAGAAGGAGATCGGCAGGGCAAACCGGATCTGTCCCATGGCAGTCAGACCGTCCACGATAGCATACTGTACCGCCACTCCGAGAAGTCCTAATGTGTACTTTTGGATGCAGGCTGCGGACAATGCGACCAGACTGTCCTCCTGCACAAATATTCTGGCAAATACATCCGGGATGCACTGTGCCGCAATGCAAAGCAGCAGCATATAGCCCGCACACAGATAAAACACACAGCGAAACACCTGCATGACCTTCTCCTTATGTCCTGCCCCGTAATGGTAGCTGTATAAGGTTCCGCATCCGCTTGTGATCCCCTGTGCCGGATAAAACACCAGCACCATAAAACTCTGTACAACTGCTGCACAGGAAATATATCTGTCGCCCATGACACTGCCCCCATATTTACGCAGCACAAAATTCAGCGAGATCACAAGCAGATTGTCAAACAGCATGATCAGAAATGGCAGCGAGCCGATCGTCACGATCCGCTTCACCATGCTTTTGCTTAACCGCGCCCAGCAAAGCTTCCACTCCGGCTTATCGGAAAGCAGATATCCCAATACATAAAACAGTACAAAAAACTGAGCCACTACGGTTGCAGCCGCTGCCCCCTGTATCCCCAGATCAAATACAAAAATAAAGACCGGATCAAGAACCGTATTGATCATCGCACCGATCATCACTGCAGCCATTCCTCTCTTTGCATGTCCTAATGCCAGAATAAACTGATTCATTCCTGTGCCACAAAGCACCGCGATCGTTCCCAGGACATAGGTTTTAAAATAGCGTGCCGCATACGGATACATCGCATCACTGCAGCCAAGGGTATAGAGTAATGGTTTGGAAAAGAGGAGCAAAAGAACGGTAATGACCAGGGATACTGCCACAAGAAGGACAAATGCATTGTTCATCGCAAGCTGCGCTTTCTTTTGCTCTTTTTTTCCCATAAAAATACTCATGGCAGATGCGCCGCCGATTCCGATCAACGAAGAAAATGCTGTGATTGCAGTTAAAACCGGCGCACAAAGCCCGATACTTGCAAGGGCGATCTCCCCTTCCCCTGCAATATGCCCCACAAAGGCTCGATCCACAATACTGTATAAAATATTAAAAAATTGCGCACACATCGCAGGAATCCCTAATTTCCATACCAGTTTGGGAATTGGTATTCTATCAAATTCATGCTCCATTCTCATCACCTCCATATTATTTTCAAAGGCAATTATAGCAATTTATTTATTCCAGCAGTATAATAGTCTTATCAAAAAATATCAAATTCTTGACAAAGGAGAATAACATGGAGAAAAACACTTATCATGAGATCAATCAATATAAAGACGCTCTTTTTCCTGTTGAGATCTATCATGTCGATGAAACCGGCATTTTCCCATCCGGGCGCGGACTGGAAGATCTGCACTGGCATGACGAGCTGCAATTTACCCTTGCCGTTCATGGCGCCTTTACCCTTCAGGCAAACGCCAGACAATACCGGATCAAAGAAGGGGAGGCTGCCTTTATCAACAGCGGGATCATCCATACGGTCACAAACCTTTCCAAAGGAGGACACTATACCAGTCTGAATTTCCCGTACAAGCTCTTATCCTTTTTCCCGGGCAGCCGGATGGAAAAGGAACAGGTGCTCCCCTATACGTCCGGCGGAAGCTGCCCGGTGCTCCTGTTTCGTCCACAGATACCATGGCAAAAAGATGTCTTAGATCTGTTAAAGGAACTCAATGCCCTTTGGAATGACACCACAAACAAGCATATGGAATATCTGATCTCTTTGAAGATCCTCTCCTTATGGTATATCATGCTTTCCCACTTACCGGAGGAGATCACCCCTGCCTCCTCTACCGATCTGATCCGGCGGCAGCGGCTGCAATCCATGCTTTCCTTTATCTATGAGCATTTCGGAGAAGATATTTCACTCACGGATATTGCTGCCTGCTCACATATCAGCACAGGGGAATGCTGCCGTATTTTCCGGGAGCATTTGCAGACAACTCCGTATCAGTTTTTAACAGAATACAGAATAAGAAAAAGTGTGGAGCTGTTGTCCGGCGAACACTCCATCTCGGAGATCGCAGCACGCTGCGGCTACAATCAGGTAAGCAACTATATTTCCAAATTTAAATCGATTTTAAAGGTTACCCCTGCCCAATACCGGAAGCATCGGGATAATTCCTGATCTTTACATTACATCCTTTATTTTGAAATATGTTCTTCCACTGTACCATGCCAGAAAGATCAATAACAAACCAAAAACGATCCCCGATATTGGTCTTATTCCCTGCACAGTATAATAGGAACTTCTTAACCACATTGTATAACTGCCCGGCAGCCACCACTTTGTGTAATAAGCTGAAAAAATATACACTCCACATACGATAGCAAAGCTAAAAACAGGAGTGGTAAAAAAGCCTCCTATGATCTGCATCAGACAAATTCCCATCGTAATAAAACACGGCACAACCACTGCACAAAAGATCATATCCCGAGTGCTGAAATAACCGATATTATTTCCAAACACTGTTTCTATAAAATCAGTTATATGAAAGTGATCCCATTTTGCCCCATATGCGATTGACCAAACCATCAGGGAGCTGGCATATATCACAAAATATACCACGACACTTGTAAGGCACCATAAACACTTTGCCGTCCACCAGCTTTTGCGATTCCTTATTGCCAGAAATAAATTTCTGCCATTGTTTTGATAATCATCCATTGCGTAATACGCTATGATATAGGAAATGCCGATCTGAAACATAAACCAGAAAATCGGGACAGAAAACATATCCTCCGGATTAAATTGATATACTGCCATTCCCCTTGTACAATATAAGAAATAATCAGCTACCGTTCCCATAGAAGATATAACACCGTCCTGAAACATAGGATCCACCATATCATAGCAGCTTCTTACCTGCAAAAAAGCAATCAATACCGGAAGCAGATACAGAAACAACCTGCGAAATAATCCAAGGATCAGATCTCTTTTATAAAGCTTTATTGTTTTCATTTTCCATCTCCGTTCCCATCACCCGACCATTTTTTATGGTATATATTATGTTTGCCAAATACTCCAGTTCTTCTTTATCATGGCACGCAATAATGATCAATTTTCCTTTTTCTTTCAGTTCCTGCAATACATCTTTTACTTTTTTAACACTCTCTTCATCCAGAGCATTAATTGGTTCGTCTAAAATAATAATGTCCGGTTCCCCCATAATGGCATTGGCAATTCCCAATTTTTGTTTCATGCCTAAAGAATATTTTCGATAGGCTCTCTTATCCTCCGGATCTAAACCTACCCGTTTAAGAGCAAGCTTTATATCCTCCGCCTTTATTCTTCCTGTCAGAGAAGCCAGCATTTTCAGATTATGATATCCTGTATACTGGGGTAAAAATGAAGGATTTTCAATCAACGCACCAATACTTTGAGGAATGGCAATATCTTTGTGCAGCTCTTTCCCATTGATCATAACCTTACCCGTGGTGGGCATGATCAATCCGCAGATACATCTCATCAGCATTGTCTTTCCACAACCATTTTTTCCCCGGAATCCATAGATATTACCAGCTGCCAGTTTCATGTTGACGTGTTCCAGTATATGGTTGGACTTTATATTTTTACTCATATCTATAATTTCAATCTCTGTCATAAAACATCTCTCTTTCTACCTTGTATCCAGATCATTATGATAGAACCTGCGACCATAAGGATATAGGTCAGTATCATTGCTTTGTAAGTCACGACATAATTCTGCAACGGATTCAACATCTGCATCAATGCATTACTCGCCCCCGCAGTATTATCTACCATAATCCCATCTGCAATAATATAACATGCAAACGGTGTCATGATTGCGGTAAAGGTACTCCTCACCCACCTTGCTACCACCATGGAAAGAATACCTAATGCTCCGGCAAATAGTCCGTTTATCAATATATATAACAAACAATAACGCACCGGATTTTCATTAAATATAATCGGAAACAGATTACAATCACCAACTCCGGCACTCGTAAAAGCCAGTATATCAGGGCACTCATTGCGGTACAATCCTGCACATATAAACAGATTAACGGCTAATGGTATCGTAACTGCTAAAAATGCCGTCATGTAAACAGCTGCTATTTTTGCCACAAGATATGTACTGCGAGGAATCCTGAGCAATACATTCTTATCATATCCGTTTGTGATATCCTGATAATAGCTTCCCGCATAAGGCAAACAGGCAAGGATTGGCAGCGTCACATAAAATAACAGATTATAGGCAAACTGAAAATCCGTTCCTAACCACGCCTGTATCAATATCCTGTCTTTCTCCCCATAAAAATTCCGATAATAGAAATAAATATCAAGAAGTGAAATCGTCATTCCCAGAAACAGACTCAATTTAAAGCCGGTCTCATGTACCGCTCGTTTAATTTCAAAAATAATACTTCTTTTTAACATCTCATCTTACTCCAATCGAATTCGAATACTCTCGTTCTCTGTTGGGAGAGCATAATAAAAATCACTTACGCTCAATTTCTTCCAGGTCGTTTTTTTAAAGCTGACCGAAGATACAACCGTAGCAAACCAGATCTCCTGCGTCTTCCCCGGCAGTAATTTTTTCTCACTAAAATGATTGCGTTTCTTTACTAACTGCACCATATTCTGACTTGACCATGTTCTTGTTAAAAAGCCATATACCGTCAGATCACCAATCTCATCCCACTCTATGGAGGAATCAGACTGATTCTTGACCTCAATACAAACAGACACAACTTTTCCTTTTTCTATCTCCTCATAAAGTTCGTCTTTCTCTACGTCATATTTTTTCACATACTCTTTTCCTGAAGTATATTCTGCCGCTACCGCTTTCACCGAAATTCTATTGAGGTTAATTTCTTCATTCATAGCATAACAGGGAATTGCACTGTGTGAATTTTGGTTAATCTTTATAATACGAATGCTCCACAGAAAAACTACTACCATAAGAAGAACAAAAACTATTTTTTTCACCATTACCTCCTCCTAATTCAAAGGTATAATGTAATCCTTTAAGGCCTCAGGGGTATACTCTTCCAATCCCTCCGGCTGACTACCGATATAATATTGGGGATTTTTGTCACAATTCTCAAAATCACGCACCCGATACCCCAGCACACACTCCAACACCTCACCTGCTTGAAAATGATACCAGTTAAAACTATGCATACGTTCCTCCCCTTCCAGATCTTCTACCTTATCAAAATAAACTACGGTCTCTGAAAACTGCAAATTATTATCTTTATCTTGTGTATAAATACATATGTCCGGATAGGTGTAGACAGCGTTATCACATGCGTTTGTTATGTTACATTTAAAAAACAGATACTTACCAGGTATGTCTGGATCAATCGTCGGATACTTTTCTTCTATAAAATACTTTGCAGGATATTTCTTCTGTTTCGCAAGTTCTGTATACTCTACCCACTCATAAGACAACACTTCCAATTGTAGATATTGACCAACCATTACTGCTTGATCCGATTTTTCCTCTTTCTGTTTTTCTGCCTTTTTTTCTTTATGCTGTACCGAAACAATTCTCAGATCTTTATTTTTTTGTTTCTCCAAGCAATGGATAGAAAAAAGACCGGCAATACATACAATTGTCATAAACAGAGTACAGGTAATTATCTTCTTTTTCATAAATATCAACCGCTTCTTTCTGTATTTCATTTTTTTAGTATATTTTCGTTGATTTTCCTTACATAAAATGCTATAATACTAATGGTATGTTTACCGGCTTTCTACATTTAGAAATTTACCAACTCTTCCCTGAGCGTTTCTTTATACAGAAAGCCTTTTTTAATTGGTGGATTGAATTGTAATTCAATGGAAGAACGTATATTAAGCTCCACTTGTATTCCTCATCCTCATTGGTATAGCAGTATAATCTATGACCCGGATATGCGATAACATCCAGCAAACCACTTTTACTATCAATCTGCTCCGTCTGACCTGTCCGGATATGATATTGGACGAGTTCTCCCTTGTCAGATACATAGACCAGGCATTGCTCCATTGCATTGATCCGGCTCGTTTCTGCAACCTTTCTCTGATTGAGTGCAGATGTTTTTTTATCTGAAAGCTCATATAGCAATGCATCCTTACCAACATAATAAATTTTCTCTCCTGCCACACACAGCTTTCCCTGTGCAGTCACATCGTATTTTTTTACTTGTCCTGTATCCGGATTGATCGCTCTTACCGCACTCTCTTCATCCACATAATAAATCCATGTCCCGTCATAAGCGACGCTGTCAGAAATCTCCGTTTGTTCTTCCACGATCTCCTTTTTCTTTGTAGACAAACAGATTCGCTCTATACTATTTTTATCTGTTATGTAAATGTATCCGTCTGATACCCAGAGATTGGAGATCAAATCCTTTGCATCATCCTCTACCGATTCATTATGATAATTCTGCTCATTGACCAACCCTAAATATCTGGTTGTCAGATTATAGTTTTTTATGCCTCTTGTTTCTTCATAAACCTTATAATAGGAACCATCCTTCCGATCCATGCGGTATACACGTAATTTCCCGGAATTGTTGTCTTGCTGATAATAATAAAGGGATCTGTCGCATACATGGAATCCATCTATTTCCTCACAAAACACATCATACACCAGATCTTCCCCTGCTTCTTTCTTTTCATCCTTTGAATATTGCATAATTTGGTTGCCGTCCTGCACATAAAAATCAGATTCTCTATACTGCGGCTGCAAAGAATAGTATGTGTTTGTTCCTTTTTCCTCTGATTTCGGATAGCGGTATATGAAAATTCCTGCCAGCAGACCGGTTGCAAGAAGACAAAGTGCAACCATTCCTATTTGCATTTTGTACTTTAGCATTGTCTTTACCGGTACAAGGTAACACACATAACACACTGCGGTTACTACGAAAAATATACCTGCAAGGACAATAATCTGCCGGTTTGACAGACTACATGCCGGCCATCCAACCTGTACTCCGTCATAAAGCACCTGAGGCGTATTTCCTTTAAGATAACCACCAGATAACAACATTCCCATAGGCTGAATGATATAACGAAGCGTCTCCCGGTTAAACAACAGATAAGGTGCTGCTATCAGAAAAATATTCACAGCACACGAGATCCAGAATCGCTTTATGATAGCTGCGATCATCTGACTTAAGATCAATACAAAAAGGAACCCAAAAAACTTCATTATCTGGATCAAAACTGCTGTCTGAAACAAAGAGAAAGGTAATGTGCTATGTTCAAATGACCACAGGCTCTGCACGGGTGCATCGTAATCAGATAATCCATATGTGTATTGATAGTACAACCATTGTAAAACAAAATTGAGGGACATTATCCCAACACTGATTCCCAGTAATTCTACACACCATATCCTTTTGTATGCCTGTTTTTTTTGTTGTGTATTTAGTTTCCAGACTGCAACTCCTGCCTCATGATCATTCGTCACAATATAACAGCTCAGCACAATAAGAAGCAAAATCGTAACAGGATCAAAATGTTCTCCACCGATCCATGCCTCCCATCCGGTCTGCGGGATCAAATACCGGTCTTTGGGATTGTCCGCCACATAATTTACATACTGCTCCGTCACAACATCTTTTTTCGTATGCTCATATGCTTGTTGGCGTTCCAAATTCCATTTACCTTCAAATGCTTCAAAAAATGAAGTATAATACTCTGCTCTGGTTATGAGATGGCTGTCTATATAGGTGCCACCCATTTTTAGTGAAATTGCTGCACCAAGTAAATACACGGCCATGACCAGCCAGATATTGATTTGTTTATTTAAGTGCTTCCATTCTACTTTTAACATTTATTTCCCCTTTTTAACATCCTCATCCCTGTTATCACACTACATATAAAAATGAGGAACAGATAAATTTCATAAGAATGAACCGGAACATTCTGTATACGTATCCATTCATAATTTGCAAAATACCGGTCAGGAACGTAAATAAAATCACCAAAATAGATCGCTGCGGCAAATAATACAACAGTCAGAACTACTGTATATTTCCCGTACCAAATGGCATCCGCAGCAATTGCTGCAATCCATGTGGTAACAACACATAACAGCACACATAACAAACGCTGCATCATATAATAAAACAGAATACTGTGTTCTGATACGTTATACTCATATCCTTCTATCGCATAGACCGGCTGAAGCCATCCGCGAAGATGCAGAAATTTTGCATACACCGCCACATCCGAGGCATACAGAAGAATTGCTATAAACAGCAAAAACAGGATACTGCACAGCATTTTATTACGCATGATCCGTTTTTGATTTTTTCCACTCACCTTGATCATAGGATAGGTACCGCCCATTTTTTCCTGATAATAAAATGTAAACGATACAAATAATCCTGCGATCAAAAGCAGACAGGTGGAAAAGTTATATTCCAGCAACCGTTTAAAATCCTGACAATCATAATAATTTTGCAAATAGCGGTTTTCATAACATGTTATCATCCGGTTACACTTTTTCACTTCATAAGTATTGTGTTTTCTTTCATAAACCTTACGGACATGTTTTATTTTCTTAAGCAGCTGCCCCATAGTAAGATGATAATTATATTGTCTCTGTACACTATCCCTTAAAAGATACGCGGCATGTTCCTGCTTGTTTTCCTTTCCGCCTCCGGATATCAAAAATTTCTCATAAGAATCTGCCTGCGTGATCAATTTTTTGGCTTTGGTTTCTGTCATTTTTCCTTCATATTGCACTCTGTACTGTTCCAGATACTTGTCACTTCTTATTGTCTTTCGATCAGTCATCATACCATCATAATAATTAAAATAGAATAACTTCATGATATTCAAAAAAAACAGAACCAGGATCAAAAGTGCCATTTTAAAAGTAAACAGATACTTCTTACCTTCTAACCACAATTCTCTCATTCTTTCTGCTCCCCATAGCACAATTCATATACATTCTCCAATGTGTCCACCTGATATTCCTTTAACAGATCATCAAGTTTCCTATTGTGTAAAATGCTTCCCTCTTTCATCATCAAAATGTTGCAGTCATCCTCTACATCATATATAAGATGCGTTGCAACCAGCACCATTCTTTTCTTTGCAATGTCCTTTACCAGACAACGAAAACGCTTTCTTTCCAATGGATCCAAGCCTGCTGTCGGCTCATCCAGAACAATAAATTTTGTATCCCCCAGCAATGCCTGTGCAATTCCCAATCGCTGCTTCATACCACCGGACAATGTTTTTATTTTTTGAAATCTCTTATCATATAAATTTACATATTTTAAAATGGAAGCAATATTCTCTTCACTTTTACCATCAAAGCACCCTCTGATCCTGCACATATATTCCATAAAATCACTTACCTTGTAATTAAGATAAAATTTAGGATATTGCGGAGAGTACCCCACCTTAATCAGATAGTTGTCCCAATCCTCCTCCATGTTCTTTCCATCATATAACAGCGTCCCCTCTTGTATTTTCAGAAGTCCCATTAACAGATTGATCAACGTGGACTTTCCGGCTCCATTTGGGCCTACCAGCAGATATAACCCGTCATTTAATTTCAGCGAAAGATCATGGATGACCTTCTTATTTTTCTGGTATCCAAACGAAATATTTTTTAATTCAATTTCCATAAAATTACCTCACCTCTAAAACAAATGCTCTCGTTGGAGGCTCTGTCATGTAATCAATATCACCACATACGCTGTAACACAAATGTCTTCCCTTTTTCAGATCACTCGTATCGATC